>DBMR01000024.1 GCA_002298785.1 Verrucomicrobia subdivision 3 bacterium UBA693
GCTTTGCCGGAGGTCGCTGACATTGATGTCTTAGCCGTCCCAAAGGGCGCCCCGAGCTGTCCCGAAACCCGTCACAGCCCCATCGACATCCCTCGTTGACGATTTATATGCCGCTTTCATTCGCGACAACCTGGGTCAGGCGCGCCGGGTAATTGGCGCGGAAGTGCGCGCTCGAGAGCGAAATCCGGCGTCGTCCCCACCCAATGGTTCGAAATCGCACGTCACTCATCGCGAGGGTCATAATGGGTTTTGTCCTCGTCCGGCTCGAATAGGGATCCAATTATCGGGACGAAAACCAGCAGGAGTCGGAAATCAGTATAACTCTGCTTCAGCGCCGTCCAACTGGACATGCCCGGGTCCTCATCTATGTGTCGAGTGAATGCGAGGCAGACATAGAAGGTGGCCGCGCAATAAAACAGGAATGCCGGAATGATTACCCGCATGAGCATGGAAGGAACGAGTTCTGGACGATTCTCCCTCACCCAGTTTAATCCAGCGGCGGGCAGCCCGACCACGCAGCGCCACGAAAGGATCAGGAACTTGTAACGTAAGAGTCTCCAGAGAAACATATAGCGGATGGGGACTACTCTGGATGCTTCGAACGGCCCAGCTCTGCCAAAACGGGCAAATGCTCTTACATTGCTAAGTGAGTTATGCTTCCGCTATGGCCAGCCAACGGATGGTTGGGCGCTCTCATTCGATGTCTCCAGGGTTTCGGGCCTGGAGTTGCCGATGCAGGTACTGCCAAAAGAAGATACCCGGTTTCCAGGCCCGACTTTTCCACCCACTGTATTGCGGTATAACAAAGGTTGGAGATCCGATTGCCAGCCCCCACCGACAATCATCGCGGAGTGTCTCAGCGCCCCAAGACACCAGGACGTAGTTCGTGGCTCCTTGAAGCCTGACGCCGACCTGGGGCTTCTCACGCGGCCAAGCAGAATCGAGACTGGGCAGACGGCGGTTCAATGGTGTGTTGCTCCCGTCTTTGAGGAGATTCAGGGCCCACGACTGCAACATGACTGGATCTACCGACGCCTCCACGCGCTCCTGGCATGAGTTCGCCATGTGCTGTGCATTCAAGTTTTCATTGAACCAGTGAACAGACGCGGCGCTGAGGGCGAGGACAAATAAAGAGCCGAGGAGCCACTTGACCTTGTTTCGTGTCCTTTTGGTATCGAGCTCGTTCATCGATTTCCTGTGACCAACGTCCGTATCGGCGGGTCGGCGCAATGGTGTTCTATTGCGAACAGAGGCGCAATCCCGGTCTTGCTTGCAGCCGGAATGTTGCTGAAAGGGAACTCACATGTCGAAGGGCAACTTCCGATGATACTCCCCGAGATTCTCCACAATGACTTTTGTTCCTGCGACGGAGATCCGCACAGGCACACTCCTTTCCGCAATGCGATGACCTCATCGTAGGTCGATCTCGGTGCCGATAACCAACGTGCCACCACCCACGTTAAACACGGCGAGGTGCCTGAAGTTAGGTTTGGGGCAAAGAGATCGCCCGACACAGCGAGTGAGCGTATCTGAGCCGATCAGCACTGAGACACCATCACGTCGCCTGCATCTTTCCCGCCTCTGAATTCGCCGGCTAGAAGGAGTAATTCACCATGAGCTTGACCACCGGCCACCACATGAATTTCTCGGCGAAGTCCCGGATCTTCTTCTCTTCGGCGCGCAACGCTGCGTCGATCACAGGGCCGGAACGGGTCGAAGTCAGGCTGACCTTCGGATCTCCCGTGTAGGCCACACCCAATTCTCCGGCCAGCGCACAGTGGTGAGCACGGTCAAAATAAAAGAAGTTCCCGCCGATGCTCAGGTAGGGATTTACCAGTTGTTGTTCGACGTTTAAATTAAGGTCCCCGAGTATTGAAGGAGGGACCCTGGTATCCACCGCCGAACCAGTCAACTGGTTCTGGTTAAACAGAATGCCGACACTGATGTGGAAAGAATGATTTTTCCACGGATAGATGTCCAGGGTGAGCGGCTCCGACATTATTCGGAACTTCGCATCGTAAGTAAGATCCTTGATGACAAACCCGCTATCCGATAATCCCAGGTAGTCGATGCCGGAGCGCACTCCCCAATGATCCGCAAAGCGCCAGGAGACGGATCCGCCGAGTCCAGTGGTGCCGGCTTCCAGGCTGAGCGTCAATGGCCGATAGGGTGGACGTTCCAAGGATTCGCCGAAGCTCGTTGCGTCCGCGGCGACTGTCGTCAGAGGGAGAGAGCCGTAAGCGATCAGGCTGGCGGCGCAGAAGAGAATTTTAGGAGTTTGCACGTTTTTTGGGCGGTGTTTTTGGTTGGGGCCTCTGTAATTCGCTCATCGCTCGGCCCCCGGCTCGGCGGGCGCGGCTGATCTCATTCTTAATAATTTGCTTTTCTTACGTCGGTATCAGATCGGCGTGCGGGTGAGGGGGAAACGGTTTTCGGGCTCACCGAGCGGGGACGACCCTATGAAATAACGGGAACGGCGTCAATCGTTAGGCTTGGCTGTCATCGGTTTTGGAATGGGATACGGAATAGGAGTCAGAGGAGAAATCCAACCGCACCTGCCTAAGCGGGCTTGTAAATTTGCGTTCAAACCGCTCCCGGAAGGCTGGTGTCATTTCGCTATCTACTTGCACGGGGCGGCTGAATTTCTTAAACAAGGGTCATACGGCGCATGCTGACCGGCCGACTCGAGCAGTCGGGAGTTCAGTCACAGGGCGCCAATGCCATACAGTTACAATCTTTATGTCCACCACTGCGGAGAACCTACCGACGCCCACCCTGCAAACCGTTCCGGGGGATGACGTCCGGCAAATCATGTGGCGCTATACCGGGCGCTACGACCTGGCGATGCTGGTGCAATCTTCGCGCACGGTGGCGCGGGGTCCAGTCGCCCGCCTGGTCGCCGAAGGGGCGCGCAATTCTCACGAATGGACGGCCGCCAAGGCCAGCCTGTTGCCGTCCTTTGACGAAAGCGGCATCACGGCGGCTTTTTTGGATACCGAATATGGCGGGTTTGTCGAGGGGCCCAAAAACCTGGCGCTGGCCCTGGTCGCTTTCGAACTGGCCTGGGTGGATGCCGGGGCGGCCACGTGTTCGTTGGCGGGCAACCTGGGCCTGGCGCCGATTCATGAGCGCGGCACGCCGGAACAGCGGGCCCGATACATGACCTGTGCCGCCCCGCCCAAGCCCGGTGAAAACCGGCAGCAGATTCGCGCGGCGTTCGCCCTGACCGAGCCCATCCCGTTCGTCGGAGTGGAAACGGGCATGCTCAGCGGGAAGGTGCGAGTGGCCGAGTGGGCGGACGGCCAGGAACCCCTGTTGCAGGTGGATAAACGCGGACGGTTCATCACGAACATGGGCTTCGCGAACGTCGTCACCGCCGCCGTGAATTCCGACGATCCGCGGATCAAAGGAACCTGCATGGTGATTTTGGAGGAGACCGATCCGGGGATTTTTGATCGCGGTGTCCCAACCAAGAAGTTGGTGCATCAACTTAGCTCCACCCGGGATCCGGTGTTTATCCAGACAGTTCCCGCCAGCCGGATCATCGGCGGTTACACGATCAAGGATGGCGTCATCATCCCGAAATACTCGCACAGCGAGATTATCGAGGCGGTCTTTCGCCGCACCCGGGTCACCGTGGGATTGATGACCTCGGCCAAATTGCTGTCGGCGGTCGAGCCGGTGATCATGTATCAGCGGCGGCGCTTCCGCGGGGGCGAAGGTGCGCCCGGCACTCCGCGCTATGAACTGGGACTGCAGCAAAAGGAGGATGTGCTGCACCGGTTGGTGGACATCTGGGCCACCGGCGAGGCCAGCGCGTCTCTGGGCTTTGCCGCCGCCCGAATTTTCGATGAACTGGATCCGTTGGAGAAAGAAAAGGACCAGTATCTCGAACGCAACAATTTGAGCGGCCGGGCGGCGATGAAAGCGCTCAGCAAGACCCAGCAAGACGCGCTGGAACTGGTGCGGCTCAAAGGCTCGGGCATGGCGAAAGCCGACCCGCAACGGGTGGTTGCTTTGGAGGCCGATAAACTGGTGCAATTCGCCATTCTCGACGCCCAGGCCAATGTCTATTGCCCCGCCTGCAAACTGTGGAACACCGGCTACGGAGCCAACATGATGCGGGAAGCGGTCAGCCTCATGGGCGGCTATGGGGTTACCGAGGATTGCCCGGGATTCCTGGGCCAAAAGTGGATGGATGCCCAACTGGAAGCCACTTATGAAGGCCCGGAAGCGGTGCAGCGGTTGCAGCTTTCGATTACGATGACCAACGAGCTGTTCCTCGAACAGTTCAAGCAGTGGATCCTCGCGATGCGGCGGATCGCCGCGGAAAAGCCGGGCACCGGCGCCTGCACGGTCGCGTCCGCGATGCAGCTTTGGCTGTGGACCTTTACGTACTTGCAGCAGGCGGTGGATGCCGACGGCGCGAAGCTCTATCACAAGACGCGCCAAAGCGTGACGTTCCCGCTGGCGGACTCCCTGTGCTGGCTGCTGGCTTCGCGGCAGTTTATTCTGGACGTGCTGGAACTCGAGGCCAAAGGCCCGGAGAATCCCGGATTAGCGGAAGGGCTGGCGGGGACCGTGAAATTCCTGAGCGATCTTTCGCATGTGCAGGCGGCCCGCGCCGCCGGTGAGGTGGGGCGCGTTTGCGCGGAATTGATTTACGGATACCAGCGTCATCCCGCCTGGGATGAGTCGAGTTGCCGCGCGTGTTATTGCGCCGAGGAGCTTGAATCGCTGGAAGGTATCATTCCTGGAATCGACAGCATGGCTCGCACTTGCGCGGACGTGGCTGAGGCCGGGGACGCGGTGCCGCTGAAAGCCGGCCCGTGTGTTAAGTTGACGGGCGTGGACACGTTCCTGCGGTTGCGGGCGAAATTGGACAGTTGCCTGACGGGTGCGCGCCTGGCCAAGGATCGGGCCGCGGAGTCACTGACCAAAGTGATGATTCCTGAAGCCCTTGATTACCCCGTGTGAGCCTGGAAGTACCGCCAATCGAATCGTCGCCGGTGGAACGTCAACGCATGGATGTGGACGTGGTCTGTGTGGGCTTTGGCCCCGCCACCGCCGGTTTTCTCACGACCCTCTCGCGAAAGCTCGTCAATCCGGACGGGACCCTTGCGGTTGAAAGCGCGGTGATTCCGGGCATGCCGCCCCAGGTGGTATGTTACGAGCGAGCGGATGACATCGGCTTCGGCGTGTCTGGAGTGGTTACCCGCGGGCGTGGGTTGAGGGAGAGTTTTCCCGATTTGGAGGCGAGCCAGATTCCGCTGGCGGCCCGGGTTGATGAGGAAAAGGTGTTTTATTTGCTGGATCCGCATGGCGCCAGCCGCCGTTCCTTGGCCTTGCGGGCGGCCGACGCGGGAATTAGGGCTTTCAAAGGGTTGCTGCCCTTCAGCGAGGAGGCGCTCGAATTGCCCTGGACCCCGGCATTTCTCCACAAGGAAGGTGGCCTGGTCTTATCCATGGGGCAGTTCATGCAATGGGTAGGTTCCCAGATTCAAGGCACCGGGACCGTGCAGATCTGGCCCGGCACTCCGGTGTCAGCGGCCATTATTGAGGACCATCAGGTTAAAGGAATACGGTTATTGGATCAGGGCGTGGACAAGCGAGGGCACGCCGGAGAAGGCTTCATGCCGGGCATGGATGTGCATGCCGCCTTGACCGTTGTCGGGGATGGTCCGGTGGGCGCCATCGGACATCAACTCGATGAGACTTTTGGCCTGCCGGAAGGACACCACATCCGGGACTGGGCGGTAGGCATGAAGTTTGTCGTGGATCTGCCGGAAGGATCTGAACTGAAGCCAGGCACAGTGCTGCATACCTTCGGATACCCCGAGCCGGAGATCTTTGGCTTTTTGTATGTGCATCCGGACCGGGTTGCGTCGCTGGGCATTTTTGTGCCGTCGTGGTTCGACAGCCCGGTGCGCACGTCTTACCGGTACCTTCAACATTGGATGCTGCATCCGCGCATCTGGCGCCACCTGAAGGGGGGCAAACTGCGGTCCTGGGGCGCCAAGTCACTCGGTGAATCGGGTGCGCGTGGGGAGCCGCACCTGGCGGGAAATGGCTACGCCCGGATTGGGGAGGGTTCCGGCACGACCAACGTGTTGACCGGTTCGGGGGTGGATGAGGCCTGGACCAGCGGCACGCAATTGGCCGAGAGCGTGATGGAGTTGCTCAAAGCCAAACAGCCGTTTACGCGCGAGAATCTTGAGCGGACCTATGTGGAGCGTCGCCGCCGAAGCTGGTTGGAACGCGAGGCCCGGGTGGCGGAGAAGTCCCGGGACGGGTTCCAGAAAGGCGTGGTGCGCGGGATGCTCGGAATGGCCTTGGCCGGACTAACTCAGGGGCGCTTCGCGCTGGAAGGCACCCCCAAGCGTCCCTACGAGCGCATTCCCACTTTGGAAGAGTATTACCGGGGCAGGATTTCTGAGGGAGAAATTGAGCAGTTGCGCAAGGAATGCGCGATCAAGGGCGTTAGCCTCCAGAACGCTTTGATGCATCGCTGCGGTTGGCCTTCGATCCCGCTGGACGGACAATTGCTGGTCTCGCATCAGGACGCGCTGTTAATGGGAGGCAAGGTCCAGGCGCCACCCGGTTACGCGGATCACGTAGTGTTTTTGTACCCGGAGGTTTGCGAAAAGTGCGGCACTAAAATCTGCATCGAACTTTGTTCCGGCCAAGCCATCTATCCGGGGCAGGGCGGGGTGCCGGAGTTTGACCGCGAGAAGTGCGTGCATTGCGGCGTTTGTCACTGGAACTGTGCCCAGCCAAGTCCGACCGATCCCGAACGCTCGGTCATCGCGTTCCGTGCGGGCACCGGCGGGTTGCACTCGGCAGAGAACTGAGCGTCCGCGTCGGTCGGTGAGCCCGGTCACAGGTCTACCGTGCGGTCCGCGTATTCTCCCGCAAGCAGGCTTTTCGGCAGGTTGGTCGAGTTTCGGACCTTCACTTTGCCCCGCACCACAGTTCCTGGATCAAAGAACACCGGTCCTTCGACGATCAATTCCAGGCAATGTTTGAGCGAGGGGATGCCCTTGGCGGTCTTCTCGTCCAGTTGGTTCACGAGCCCGTAATGTTTGGGATCAAGGCTGATGGTTGGCGGTTGGCTTGGTTGATCGGACGTGAGCGTAATACGCCAATCGTTCGTGATCTGGTAGACATCACTGCGGAGCAGGAACAGGTCGGAGGTAGTTTTCACCGGGGCAAACCGTTCGCGGGGCACCACGAGCGCGCCGGCGTTAGGGAAACATTCGATTGCGGCGCCCATGGCGCTTTCGAGCTGAAACACCGGCGGCGAAAGCTTGTCACGCGGATCAACCGTCTTGGCATTCTTAATCAGCGGCAACGGCAGAAAGCCCCCATTGGCGCGCAGAGAATCCCTCAAGGCGTCGAGTCGAATCCAGAGATTGTTGGTGTTAAAGAAACGGTGTTTGGTGATGTCCTGAAAAGCGGCGAGGTCCGGCTCGGGGCATTGCGCAGATTCCCGCAGCACCAACTTATTCCCCCGCACGGCCAGGTGGCCACCTTTCCGGTCTGAGGGCGTGCGTTCCGCCACTTCCATGAGGAATGGCATGCCGGAGTTGGCGAAATACTCGAGGATACTCAAGTCCAGGGTGGCACCTAGGTTGTCCGAGTTCGATACGAAAAGGAATTCCATGCCTTCCGCGAGCAGCCGATCGAGCCAGCCGGAGCCGAGCAGGGACGGGTAGATGTCTCCGTGTCCGGGGGGGCACCATTCCAATTGCGGCGCCGCCGGCCACCGCACCGGTTGCCAGGTAGCCGCATCCACCTTCGGAACCTGGTTCTGCAACAGCTCGAGATCGGCTGGTTGACCCAAATCCGGGTATTTCCGCAGGTGATTCAGCGTGTCCCGGCTGGTGTTGAAGCTGTTCATGGCCAGGAACCGCAAGGGGATTCTGTAACTTGCGCGCAGATGCAGGACCTGCTTGGCGATGATGTCCAGGAAGCACCAGCCGGAGCGCACCTCGAGCAAGGATTTTGCCTGCTCCAGGCCCATCCCGGTGCCCAATCCGCCATTGAGTTTCACCAGCACGGTGTGCGCCAATGCTTGCGGCGCTCGCTCGCTCGCCGCAGGCAGGTTTTCGAAGCGGGGGAGTTCCGCAACCGGGAGAATTTCCTTTTCCGGGATCAATCCAGTGTGCCCGGCCAGGAGGCACTCGTAGTTGTTCTGAAAAGAACGGATGGCGGCCTCGCTCGATCCAGCCTGGCGCATGCGGGCGGCAAATTCTTCGAAAGGATTGCTCTTCGTCATTTTGCTGTGCCGAACTGTTTAGCAGGTTATCCCTGAAATGCAAATCGAGCTCCGAGATGAGGGTGCGAGCTAATGTTGCCTGTGATTAGTTTATCAGGCTGTACTAAATGTGCTCAGCGCTTCTGCGCCGGCCACGTGGCCTTTGCCGCACCGCAAAATTTAGCGGCGGTTTATTGCACTGCGCGGTTGAGCGCCTCCAGTACGATACCCTGCGTGAGGGCTTCCGGCAGAACAATGGGAGGCTGGGCCGGGTTTTTGGGATAAACCAACACCAGTGGCACACCCGCCCGGCCGAAGCGATTCAGTTCCTCGGTTATGGCACTGGGCAGACGAGTATAGTCGCCGAGGAGCGTAACCGCATTAATCGACTTCAGCCTGGATTCCACCGCGGCCACTTCGATGGCGATCTTTTTGTTCGCCTGACAGGTCAAACACCAGTCGGCGGTGAAGTCGACCAGCACGGGGCGTTGTTCGGCGCGCGCGCGGGCCACCGCCTCCGGGGACCAGGCTTCCCAAGGGATTCCGCTCTTTGCTGACAAGGCTCCCGGATTTGATGTGGGCGGATCCGCCGTCCGCCAGTTCATCTGGCTTTCCAGGGCGAAAAGGTACCCGCTGCCAAGCAAGAGCAGGGAAGCCGCCCATCCCCAGCCGGCGCGGGCGCGGCTTCTTTGGACAAATTCGCCATAGACCCACGCGGACATTCCGAGGAAGACCAGGAAGATACCAAGCCAGAGCGATTTTCCGCCGTAGTGTATTGGGGCCAGGCTGAAGAGCCAGACCGCCGTCGCCAGCATGGGGAAGCCCATGGCTACTTTGAAACGCTCCATCCAAACGCCCGGCTTGGGCAGCCATTTAAGCCAGCGCGGATTCCAGCTCAGTACCACATAAGGAGCCGCCAGGCCGGCCGCGGCAGCGGAGAAGATCAGCAGGATGATGCCCGCGCTTTGCGCGAAGGCAAACCCGAGCGCGGCTCCCAGGAATGGCGCGGTGCAAGGCGTCGCCAATACCGTCGCGAGCACCCCGTTGAAAAACGCCCCCGCGGAGCCGCTCCGGGAGGCCAGGCTTCCCGCCGCATCCATAATTTTTGTTCCTGGGTTGACCTCAAACAACCCAAACAGATTCAAGGCCACCAGGGTGACAATCACCGTCAGCACGACGAGGAATTGAGGATTTCCGAATTGCATCCCCCAGCCCGCCTTGTGGCCGGCTGCCTTGACGGCAATGACCATGCCCGCCAGCGCCAGGAATGATACCCACACACCCAGGCCGTAAAGCCATCCGAGTTTACGAATCTTCCCTGCATCGTCGCGTGCCTGCGATACGAACCCGAGGATTTTCAGGGCGATGACCGGTAACACGCACGGCATGATGTTCAGGATCAACCCTCCAAAAAAAGCGTAGAGCAGCATTAGCCACAAGGACTGGGCTGGGGCTGGGGCGGCGGTCGTGGCCGTAGTTGAAGCCCCGGCGGCGCCATCCAGGTTCAGGCGCAACTCGAACCCTTTGCGCTCCTTCCCGTTGTTTTGGACGGCCAGGCCCGTGATCTCGTGCGGCCATGTCTTGTCGAGAGTCTTCACCATCTTACGAAGGCGCACCATTCCAGGCGGCGCCTCGACACGCTCGGTTGGGCCGGCCAGTTCGTAGGATTCTGAGGGGTTGGGATAGAAATCGACCTCGGCCAGGGGCCCGTTGGTTTTCCATTCGAGGATCAGTGGGCGCGAGTCGTCCTTTGCGGGGCCATCCCAGCGGGCGTTGGCGGAAGAGCCGGCGCCCGATAGGGGCACTTTTTCCAATCCTGCTTTGATCGCCGGTTCATCCGGCGAAGCGTGGGCGGTCGAGGCGATCTTCAGCGTCGCCGAAACCTTCCCCGCGCCCGGCAGGCACTGCACCTGGCATTCCAGCCAGGAGACCTCGGCGCTCAAAGTCAATTCGCCCGGCGGGACGGACGCCGCCACCGTGATGGGCACTATCAGGAGCGCCTCGCCATGGTAGATATAGGTGGTCAGATCTTCCTCTGGCAGTTTTTCCGGCAGCGGCCACTGGGTTGCGGCTGCTTCCAATCCTGGCGGCAGCTTCCATTTAATGTCGGTAGGCATTCCCGAGGCACCAGGATTACGCCAATAAGTGTGCCATCCTTCGTCCATCCGCAGGCGCACTCCGGCCAGGATGGTTTGCCCGGGCACGGCGGTGTCGTGGCTGAGGAGCAGTTCCACCTTGGTGTGTGCGGCCAGGGCATTGAAGCACATGGCCCAGGCGAAAATCATCACCCAGAATCCAGCCCTTGTCTTGCTACCGGCATTACTCGTCATTGGCCAACGATAATATACATGTGGAAGTTCGCAATCCCAGCGAGCCCTCGAGGCAGCGGCCATCCAGGGTCGCTTTACTGATGGAAGCGCAAACTGGCGCGTTGCATTCGACCCATCCCGGAAATACCTTGCCACCAATGTCCGTCGAGGTTTCTGCCGCTAATGGGTATCAATGGTATTCCGCCGGGGACGACATTTTTCCGGCGATGCTGGCCGCAATTGAGTCCGCCCGTGAAAGCGTGTTGCTTGAGACCTATATCTTTTCGCCGGGCAGCCTGGGGGAACAATTTCTAGCGGCCTTGGTGAGGGCCGCAGGGCGGGAGGTTCAGGTCAAAGTGTTAGTCGATGCCCTGGGTTCAGCCAGTCTTCCTTCGAGCTGGTGGAATCCCTTGCTCCAGGCCGGCGGGGAGGTGCGGCAGTTTAATCCCCTGGCCTTACGCCGCCTGGGCATTCGCAACCACCGAAAGCTGTTGATTTGCGATGGTCGCGCGGCTTTCGTTGGCGGCTTCAACATTGCTCCCGTATACCAGGGCGACGGTTTGAAATCAGGCTGGTTCGACCTGGGCATCCGGGTCGAGGGAGGGTTGGTGCCCGCGCTGGCCCGCTCTTTTCAGGAGATGTTCGAGCGGGCGGATTTTCAGCATAAACGATTTTTGGCCTTGTTGAATTATGGGGCGCGGAAGGCCGTTTCCGGGGCGGGGGACCAACTGTTGTTGAGCGGGCCGGGCCGGGTGTTTAATCCCATCAAACGCGCATTGCGCCAGGACCTGGCCCGGGCTCGCCAGGTCCGCATTATCGCGGCGTATTTCCTGCCGACGCGGCGGATTCGTCGGGATCTGGCCGCCGTAGCCCGGCGTGGCGGTGAGGTGGAACTCATGCTGGCCGGAAAATCCGACGTGCAGCTTTCCCAATTGGCGGCACGCAGTCTTTATCGCCGACTGTTAAATGCCGGGGTGCGAATATTCGAGTATCAACCGCAAATCCTGCACGCGAAGCTGATCATCATCGACGATATTGTTTATGTGGGTTCCGCAAACCTGGACCAGCGCAGCTTGAACATTAATTACGAGCTCCTGGTGCGGTTTCAGGACGCGGCGGCGGCAAGGGCACTATTCGAGGAGCGACGGCGGCATTGTGAGGAAATCACGCTTGAAGCCTGGAAACGTTCGCGGGGATTGTGGGCGCGCTTGACGCAGCGCTGGGCTTATTTCCTCCTGGTGCACATCGATCCGGTGATTGCGCGGCGGCAACTGCGCGGGCTGCCTGATTGAAACAGGGCGGACGGACCTGCAGCGTGCTAACGGGCGAGGGCCACCAGGTAGCGCTGCAAGCGCGTGGTCTCCGGTGCCCGATCCTGTCGGAGGTAAATCTGGTGCAGGTTCCCACAAACCCGCAATAAGATGCGGCGGGGGCTGACGGGCGCCAGGTAATCGTCGCGCACCTTGAAGTTTCCTTGCAGCAAGTACTGCACGCAATCGGCCTTGGTGAGAATCCGCCCCGCGTTAAAGGGATCGATATACACCTCGGTGGCGGATGATTGATAGCGGCAGATGAAATGGCCGGGCAAACCGATTCCGGTCACCGGCAACTTGAGGCGGCGGGCGATCAGGATGTAGAGCACGCAGAGGCCGATGGGATTGCCGGTGCGCCGATCCAGAACGCGGTTGAGATAGCTGTTGTCGGGCTCGTAATAATTTTCCTCGTTGCCGTGGAACCCGAGCGCGCCGAACAGGTAGCGATTGATGCCGCGCAGCATTTCCTCGGCCTCGCCGCTGAGCGAAATCCGCTCGCGAAGGGTCGCGGCAAAGTCGTCCAGTATGGCGCGGTAACCCTCGATGCTGATTTGAGGAAAATGCGTGGCGGCCAGCAGCCACGAGCCGGTTTCCAAGTCCAGGTCCTCACCTTGCTTGAGGCAGAACTCCAAAAAGTTGGTATCAGCGGATTGACGGGACAGGTGCTCGATGATTTCGCGCACGCGCCGTCGCAGCACCGGATCCGGGCTCAGCAAATGCGGTCGCAGCCAATCCAGGGTGTCCATTCCTTGCAGCAGCAACTGCTCGCGGGCCGCCGCGTATACCATGGACTCCTCGTCACTCAACAACGCCAGGAGTGCGCGCTTGCGGCTCTCAGAGAGCTGCGTCGGAACTGGGACTGGACCCGCCGATCTCATTTCCAATGCTGAGTTAAGTCGTCCCGCTCTAAAACTTCAATCTCGAAAATCAACTCATTCCAGGCCGACACCGCTTTCCTTCCCGCGAGTGCGTCCACGAAACACCCCGGAGTTCAGGAGACGTCGGGGCTCTTCCCGGCGGATTCCGAGTGTGCGCGTTGACGCGCCTCCCGTTCGATATCTCGGAGCGTGCTGTCAAAAAGTTGGTGATGTTCGGCGCGGGCTTTGCGCTGCACTGCCCGGGCTTCCGCAAATGCCAGGAGGATGGAAGTCGCCGTCAGCACCATGCAGATGACCCAATAAATTGCCAGGGCCAGCGGCCCCAGTTTGCCTTCTAGGACTGTCTCCGCCGCTACCAGCATGAGGATCGCGATTCCCAGGGTAATTACACCCAGCCAGCGGAACTTGGGATTGCCCGTCAGCGTCATCTACACTCACCTTAGCAAACTCCGTTGGTAATTCCGAGCAAAATCGCCATCCGGCCGGCGGACCTTGTTTATCGGACAGTTCGCGTTTGGCATCCGGAAGAAACTCGCTTAAGGTGAAGTGCAGCCGTGGTGAGTAATTCTTTCATAACAAACTGAAACTTCACGAACACACCTATGCAAATCACCAAACAATTAGCCATCTTTCTGGATAATCGGCCCGGCACCCTGGCCCGGGTAGCGGACGCCCTGGGCGCGGCCAAGATTAACATCTATGCTGTTTCCACGAGCGATACGGTGGACCACAGCGTGGTGCGATTGGTGGTGAGTGATTACCGCAAAGCCCTGCACGTATTCGAGCAGCACGGCACGCTCGTGGTTGAGGACGATGTTTTGATGATTGAAGGCAGCAATAAGCCCGGTGAGCTGGCCCGGATCGCCCATCTCCTGGCGGAGGCGAAAGTGAACATCGAATACTGCTACTCGGCTACCCCGTCAGATTCCAAGAGTGGGGCGATCATCATGCGGGTTTCCAACCCCTCGAAGGCGCTGAAAGTCTTGAATTCCTGATTCCCCAAGGGATAAATCAAAAGATTCCAGTCGGAACATAGACTGGAAAGCGGCGGAGTAGTGGTGCCAGAGGAGGGAATTGAACCCCCGACCAAAGGCTTATGAGTCCTCTGCTCTACCCCTGAGCTACTCTGGCTAACCAACGCGCATCAGGCTAGAAGCAATCGTTCTGACTGTCAAATCCTGTCTCGCGCCTACCCGGGCGTTAAAGCTTCTCTGGTGGCTTGCTCCAACTATTGGCAGTCCTTCTCTAGTGGACTGCCAGGCGCGTCTCTTTTAAAAAATTAATAAAGGTGAAGAAAGGTATTGACGGCGACAGAGTTTGTGGTTAAATGTCTATTATTACAGTAGAGATAGTGTAATAAACAAAGCCGCCTCAATGCCGAGGCCGTAGGAGTTGGCTAAAGAGGGGCAGGTGCCCGTGTTTCGGTTACGGAAGCCGGGAGAGCGATAGGTTGGCGGCGTTCAAGCGGTGAATTTAGGAAGGCCGAATCGGCGGCTCGGAATGGAATGGTGAGTGGGATAAAAGCTATGAAGTTTAGTGAAGAAGCGGTCCGGTTGGTGTGGGTGCGGAAAGAATTCTGCCGGAACGAACCCCGGTCAGCTTATGCTGAACATATATACTGGGAGAGGATGACTAATCAGAATGCTGAAATTTTCTTCTTGCAATATCCGAGGCTGGCGATCAGAATCGCGCACCAGCCTAAAAATATGTGCGGCAGTTCCAATTGCGCATGGCAGGAAGCAGGGGCAGGGCGTCTTGAGCCTCTGAGGGAAGCATATTGGCTAAGGGGACACGGATTTCGGTCGCGTCCTCACCATCCGGGGCGAATCTCGACCAAAGTGATTGATTGTCGCCAGTCGACTCGGTTGACGGTGAAGCTGCCGCACGGGGGATATCTTTGGGAAATGGTTAATAGAAATACACTTACGAGGCAGCGCGTGGCTTGCCCATCTCCGTTGGCGCGCCGATTGCTATTTGGCTGGCGGCGTCGGGGATTAGATTTTCAGACAGCACACACAACCCAAAGTTAAGCAAATGAGCAGAGTTAATAGTCTTGGAACGGCTGGGCGCAAGGAGCCCGGATTTACGTTGATTGAATTACTGGTGGTCATCGCGATCATTGCCATCCTGGCGGCGATGCTCCTCCCCTCGCTGGCCAACGCCAAACTTAAGGCGCAGGGCGTTCAATGCATGAATAACCATCGCCAATTGGCGCTGGGTTGGCGCATGTATGCGGACGACAACAATGATCTGCTGGTTTACGCCAGCACCAGCGCCACCATGGGGCCACCGGATAATGACCCCACAAACCCGGATAACTATGCCTGGTCCGGGGCCCATATGGACTTCAATGGCGCCAATCGGGCCAATTGGGATCCTAATTACGACATGGTGAGGCGTCCCTTGTATAAGTACACGAGGAATCCCGCGATTTATAAGTGCCCGTCCGACCACTCGACCGTAACGACGACGGCGGCCGGGGTTAAACCGCGCATTCTGACCATGTCGATGAACCTGTTCGTTGGCGGATTTGCCCCGGCGCGCGGCCAACCCCCGGCAGGGACGGATGGCGGTTGGGGCTGGGCGGCTCCTTTCAATGTTTACGCGAAGCAGTCAACGATCAGCCAACCGGCCAAAATCTTTGTGTTCCTGGACATGCGCGAAGACCGGGTGAACTGGAGTAATTTCATGATGGATATGTCCGGTTATTCTCCCAATAATCCTTCCTTGTATAAGTGGGGTTCGGATATGCCCGGCTTCTACCATAATCGCGGTTGCGGCTTCTCCTTTGCCGACGGGCATTCGGAGTTGAAGCGCTGGTTGGAAAGCAGCACCATGCCGCCGCTGTCCAAATCGGGAGCTGACCCCACATCGGGCGCGGACATACCGGCGCCGGGCAGCCGTGATGTTGCCTGGCTGCAAGAACGCGCCACGCGCTTGAAATAACCGATGATCCGCACGTCTCTACTGCGGAATTGATCAAGCGATTTTTAGACCAAAACCCAAATAGGATAATAGGATCTCTGTCTCTCGCGAGACTCAGGAATTCCCGTGAGAGACTTTAGAAAGCCGAGTTGGGCCTGGAGAGACGGGCGGGAAGCAGTGCCGCTCGAACCAGGCAAAGCCCGGCAGCTCTGATGGAACCGTAAGCAAACAAACCCACTGCACCTCAAAGAAAGAGTCAGGTATGACAGTCAAGTATCATAAAGCCCGTGTTCAAATCGCCGGCGCTCTGCTGGTGGCCTTATCGGCCACCTTATCCGGGCGCGCTGATTACCAATCCACTGTTCTGTCTCAGGGCCCTGTGGGGTACTGGCGGCTGAATGGGACAGTACAGCCGCCTACACCTCCGATTTATGCGACCAACAGTGGGACCTTAGGAGCAGCGGGTAACGGAGAATACATCCAGGCGAATCGCGGAATTACGCCCGGCGCTATTGTCTCCGAGCCGAATTCGGGAGCGGTCCAGTTTCTGGGTAGCGTTGACGGCAACCGCGTGCGGGTGCCATACGCTACGCAGTGGAATCCCACCGGCCCATTTAGCGTCGAATTATGGGCCAAACCGGCCCAAACCGCTGCACTGCAATGCCCGGCGGCTTCAGTGTTTTTTACCGCTACTCCCGCGACGCAACGCGATGGGTGGCTGATCTATCAGGGCAATAGTACTCTGGCGAACGGCAATGGGTTCGTCTTCCGCCAATACAACAGCACCGGGTTGGCTAATCAATCGGGTGCCGCGGTGAATGTCGCCATCGACACCACCCAGTGGTACCACGTGGTGGGCGTCTTTGATGGAACGGCTGTAAAGATCTACGTGAACGGTGTGCTGGGGCAGAGTACCACGCTTGCGGGAAGCCCGCGAGCCAACACCAACAGCGCGATACCATTGACCTTCGGGGCTCGTGCGGAAGGCGCCTCGGGGTTCTTCACGTACCAGGGCTTAGTGGATGAGTCGGCGTTTTATAGTGTCGCCTTGAGTCCGGCCCAAATTCTGGCCCACTACCAGGCAGGCACGAACGCCGCCCCCTCCACGCCCTACAAGCAGGTCATATTAGCGGACAACCCGGTTGGATATTGGCGCTTTAACGAGCCGGCGGACCCGGTTTCGCCAAACATCGGAAGTCTCGGTAGCGCTGGGGATGCCAAGCTCTTCGCCGGCACAACTGCTGGAGTTCCTGGCCCGCGGCCGTCTGCCTATCAGGGATTTGAAGCTGGAAACAACTCCGTAGCGTTTGACGGTACCAGCGGCAGCGTGGCAGTGCCAGCGCTGAATCTGGCGGCGAACACGGTTACAATCAGCGGTTGGCTCAATGCAACGGGCGCCCAGGCTTTAGCCTCGGGCATAATTCTGAGCCGCTCGGGCACAACGGTGGCCGGCTTGACTATCGATGCCGTGTATGGTGGCTTGGGTTTGGGCTACAACTGGGCGAATGACCCGGTGGCTTACAATTGGAGTCCGAATGTGGACTCCGGCCTGCCATTGCTGCCGGATTCGGATTGGGCTTATGTCGCCCTGGTGGTGCAGCCGACCCAGGCGGCAATTTTCATTTGCGACCGCACCAATTACGCGAATTTCGCTGGCGTGACTAATGTTGCGCCCCATGCGATCCAGAAGTTTGAAGGGGTGACCTTGTTCGGCGCCGACTCACTCAACAACAGCCGGTATTTCAAAGGCGCTATCGACGATGTGGCCATTTTCAACCGCGCACTCGAAGTGGGCGAACTCTATAGCCAGTACGGCGCAGCTGTGGGCGGGGTGCCCGTAAGGATCTTCAGGGATCCCCAGGCCCCGGTTGACCAGTTGTATACGGGAGATACTCTGTCGCTGTCGGTCGATGCCGGCGGCACGCCGAATCTCACTTACCAATGGCGCAAGAACACTGTGAATATCGCAGGAGCGACGGACAAATCCTATACCAAGGCCAATGTGGATCCATCCGTGGACAGCGGCACCTACGATTGTGTGATCGCGAATGGCTTTGGCACCGTGATTTCGGCTGGGGCGGTGATTTCAATCCTGCCCGCGCTCACTCCCTCGATTACGGCTCCTCCAGTTGGGCACACGCTTTATCCGGGCGGCACGCTCAATCTTAGCGTGGTCGCAGCCGGCGGCGGGCTGCGTTATCAATGGTTGAAGGGTGGTACCAGCATCGCGGGCGCTACCAATTCCACCTACAGCATTTATGGCGTTACTACTAATGAGACGGGCAGTTACACCGTTAACATCACCAACGTGGTTGGCAGCATCGTCGGTGGTCCGGTCACCATCACTGTGCTGGCTCCGGCCAATGCGTATGAGACGGCGATCGTCGCCGATAAGCCGGAAGCTTGGTTCCGGCTCAATGAAACCACTGGAACCGACATGTTCGATTCCATGGGCCGGCATGATGGCGTTTACACGAACGAGTCAGGCTCTCCGGTCACCTTGGGGGCCGCAGGCGCGGTGGTGGGCAGTACCGACAAAGCGGTGACCTTCGACGGCGCTTCCAAGAGCTACGGTTTCGTGCCATATTCCGCGCGGCTTAATGCCCAGACCTTCACCATTGAATGCTGGGCGAAGACGGACGCCGGCGCTTCCGATCTCGTTCCGGTCTCCAGTCGCTCGGCGGTGCCGCAAGGTTATTGGCTGCGAACTTATCCGGCCGGCAGTTGGAGCGGTGGCGTGAGTCAAAGTGGCAACAGCTACTATGTCCCCTCGGCCACGGCCAGCGACGTCATCGAGACAGGAAAATGGAAACACGTGGTGATGGTTTACGACACCTCGCTTAAAGTATACGTTAATGGTCAGTGGGATGGTCAGGGCTACGTCAATTTCGAGCGCAATGTTTCCGCTCCATTGTTGATTGGGGCACTGGGCGGAACTTCCATCGGCAATTTGTTCAAGGGGCAAGTCGATGAGGTCCTGGTTTATACCAATGGGTTGACCTTGGCCCAGGTGCAGAATCACTATTCAAAGGCCCTGTTCCCGACGCCGATTCCGCCGTTCTGGATTTCAGTGCCGTCATCTCATGAGGTGCTCAGCAATTCGGCGGCGACGGTGACGCTGACGGGGGCCGCCGATGGCCCAATTCCGATCACCTACCAGTGGTATAAGGACGGCACGGCGATTGCCGGAGCAACGAACACCGCCCTGGCACTTAGTTGCGCCTACTCCAACGCGGGTTCTTACGTGTTGAAAGCCTCCAATTCGACTGGTTCAACCAACTCGCCTGCCGCGAGCCTGGCGATGCTCCCGCCCAATCCGCCGTTTGTTAATGTTACCAACGGACTGGTCCTGCACTTGAAGTTCGATGGAGATTACTCCGATTCTTCCGGTCGCGGGAACAACGGCACCGCGGTGGGTGCGCCAACATTGGTGCCCGGCCGCCTCGGCAGCGCGCTGTTCTACAGCACGTCGAACTCGATTCCTTCGGTCAATTACGTCACGCTCGGCAAGCCGGCGGATCTAAACCTCGGTGCGAGCACGGACTTCTCGGTGGCGTACTGGGTCAAACAGGACGCGGGCCAAACCAACGGCGATTTGCC
Organism: Verrucomicrobia subdivision 3 bacterium UBA693; assembly: GCA_002298785.1. Classification (GTDB taxonomy): domain Bacteria; phylum Verrucomicrobiota; class Verrucomicrobiia; order Limisphaerales; family UBA8199; genus UBA693. Next base: position 19,283 of record DBMR01000024.1, read on the forward strand.
GTTCCTGTGCAGCGCGCCCGGCTCCTATGGCAACGCGGGCCTTACCTTTGCCCCGTCCTATAAGCAGGGTGGTTGGTCTTACAGCTTGAACGGCGCCGTCCAAGTCTATGGCGGGCCTACTTCGATCAACGATGGAAACTGGCACCACCTGCTACATACGTTCAAACGGACCGGTGATGCGATCACGTACCTGGATGGCATCCGAGTGGATACTCGTCCTTGCGCGGGCGCCGGCAACCTGGACACCGGCAATACGGTCAACATCGGCCAGGATCCGACCGGGGCCTACGCGGAAGATGGTTCTGCGACTCTCGACGATCTGGCGGTGTGGCACCGGTCCCTCACGGAATATGAGGCATACGCCATCTACTACGCGGCTACCACCTCGAACACAAGCTTCGATGTTCCGGGAACGGTGAAGCTGAACGTCGGCACTTCCGGTGGCAAGATTGTGTTGTCCTGGGCTCCAGGGGCCACCCTCGGCACCTTGTTGCAGGCCGATGACCTAAGCGGTCCGTGGACACCGGCTGGTGCCTATGCGCCGTATTACGAAGTGACCCCTTCGTCGGCCAAGAAGTTCTATCGCCTTGGTTTCATTGAATAACTGACCACGGCCGGCAAAGTAGAATTGCCAACCAACATCGGCGGTCGGGATCATCTCCCGGCCGCCGTTTTGCTTTGTGCGCCCGGCAGGGCGCACTGACTAGTTGGTTAAAGTCCGATGCACACCCGGCAAGGGGAAGTGCTAGCCGAACAGCAAGGGTGTCGGTCGCGAGGCCGAATCTGAAGGAAGCTGTAGGCAAAACGCTGGCCTGACGAACAGGAATCACATACGAGGCAGCCGCAGCGGATGAGAGGGCAAACAGACTCAAAGTCCAGTTCTTGCACGGAAGCTGCGGAAGTAGATGTGGCGGGCATAAGCGTGGAAGTCAGTGCGCAATACCCGGGGAGATCTCCGGCGGTGCGATAAAGCTAGCGTGGCCGAGAGGCTGCGACGATGCCGTCCGGAGAAGTCAGCAGAAGCCATAGTAGGCCGCTTCGCGGCTGAAGGGCTGAACATGAAGACAAGGGAAGGAGCCCTTGTTCCCGATGAGAGAAGCAGAGCCAGAAAAGAAGATTGAGACATCTGAAGCTAACCCGCGAGGCCAGGGCCGGAAGCCCGAAGCGGCGCGGGCCAGCGGCTCAAACTTTCCGGGAGGCAAGGAACCAACCGGCCCCAAACAACCAGACCTCATCGAAAGAATGCTCGAGCGAGGTAACCTGCACAACGCCCTGCAGGCCGTGGAAGCCAACCGAGGTGCCGCCGGAGTGGATGGCATGGAGGTGAAGCAACTGCGGGGCTACCTGCGGGAGCATTGGGCAGAGATCAGAGAGCAAATCCTCAACGGGACCTATGAGCCACGACCCGTCCGGCGAGTGGACATACCCAAGCCCGGAGGAGGCACACGCATGCTGGGCATCCCGACGGTCCTTGATCGTTTCATCCAGCAGGCGATTCATCAAATACTCGGCCCTTTATGGGAAGAAGGGTTCTCGGCGTACAGCTATGGGTTTCGGCCCGGACGCAGTGCGGCACAGGCGGTCAAAGCAGCACAGGACCACATTCGATTGGGCAAGCGATGGGTGGTTGATGTGGACTTGGAGAAGTTCTTTGACCGGGTAAACCACGCGGTGTTGATGGCTCGGGTGGCGCGCAAGGTGAAGGATCGGCGGATGCTGAAACTGATCCGGCGCTACCTGGAGAGCGGGATCATGCAGCAAGGGTTGATGGAGCCGCGGAGTGAAGGCACGCCGCAAGGCGGGCCGCTCTCGCCGCTGCTTTCCAATATCCTGCTGGATGATTTGGACAAGGAACTGGAGAAGCGAGGCCACCGGTTCTGCCGGTATGCGGACGACTGCAATGTCTACGTAGGCAGTCGACGCGCTGGCGAACGGGTAATGGAGTCGCTGAGCCGGTTTCTTAAGGAGATACTCAAGCTGACGGTTAATCCGAAGAAGAGCGCGGTGGACCGGCCCTGGAACCGGAAGTTCCTTGGGTTCTCGGTTACGACGCATCGGGAATGCCGGGTGCGAGTGGCTCCGCAAGCCGTGGAGCGCTTCAAGGAAGCCATGCGGGAGAAGTTCCGAGAGGGACGAGGCCGCAACCTGAGAGCGTTTCTGGAAAGCCTCAAACCCAAGCTCCGAGGCTGGGCCAGTTACTTCAGCGTGGCGGAAACGAGAAATGTATTTGAAGACCTCGACCAATGGCTGCGGCGCAAGCTGCGGTGCATGGAATGGAGGAAGTGGAAGAAGCCGCGCACACGCCTGCGCAAGCTCATCGCCTTGGGACTGGACCGGGCGCGCGCCCGGGGAAGTGCCTTCAATGGCCGTGGCCCGTGGTGGAATGCGGGCGCATCGCACATGAACGCGGCCCTTCCCACCGCCTACTTCCGGCGAATGGGACTCATCTCATTGCTGGACGAGGTGCTCTGGTTTACAACGCTGCGCGAGCAGCGGTCTTTATGAACCGCCGTGATACGGAACCGTACGTCCGGTGGTGTGGGAGGACGGTGAGGTTCTAATCCTCACCTCCTACCCGATCTGGTGCCGTTCACTTTTTTGAAATAGTCAACAGAGCATGGTTGTAGTGCCACGTGGACAATGGTAGATTGGGGGCACGAAAACTCCATTTAATACAGGAAAACGAGGAATCAGGTCGCCGGGTGGCAAGCGGTCGAAGGGCGGAAGGCCGGCGCGTGGTGCCCGGGGAATCCGCAGGGGCCGATCCGAGCCATTATTGGAGCAGCCGGTGGCGGAGCAGGCGAGTACGGTTCCTTGCCGGCTATGTGGCCACGGGGTGGACCCCAAACGCATGCATTTTCACATGGTGCGATTTCACGGGGCGGCCATGCGCCAGGGAGCACAGCTCTAACAGTTTACCCAACCACGCAGGATCGTGGAGGGGTATGGCTGTGGGAGAAGCCCCCTCGTCTAACGTCCCATCAGTGGATTCCGAAAGACGCCTCGGATTTTATTAGTGGTCTTGCCGCGCTGGGCTTTGCCGCCGCGTCCGGCGAATACTGCATTTGCACTTTGAGTTAGCTGAGTGCTGCCGCGCCCGTCTCAGCATCGGTGTGCATTTGAGAGCCGGGTGGCAGTGCCGCCAGACGGACCTTCGGATGCCGGTCGGCGAAGAACTCACAACTCCATTGGTCGTTGAAGAGAATCACCGGGTTGCCGGCGGCGTCGGTGGCCGAGCGGGCTCCGGTGGGCAGGGTGGTATCGTCCACCGGTTTTCCATCCTCGGTCCAGACCCAGCGGATAATCTTCCACGCACCGGGTTCGAGCCGGGATTCGGCGCCGTATTCCGTTTGCATGCGGTATTGCACCACCTCAAATTGCAGGGGGCCGACCGCGCCGAGCAGCGGCACGCGCTGGGCTGAATCCTTGAGGGTGAACGCCTGCACCACCCCTTCCTGCAACAGTTGCTCCAGGCCCTCACGGAAACGTTTGAACTGCGCGGTGCTGGGGCTTTGCAGCCAGGCGAAACACTCAGGGGTGAAACGGGGAATCTCGCGATAAACCAGGTTCGGGTCCTCCGCCAGGGTGTCTCCAATGCGAAAATCCGCGTGCCCGACCAGGCCGACCACATCCCCGGGATAGGCCTCATCCACCGTTTCGCGATCGCGTCCGAAGATCTTATGGGAACTGGAGAGCCGCAGTTTCCGTCCGGTGCGGGTATGTACCACGCTCATGTCGCGTTCGAATTTTCCGGCGCAAATTCGGATGAAGGCAAGGCGGTCCCGGTGTTTGGGATCCATATTGGCCTGGATCTTGAAAATGAAACCGGAAAAACCGGCACCGGCGGTGGGGACGATCTTTCCGCCGGCCGTGCGGGGCCGTGGCGACGGTGCGGTCTCGAGGAAAGCGTCCAGCAGCAGTTGCACGCCGAAGTTGTTCACGGCACTGCCGAAGAAAACCGGCGTGAGTTTTCCCGCGAGAATGGCCTCGGCATCGAACGCGGCGCCGGCGCCCTCCAGCATTGCCAGTTCGTCGACAGTGCGCGCATAGACTTCATCGCTCATTTGTTCGCGCACGGCGGGATCGGCAAGACCGTGGACCGAAACCGGTGCGCGGTATTCGCCGCCCGGCACCCGCTCAAAAAAGTGGACCAGGTTGGCTCGCCGATCGTACACGCCCCGGAAATCCGGGCCATCGCCCAGGGGCCAATTGATGGGGCAGGCCGCAATCCCCAGCACCCGCTCCAATTCATCCAGGAGCGAAAGCGGGTCGCGGGCGGGGCGGTCCATTTTGTTCATGAACGTGAAGATGGGGACGCCGCGCTGGCGGCAGACTTCAAAAAGTTTGCGCGTCTGGCTCTCGATACCTTTGCCGGCGTCGATGACCATGACCGCCGAATCCACCGCTGTCAGCACCCGGTAAGTGTCTTCGGAGAAGTCCTTGTGACCGGGGGTGTCCAGCAGGTTCACGCAAAAGCCGCGGTAGTCAAACTGCAGCACCGTGGAACTCACCGAGATGCCGCGTTGCCGCTCCAGCTCCATCCAGTCGGAAGTGGTGGCGCGCTGGTTTTTGCGCGCGGTCACCGATCCCGCCAGTTGCACGGCGCCGCCGTACAACAGAAATTTTTCGGTCAATGTTGTTTTGCCGGCGTCCGGGTGCGAAATGATCGCGAACGTGCGCCGCCGGGAGATTTCCTGTTCCATAAAAAATAACATCGCTTTAAAGGTTACGAAGGGACTGGGTTGCGCCGCTGCGCTAAAGGCGCGAGCGGAAGGCCGGTAGGGAAAGGCAGCTACGGCGGCGTGAGAGGCGGGCACGCGGCGCCCAGCCCGACCGGCTTGCGCCGGGGGTTCGCGTCGGTTCGATGTGAAGCGGCCCGCATGGCGACACCCTACAACAGGATGGTGGCGAGGTAAAGCAAACTAACAACCGGATGGTCGTAGCGCCCGGGGTTGGATGCTTATCGACACTCTGCTCATGGTGTTAAGGGACGTAATGCAAAAATATAAAGGAGCGTTGACACTTACCTGGGCACCGACTAGGCTTTTCAAGGAACAAGTTAATCGACGAACATCATGTTGATTCGAATCAGTCTGATTGTGGCCATTATTGCCGGCTTGGCGGTAGGCGCTCTAAATTTCGTGATGGTAAAAGAAAAGATCGTCACGCTGCACACAAACTGGGTGAACGAGCAGACCGCCCGGGCCTCTGCGGAAAAGGAGCGGGACAGCACCAAGAAGGAGTTGGCCAAGACTTCCGCCGAGCTGAAGACCACCAAGGAGACGCTCGCCACCACGACTGAAGAACGCGACAAGGCGCTGGCGGATACCGCAGCGCTGACCAAGAAGGCCGATCGCCTGACCGAAGATCTTTCCAAACGCACCAAGGAGCGCGATGACGCGCAGGCTGAACTGGCCGCCTACACCGCCACCGGAGTCAAGCCGGAGCAGATTATCGCCTTCAACAAGGAGTTCAAAGCGCTTCAGGAAACCCTGGCTGGAACCCGAGCTGAAAACGCGACCCTGGGCCAGACCATCGTGCGCCTGAAGAACGAGCTGAACGTTTACAAGACCGCCGAATACGTGGTGCCTCTCCCGCCCTCGCTGCGGGGCAAGGTGCTGGTCAGTGATCCGAAATGGAATTTTGTCATCATCAACGTGGGCGAAGACCAGGGCGTGCTGGAGCACGGCGAACTGTTGATTAATCGCGACGGAAAACTGGTGGCCAAAGTGAAGGTGCGCACGGTGCAAAAGGACCGCAGCATCGCCAACGTGGTGCCGGGTTGGCAGTTGGGCGAAGTTTTGGAAGGCGACCAGGTTATCCCCGCTAACCCCAAGTCCTAAGATGAAAATCCCCGCTTGGTTATCCCGAACAATGCTCGTTGGCTTTGCCGCCATGATGCTGGCGGTGATGGCTGGGTGTTCCACAACTTCTTCGGAATCGGACAACGCTTCCGTTCGTCCCTGGAATGCTCCCAAGAGTTGGGAGACCGGTTTGCCCAGCACGATGACTGAGGGACGGTAGTTTTCCTTTGAATTTGATGAGCCGGCGCGAAGGCCTCCTTCGCGCCGGCTCAGTTTAAGGGGGGTGCGGGCTGCTCCGAGGATTTCGTGCTTCTCGGGCGCTGATAGTTGCCGCTTGAATTCGGAAGCTCCAGGTCACTTGGCTACTTCGACGCAGCGGGTCTCACGAATAACGGTCACTTTGATTTGGCCGGGATACTGCAGCTCGTTTTCCACGCGGTGAGCCAGGTTGCGGGCCAGGGCATAGGCCTGCTCGTCGTTGATTTCAGTGGGTAGAACAAACACCCGCAACTCGCGGCCAGCCTGCAGGGCGTAGGCCTTATCAACTCCAGGACAGCCGGTCGCAATTTTTTCCAAATCCTCGATGCGGCGCAAGTAAGTCGCCATGCTCTCGGAGCGCGCGCCTGGGCGTGAAGCGCTGATGGCATCGGCGGCGCTCACCAGGCCTCCCCAGGGGCCGATGGCGGGCACGTCGTTGTGATGCGAAGCCACGCCGTTGACCACCGCTTCGGACTCGCCGTAGCGCTTGATAATCTCCGCGCCGGTGATCGCGTGCGGGCCCTCGATTTCGTGATCCACAGCCTTGCCAATATCGTGCAGCAGACCGGCGCGTTTTGCGATTTGTGGATCAAGGCCCAATTCCGCGGCCATCAGGCTCATGAGGTGCGCCACCTCGACCGAATGGTCCAGAATATTTTGTGAATAGCTGCGGCGGAAATGCAGGCGGCCCAGCAGCTTGACAATCTCCGGTTGCATGGGGGGCAGACCGGCACGGCGCACGGCGTCCTCACCCAACCGCGTAATGGCCTCATTCATTTCCTGGGTGACCAGGGCCACTACTTCCTCGATGCGTGTCGGGTGAATCCGGCCATCGGCAATTAATCGAACCATCGTCTCCCGCGCGACCTCCCGTCGGACCGGGTCGAAACTGGAAAGCAGAACCGCGCCGGGCGCATCTTCGATCAAGACCGTTACCCCCGTGGCGGCTTCAAAGGCACGAATGTTCCGGCCTTCGCGTCCGATGATCCGGCCTTTGATTTCATCGCCATTCAAGGGAATGCTCGACGTGGTGTTGTCAAAAGTCTGGTTGCCGGCGTAGCGCTGAATCGCCACGGTGATGATTTGCCGGGCCTTTTCCTCGGCGCGTGCCTTGGCCTCGTCGATGATATGTCGGGCGAGGGTATTGGCGTGGTGCAGGGATTCCTGCTCGACGCGTTTGAGCAAGGCTTCGCGAGCCTGGGCTTCGGTGAGCGCCGCGGTTTGCTGCAATTGTTCCCGCGCCTGGTTCAGCAATGACTGCGCCTCAACCTCCTGCCGCCCCAAGTCGCTTTGCCGCTGTTTAAGAACTTCCTTTTGTTCCTGCAGGCTTTTTTCCGTCTCCACGATGCGCTGCAGTTGGGCGTTGATCAAACCCTCCCGCTCGCTCAGCCGCTTTTCGAGCTCGGCGCGTTCCAGGCGCCGCGCCGTGAAGGAATCCTCAACTTGTTGCCGTAGTTGCAGGGTTTCCTGGCTGGCGGCGATCCGGGCATCGCGGAGAATCACTTCGGCGTCACTTTTGGCTTTCGACAGGAGGGCTTCAAATTCGAGGGCGCGGACCTTTGACATGCTGCGATCCCGCCACCAGAGCAGCAAATAACAAGACACCGCGCCCATCACCAACATCGCGGTTAGTTCCAGTATCTTTAACCAAAAAGTCATGCCACAACCCCGCCCGATTCATTCACCCAGATCCAGCGCGTGGGCGTCAAAATGCAAGTCAACTGTTCATCGTGCGGCTCCGTAGGAATGTGGCTCACCAATTGTTCGTCAAAAGCCACGCCGCATTTAATCGCGTGAAGGCCCGCCAGGAGTCGGTCATAAAAACCTTTACCCCGACCGAGGCGGTGCCCCTGCGAATCAAAGCCTACTCCAGGCACGAGGATCAAGTCCAGTCGGTTTAGTTCCAAATCGGGGCAGTGCGCTCCCGGTTCGCGGATTCCGTACATTCCCGGAACCAGGTCTTCTTCCAGCACTTTCACTTCCCGATAAACATAGCCGGTCGTTTTGGAATCGAAGCAAGGTAATGCCGCCGTTTTGCCCTGGCCCAGCGCCAGTCGGATCCATGGCCAGAGATCCAGTTCGTCCGGGAGCGGCGCGAAAAAGGCCACGGTCTTCGCGGACTGCCACGCCTTCTGAGCGGTAAGCAGCCCCAGCGCGCGGGCGGAAGCCGCTTGCCGCTGCTCGCTGTCGATCTGGCGCAGGCGGGTTCGAATCTCGGACCGCAGCGCCGCCTTCCGCTCTTCCATGGCTGGATCAGTGCGGCGGTTCATTTTTGCTGGACGGGTCGGTGGCACTGCGGCGCAGTTGCTGCATTTGTTCGCGCCAAATCATCAAGCGGGCTTTGATCTTCTTTTCCACGCCTTGCTCGGTGGGTTCGTAATAGCGGCGTTCCGCTCCGAGATAGTCCTGCGCCACGAAATGGCCCGGGTGATCGTGGGCGTATTGGTAGCCTTCCCCATGACCCAGGCGTTTGGCGCCGACGTAGGATCCATCCCGCAGATGCTCCGGCACCGCCAACGTGCGGCCAGAGGCAACATCCGCCAGCGCCGCATCGATCGATTGGACGACGGTGTTGCTTTTGGCAGCCGTGGCGATGTAAATCGTGGCTTCGGCCAGGGGGATGCGCGCTTCCGGCCATCCGACAAATTCCGCCGCCTGGCAGGCCGCCTGGGCGAGCACCAGGGCCATGGGATCTGCCAACCCGACGTCTTCCGCGGCATGGATCACCAGGCGCCGCGCAATGAAGCGCGGATCTTCGCCCGCATGGATCATCTTCGCCAGCCAGTAGAGCGCCGCATCCGGATCGCTGCCGCGCATCGACTTGATAAACGCGGAGATGGTGTCGTAATGCGCATCTTCACTATCATAGACCACCGCCTTCTTTTGGATGCTCTGTTCGGCCACCGCGAGGGTCAGGTGGATTTCTCCCGAGGGCAGGGGATCGGTGGTCAGCGCGGCGATTTCCAGCGCGTTCAGTCCTTTGCGCGCGTCGCCGTCGGCGACCTTTGCCAGGTGTTTCAACGCGGTTTCCTCAGCGCGAATCTTTAGATAACCCAGTCCGCGCTCGGGATCCTCAAGAGCCCGGCGCAACAACCCGAGCAGTTCCTCCTCGCTTAGCGGGCGCAATTCGAAAATTTGTGACCGCGACACCAGCGGGGAATTGACGAAAAAGAACGGGTTGTGAGTGGTAGCCCCAATCAGCCGCACCACTCCGCCTTCCACATCGGGCAATAACACGTCCTGCTGCGCTTTGTTGAAGCGATGGATTTCATCCACGAAAAGGATGGTGGATTGGCCGGTGTTGGCCAGGCGGTTGGCGGCGGTGGCGAGCACCCGGCGCATGTCGGTGACGTTGGATTCCACGCCGCTGAGCCGTTCGAAACGGCTGCGCGTTTGCAGGGCGATGATATGGGCCAGGCTGGTCTTGCCGGTGCCGGGAGGTCCGTAAAATATCAGCGATTGAATGCGGTCGGCTTCGATCGCGCGGCGCAGGAGTTGACCGGGCCCGAGAATGTGCGATTGGCCGACATACTCGGAGAGGTTGCGGGGGCGCAGGCGTGCGGCCAGGGGAGCGTGCGAAGGACCGTGAGCGGCCGCAGGAGCAGCGCTGGCTTCCTGCGCCGCGGGCCCCGGAAATAGCTCATGCTGCGCCATGCGTGAAGAGTAGCACTCTCCTCCGACCGCCCAAACAAAAAACCCCGCCAGTGCCGTGTATAACAGTTCCTTTGAACTTGTTAGAAACAGGTGGGACCCACCACGCTGCTTTCGACTTCCAGTTAAGGCCTGTCGGCCACAGACACGGTTTAAGTCCCTTGGTTACTCACTTACGGTTCAAGGACATAGTTTCTAATCACGAGCATAGGCAGGGTAAATTCAAAAATTCACGCTGCAAAACTCCTGGCAAAGAACGCGCGCGCTTTCACGCAGCGATGTTTTTATTATCAGGTTTTTCCGCCAATTCTCAAGCCAAAAAATTCAGTCGCGCGATTGTCACGTCGGCCGGCTTCGCTCGTGAGGGAGGATCGGTGATGGATTTGCTTTTGCTTTGGATGTGGTCCAGACTTCCGCCCATGTGCGGCTTTGCCGGATTCCATGCTCCCCGCGGCCTTTCGGAAAATGCCCTGACCCTGGCGCGACAAATGGGTGAGCAACTCCGGCACCGTGGCCCGAACGATTCCGGAGAATGGCTCGACCCGGTGGTGGCCACGGCGCTGGCCTTTCGACGATTGTCCATCCTTGATCTGAGCCGATTTGGTCATCAGCCCATGGTGACTGCGGATGGCCGGTTCGCACTCATGATGAATGGGGAGATTTACAATCACGCGGGCCTCCGCACCGAGTTGGAGCGCCTGGGGCATGCCTTTTGCGGCCACTCCGACACGGAAGTTTTGTTGCAGGGGATCGTCGCCTGGGGACTGGAGGCCACGCTGCAACGGTGCGTGGGAATGTATGCCGTGGCCCTGGTGGATACGCAGGAACGTCTGCTCCTGCTGGCCCGGGATCGCCTCGGCGAAAAGCCGCTGTATTACGGTTGGAGCAACCATCATTTTTTCTTCGGCTCCGAGATTGCCGCGTTTCGACCGCACCCGGCTTTTGCGCGAGAGGTTGACCGGGGTGCGCTGGGATTATATCTGCGCTACGGCTATGTACCATCGCCGCATTGCATCCTGGCCGGATTTCGTAAATTGGCCCCGGGCTGCATCCTGGCCCTGGCCTTGGATGGCAGCGCGACTCCGGGCGCGGAGAAGCTTCGACGTTACTGGTCCCTGCCCAAACCAGACGAGGATGGGTCCTTTCGAGGTACGCCGGAGGAATACGCAGACGGATTGGAGGACCTGCTGCGCAAAACCATCCGGATGCAGATGGTTGCGGACGTACCCGTGGGTGCTTTTCTCTCCGGTGGCATTGATTCTTCCACCATCGTCGCGCTGATGCAAGCCCAGGGGAACAGGCCGGTAAAGACTTTCAGTATCGGCTTTCCGGACGCTCGCCTCGACGAATCGGCGCACGCGGAGCGAATCGCAAAGCACCTCGGCACCGATCATCAGACCTGGCGCTTTGAAGATTCAGAAGTGCTGAGCCTGACGGAGAAAGTTTCACAGGCGTACTCGGAGCCGTTTGCGGACGATTCGCAATTGCCCACGCTCGCGCTCTCGAGGCTCGCGGCCCAACAGGTGACGGTTTCTCTTTCCGGAGATGGTGGAGATGAATTGTTCCACGGTTATGGCCGATACGCGCAATCATTTCGCCGCTGGCAAGAGATGCGACGATTCCCCGGCCTCCACGCAGGCTGGTCGTGCGCGATCAACACCGCTGCGGCAGGTGTGAAATTGCTCCCGGATTCACCACCAAAACGGAGATGGCTCAGCCTTTTGGGCAAGGGGCGCGAGCAATGGCTGGCAAAAGATCTGGCCGCTTATTATCGTCACCGTGTTTCCGTGGTAAAAAACCCCGATCTGTTCCTGGCCAGGCCGGAAGCGGGCCGGGAATGTTTTGATGACGTTGGCCCCGTCAGCGCGCCTCAAGAGACTGTCTCCTGGCTGGCATATCTGGATGAGCAAACCTACCTGCCGGACCATGTTTTGGTCAAAGTGGACCGGGCGGCCATGGCCTACAGCCTTGAGACTCGTATTCCACTCCTGGATCACCGCATCGTCGAGTATGCAGCGAAAGTCTCGCACCAGGTTAAGCACTTTCAGGGTAAACCCAAGTGGCCACTGCGCCGACTCCTCCATAAGCGCGTACCGGTGGAACTTTGGGAGCGTCCCAAAATGGGCTTTGGCACTCCGATGGGCCGGTGGCTGTGCGGGCCGCTACGCGACTGGGCGGAGGCCCAACTGGCCCCGGAGCGATTACGTCGGGAGGGCTTTTTCGACTGCGAAGAGCTGCGCCGCTGTTGGACGGAGCATCAACAGGGAAAGCGCAACCGCGCCTCGTTACTCTGGCATGTGCTGGTTTTCCAGGCCTGGTTCCTGGCGTTTTGACGTTGGATGAGATACCGGGCTGCTTGCGTTTGTAAAAATGTGGTGTCTATTAATGCATTGACGTGATGTGTCGCACACCAGGCACGCATGAGCGCTACCGTGGCCGGAGTTTCGTCGCGGTGGTGATGCTTTTGCTTTGGGTCGGGACGTTCGTCCTGGCGTCGTCGCCCCAGCTCCACCGACTACTGCACACGGACTCCGGGGATGCCTCGCATTATTGTCTCATCACACAGATTCAGCAGCATCCCCTGGTGGCGGGCGGGATCGCCACCGTGGTGCCGGCGGCCCCAACAGCCTGTGCTGAATTTACTTTCGGCCGTCAGCTTCCCTTTGCTTCCGTATTCGATTATCGATTCGCTCCCAGTCGAGCTCCTCCATTGGCCGTTCTGACAACCACGGCTGCCAGTTGAGAGACGGGCTGATCGACTCCCGGCCCCTGGCTTTCAACTTGCCGCCCCAGGACGTTTCCAAGTTTAGGAGTCGGAATCCTTGCCGGGCGCGGCTTGCGCTCGCGTTTGAAGAGACAAGTAATGAAGCTGAATCAATTCTTTGGGTGGACGGCCACCCTCTGCCTGGGCGTGATTTGCGCCCAGGCTCAGGATACCAACGAAGCGGCCCTGCTACGACAACAGTTGCAGTCAATGCAGGAGAAGTTCGAGAAGCAACAACAGGAGATGCGCGACAATTTCGAGCGCTTGATGCTGCAGCAGCAGGCCCAGATCGATGCCCTGCGTCAGCAAATCTCCGCCATGCAAACCAACGGGCCTAGCCTGGCTGCCACGACCAACCCCGCTCCCGTCGTGGCCGTCACGACCAACACCGTTCCTGCCGGACCCTCGACGGAAGAGGTCGACGAGTTGAAACAGCGGGTCGAGGAGTTAACCACCGCTTCCAAGCGGACTTTTATCAGCCAAATGAACCCCGGAATCGGGTTTGTGATGGATTCGATTTTCTCCTACACCAGCCGCGGTAATGACGCGACCGGACAGGATCGTCCGGGTGGATTCGACGCCTTTTTGCGAACCGCGGAGTTGAGTCTGGAGGCATCGGTGGATCCCTTCGCCCGGCTGTATGGCGTGATTGCGGGATCGGCGGATGCCCGGACTGGGGAAACCGCTCTGGGGGTGGAAGAGGCGGCGGTGGTGACCACTTCGCTGCCCTGGCATCTCACCGTCCAAGGAGGGCGGTTCTTCGGGGAGTTTGGACGCTTCTCCTACCTGCACGATCATGACCTGCCTTTTGTTTACCGTCCACTGGTCCTGGACCGTTACATCGGTGGCGAATCGCGGACGGACGGCTTGCAGGTGAATTATCTCCTTCCCACCGAGCACTACTTTAGCCTCACGGCGGGCGTGGGTAACGGTTTCGGTGCCGAAGCTGGACCGACTCCGCCCACCGGTTACCGGAGTTTGAGCGGAATTAATTATTTCGGGCGATTTTCAACGTACTTCGATCTTTCGCCCAACTTAAACCTGGAAACCGGCATCTCCGGTTTGGCCAACTCGCGGGCCGATGGCGCTTTTGGCGACCCGGTCGCGCGTGACCGCTATATTGGCGGGGCGGACATTACGCTGCGCTACCAACCTCTGGGCAGCAATATTCGCGAGGGCTATGTCTGGGGTACCGAAGTGTTGGTGAACTCCGCGAACTTCGAGACCATGCCTGGAATGTTCACCCGCGAGAACGCCGTGGGTGTTTATTCGTATTTCGAGAAAAAGCTAAGTCGTCAGTTCAAGGCCGGATTTCTGTTCGACTGGTTGCAGAATCCCTCGAATCCGCGCGAGGAGACCTACCGCTACTCGCCTTACGTCACTTGGAATCCAAGCGAATTTCAGTTCTTGCGCCTGCAATACAGTCACACGGAACCGAGAGGCGAAGGCAGCCCGCAAAACTCCGATGCGATCTACCTGCAGTGGGACGCGATCATTGGGCGTCATGTACACGGGTTCAAACAGCGGTGAAGCCTCGTCCGAGAAAGCAAATTTATGAAACTTAAATTATGGTTATTCACCTCGGCCATCGTCTTGACGTTGGCGGGACCGCAGCCGGCTTGGGCCGCCAAAAAGATTCGCATCATCACCACCCTGCCGGAATTGGCGGAGTTCACCCGCGCGATTGGAGGAGAGTTGGTGGAGGTTGAGAGCCTGGCCACGGGCGTGGAGGACCCTCATGGGGTGCCGATGAAGCCCAGCTTTGTTCCCAAGCTCAGCCGGGCCGACGCCGTGGTGGTGCAGGGGTTGGAACTGGAGCACGCCTTCATGCCGGGCCTGATCGACGCTTGCAAGAACCCCAAGATCCAGGCAGGCAAGCCCGGGTATATCGACTGTTCGGTCCACGTCCCACCGCTCGAGGTTCCCAAGAGCTTGAGCCGCACCGAAGGTGAAATCCACCCGAATGGAAATCCGCACTACAACCTGGACCCGGTGCTCGGCAAAATGGCCGTGCAGACGATTTGCGAGGGCCTGGTGCAAAACTTCCCGGAACATGAGGCCGAGTTTAAGGCCGGACGGGATGCTTACCTGGCGAAATTGGATCAAAAGATAGCCGAGTGGAAGGATTTGGCCGGGCCATTGAAAGGAGTGAAGTTCATTTCCTACCACAACGAGTGGGTCTACTTTAATCATCGGTATGGCCTGATTTACCTGGGAACCATCGAGCTGCGTCATGGGATTGAGCCGACGGCCAGGCATGTGGCCGACACCATCGCGCTGATGAAAACCGAGCATTGCCACATCGTGGTGCGCGAGCCCCAATTCAGCGACCGGGTGCCAAACCAGATCGCAGCTCAGACCGGGGCGAGCCTCGTCAAGCTTCCCATCATGGTGGGCGGTGTGCCCGAGGTGAAGACCTACTTCGAGTTGATCGATTACAACCTCAAGGCGCTGCTGGCAGCGGCAAAGGAATCAACCCCGGCCACACAATGAAGAGTCAGTCCTGGCGCTGCGCGGACACGATTGCCGACAGAGTTCCGGGACAGTTTTGGACATCAAAGCAGTAGCCATGCAGGAATCCATTTTAGAGCTCGAGGATGTGGCCATCGGTTACGGCTCGAGGTTGGTGCTGGGCGGAATTAACTTCAGCCTGCAGCGAGGGAGTTTCACCGGTCTGCTCGGGAGCAACGGGGCCGGCAAGTCCACGCTGATCAAGACGATTTTGCGCATCATCCCGCCGCTGGGAGGGCGGGTGACTTTTGGCGAAACGGGGGGGCGCCCCCAGGTGTTGGGCTATGTGCCCCAGCGGGAAGCCCTCGACTCCATTTTCCTGCTCTCGAGTTTCGAAGTGGTGCTCATGGGCGCTTGTGGCCGGGTTCGGCCCGGTCGGTTCTTTGGGCGGGTGGAACGGGACTGGGCGCATCATTGTTTGCGCGAGACTGGGACGGATGATTTGAGCCGCCGGCCATTTGCCCAGCTATCCGGTGGGCAGCGGCAGCGGGTGTTGATTGCGCGAGCGCTGGCCACCCGGCCGGATTTGCTGTTGCTGGACGAGCCCACGGCCGGTATCGACGCGGCCGCCACCCAGGCCGTAATGGACCTGTTGCGGCGCCTGCACCAGGAACAACACCTCACCATCCTGATGGTGAATCACGACCTCGCGGCGGTGCGCAAATCCGTGGAACAGGTGATCTGGCTTCACCAGGGGCAGGTGCTGTTCGGCCCGGTCGGCGAACTGTTGAGCCGGGAGAAGATCGAAGAAATCATGGAATTGGAACTGGACTGACATGGACACGCTGCGCGAAATTCTCGACCCGCACTTTTTGCTGCGCAACTCCGTCTACGTGTCATTGCTCGTCGGTTTTGCGTGCCCGGCCATCGGCATCTTCCTGATCCTGCGCCGACTCATTTTTATGGGGGTGGCGCTGCCTCAGATTTCCTCCACGGGAATCGCCTTTGCGTTTTCATTACCGGCCCTCGGGCTGATAAGTCACACCCACTTTGCCCATTTTGCCGGAGACGAACGCCTGCTGGCATTTGTCGGAGGTCTGGGATTCACGATTGCGGCATTGCTGCTGCTGGCCTTTCTCGAACGCCGCGGTCGCGGGTTGGTGGAAGGCCGCGTCGGCACTATGTACGTTTTAGCCGGCGCCTGGAGCATTCTGCTCCTGGTAAAGAACCCGATGGGCGAACGCGGCTTGTTGGATCTTCTGCGGGGCGAGATTATCGCCGTGCCGGACCCGGAATTGTGGTTGACGTTGCTCTCGTTCGGTTTTGTGGGCCTCAGTCTTTTCCTGTTTCAGAAAGAGTTTCTGCTGGTTTCCTTCGATCCCGAGATGGCCGTCACGCTGAAGAAGAATGTGCTGGCCTGGGATTTGTTCCTGTTCGTGCTGATCGGGCTCACGATATCGGTCGCAGTGCTTAGCGTGGGGCCGCTGGTGACGTTCGGTTTTCTCCTCATCCCGCCGTTGACCGCCCGCCTGGTCGCCCGCAATATGCGACAATTCTCACTCCTGGCTTGCAGTCTTGGCGGTGGCGCTGCGTTGCTGGGATTTGCCATTGCTTATCGTCTGGATTACCCGGTTGGCCCCACCGACGTGGCGCTGCTCGGTTTCCTGTATGGCGCGGCGTTTCTGGGCAAGCACGGTCTGGACTGGTTTGGCCGGCGGTTTGCGGGGAAATAGCCCGCCTCGAAGCGCTGCGTGGAGCTCCGATTCCGGCGTTCGGCCGGTGCTCCAGTCGCGCTTCCGGAGCGCTGGAAACGGACCTTCGGACACTTGGCTTTGGCCTCGGGAGGTGGCGTTGGGGCTTGCTTTGCGCTTGTCAAATCGGGAAAATTCCTCGTTGTGTTTGTGGACCCCTCACGCTGTATCCGGAAGACCTTCGCCGCCTTGCTGGGCTGTTCCCTCTTGCTTTCTCCGGAGTCGGTGCGTAGTGCGACGGGAAATGGTGACGCGGCTGCGGCCTTGCGCGCGCAGTATGACATCTGGCAGCCGGGGGAGCCCTGGCAATACAACGGCGTCACGTGCATCTTGCAGGGCAGGGAAGGTTACCTTTGGCTCGGCACCTATCATGGTTTGCTGCGCTTTGATGGCGTGCGGTTCGTGGCCTTCGACGCCTCGACCAGCGGGTTGCAGAACGGCCTGATCACCGCCTTGTTCGAGGATGGCGAAGGGACGCTTTGGATTGGCCACGAGACTGGCGGATTGAGCCGCTATAAGGATGGGACTTTTCAGAATTGGCCCCTGGCTCCGGGTTGGTCAGGAGGGCCCATTGAAGCGATCGCGGCCGATGAGCAGAACCAGTTGTGGCTCCTCAACGCGGTTGGCGAGCTCCTGAGGTTGTCGGACGCCCGGCGCCTGCGTTTGCTGGGTGATACTTTTCCCAAAGGCAAGGTGCTGCTGGCGCGGACCCGGGATGGGGCCCTTTGGGCGGTGACGGAGCGCAAATTGGCGGCCATCCGGGGCGGGGTCCTTGCTCCCGTGACGGCGGAAGGAGTTGGGGAGGTGGACGGCATTTGTGCGGCACGGGACGGGGGGCTCTGGCTGCTCAGTTCGGACCGGGTGCGCAAATGGAAAGGCGGGCGCATGACGGCCGAGGAATTGCCGACAGGAGGCCTGCGCGTGCCTCCCAGTTGCATGCTGGAGACCGAGGCGGGGCGTGTGCTATTGGGGACCACACGTTCTGGCATGTGGATGCTCGGTAATCAGCAGGACCCTTTGCAGTTTGATCGTCCGAACGGCCTTTCGCACGACTGGGTGCGGGCCCTCTGCGAGGATCATGAAGGCAATATCTGGATCGGCACCGGCAACGGGTTGAATGGGCTGCGCACGCGCAAGGTGCGGATGCTGAGTCCGCCGGATCAATGGCAGGGCTGCTCGGTGCAGTCGTTTTATCCGCGGCGGGACGGTTCGCTATGGATTGGGACGGAAGGGGCCGGCCTCTACCGCTTCGCGGACGGCCAATGGACCAATTATAGTCAAAGTAATCAAATACCAAATAATTACGTGTGGTCCGTGTTGGAGACGACCGCCGGAGAATTGTTTGTGGGCACCTGGGGCGGTGGTTTGGGGGCCTGGCGCGGAGATAGCTTTGTGCCGGTCCCCGCGTTGCAGTCCCTCACCAATCCCGCGCTTTCGCTTTACCAGGGACGGGGCGGGGAGTTGTGGATCGGCACCACTGCCGGGATTTACCGGTTTGAGAACAGCAAGCTCACCTGGTCCGCGGGACGAGATAAATTGGTCCTGCCGGATGTCCGATGTATTGCCGAGACGGAGGACGGAACCCTGTACTTTGGCATGTCCGGCGGCGGCCTGGGTTATCTGCGGAACGGTCAGGTCAGCCAGGTGCTAAAAACCAACGGACTGGGTAGTGATGTGGTTTTGAGCTTGAAACCCGATGCCGCCGGCTGCCTCTGGATCGGCACCGCCGACGCCGGACTGGTGCGCCGTAAGAACGGGCAGTTTGCCCGTATCGGACCGGACCAAGGTTTGCCGGCGACGACCATTGGTCAGATTGTAGACGATCAGTCCGGCAATTTTTGGCTCGGGACGCGCCAGGGACTGGTTCGTGTCAGCAAAACCAGCCTGGAGCAATGTGCTGACGGCGTCTTGCCGACAGTGCCCTGTTTCAGTTACGGAAAAGCCGAAGGATTGGCCTCGCTTAGCATTTCGGCCGGTTTCCAGCCCGGCGCTTGCCGGGCGGCGGATGGGCACCTGATCTTCCCCACCGCCAAAGGCGTTGCCGTGGTCGATTCCACTGATTTCAAAATCAATCCCCATCGGCCCCTGGTTCAGATCGAGGAGCTTTGGGTGGATGGAAAGCCGGTGAAGTTGCAGGACTTCGGGCCGGGGACGGCTCGGAGTGGGGCCCGGTTGCAGATTGGGCCGGGTGCGCAGCGCATCGAACTTCGTTATACCGGATTATCCTTTTCCGCACCCGAGAAAGTCCGTTTCAAATGCAAGGTGGAGAGCTTGGATACCGAGTGGGTGGATGTGGGGGCGAAGCGATCAATGCAATACAACTACCTGCCGCCGGGGTCCTACACTTTCCGGGTGATCGCCTGCAACAACGACGGCATTTGGAATGAAACGGGAGCCTCGCTGGCGTTTGTTGTCCGGCCACATTTCTTTCAGACTTGGTGGTTTAAGGGAGCGTTGTTACTCCTCGGGGCGATGGCGGTGGGTGCCAGCGCTCTTGCGTTGAGCCGGCGCCGGTTGCGAGCCAGGATGGAACAGTTGGAGCGGCAGCGAGCCCTGGAGCGCGAACGCTCCCGTATCGCCCGCGACATCCACGATGATCTCGGCGCCAGTCTGACGCGGATCACCATGCTTTGCCAGAGTGTGCGAGGCGAAATTCACGGGGACGCGCCCGTGCTCGGTGATGTGGATCAGATCTACCACACCGCGCGCGATTTGACCCGGGCCATGGACGAAATCGTGTGGGCGGTGAACCCGCAGCACGACACGCTGGACAGCCTGGTAACGTATTTGGGTCGCTACGCGCAAAATTTTTTGAGCACGGCGGGCATTCGTTTTCGCCTGGATGTTCCGGTGCACCTTCCGGCGTGGCCATTAACCTCCGAGTTGCGGCACAACGTATTTCTCGCGCTGAAGGAAGCGCTCAACAACGTGGTGAAACACGCGGGAGCCACCGAGGCCCGGCTTTCCCTCGAGATGGTCGCCGACGGTTTCGCGCTCTTGCTGGGGGATAATGGCCGGGGGTTTGCCGTTTCCAGGGATCAGGTCTCGGTATCGGCGGACGGTTTGCGACAGCGGTGCGGCAATGGTCTGAGCAATATGCAACGGCGCCTGGAGGAGATCGGGGGTGTTTGCACCTGGGATTCAGCCCCGGGCGAAGGCACCCGTGTGCGGTTCGTGCTTACGGTTCCCCAACACCAGGGGCGTCATCAAAACACATGACGTTCCCTCGACCTGCCAATGAGTTATAAAAAGGCCATGGCTATCGCCGTTTCGATCATCGAGGACGATGCCCCGGCACGCAAAATTCTCTCCGGCTGGCTCAGCCGCGCCCCGGGGTTTCGGCTCATTGGGGATTGGGGGGACGCGGAGAGCGCCATTCCCAACCTGCTCGAGAAAAAGCCCAACGTAGCCTTGATGGACATCAACCTGCCGGGCATGAGCGGGGTGGAGGCAGTGAAGCGCCTGAAACCGCAATTGCCCGACACGCAGTTCGTGATGCTGACGGTTTACGAGGATGCCGATCATATTTATAACGCGCTGGCGGCCGGTGCCACGGGTTACCTCCTGAAACAGACGCCTCGGGACGAATTGCTCTCCGCGTTAAACGATGTCTCGCAGGGCGGTTCGCCCATGACCAGCAATATCGCGCGCAAGGTGGTGCAATCCTTTCGAGTCACCCCGCCCGCGGCCTCGCCGGCGGAAGACCTTTCCGCGCGCGAGCAGGAGGTGCTCGACCTCCTGGCCCGGGGGTATCTCTACAAGGAGATTGCCGAGCGGCTCAATATCAGCGTGCCCACCGTGAATACTTACGTGCGGCGGATGTACGAGAAGCTGCACGTTCGTTCCCGGGCGCAAGCCGTGGCCAAGTATGCCCATTTTTCGGGGGGAGACCACCGTCCGCCCGCCCCCACGCCACGATCCTGACGCGGATTATCGCTTGATGTCATCTATTTTCATGACGTGCCAAAGCCGGATTGTTGCTGATACGATGTAGTAGTTGCCATTCGTCCTCCGTATGAAGTTTAAGACTTTGGCGAAACGCGCTTGCCGCGATTCGAGAGCAGTTCGGCGCCGACCGGAAGAAGTCGAGGCAGGCGTGTTCCGTCAATCCTGAGACCATTCTAACCCGCTAATACACAAAAAAACGCATGAAACATCACAGAACACCAAAACAATGGCTGGCTGCGGCCGCAACGGGACTGGCCCTTGCTTTTTCCGCAAGCTCAAGCTGGGCAGTGCCGGATATGACTCTCGGCACGTTCGACGCCGACCTAACCGGGGCCGGCGTGTGGGGCAAAGGTTGGGGCAACGGTGAGTTCGCATGGGACGCCATCGGAACCCCAAGTGGTTCCTTATATTGTTCCGGTCTCCTGAACTCCACCAATTCGGACACCCCGGTGTGCGTCTATGCCGTCAATGCCGGCAACCCCTGGTGGCATCCAAGTGCGCCCTTCGACTTCTCGCTATACAAGAGTTTAGAATTCGACCTTAAGTGGAACAATGATGCCACCAACCTTCCCATGGCGCAGTTTAACTATCCCAGCGGTGACGCTCAGAGTTGGGCTGATTCGGGCCTGAATATTCAGGCGCTGTATGGGAATGGTGAGGGCCAGGGGCTCACGAATTTGCCAATTGTGGCGGCGGCGGCCAACGGTTGGACCCATATTAGCATTCCCATTAATCCGACTCTGCCAAATCTCACTGCAGCTTACGGTGTTTGGATCCGGAAATGGATCTGCAATCCGCCTGATCCTACGAATCCTACTGATTGGAGGATTGGCCACGTGGTCACCAATAACGGCACCTACGGATTCTGGATCGATAACGTGGTGTTGAAGGGCGGCGATGTCCCGCCTCCGCCAACTGTGACCGCGCCCGTGAAAGCAGTGGCCGGTGCGAATTTTATCGCCGCCAGCCAAGGCCAGTACGACCGCCAAGAAATCCGCACGGCGGCCACGAACTACTCTTGGATCGGAGCTGCGGGACAGGTGACCTATAGCGTGAACGTGAGCAAGATTGGCGAAAGCGGCTCGGGTGGTTACGAGTTGTTCCTGCACTGGATACCGGGCGGTGGGAATCTGACCAGCCCCGATTCCGACTGGCACGAGCCCAACATCCTGATGTGGACGATTGGTAACAATGCCAATGGCAGCGCCTATAGCACCCTGCGCTACAAGACAAATTCTGCCAACTCGAACGGCGACATGTACGGCACTGGCACGCTGGGCGGGCCCGGCGCGGCTAATTACCATGGCACTTGGACCATTACCTTCGAAGGCAACACCTCGGTTACCATGACTTCGCCCGATGGAAGCACGCTGACGACGAACATTCCGCCGGACGTGATTTCCATCTTCCAGGCGACGCCTGGTATGCAGGTCAATATCGGTGGCGTTCCTGGCGATCCGGCTCGTATCGGCCAAAGCGCGGTAGTGAGCCATGCCAAGATCACTGGCGCCGCGGGTGCCATCGACTCGGACTTCCTGGCGGCCGCTCCGGATACGAACTTGTGGAGAACCGTCGCTACGTCCCCCAACGGCGTGCAATGGGTGTCGACAACCAACCCAATCTGGCTGAGTTGGACCTTGCCGGCCACCGGCTTTGGCCCGCAAAAAGCCGCTAGCGTGAATGGGCCATGGAGCGACTTGGAACTCACCACCTATGACGCTGGTGGCAAGCGTACGGGATTGCTCAAAGACAGTGACCTCCCGAGCGTTAACTCCGGCTATTTCCGGCTGAAGAAACAGGTTGCCTCCAAGCTGCAAGTCCTGCTGCCGGGCGAAACTGCTGCTCCTGGGACACCGACCGGCAAGACCGGCACGCCCACGCCGCAGCAGGCTGGGGTACCGTTTAATATTATTGTCAATGCCGTTGACGACAGTTGGCACGTGGTGTCTAACGTGAACGACACCATCCATCTCACCACCACGGATACCTTCGGCGCCATGCCGGCGGATGCGGGGCTGATCAGTGGCACTTACACCTTCACAGGTGCCACGCTCGGCGATGCGCAAACTCCGCCCGTTACCCATACTATCACGGCCACCGACGTGACCGACCCCACGAAGGCGGCTGGGACCAGCGCGCCCGTGCAAGTGACCTTCTAAGCGTGAGCTGATTCTGCTTCAGATCATGGGGCGCCGGGTTTCCGGCGCCCCTTTCAATTACGGTGGTTTTGCTGATTCAGACAGCTCGTCCCACCCTGATTATCTATGGTTCGCATTGTCTCGCTGGTTCGATTCCTGTGCCTGCTGTTGGGTTTGTGCTTCGCTGTCACCGGCCGCGCCCAGACGGCGCTGGTGGTGTATGACGACGTGTTGAAAAATGGTTGGCAGGACTGGTCCTGGGGGGTGCGCGATTTTAACAACGCCTCGCCTGTGCACTCGGGGGCCAAATCCATCAAAGCGACCCTCAATACGTGGGAGGCGATTTCCTTCTGGCATTCGGCCTTCAACTCCGGTCTCTATGCCAGCGTGAGCTTTTGGGCCAACGGCGGCAGCGGCGGGCAGCGGTTGCAGATCGTTGGGGTCGCTGAAAGCACCGATACGGGGACCTATCTGCTACCTTATCCACTTCCGGCCAATTCCTGGACAAACGTGATCGTGCCGCTCGCCGCTTTCGGAGCGGCGAACCGCACAAATTTTACCCGATTCCACCTCCAACTGCACAGCAGCGGCACCTCGTCGGCTTTTTATGTCGATGACGTCCTGTTATTACCCAAACCCTATCCGGCGCTGGTGCAGGTGAGCGTCAATGCCGGTTCCGTCGTCCGCACTGCGGACTCGCGTTGGTTCGCCGTGAATACCGCCATTTGGGACGGCGACTTCGATTCGAGCTATACCCAAAGCGGGCTGCGCGAGATGGGCACGCGGGTGCTGCGGTTTCCCGGAGGTTCAGCCTCGGACGAATATCATTGGGCCACCGGGAGGAGTGGAACCAATACCTGGGCCTGGGTTACTTCTTTTGGAAAATTTGTCAAAATCGCCACCAACGCCGGTGCGCAGGCATTTATCACCGTAAACTATGGCACAGGCACTCCCGAGGAAGCCGCCGCGTGGGTGCGCCACGCGAACATCACCAATCGACTGGGGTTCAAATACTGGGAAATCGGCAACGAAAACTATGGGACGTGGGAGACGGACTCGAACACGCTTCCCAACCACGCGTACACTTACGCGGTGCACGCTCAAAGTTACATGCAGTTGATGCGTGCCGCCGATCCTAGCATCAAGATCGGGGTCGTCGCGGCCCCGGGCGAGGACAGTTACCAAAACGGCTATACAGATCATCCCGCCGTCAACCCCCGGAGCGGGCAGACGAAGTATGGTTGGACGCCGGTGCTCCTGAGCACTTTGAAACAACTGGGAGCAAGACCCGATTTCATGGTGCATCACCATTACCCGCAATGGACAGACAAGAATAACCCCACGGGCGCCGATAATGACGACACGCTGCTGGCTTCCTCGGGTAACTGGGCGAGGGACGCCGCCGATCTGCGACTCCAGATTTCCGATTATTACGGACCGGCAGGAACCAATATCGAGCTGGTCGTGACCGAGAACAATTCCGACGCCGGTGCGCAGGGGCGTCAATCCACCAGCCTCGTCAATGGCCTGTACTACGCCGAAAGCCTGGGGCGCCTGATGCAAACCGAGTTCAACGCGTTTGTGTGGTGGGATCTGCGCAACGGCACGGATACCCAGGGCGATTTCAGCTCAAATCTGTACGGGTGGCGCACGTATGGCGACCTCGGCATGATCAACGGTCCGAACACCCGGCATCCGACCTTTTACGCGGCCAAACTTCTTCAATACCTTGCCGCTCCGGGCGACTCCGTGATTTCGGCGGGCACAGATTTTTCCCAACTTTCTGCTTATGCCGCACGCAGCACGAACGGGCTTTTGTCCTTGCTGATGATTAACAAAGATCGCAACGCGGCTATTACCGGCAGGGTGGCGGTGGCGGGCTTTGTGCCGAGAGCTTCGGCTGTCGTGCGCTCCTATGGCAAACTGCAGGATGAAGCATCCCGTACTAACGGTGCTGCTGCCACGCAGGATCTCAGCACCAACCTGGTCACCGGCCTCGGCCCCGTGTTCACGAACGTGTTTCCGCCGTATTCGATGACTCTGTACACGCTGTCAACGGCAATCGCGCCTCAAATTGTGGTCCAACCCACAAATCGAGCCGCGATCCTCGGCGGCTCGAACAGCTTTGCCGTGGGCGTGTCGGGTGACGCTCCTCTGGTGTTTCAATGGCGCAAAAACGGGGTGGCGATGCCCAATCAAACCAACTCCCTGCTGTTCCTCACGAACCTGGCAGTGGGCGACTTCTCCACGTATACTGTGCAAGTTACGAATGTGGCTGGCCTGGCGGTCAGCGACAGTGCCGCTCTGATTCAAGCCGCTCCACCGGTGTTTGCGCCGGTACAGTCTTCCCCTGGTTCCATCACCCTGCAATTTCCCACGCAACCTGGTCCGCAATACATCGTGGAATATCGCACGAACCTGGCCTCCGGGAGTTGGACATGGCTCACGAACTATCCCGGTAACGGATTGCCCGGCAGTTTCAGCGATAATTCCAGCAAGGACTCCAGCCGCTTTTACCGGGTTCGACTTCAGTAGCAGCATGGCGAGTGGTTGGCCGTGGGTCACAGTTGGTCGGACGGATTTGTGCGCCGGGAAGTGGCATTTGACACTCTGCCGCACTGAGCCTAGGTTCAAGTCAGAGAAGCAATATGGAAGCCCAAGCAGCAACTCAATGCATTATCACCCTGACGCCTGGTGCGGCGGAAGAGGTGAAAGCCCTGCTTAAGAAGCCGGAAAACGAAAGCAAGTTCCTGCGAGTTTATGTTGAAGAGGGCGGATGTTCTGGCATGCAGTATTCCATGATTTTCGACGAGAAACGACCGGATGACGCCTGCGCCGAAGCCCACGGGGTCACGGTTTTGATCGACGAATTTAGCGCCCCATATCTCCGCGGTGCGACGGTGGACTTTAGCGACAGTCTGACCGCCGGAGGTTTTAAAATCAGCAACCCCAACGCCCGCGAGAGTTGCGGTTGCGGAAAGTCCTTTACGGCCTGAACAGTCGGTTTTTGTTTAGGCTGACAAATGCCGTTCCGTGCGATGCGGAACGGCTTTTTAGCAGGTAGGGTTGGATACCTGGCCGGACGACCTCTTGATTTGGATGACGCCATTAGTCGCCATGGACGCGACGGCTCGCGATGCTGCCTGGTATCTCTAGCGACGCAGCGTCATCATCACATGATTTGTTGCCGGATGAGTAACCACGACCCCGGCTTGTTCGAGTAGAGCGTTATCCAGCAGCAGCAATGCCTGAGCTATGGTTAGAGGTTCGCTGTTGGTTAAAGATATCGACGCCCGGAGTTGCCTCACGGTTTCGTCTACGTCCATCTGGCCTTGGGCCAGCTCAGTGTAGATGAGAAGCACCTGGGCCACGTCAGTATTGATGAACTGCAACATCCCAGGCACCAAAACATCCTCCGCATTTGTGGCTGGGTCATTCCGATTCCCAGGTTCTAATGGTGGCTGAAGTGCAACGGGCGTGGTGCCTGGAGACTGCTCCCCCGGTGGGCGAAGTCCAATGATCCAACTAAAGGTGATCATGACCTCGTCACCGGTCGTTATCTGTCCCAACGCAATCTTTGGGGCTGGAGGGGTAACCTGGAAAGAAGTCATTTTGATGGTTGTGCGGCCTGTGATCTTGAGTTTGTAGTCGCCCATCGGGAGCACGAATATGGGCATGGAAATCTTGTTGGTGATCCCTGCGATGGACAACTCGCCATGCGACTCGTATTGATACTGTAGGAGATCGTCGCGATTGGTGGCCCCCTTAAAGGACATGGCCAATACCCGATAGCGGATTTTTGGAAAAAGCTCCGCCCGGAGGCTCTTATATATGGTCTGATCCATCACGGCGCTGTATGGCTTGCCGTCTTTCTCGATGCTCAGCAGGGACTGGACCATGATGAACGCCTCACCGGTAGCCAGAACCGCTCCAGGTGTTATGTTCGCTCCTGGTTCCAGCGGAAACCCCGGTCCAGTCTCGAGGAAGCCACCGATCAGGGAACTCTCTGCTTGCCAGTTACCGATGTTAGATGTGCCTTCAATTCGCAGTTTGCTTCCCCGTCTTGAGTACAGGCGCACGGTTCCAGGAAAGGCAGCACCAGCTTGTCTAGAAGACTCTAATTCACGGGCACCGGCTTGTGGTTGGTCCACGCTTTGTGAGGGCGTAGCCAACACCAAATTTTCTACTCCAGATGTGCCAAAGCTCTGACTACTTGGTTCATCGGGAAGACCAGAATCCCGCACTTGCTGTTGCACCAATTGCTGGTCCGGCATATGGCTGGAGCCTTGGGCAATGTCGGTGGTCTGGCGCTTTAGGAGAATGGCACTGAGCATCGTTACGACCACTACGATAGCGGCAATCTTGGTTTTCAGTCTGGCGCCAGTAAATAGTTTAAAGGTAGGAGAACCTATGCTGCCGGTGGTGCTAACATCGGCGAATGCCGCCCCAGCCACCTCCAATGCCAGCCCGGTGGGCGCGGCTGTTACCGCTCCCGATGCAAGGCCGCTCGCCAACGCCGCCACCGTCACGGTTATGCCACGCTTTTGAAGCAGATTCCCCAACTCCTTAAGTGCTCGAGCGACTCGCTTTTGAGCGGCATTCTCAGTCATGCCCATAGCCTCGCCCACTGATCGCAGGTCGTGGTGCTCAAAGAACCGGAGGAGGATTGCGTGTCTGTCGTCTGGTCCAAGCTCGTTAATGGCTTCATCCAGGATGGGGGAAACCAGGGCAACGAGGCTAATCCCTTGGCTGTTTAGCGCGTTCATTTCAACGGCCTGTCGCTCACGGGCTAGACGGCGGCGTTCTCCGCGCATGAGCGTTCTCGCGACGAAGCATGTGTGCCGATGCAGCCACCCGCCGAGCATGGTGCCCGCCGAAAGTGTTCCGGCCTTCCTGGCCAAGTCTCCAAAGACGATTTGAGCCACGTCCTTTGCTGTGTGAGTGTCACCGTCGACCTGGCGCACTGCCGTCGAATACACCAGGTCAAAATACCGCGTTACCAAATCTCGAAATGCTGCCTCAGAACCATGGTTTACGAATCTTTCCAGCAATTGCTGCGTGTCAGTCATTGTTGCTTCTCTAGTAAAGAGCCGCAGGAGCGGAAAATCCGCCAAAAAAAGTGCCTCAATCTTCGAATTAGCCACCCCGCGTGTTTTTCAGGGTTGATTTGCCAGGTGGTCAATCAGTTTCCTCAGGAGCGTCTTCCTGTCACATCCGATCCTCGATGTGGAATTGTATAATCATGCGCTTAAGCATGCACCGGTCAGGATCGAGCCCGCAATCGCTAACTCGGTCTAACATTTAACAGATTCTTCATTTGGCGTGCCAATACGAAAGTCACGGTTGTAACCAAAAAGGCGAACGCAGCCGAAGAAAATGCTGCGCTTCAATTAATGTCTTCAGCGATCAAATCCTGCGACATTCCAATACGGTCCAACGATCGTGACAATACGCGGAATTGGGTCGGAACCAATTCCTGGCTCGGAAGTGCGTGGGGCGAAAGCTTGTGCCCGGGAACCCTGAACCTGCTCAACAAGCTTGCTGGCTGGCGCCTTCTCGAGCAACTTGTTTGGAGTCCA
Organism: Verrucomicrobia subdivision 3 bacterium UBA693; assembly: GCA_002298785.1. Lineage (GTDB taxonomy): Bacteria > Verrucomicrobiota > Verrucomicrobiia > Limisphaerales > UBA8199 > UBA693. The sequence goes on from DBMR01000024.1 coordinate 47,627, forward strand.
AGCATGAGCGAGCGACCACTCATTACCACCTACTTGGAGATGCACTCGATCCAAGAGTTGCGTGTTGCCCGTGGTGGGAATGTGGATCAAATAACGGTCCGAGAAAGTGATGACCGCAGTGGGGCAGTTAATCGCTCATTTTACCGAGCGGTTGGCGAGATGTGGACGTGGCACGACAAGAAGCATTGGACAGATGCGGACTGGCGAACTTATGCGGCGGATCCTCGATTGCGGACCTGGATCGCTTCAGTTGGGGAAAAGGAGGCGGGTTACTTCGAGTTGCACCAGGATGACGCTGGAGGAGTTGAAATAGCCTATTTCGGATTGCTGCCGGCGTTCATCGGCAAGGGTTTGGGTGGCGCACTCCTGACCGTTTGCCTGAAACAGGCCTGGCAGACGCAACCTGCACGAGTCTGGGTGCACACCTGTTCCCTGGATCACCCCGCTGCGTTGGAGAATTATCGCGCCCGGGGCATGAAGGTCTACCGGGTAGAAGAGTCCCAGTTGCCAGTTAACGAGTCGGCGAGCAATTCGGTCTGATCAACCGCGAAAGCTCTGGCTCGTTATTAAGAGCAGGGCTTGGTGACTTGCGACCGCCTGATCCGAAATACGTGCAGCCGGAGAAAAATGACGTCATGAGAATATTGAGATTGCTGACTTGGGTGACGGTCTTTCTGTGGCCGATATTTCCCACGCTTGCCGCAGTGGGTATGGCCGGGTCAAAACCGAACATTATTCTGATTCTCACTGATGATCAGGGCTATGGGGATGCGAGCTGCAATGGTAATCCGATATTAAAGACGCCGAACCTGGATCGGTTGTATCGTGAGGGAGTGCATTTCGAGGATTTCCATGTGAGCCCAACCTGTTCTCCGACGCGAAGTAGCCTGCTCTCAGGGAAGCATGAGTTTAAAAACGGTGTTACCCATACTATTCATGAACGCGAGCGCCTCAGCTTGAAGACCACGACCCTGGCACAGGTGCTAAAGTCGTCCGGGTATTTGACCGGGATCTTCGGCAAATGGCATCTGGGCGATGAAGAGCCGTATCAGCCTCAGCATCGCGGTTTCGACGAAGTCTTCATTCATGGCGCTGGCGGCATTGGGCAGTCGTATCCCGGTTCTTGTGGCGACGCTCCCGGCAACAGTTACTTCAGCCCCACGGTCCGGCACAATGGCCGGTTCGAGAAGACCAGTGGCTACTGCACGGATGTGTTTTTTGCCGAGGCCATGAAGTGGATGGAGTCGGTGCGTGGCAAGAAACCGTTCTTCATCTATCTCACCCCCAATGCGCCACATGCTCCCCTCGATTGTCCTCCGGAATATGAGAAGCTCTATGCCGGGAAGGTAACCCCACAGCAGGCCAGGTTTCTGGGAATGGTCGCCAATATTGATGACAACGTTGGCAAGTTGCTGACCCGCTTGCAGGTCCTGGGCCTCGAGAAGGATACGCTGGTGGTCTTTCTGAATGACAATGGTGGCACCGTGGGGTGCGATATCTTCAATGCCGGGATGAAAGGCCAGAAAGGCACGGCGCATAACGGCGGGGCTCGTGCCATGTCCTTCTGGCGCTGGCCGGGGGTGATCAAACCCGCAGCCTGCGACCGACTAACCGCCCACTACGATATCTTTCCCACTTTTGCGGAATTGGCCGGAGCCCAAATCCCGGCGGCAGTGAGATCCAGGCAGGATGGATTCAGCCTGGTGCCGTTGCTCCAGGAACCGCACGCCGCCTGGCATGACGAACGTATGTTGTTCACCCATGTCGGACGCTGGCCCGTCGGGGCGGAACCGGAGAAATATGGTCTTTGCAGCGTGCGGTGGCAGCAATACCTGTTATTTCGCGACGAGGATAGCTGGGCGCTGTACGATTTGAAACTGGATCCGGGCGAGGCTCGAAACCTCGCTGCTGAACGGACCGAAGTGGTGGCCAGGTTGGACAAGGCTTACGATGCCTGGTGGTCCTCGATCCAGCCTGGCCTTGAAAATGAACAGGCCTACAAGACCGCTCCGAAGGTGAATCCATTCCGAGCCTGGTATTTGCAGCAATACGGCGGCTCCACCGAGGACGTTGCAAATCCCGAGAAATCTCCGAACAAAAACCAGAACCCGAAGCGCAATCCATGAAAGCTCTTTGTCAAACCGTAGTCGCGTTCTTCTTGGCCGCTCAGGGAGTATTCGCGGCAGAGAGACCCAATTTGATATTCATCCTGACCGATGACGTAGGCTACGGGGACGTTGGGTGCTACGGCGCGACGCATGTTAAAACCCCAAACATCGATCGATTGGCAAAGGAAGGGACGAAGTTCACCGACGCCCACGCGACGGCTTCGGTTTGTACGCCAACCCGCTATGCATTCATGACCGGCAGGTATGCCTGGCGGCAGCCCGGTACGGGGATCGCCGCGGGAAACGCTCCCGCCTTGATCAAACCTGGTACGGTTACCGTGCCGTCGCTGCTCAAACAGGCCGGTTACGCCACGGGATTGGTGGGCAAATGGCACCTGGGACTAGGGGAGGGCCCAACTGACTTTAACGGGGAGATCAAGCCTGGCCCATTGGAGCTGGGTTTCGATTACGCTTTTTTCATTCCCGCGACCGGTGATCGTGTGCCCTGCGTTTTCGTCGAGAATCATCGGGTGTTCGGCTACGATCCGGCCGACCCGATCCAGGTAAGTTACGGAAAGAAGATCGGAGACGAGCCCACCGGCAAAGACCCGGAGGTTAAGCTCAAAATCCGTCCGGGGCCAGGCCACTTCGACACGGTGGTCAACGGAGTTTCCCGGATCGGCTTTATGACCGGAGGAAAAGCCGCCCGCTGGGTGGATGAGGACATTGCGGATACGCTTACCACCCGGGCGGTGCAGTTCATTGAATCGCATCAAAAAGGTCCGTTCTTTCTCTACCTTGCCACGCACGACATTCACGAGCCCATGGTGCCGCATCCGCGGTTCCGGGGAACAAGTGATTGTGGCTGGCGCGGGGATGTGATTCATCAGCTCGACTGGACCGTCGGCCAGGTGCTGGCCACGCTCGACCGCCTAAAACTTACCGGGAACACACTCGTCATTTTCACCAGTGACAATGGTGGTGCGATCAAGAATACCTACGATGACGGCACCAATCCGCTGCATGCCCGGCAGAAGCCGAACGCTGGATTGCGTGACTTTAAAGGGTCGCTCTACGAAGGGGGGCATCGCATTCCGTTTATCGCGCGTTGGCCGGAGCATATCCCGGCGGGTCGGGTCTCCACACAACTAATCGCTCATGTGGATGTGCTGGCGACGGTGGCCGCGCTCACCGGCCAAAAGCTGCCCGCAGAGGCTGGGCCGGACAGTTTTAACGTTCTTCCGGCGTGGCTGGGGTTAAAGACGGACACGCCAGCGCGCGATCACCTGGTGCTGCAGAACAACGGACAACGTCCTTTAGCCTTGCGGCAGGGGCAATGGGTGTTGATCGAGACCGGTGCCCAGTCCCGTAATGGGACCAAGGCTGCACCTGGTTACGAGCTCTACAACCTTGCCGACGATCCGGCGGAACTTCATAACGTTGCCGAAGCACAGCCGGAGAGAATCAAACGCATGTCGGAAGAGTTGGAACGGTTGCGGACGGCTGGGCGCAGTCGTCCATGAGCGTGCCTATCGCAGACGGCTAACCGCTTGATTTCTTTCGCTCCACCCACTGGTAAGCTGCTTTGGCGCTCTGCGAGAACACGCTTCTTTCGACAGCGCTCCCGTGGCTGCGAAAGTAATCCGCTACGATTCCCTGAACGACCGCCAATGGTGCGAACCGTTCACTTACCGGCCAATTGCTGGCGTACATCAGCCGATTTGTGGGGAACAATTCGCACATGACATCCAGCACCGGCCGATAAAACCCGACCTCACGAGGGGCGTCGCCGTTGACGCGGCCCGTGCCTTCCACCAACCCAGACAGCTTGCAATAAATGTTGGGCGCAGACGCGATCGTCTTCATTTGCTTTTTCCATTCCGTCGGCGGTGTTTTGCCGTCAACCGGCAGACCAGCCAAATGGTCAATAACAAGTCGCAGGTTCGGCAGCGCCTTCGTCAACCGGTTCGCGAATGCAAGAATCTCCAGCCCACCCACGAGGTCTAACGCGAGTTGGTTATCCGCCAGCAGCTTAAGATCCTCGAAAAACGAAGGTGCAGCTAGCAGGTCGTCCAGCTTGCGGTCTCGGATGCGGATGCCTCGGAAGAGAGGGTTGGTGGCAAATCTCCGCAGATGCCCTGCGAAGGCGTTGGTGCCGATTGGCAGGTTGCCTACAACGCCGACAATGAACGGATCTTGCGCGGCAAGATTCAGCACCCATTGATTGTCTTCCACCCAAGGGCTGGCTTCTACAACCACAGTGCCCGTAACCGGTGCAGGAGTTGACAGCGCGCGATAGTCTTGAGGCAGTACTTTGCGGTACAGCAGCTTGTCCTCCCGAGGCGGCCAGGGCATTCCCTCGGCTCGAGTGGGATCGTAGAAGTGGGTGTGGGTGTCGATCAAAGTGAAGCCATTCGCGCCAGTGGCGATGGCATAGGCTGAATCAGACCAGCCAGCCAGCGCGGTTCCTGCCAACCCGCCTCCCACCACGCGCAGGAAATCGCGGCGATTCTGGACTTTGTTCGCGGGACAGTGTCCCTTCCCAGTCTCACCGCGCATACTCGACCAAGGTGACCGGTCCCAACAGACCCGAGGGCAACAGAGGGCTGTTGGGCTTATAGGGGTTGGAGGTTGTCCACGTAAGGCGTTGCTCCGGCGCCAGGCCGGCGTCGGCGATCAGGCGGTTGGGCCATAGGTTGGCTACCACGATTTCAAGCTGATTGCCTTCCGGCTTAAGCAACTTGGCGGGCACCTCCACCTGCCACGGCGCGCACCAGGCGGTCCCCAATTCATGACCGTTAATCTTCACCGCGGCCATGACGTTTACTTTGCCCAGGTCCAGGCGCAGACTCGATTGGGTGAGAAGCTTTGGAACGCTGAACGACTTGCGGTAAGTGGCTTTTCCGGAGTAGTGGCGAATCCCTGATTCAGGGCGTGCCGTCCAGTCCACGAGTTGGGGGAAGATGACGCGCTCGGGTCCGCCCCAGGCGGGGTCAAACCGCACCTCCCAATCTCCTACCAGCGGAAAGGTCGATAGTACTTTGGGGAAATTTGCGCTGTCTGCGGTGCGGGTAGCGGCGCGCTGCCGGAAGATCACGAAATAACTCTGGTGGGCGGCGAACTCGAGCGGAATCACAACGGCGCCGGATTCCTGCCGGTATCCGGGAAGCGGACGATCGGTGCCGGTGACTGGATCCCATAATTCAGGCTGCAGCCCGGTTACGCGGAAACGACAGTCACCTCGCACCGGTTCGCTCGAGGCATTCGCGACGAAATAATAATGGCTCTTTTCCTCGCGCCGATGAATGCTGCGCAAGGGCGCGGTGGAGCTAAAATCAGGGATCACTCCATCCGCGTTCAGAATTGCGGCCACCTGTGCGTAATCTGGATAGATATCGGGTGAAGGCGAACTCGAGGTGCCCAGCTTCCAGGGGTCCATTTTAGCGGTCCCCAGTTCCAGCGCCGGTGTCATCGTCGTCTCAGGATCGGTGCCGCTGAGCCAGGTTCGATCACTCACGATCTCCTGGGTGCTGCCATCCGCAAATTTGAGCAGAACGGTGCCAATCCAGCCGGCTGGGTTCGGGCCGGGACCATCGTTTTGTGCCAAGACATTCAAGCGATTTGTTCCCGGCTTGAGTGCTGCTGTGATGTCCAGCACTTCCACCCGATGAAAATTGTTTCCTTCACCGACCTTCTGACCATTCACTTTTGCCACAAAAGAGTTGTCCGCGGTAAGACTCCAGCGGGCTGAGACGATGGTTTGGCTGTGATCGAGCACTATGTCCCGCTGAAAATAACGGCTGCCGACGGGTGCCGAGGCGGCCGGGTTGCCTTCGTTGTGCCAAATCCACTTCGCATTTTCCACCGGGGAGGCCTGCGCCAAAACATCCGGTGTCTTTTGCTCGAGAAAAACTCGGCCTTTGCCGAGGCGCCTGGGCACAGTGCTCGAAGCGTTTCCGGTTTCGCCCCAGAGTTCCCGCGCCAGTGCCTGGACCTGCGTGTCGCATCCGGGGAATCCCGTCAGGCTTGGTGATTTTTTGGGAGGTGCACCGATGATCGTAGCGCCTTGCTCAACCAGGCTGCGGATCTTTCCCAGGAGTTGGGGAGTCATGGTGTCGAACTCTGGCAGCACCAGCACCGAATAGCTCATGCCATCAGCAAAGATGATCCGCCCGTCGCGGACCTGGGCAGCCTTAAGCAGGCGGTCCGGCGCGATGCCGTCAAAATTGTAGCCTTTGCGATCCGGTGGATTTCTTTGCAGAGCCGAGGCCGGCGGGCGGAAGACGTGCGGCGCTCCTTCCGGTGCAAGGTAGAGAATATCCGCGACGGGCAATCCGCGCCGCAGGAGATACTGACAGCGGGCGAGGTATTGGTGATAGGCGGGCACCAGGTCCCACCAGGTTTGGGTTCGCTCCCAGTGAACACCGTAAGGGCCCATGCGCATACCCGGACGCCGATCCAGCCAGGGTTGATGCTGGTAACGATGGAACACGATACGGTTCACGCCGGAACAGAACGCCCAATCTCCCAGGTTCTTTATCGAACCGGGGTAGCCCAGCCAGTCTTCGCCAGGTTCAGAAGTGAACGACTCGGCCGCCACTATCGGACGTCCCTGAGTGTGAGCCACTGAGGCCGCCTCGATGACGCTATAAAACGTGTCGAAACCCCGGTACCAGAATTCGCACATGGGCACATCGGCAACTCCGCCCAGGGTCAAATCGGACGTGGGATTTAAGTCATAAGGCTCGATCGAGAGCTGTAAGCCATGCCGCTTGCCCAGCGTTTTCAAATGTTGAGCGTGATTTTCCACCACCAGTTCCTGGGCGGTTTGCCGCAAATCCCAAAGGAATCGCTCCGAGATCTCCTCGCTATCCACAATCTGTCCGGACATGGCCGGAAGAAAGCGGAGCGGGTCGTAACCGCGGCGCTGGGTGAACTCCTGGCGAAAGCGCTCCGACCAATTCTGCGAACTCATTTCCCAACTGTCAAAATGCAGCGTGGTGAGGCCTCGACCCGGATGACGCTGTGATCCGAGTTCGCGCAACAGAATGCCGGCAAAGGAATCGAAATGTTCATCGAGGGCGCGCGGGTCGAATTTGTCGCTTTCAAATCCCAAGCCCGGCAGCGGGGCGGGGCGGGTGGTTTGACCGGTGATCGTGCGACCGAAGCGCATGATCGTCCAATTCCCTGGTGGCACCTCCCAGTTCAGTCTTCCATCCGCTTGCAGTCGGCCGGTCAGATCGATGGTGGCGGAGGAGGCGATGCACTCGTTCGCCGGAGTTTTTGGGAAGTCCGCAGGTGCCGGTAAGAAGGCTTTTACCCCCGGTTGCGAGGAATACGGGGCGCGAAAATAAAGAGCCTTTTCATCAACGTCATTAAGGCGACGTGTTCCCGTTGGCGTAGGAAAGGCCAGCACCGCTTCCTCGCGGTAGAACTCGCGCCATTGTCGGGCCAATTCGGGAGTCAGAGTGCCTTCTCCGAAGAAAGGCTTTCGGGGCGAGGGCTTGGGCAGTTCGGCGTCAAAGTGGAGAGGACCGGTGACGTTCGTCTGGCTCGCCACGAGGTGTTGCATGGAGCGCTCTGGTTTCACCCAGGGACCGCCGGTACCACACCAACCGGGGCCCGCTCCGAGGGCGATCTCCAGTCCCAGTCGATCCGCTTCGCTCACCGCGTGCCGGAACAATTCCCGCCAGGGCGGGCTCATAAATTTGACCGGGCCCCGCGGCACGCCAATATCCACCTCCAGAAAAATCATCCCCCCGATACCGGCTCGCTTCATCGCCTCGAGGTCCGCCGTCATTCCTTCCCGCGTCAGGTTGCCATCCATGAAATACCAGTAAACCCAGGGACGCGCAGCTTCCGGAGGGGTGCGGAAGCTGTCCTTCAAATCGGCGCCGGCGGCGGTGGTTAGAGAGTTGAGGCCAAACCAGAGGATGGTCGCGACCTGCCCGAGACGAACGATGAGTGGTGGTCTCATAATAATCCAATCCAACGCAGGACCTGTGTCGCGGCTTGTTCCGGGGCCGTACCGAGCACATTGTGGTCTGCGCCCCAGATAATGCGGTAATCCCTGAGGGCAGAGCAATTTCTCTTTAGCCAGGGCCGGGTCAGCATCCAGGGCACAATGGGGTCGATACCGCCGGATAGGGCAAACACGGGCACCCGGGAGGTGCGCGCGGTGGGCGATGGATCATTTTCTGCAATTAGACGCAGGCGGTGTTGAGCGGCCCTGCGGTCCAACTCCGTGCGGCGGTCGATAAATTCCTGGATCGAAGCCACTGTCTCGGGCGATTTGCGGAAGCGATAGCGGGCAACCTTTGCATAGCCAAACAGGGCGGTGGTGATCCATCGCAGCGGTATGCCTCCGGCCATCCGTGCCGCGGCACGCACCACCCAGCGGGCGGGGTAGCGCGCAAACCCGCCAGCGAAGATGATCCCGACCACCTGAATTTCTGCCCGGCGTGCGAGCGCCCATACCACTTGTGAGCCAAAGGATTCTCCCAATAGCCAGCCGGTGGTAATGCCGTGCCGCTGCAATGCGGTTTCAATCGAGGCCGCGTAATCGTCCAGTGACCAATCCAGCTTCCGCGGGTAAGTGATTTCACACAGCCGGCACCGCTCGCGCAGGGCGCGCTTGAAACCACCAATGAGAGTCCAATCTCCATGCAGGCCGGGACAGTATATCAGCACCGGCAAATGCGCCGGTCCGCTGATCCGGATCTGAAGTTGTTCACTCATGTTGTGAATCGATAAATGGCGGCCCTGCGGCTTTTTCCCAGCGGCCGATCCCAACCTCGCAAAGCTGCTGATTTCATTGCCCCACGTAACCCCACGCCCAGTCACGCCGATCACACCAGGGACTGCAGTTCACGATGATTTACCTTGCCGGTTCCAAGCCGGGGAATTTCGTGAATTACTTTGATTTCGCGTGGGACTGCCAGGTTGCCCAGGCCCTTCGCGCGCACAGCTTCGCGAATTTTCTCGAGGGTCAGTCGGGGTTCATTCGTCACCGCAATCAATCGCTCACCTTTGGCTTCATCCGGTTTGGCCACCACTGCGACCGCGCATTTCAGACCGAATTCTGGAAACGCCCCCGCCAGGGCATCCTCGACCGCCGTCAGACTGACCATCTCACCGCTCACCTTCGCAAAGCGTTTTAGCCTTCCCAAAATGTGCAGGAATCCCTCGGCGTCCACCCGGGCGATGTCGCCGGTGTCGTACCATCCACCTAACTTTTGGAACGCGGCGTTTGGTTCGGCGTTCAGGTAGCCACGCATAATGTTCGGGCCGCGCACAAATAGGCGGCCTCCTTCCGTCACGCCTTCGACGGGCTCGAGGCGATGCTCTATTCCGGGCAGGATTTTGCCCGCCGAACCCGGTCGCGAGTTGGTGGGCACATTGACGCTGATGCAAGGGCTGCACTCGGTCGCGCCATAGCCTTCCAGCACCCGGACACCGAATTTCTCCATCCAGACGGCCATGGTGGTTTCCTGAATCTTTTCCGCGCCGGCAAACAGGTAGCGGAGCGAGCGGAAGTCGTAGGGATTGGCTTTGCGCGCGTACCCCGTCAGGAAGGTGTTGGTGGCAAAAAACACGGTGCAATCGAGGTTGTAAAACGCCGACGGCACCACTCGGTAATGCAGCGGTGAAGGATACAAGAACACGAAATCACCCTGGATCAACGGGAGTAGCATGCCGACAGACAACCCGAAGCTGTGGAATAATGGCAGGGCGTTGAAAAAGCGGTCACGTTCGCCCAAGTCAATTACCGCGAGCATCTGCCGGATATTCGCCAGCATATTTTGATGCGACAATTCCACCGCCTTGGGTTCGCCTTCGGAGCCGCTCGTGAACAGGACCACGGCGCTATCGGTTGGGTGGCAACGCGACTCCATTTCGCGGGCCAAGTGTCGAGGAGTGAAGATTTGTCGCAACAACGCCATCAGCCTGGCGCCGGAGGAGATTTGTGGTCGAACATCCTCCAGATAGAGCAATTGAATCCCTGCTGGGGTAAAGGAACTAAGATCGAGTTTCGCCTTCGCGAGGAACGTCCGGCTGGTGATGATCTGTTGGAGTCCAGCGACCCGTGCGCACGACAACATGACGGCGCTGCCGGAGGTGTAATTCAGCACGGCGGGGATCTTCCCGGCGGTCCATAAGCTGAGCAACGTAACCGGCATCGCATTCACATTCGGCAACAAGAGGCCGACTCTCCGCTCCGATGTGTTTAGCACTCGCGCCCATTGGCCGGCCAGCAAGCGCGCACCCACCATCAGTGTGCGGTACGTCACTTTCTGCATCGTGAGATCCTGCAGCATCACGCGGCGCGGTTGGGCGCAGGCGGTCGCGAGTATGGCCGCGGGCACCGTCGTGGCGCCAAAAGCCATTTCGGTGCGGAATTGCAGTTCAACCATCTGTTCTCGCAGCCAATTCGTAATTTTTGACCGGGCGGCGGTGGCGCTGATTCCTGAACAATCCGGCGGGGTCAGGACTTCACTAAAATGAGTGGTCAAGCGGGGGAACCAGCTTTTGTTGAAGGAATTCCTGGAGAATGGCAGCCGCTGAGCGCCGCGCAGATAGGCGGTAATCACTCGAGCGTTTGTGCGATGGATCAGAAATCCAGTGCCATCGAACAGCTTCATCAAGGAACCGGTGGCTGAAATGCGGCCCTCCGGGAACAGGACCAGGCGCCCGCCGCCCTGCAAGTACTCGGCCATGTGTTTCACCGCGTAGGGTGAGTTGATGTCCACAGGGAAGGTGCGCCGGTTTACCATCATCTTCTTGTGGATCCAGGAGAATTCCGCGGTCGTGCTAGAGGTCACGAAGCGCCAGTCATCTTCCAGGCATACCCCTACCATCAGCCAGTCCCACCAGGAGGTATGGTTGGGCAGCAGCAGGACCGGTCCCGGTGTGTTCAGCACCTTCTCGTTGTAGGCCTTAAAGCCATACAACAGTCGCATCAGCCATCGCAGAATCCTGGTCATCGCCACAGAATATAATCTTTATTCCAAATCATGCACTCGCCACTGGTTCAGACACGCCGGACGTGGACGGGGTGCTGTCTAATCGTGGCGCCGGCAATTTCCGGCTTCTAAAGATCCCCGTCGCTAACAGGGCCACCGTCAGGACTGTCGCCAATGGGGCGAGCCATCGGTCTGGCGGTAATTTTGCCGCAGGTCCGAGCCTCAAGTCTCCAGTTAACACTTCGCCCTGACCGGGAAACGGTGCGGTGGAGAGCACTTTGCCCGAAGCATCCACATTTTGCGAGATTCCAGAGCTGGCCAACCGAAAGATCGGCACGCCGTATTCCTGGGCGCGGGCAGGTGCAATGCGGCCGTGCAATTCGTGTTGTGCCTTTCCCCAATCGGCCACATCCATGGTGGGCACCAGAATGGCCTGCGCACCCATTCGTGCCAGGCGATCCGTTACTCGGGTGTAGCTCAGGTCGTAACAAATGCAGATCCCCAACTTGCCCCAGGGAGAATTCCACAGGTCCTGGCTGGTGGCAGGTAGGCCATCCTTAAAAAACTGGATCGGGACGCTCTTCACCTGTTTGAAGACCACCTGGCCCTCCGGAGATATCACATAGGCGGTGTTGAGGAAATTCCCAGCCGGGGCAGGATCCTTGCCGCCAACGACCAGATGCACCTGTCGCTTGCGACACCATTCTTTGAGGGCCGTTGTAGGTGCTTCGCCAAGGGTGTATTCGGGCAGGACGACCAAGTCGGTGCTGGGGTGCCGCCGAATCAGGTCGTTGAGCCGGGTGAGAACTTCCCGTTCAGTGGGGAACTCCAGTTGCACTCCTGCGATATGGACTACCGTCCCTTCGGCTGGTATCGGACGAGGAGGCACTATCAGTGGGTACCCGAGCACTGCCATTCCCACAGCCAGCACCCCGGCAGAGATCAATTTCCGCCGAAGCCAGTAATATGCCGCGCCTGCGGCTACCGCGGCCGTGACCAAACCAATTCCATAAACTCCCAGCCAGCCGATCCAGTTGAAAACGGAGCCGTTCGCAAAACTGTATCCCGGGCTGAGCCAGGAGAACTTCAACGGGTAAAGTTCGCTACGAAAGAACTCTATCCCCATCCACAGCACGGGTAGCATTAACCAACCGCCACTGCCATAAGCCCGGAGGCAGCAGCGTGCCGCAGCAGTGAAAAGGCCGATCCAGACCGCGAACACCAGCCATAACGCCACGGCGCCCCCGGCGAATATGGTGTAGAAAAAGGTTAGATTAAGCGCCGCTATGACCAAACCCACCAGCAGGCCGGGGTAAAACGCCTGTCTCCAGGTCTCGGTCTGCGCCAATTGCATGAGGGCGAACACGTACACCACCACCAACGGCGCTGCGGTATCGATGAGATTCGCCAGCACGAACGCCGTTACCGCCGTGAGCATCCACCAGAACTGACGGGGAGGGAAGTGGAGCCGGCTAACGAAGGTTTTCGTATTCATGATCGGTCAGTGGCGTCATCGCTTCCAGGCCGAGCGAATGACGGGTTATCCGCGTCGGAGGGTCATCTCTCCTCCAACGGCCTGACGGCTCGTTCGGTATCCCGTTTCAGGAAACGCATGCCGGCCAGCCAAAACAGCCCGGCTACTACGAACATGCAGCCCACCAGCAGAAAGGCGCGATTCATCGAATAGCGGTCACTCACAATCCCGATGATCACGGGAGAAATCACATCGCCAAAGGCGTGGATGACGAAAATGTTCAACGCGAACCCCGCGGAACGCAGAGAAGGATGAGTGACGTTGGCGAGGATGGTATTCGTCGGGCCGGTATTGAAAAACAGGCAAAAGCAGGTGCAGAAAATCATCGGCCAAATCAAAGGGAAGGGCGCATAGAGCGTGGCCACCATAAACGGAAACCCGATCAGCATCGCCAGGCCCGACACCAGGAAATAGGAACCGGAAAAGCGGGCGCGGAGTTTGTCCCCGACCACGCCTCCGAGGAGGGTGGCGATCAAGCCGGCAATACAAGTGATGCCTCCGAAAATCACCTCGACTGGTCCCGAGGCGCCCGGACGGTTCTTCAAGTAGTAGGGCATCCAAAACGCAATTCCCCCGATGGCAAAAGTCATGGCAGTCATGCCCGCGGTGCAAAACAGGTAGGACGGGGTGCGCAACAGGACCAGGCAATCGCGCCAGTTTACCTTCCGCGTAGGCGTCTCCTGGCCGAGGTCGGCGAGTCCCCGCGGGGGCTCGCGCATGAATAGGCTACAAATCCCCAGGGCCAAGCCGGGTGGCACGACAGCATAGAATGCCCAGCGCCAACTTTCAGCATGGATACCTAAGGTTCGCCCCGCCCACTCCCCGATGCTGGAATGTGCCACCGCCCCTCCCAACACGTAACCAAGGGCGCTTCCAACCGGGATGGCCATATAAAACCAGGACAGCACCCGTCCCCGTATTTGCACCGGGTAAAGATCAGAAATCACCGCCGGAGCCACAGGGCCATAGGCGGCTTCCCCGATTCCCACGAAGCAGCGAGTGAGGAGCAGCAGGAAGAAGGTCCCGGCCAGGCCTGAGGCCCCGCTCGCCAGGCTCCAGAGCGTCACGCCCACACCGATCAACACCCATCTCGATTTTCGTTCCGCCAGTTTGCCAAACAGCGGCGCTCCAATCATGTAGACCACCATGAACGCCATCGAGAGCACTCCGATTAATGCTAATTCAGGTTTGAATCCCAAGTGGTCCCGGCACCAGTTCTGCAGAGTCGTCAATGCTTCGGAACTCGTGGCGTTTGCTCCGAAGAAGGTCTCCCGGAGCGGATCGACCACCGCCGCCAACACCTGGCGGTCGATGTAGTTAAATAGGTTGATCAACAATAACAACAAAAGCGCCGTGCGCGCGCCACGATAGGGCTCGGCAGGGGACGATTTGGAAGTGGCTTCGCTGTTTTGCATGTTTATCTCGCTATTTTCGGGCGGTGAACTGAACTCAGGCGCGACGGGACATTTCGCGGGCAATAATGTCCGCTTGTTGGGCTACGGTTTGTAAATCAGTAAGCAAGGCCTGAATTCGCTTTTCCGGGACATCCTTCCAGACGCGGAGCGCCCCCTCATAGTAAAGCGGTAGAATCTCTTCGATGATGGTCCGTCCTCGTGTGGTCAAGGCCACATTGTATAGCCGCCTATCTCCGGAGACTTCCGTGCGCCGCACCAGTCCGCGCTTCTCTAGGCGATCGACAAGTCCAGTGACGTTGGAGCGGTGCATAACCAACTGCCGACTAAGATCGGATTGGGACATCCCCTCGGAGTTTAAATGGAGCAGGTTGAGGATGTTGAACTGGCTGGGGCCGAGGTCCCAACGTTCAAAGAGGAGCCGGCTGGCGCTCCAGAGGACATCGGCGGCGCGGAGGAGTTGGAGGAGGGCCTGGTAGCGGGGATGATCAGGGCCGGGAACCGTTTGCATAGTCACTGTTTAATACAAAACTGTTGATATGTCAACAATTAAGTTTCACGATGGAGTTCCGGGGCGGGATATTAGCCGAAAGTACATTGAACGGGTCGGGGAAGGCCCTTTATCCCGAGGGCAATGTTCAGGAATTTGGGTCGGTAACTGAGGTAAATCGAGTGGCGATGAAATCGAGATTATTGTGGCGATTCCTATAAAGTGGTCTGAGCCCTGCTAGGAGAAGCGCGAGTTGGCGAGCGGTGCTGTAAGCCGTGGGACTACAAAAAATAGAGGGATTCTGCCGACATGCGAATACACAGCGATTTAATAAATTCATCGCGTGACTCTCAGGCCCCAAAGCTCTGGGAGTCAGTTTGAAAGAAAATCACATGAAGTTCCTTGTTGTACCCGTTGTTGCGTTCCTGGCAACGACGCTCCCCAGTCTGGCGCAAACTAATTCCTTAGTTCGAAATTCACTGATCCGCCAATTTCCGCTCACCATGTCCTGGTCCGGCCCGGGTTCCGAATCCGGACCGGAAACGACTTATAAAGTTTACTTCTCACGATTTGGAGATCCAGCGTCCATAACCTGGACTTTATTGACTAACGTGAGCGGAACCGTGGACACGGTCCGCTTGTACGGTCCCTATACGGGCGGAATGTTTACCGTGGCAACGTCCAATTATTGGGGAGAGGCTTTACCGCTTGGGCAAGCCACGTTCCCTGCAGTGCAGCCAGTTACCCTCGCGTGGGACTACGAAGCGGATCCCGACCCTGACTTGCAGTTCAAGTTGTACCATTCCCAGAATCCGTCGTTGCCGATGCCTCAGTGGGAGGTGCTTACCAACGTGCCGGGCACTCTGCGGGCAGTGACGATCCAGGTAGCCCCCGGATTCCATCTGTTTTCCCTGACGGCCACGAATTCTCTGGGGGAATCGGATTTTTCGCCTCCGGCGCAAACCCCGCCACTGCCATCGAATCCGACCTTCGTCCGCCTGACGCCGCTGCAGTAGGTCGGAGGCGATCCGGAATTACGAGGCCAGCAGGGCCCGGCAAGCTTGTCGGAGCCGTTTTAGATGCGGTTCCGATTTGGCTTCGATGTAGCATCGCACCAGGGGTTCAGTGCCGCTGGCTCGGAATGCCACCCATTCGTTGCCCGGGAGCAGGTACTTGTAGCCGTCCGTGGTGATGAACTTCTCGACTTTAAACGCGCCGATTTTCGTCAAACCGGAGCCCAGCCGGGTGAGCAGAGCGTCTTTGGTTTCCGGCCGGATCGCCACATTGATGCGTTCGGAAAAGAAGGGGCCCGTTTGCTTTTCCAGATCTTTGAGAATGCGGCCGAGCGATTTGCCTTCGGTGGCTACCAATTCGGCCATGAGCAAACATGCCAGCACTCCGTCTTTTTCCGGTACATGACCTTTGACGCTCAGACCGCCGGACTCTTCGCCGCCGACGATGATGGGTTCACTTTCCATGAGCGCGCCGATGTATTTAAAGCCTACGGGCGTTTCGTGGACTCTGACCCCCATCAAAGCGGCGACGGAATCGACCTGGTGACTGGTGGGCACCGTGCGCACCACCGCGCCGGTCCAACCGCGGTTCTTTTTGAGGTGGTACAATGCCAGGGCCAGGACCTGGTTGGGAGTTAGCCAGGTGCCGTCCTTATCCACGATGCCGAAGCGATCGGCGTCGCCATCCAGTCCCAAGCCCATCTGGGCTTTGCCGGAGCGCACGAAGGAACTCACGCCGGCCATCCCCTCGGCGTTTGGCTCCGGATGATGTCCTCCAAACAGCGGGTTCAATTCGTTGTGGAACAGCGTGATTTTCGCCCCGGTCTCCTCGAGCAACGTATCCAGGTAACCTCGGCCGGTCCCATACATCAACTCCACCGCAATTTTCATCTTCGCTTTGCGAATGGCTTCGAAGTTGATGAGTTTTCGAATCTGTTTGAAGTAATCGGGCTGGGGATCAAAGGTCTTGCATTCGAAAGTGCCGATAACGGCGGCGGAGAACGACCAGTTCTCTTTTTGCAGCCGCGCGATATTCGTTTCAATTTGCCGCGTGACTTCCGGGTGGGCCGGGGCGCCGTTTCCCGCAGAGAATTTCAAGCCCTGGTACTCCGCCGGATTATGGCTGGCGGTCATGTTGATTCCGCCAATCGCTTTGCGTGCGCGGATCGAGTGGGCGATCACCGGGGTGGGCGCGTCCCGATTGGTGAGCACCGGTTGAAATCCAGCCGCCCCCAATACTTCCGCCGCCGCCAAAGAAAACTCGCGGCCCAGGAATCGCGTGTCGTATCCCATGATCACCGTCCGGGACTTGGCGTTGGGAATCTGCTGGAGGTATTCGGCGATGCCTTGCGTGGCCACGCGGACATTGTCGAAAGTAAAATCGCGCGCGATGAGCCCGCGCCAACCGGAGGTGCCAAATTTGATGCTTGCCATAGATTTATTGTGGAGGGGAGTGCTTGCGGGAAAGATCCTGGGCTGAGCCGATGCGGGGCGTCGTCCCGGTGGACTCAGCTCTTCCAATCAAACGCGCGCTTCTTCAGGGCGTAAAGGTAACCGATAAACAGGATACCGATGAAAGATAGCATCGCCCCGAGGATAAGACCGCCCTGGGATTGCAGCATGTCCTTGTAAACCACTGCCCAAGGGTACAGGAAAACAACCTCGATATCAAAGAGGATGAACAGCATCGCTACGAGGTAAAACTTAACCGAGAGCCGCGTATTGCCCGAGCCGACGGGGATCATGCCGCATTCGTAAGCGGTGTCCTTGATGGCGCTCCGGCGGCCTTTCTTGCCCACGATGACGGAAAACACGAGCATGCCGAAGGAAAACCCCACGGCCAGCACTACGAGCATCAGCACCGGCAAATACTCTCTGATTTGCGTCGATTCCATGTGCGAAATGTAAAAGCCCTATTCGCTTTGGCAAGGCACAAAGCGTCTGAAACGGTGGGCGACCGGCCTGGCGCCGGTGGCGTGTGCTTCACGGGCCATCGATGGAGCCGGGGATTTGATTTTACCGGTGCGCAAATTTCTCCAGAAGCTTCGCGTGAATACCCCCAAAGCCGCCGTTGCTGAACACCACTACCACCTCCCCACCCTGGGCTTCTCTGCCCATGTAGGAAACAATGGCATCCGCGTCCGGCAAGTAGGCGGCCGTTTTGCCGTCAGCCTTCAAATCGTTCATCAGCTTTTCGGGATCCAGACGTTCCTCGGGTTTGAGCAATTCGATGCGGGCGATTTGCGCCACCACCACGGAGTCTGCGTCGCTGAAGGATTCGGCTAGTTCCTTTTGAAACACGTTGCGCCGAGTCGTATTGGTTCTGGGTTCAAATATCGCGTGAATCTTCTGGTGCGGATACTTGATGCGCAGCGCGCTCAAGGTTTCGCGGATCGCCGTGGGATGATGCCCAAAATCATCCAGGACCGTAATTCCGCCCGCGATGCCCCGGACTTCCATGCGGCGCTTGATGCCTTTAAAGGTCTCGAACGCGGACTGGATTTGGTGGTTTTTCAAACCGCAATGTTTGGCGCAAGCGATCACCGCGAGGGCGTTGCGCACATTGAGTTCCCCGACGAAGTTGGTGTGGAATTTGAAGCTGGGGATTTCGAATTCCGTGGCGGTGGGGCCATAGCGGATATTGAAAGCCTGCGTGGCGTTGCCTTCGCCCAGGCCGAAGCGTTTGACCGGGCAATGCGTGACCTGGGTGATGCCTGCCAGGTTCCGATCATCGCCATTCACCAGGAGCATTCCGTTCCGCGGCACCAACCGGATGAAATGCTTGAACGACGTCAGGATCGATTCGAGGTTGGGGAAAATGTCGGCGTGATCGTATTCGAGATTATTCAGGATGGCGACTTCCGGGAGGTAATGCACGAATTTGCTGCGTTTGTCGAAGAAGGCGGTGTCATACTCGTCGCCTTCGATAATGAACCATTCGCTGTCGGTGAAACGGGCGCCCTGGCCGAGATTGGTGGGGATGCCGCCGATCAGGTAGCTCGGGTTCAATCCGTTATGCTCAAACACCCAGGTGAGCAGCGAGGTGGTGGTGGTTTTCCCATGCGTGCCCGCCACCACCAGCGAACGTTTGCCGCGGATGAAGAACTCTTTCAATAACTCCGGCAGCGAGCAATAGCGGAGCTTGTGGTCCAGCACGTATTCGGCCTCCGGGTTGCCTCGGGAAATGGCGTTGCCGATCACCACCAGGTCTGGTTTGTGGGCGAGGTTTTGTTCCGCGTATCCCGAGATCACCTCGATTTGGCGGCTCGCCAAAAACGTGGACATCGGTGGATAAACATTCTGGTCGGAGCCGGTGACCACGACGCCCTTTTCCTTCATGGCGGCGGCGGCGGCGGCCATAGCGGTGCCGCAGATCCCGACAAAGTGAACTGATTGAATCCGTGAAAACATCCGCGGCATGATAAAACGCCGCTCACGGTAGAAAAGCGAAAACGCGAATCGAAAATCGGCGGATCAAATCCGCAGGAAGATCTTTTGGCGATAAAGCCAATAAAGCAGCAACCACAGCACCAGCAGTTCGCAACCGCCGCGCACGAGCGGGGTGTAGGCGGAGCCAAGCAGGTTGAAGAACCCGGCGCCCAGGTGGGCGGTAAGCGAGCGCTGAATGAATCCCATAAACAGGTGGTCGGAGCAGTAGGCGACGATGGAATTCATCCCGATCACGACGAGGGGAAAGGCCCAGGCCCGATATTTCAGGACATCGATAATCCCATAAAAGCCGCCCAGCAGCAGCAGGCACCATCCGCCGCTGAACAAGGTCCAGCTTGGAGTCCAGATTCGTTTCACCACCGGGCACAAACCCAGCCACCCCGCGAGCGCGCCGGCGGTCAGGCAGATTACTCCGCCGGCGACCAGCCACCGCAGCTTGTTCCGGGCCGGCCAATCCCGCCGCAGCACGCCACCAGCGAGCAAGCCTAGCACCATGGTGGCCAGGGTCGGGATGAAACTCAGCGTGGCGTAACCGCCGCCGTTGTAATCGAAGGGTTGGGGGCGGAGGAACAGGTTCAGGAACCACGTGTCGAAACGCCAGGCCAGGTTGCTGTTTTTACTCCAGTGCCCGGCAAAACCCTGGAGCAAACCTTCGTTCGTTACCCCGACTTTGGCGTAATCGAAGTCGGGGCCGGGCAGGGGATACAATGCAAAAGCGGCCCAATAACCGACGAGTAGAATCCCGAAAGCCAGCCACTGGTCGCGGTCCGGTCGAAAGCCGAGCAGGAACAGGAACACATAGCCCAGGCCGATCTGCGACAGCGTATCTTCAAAGGTCCAACTGCTGCGCAGAAAGACTCCCAGGAGGATCAGCGCCAGCGACCGATAGATTGCATGACGCAGCATCACGCCGCGGGCCTGCCCGCGACCGGTGCGATTGGCGATGGAGAAGGGCAGCGCCACTCCGACCAGGAAGGAAAACGAAGGCTGGATCAGGTCGTGCAACGAGCAGCCAATCCACCCCACATGGGATTGGTGGTGACAAAGCAAGCGCCAGAACCAACTGTCCGGAATTGCCTGGGATACCTGGCAGAAGTTCAGGACTTCGGCGAGCATCAGGAACATCACCAACCCGCGGTAGGCGTCCAGGGAACCCAGGCGGTCGGCAATTGCGGGTTTGGAAATCGCTGCCGGTGCGGGCGAGCTTGCCGTGGTCGTGGTGTTCATGGTTGTGGGCGCGAACCTACCGTGAAGCGCTCTCCAACTAAAGGGAAATTAACGCTGCTCGGAATTCTGCTTTGGAAATTGGTCTACACGGAGCCGCAGCGGCTCGGGGTGATTGGAGCGCAGTATATGTAAAGTGCGACCCACACAGCGTACACGCATGCATGCAGCGCATCGCCCGCGCTGTCCTTCGACATCTCAATACTATTGAAAGAGGCGGAAGAATTTGCTGCCGCTGTCCCTTGGTACCACGACTTGGACGTTGGTCCCGACGAGTCGGGCAGAGTTTGTCACCGCCGTCCAATCGGGCGGTTCCAGGCTAGGCGTTTGTTGAACCGTATAACCCACCGCGGCGGCCGGCCACGAAAGCTCAATTGTGTTCGTCGACGTTAGTGAACCTTGCAGCGTGGCGGGCACGACATCGTTGGTGTCCGCGACGGTGAGTCCGATCAGGGCCCAGTCCACCCACAAGTGGATGACATAGGTGTCGTAGCCGGTCAGGGCAGGGGTGTGGGTGAACGTGTTGCCGGCGTAACCGGTGGCGTCGAACATCAGCGGGTTCTGAAGAGCATCCTCACCGTTGACTTTGGGCATGATCTCAAAGGACCCACCGGTCGCTCCGGTATTGGCGAGCAGTTTTCCGGTGAACGAGCGCAGTTCAAACGGCTGGCCGTCCGGGCGCGTGAGGGTAATGTTCGCTCCGCTTCCAGTCGTGGGACCGGCGGTGATGGCTTGGGCCTGCACACCGCTCGGCCAGAATACGCTAAAGAACCGGCCCGTTGGCGGACCGCCCTGCCATGCCGACCAATAGCCGTCCACACTATAGGTGAAGGAATACCCGCTGCTGCTGAGCGTCCTCGCGGTGATGTTCGAGTTCCCCATGCTGGCTGGTTGTGAGGGGTTGAAGAACTGAATCGTGACCGCGCAGGTCGAAGCGGCCCAGAGCAGGGCTGCCATCATGGCGATGGTAATCGGGAGTGCCTTCTGTTTCATAAAAATCATGGGTGCCACAGCCGGAAAAGCCTGAACTCGTTGGTCACCAGCACTGTGGCCTGGTAGTTGGTGCCGGCCAGGGCCACCTTTTCGGTGGCGGTGCTCCAGTTGGTGTCGATCAGGCTGAGGTTTTGTTGCAGGACAAAACCAGCGAAGTTGGTGGGCCAGGTGAGCAGCAGATTTGCGGTTTGATTCACAAAACTCAACGTGGGTGCCGGGACGAAGGTTGCCAGCAGCGATTGATTGACAAAGTTGGTGGACGTGTAGCTGGCTGAAGTGCTAACCACCACCCCGTTTTCCGTCCAGTTTGCGAACGCATACCCAGGACCTGGGGTGGCCACCACGGTGGCGGTGGCGCCATTTGTATAGACTCCGTCGCCGGTGCTGGTACCTCCATCAGGTGGGGCTGTCGCCGTGTCGACGGCGTAGTGTGGGGGTGCTACTTCACCCGGTGCGGTGACCAGGAGTGGATACTTCTTGGTGAGGACCGGGGTGTTGCTGGAGGAAACACTTACGGTAACCAGGAACACACCGGATTCAGTCGGCGTGTTGCCGATCCAGCCTCGGGCGGCTTCGAACGTCATGCCAGCGGGCAGGCCGGTGCAGGTGGCCGTGAAATTGGTATCCGGCGAAATGACCACGGCGCGAGTAGGATAGAGCGTGTCGACCTCCGCATCCGGGAGATGATTGATCAGGCCGATCGGGGGTGCCACCGCCACGGCGGACATTTGGGCGCCCAGGAATTTGCCGACGACCGCATTCGTGGAAAGGTCGACAGGATCGCCGTTTTGATCGAGGTAAGTTCCGACTCCGTGGATTCCATCGGGCGCGACCTTTTCGGCCAGGGCCTGGTGCGTATCCCAATCCGCGTAAGGGCCCACGTAGGCGTAATATTCATAGCGATAGGTGACAACGTCATCGCCGTGCGCCAATGTGTTGGTTTTTCCAGCCAACTGCCCGTTCGCCCCGCCCACGCCGTTCGTTGGATTATAGTCGCTGGACTTGTAGTCAGTCTGTAACAACTGCCATTCGGTTTCGACTTCGATGCCCGTTTCGCCGTTGCGCCAATCCATGCGGTCGGGGTTATCCTGATCCGGGGTGACCAGTTCCCTCAATTCTATGGAATGATTGTTCCGGGACGTGGTCGTAATGACTTTGACCCAGGTGGCGTCGCTAAACTCGTAAACGAGGGTCGGATCGGTGAGTGGCGGTGGCGCAACTGGTAAAACCGGCGCCGGGATGACCGGTACCACCTGGACCGGCTGTGGAGCCGTAAAGACCGGGGTGGAAACATTGACCTGCGGGCCCAATTTCAGGTTCTGGTTCCCATCATCCAGCAACCAATGGTACAACACCTTGGAGGGGGCGGTTCGATAGCCCACTCCGAAATGTTCGCCGCCAAAATTAAGCGAGGGATTGGTGAAGGCGTGACCTTGAGTCGGTGGGATGTTTGTGTTCGGCACCGCCGTGTAGGCGGACCACCCGGTGCCGGTCCAGACTGCCTCATATCGCACCAGCACATTGGTATGCCAGCCGAGCGCATCGTTGGTGGCGATTTCCGTTATTTTCGGCGTGCCGTAATGATTGTAATCGTAAGTATAGGTGATATCCGTGCTGCGAATATCATCCAGTTCGATCTCGAACCCATGACAAACATTGCTGGTGTCGTTTACAGTGTCGAAATTGTTAATGCTCCCGTACGCGATGCTGGCCCGGACTTCTCTGGGCGCAAAAAGGAGCAGCGCCGTGAGCAGTGCCAGGCCGGGCCTTGATCTCGTCAGGGAGAATAGAGCAGTTAGAGCTTGGGAACGTCGGATACTCAACAGCCGATAGAATGTTGTTTTGGACGTGTTCATAAGGAATGTGCTCTGTTTCCTGACCAACCATGCCAAAGCGAGGCGGACCGTAACCGCTGCACGCCAGCGTTGGGAAGTGCGAAGTTGGTAAGGGTGGATTGCTTTTGTAAGTCGAGGATAGCGGCAGAAACTTCCGCGTTGTCAGGGAAAACGACCATACAGCAGCCCTCAACCTTGAGGTCCCTACGAACCAACCCGGCAGTCCTCCGATCACCATCGAAAATTAGGACGTGCACAGAGGAGATATAACAGGATGCAGCCGCATCTGGAAGGATTTATTGCTTGGCAAAAAACCGGGGAGTGGTCGTAGGTGAGGGGCCTCGGTTTTTTTCGTCCTTGCCTCCACAAGAAGGTGCGGGACTGACATGCTTCCCTTGTGGTTGTGTGTTGGAACCTGTTGCGAGCCAGTGTTTTAATTTGCTTCGCTTTTTTCTGAAACAAAACCGGCGCTTCCCGGGTAATGAGGGCAGAAACAATTTACTGAAATGACTATGACCTCGATGCAACAGACAATGACGGCGAATTTTAAGACCAGGCAGGTGTTGGCCTTTCGGCCGGAAGTGGTGGGGGTTAGGCGAACGGCGCAAGCCGTTCG
>DBMR01000112.1 GCA_002298785.1 Verrucomicrobia subdivision 3 bacterium UBA693
GG
The DNA here is from genome assembly GCA_002298785.1 of Verrucomicrobia subdivision 3 bacterium UBA693. Taxonomy (GTDB): domain Bacteria; phylum Verrucomicrobiota; class Verrucomicrobiia; order Limisphaerales; family UBA8199; genus UBA693. The sequence goes on from DBMR01000112.1 coordinate 3, forward strand.
ACACCAAACGCATCATCCCTGCTCCGAAAGCCGCGACGAGCTATTTTTCAAAGAGGCTCTGAGACGCGAGCCAGCAGTGGAGAGACATCCTCGCGTGAAGGGCAGTGGCGAAGGCCACGGGGTCTCCTGCCGCCGAGGGAGTTGATGGTTCCCAGGCTTTGAGCGAACGGATTGCGTTATGGATTTNNTGGATCAACGAACGGGTGGTTAGTATAGCAGGGGTGGAAACGGGCTTTTTTAATGGTTGACTTATGCTGCTGTTCTAGCGTAAGATAGTAACAGTGAGAGGTTTAGGATGTTAAATCAAGCTCCTAGATACACGAACCATCCGTTCGTATAATCCTAAGTTCGGCGCGGTAGCACATAGGTATGACCAACGCCAGTCAAGTAAATGGCCGCCAAACGATGCTCACATTGTTTGCCATTTCAGGGATTATTCCGATGGCTGCCATCTGCCTCGGCTTTATGCTCACCCCTCCGGCAAAATACAATGAGGTTATGGGCGGTCTGATCCCCGTGTGCGTATTCGGGTTCTATGGTGCTGTGGCAGCAGCTTTTTCCTTCTGTGTAACGTTCCCGATAATGGGGTTAGCACGGCTCAAGTCGCTCCCCATGCCGTTCCGGGTGCTGATTGCGCTCCTGATTTCCGGTTGCGCGTGTGCAGGAGCTGTTTACTTCGGGCTGGAATACATGATGGGATTAACTCCGGCCATATACTAATCCATGAGACTCTACGGCATCGAGCCGAACCAGCCGCTGGAGACGAACTGCCGCCCCGCCTCTCCGCTCGGAGCGTTGCGGCAACTCGAGCGCGCCGTTCACGCTCTACCTTGCGTCTCTGGCGGCAGTCGCTCAGCTTTGCGTTCGCCAACGCTATGATCGCATTCGAAGTCAGTCTTAATGGGAAGCGCGTCTGCATTGCTGGCGCCGAGGACCTTGCCGTCCTGACGACCAACGTTTCTGCTGTGGGAAAGCTTGGTAAAAAGACAGTGCCGTTAAGACCGGACGAGACGGGAGGAGAGATTCATTACTCAGTGGGCGGCCTTACCTCCCGTCTGGATCCTGAGAAGGACGTTCACCTTAGGTGGAAATCAGTTGCCGCACTGAAAGTGGGAGACGTGGTCCAAGTGAAAATATTGGAAACGGACAAAGCAGATTGTGCAAGCTCCAGGGAGAACGCGAAGCGCCGGACGGGCGAACCATCCGGCTTCAGGCAACGACGGGGTCGCGCTGCTGTTTCAAAACGAAAGTCCGTGGCCCGGCGTCGGTGAGAAGGTGTGAAAAAATTGAAAACCATGAAAATCCGGCGTCGTAAGTCGTTCATTCTCAACTTGTCCGTTTTGCGTTTTCACCAATTTTTTCACAGCTTCTGAGCCGGGACGTTCTAAACCCCGCAGGGGTTCCATCCATTAGCCCAGGGTAGCCCGCCGTAGCCCTCGGCGACGGCGGGCTACCCTGGGTGACCACCCCCACCATCCCACCCAACCCTGAAAGGGTTGCAGCCACGGCGCGTCCTCACCTGCCTGCGCTCATGCCACCATCCCTGGCGAAAATCCTCCTCCACACGGTCTTCTCCAGGCTCCCCCAATCCCTATTTCCCACCGCCCCGCCCCCAAGCTCCGGAGGTGCGCCATGCTTAAAGCAAGACGCCAAGATGACTGAGAATGAGATAGGTAAGGTGGTAGTGGATGCAGCTTTGAAGGTGCATCGGGAGCTTGGACCCGGGCTGCTCGAAACGGTGTATGAGGTGGTGCTGGCTAGAGAGTTGGAGCGGCGGGGGTTGCGGGTGGAGCGCCAGGTGCCGGTTCCCATCGTGTACGCAGGACTGCGTTTTGAGGAGGGGTTCCGGGCGGATATGATCGTTGAGGGCAAGGTGATTTTGGAACTGAAGTCCGTTGAACAGATTGGCAAGGTACATGCGAAGCAGGTTTTTACTTATCTCAAGCTCAAAGGGCTGAAGCTCGGGTATTTGCTGAACTTTGGAGCCAATTTGATGAAAGCAGGTATCGAGCGGGTGGTCTGCGGACTTTCGGAGGAAAACCTTGGCGGCTTTGCGTGAGACAAAGCCCGATTTCGAACCAGGCGGTGCGGCAAATGCGGCTCCGCCGCATTGTTGACCTTTGCGCTCTGCTGAGTAGCCTATGCCTGCAATTGCGATGATTGGGACGGAGGTGAAAGTGACTCCGGACGATGACGTTCAGATCGTCCTCTCGCCGGACACGCACGAGTTTACTCGTGACCGGTCTCCTTTCTCGTTGCGTGTCGCGGGTGTTTTGGAAGAGTCGGGCGAGGTGATAGGCGTATATGGCGGTGTCCTGTCTGGTCACGAGAGGTATCGCGGTCAGATTGCCACACTCTTGGTGCGACTTGATCACTGCGACTGGCGCCGCGACAATCGGTCGGCAGCCAATTTCAAGGTGGGCCGAAGCGTAGCACGTCCGAATGGCAGGCATCCATTCTATCATCCGGACGGCACCGATATTGAGGGCTTCCCATTCCTCATACGTTTTGGATCTCTCGATTCCCGGAGCGGGGACGAGGCCGAGATCGATTCGGCTTGCGAAGCATTCGACAAGAAGAAAGCAGAATCGGGTCGCCGGGAGGGTTTACCTCCCACACCACCTGACATGCGGGACCGGTCAGATTAGCGGCTTCGGGATTTGGAACTGTCCCCGGGCCGTAATGCAGCTCTACCCACGGTCGCGTTCTGGATTTACCTGATTGGATCAACGAACGGGTGGTTAGTATAGCAGGGTGGAAACGGGCTTTCTTAACGGTTGACTTATGCTGCTGTGCTAGCGTAAGATAGTACCAGTGAGAGGTTTAGGATGTTAATTCAAACTCCTAGATACACGAACCATCCGTTCGTATAATCCCAAGTTAGCGTTTTATGCGAACACTCGCTATGGTCCTGGTGTTGCCGATGCTCCTTGTAGCGCTGGGGTGTCGGCATGTGCCAGGCGACGAGGGCACTTCACGGCAAATTAGCCACCTTGACGGTTTAACCGAACAGAAGCTTGTAAACAGGTTCGGGGTTCCGAAGACAACTAAGGAGTTCCCGATGTCGGAAGCTCGCTCCGTATTTCGGGTCAAGCTGCAGACACATTATCCCTTGCCCAAGTACGGAGCGGTGCCTATTCGTGAGCTGACGTGGGAACTTCCGCACGACGGCCTGCTGACGGTTTGGACACAGCGGAGTGGAACGACTTGGCGGGCGTTTGAGAGCACCACCTACACCAAATGGACTGTATTCTGAAAACCGCTAACCCGCTCCCTGCAGCCAACAGCCGCCGGCCCTTTCGGTTTGAGCGGTTGGCGGAGATTTGCTCCTCCCTGGCTTCGTGGGAGCTTGGCTCCCCGGCGGCTGTGGCTGAGGGAGGTCGTTAGCGGTATGAGCATGCTTTGCAGGTTCATCACCATGTTTCGGTGCGTCCAGTCCGCACGCGTTCAGCTTCGCGGGCCTTGACTTCTTCGGCGGGTGTGACCGCAGACGTTATCAACTCGCCATTACCGTCGCTTGGCTCGCGCCACGTTGCTGCTGAGACTGCCGAACGCGCTCGGCAATCTCCTGCGCCGTCAATCTCGCCGCCGGATTGTCGCTGAGCTGATTGTACAACCTAAGTAGGTGCAGGGCTGACCCCACTCGCTCAATGGTCGTATAAGTCGTCGGGGCGGGCCGAACGACTCACGAGAATGGACCCGCCGGTAGGTTCGAGCGCCTGCACAACGTGGAAGCGAGTCAACCTGTCCTTGACCTCCAAGGTGCCGACAGCCAATTCCCAAATTGACAACTTATTGACGTTTGTCTCCGGAAACTTTGTCCCTTCATCCAGGTTACGGAAACCCAGTCCTTGCATCTCTCCCCTTGATAAGAAAATGGTGGAGGCGGCGGGAGTTGAACCCGCGTCCCTGACAAAGTTGCCAGCCGCGACTACATGCTTAGTCAGGGAGAGTTTTTCATCCAGGTGATAACAGCCTGACACCGAATCACCCAGCCTAGCCAACAGTTAATATTTCGGCTCCCGGCGCGCCGGCGCCACCGTGAACCTAACCTGCTGTTGCGTTCGTCCGGCGTAGCAGGTGTCCACCGGCGAACGTCACGGCCTTAGGCCGCGAGGGCTAATTCTTCGTTAGCAACTAATGTTTGGTCCGATTTTTAACGAGGCCAACGTACCATCCTCGGCATGCCGCCTCTGGCGCGTCTCCCAGGTCGAAACCAGTACGCCCCCAGCGGAACAAGGCCAACCTCGCCCCAAAAACCCGGATGGTCAAGGGAATTGCACGCCATCTGGCGGGGTCACTTATGGCCCTGACCATCAAAATCCGGTGCTTTAGGAGGCGGGGCGGAGGCCTGCGGACGCGGCGGATTCAACCGGTATTCTTTCAACTCCGCGTAGATGGATTTTGCCAGGTCCGATTTCTGAAATCCGACGACTTTGGTGGCTTGCAGGCCGAAAAAGGTTTCCAACTCCGCCGAGGTATAGCGCTGAACCACGGGGTAGTGGGAATAATCCGAGAGCACTTCCTTGCGGCTGTTTTCCGAGAGGTCCGTGGTGATCAGCACAAAATGCAACTGGCTCTTGCTCCGGGCCAGCGTCTCGCGCCCGACAATCAGGCCACGACTGCGGATGACGAACGGGAACAGGCGCTCGACCGGCTTTTTGGCCGGGGTCGCCGGTTTGGCTGATTCTTCCATGAGGCAGTAATTAACCCGAAAGTAGTGGCAAGGCGATGCAAATCGGTCCACGCGGCGGGCCGTTTAGAAGTGGGAGGTGGGGCGGATTGGCGGCTTGCGGAGGAGTCGGGTTTAAGATACTCAGAAGGTATGTCTGAAAGTGGCCGCCTGAAAGATCAGCCGTTGCATGAACTTCCGCGCGAACGGTTGATGCGCCTGGGGCCCGAGGCCCTGAGCAACGCGGAGCTGGTGGCGATCCTGTTGCGCACCGGCTTGAAAGGGACCAACGTGGTCGAGGTTGCCCACCAACTACTTCAACGACACCGCGGCTTGCGCGAACTGGCGATGGCTTCGCTCGAGGAGCTATGCCAGGTCAAGGGGATCGGCAAAGACAAGGCCGTGACTCTGCTCGCCGCGTTTTCCCTGGCGAAGAAAATGGCCGGGGAACTCCAAACCGAATCGCCGACCCTCGACCATCCGGAGGCGGTGGTGGCGCTGCTGCGCGAGGAGGCGCATTCCCGGGAGAAAGAGGTCTTCTGCACGGTGCTGTTGAATACGCGGCGGCGCCTGATTGAAGTGGTGAAAGTGGCCGACGGCACCCTGGACACGATCCTGGTGCACCCCCGGGAAGTGTTTCGCGAAGCGATTCGGAAAAATGCGGCCGCCATCGTGCTCGCGCATAATCATCCGAGCGGTGATCCCACTCCTTCCGAAGCGGATATCCGGGTGACGCGGGACCTGATTCGAGCGGGCGCGCTGCTCAAGATCGAGGTGCTGGACCACGTGATCGTCGGCCGCAAAACGCAGACTCGCGACAAGGATTGGGTGTCGCTGCGCGAACTCGGGTATTTTGCCGGATGTTAAGGCCGGGGCCGGGCCCATGGTCCAAATCCCCGATTGCGTGACGGGTGTCGCGTCGATTAGGCTGCCGTCATGGCGTCTTCCTTGCCGCTGAATTCGGCATCCACCCGCCCGGCCGTCGGTCCGGCGGCTTCCCGCACCCGTTACTGGGTCATCGTCTTCGCTGTAACCCTGGCGATTATTCAGTATGTGGACCGGGTTTGCATCTCGCAGGCGAAATCCTTCATCTCGGCAGACTTGAAGTTGACGGACGCGCAGATGGGCTGGGTGTTTTCGGCGTTTACGCTGGCGTATGCCTTGTTCGAGATCCCAGCCGGCTACCTGGGCGACCGCATCGGGCCGCGGAGGGTCTTGTTGCGCATCGTGCTGTGGTGGTCCTTTTTCACCGTGGCGACCGGATGGGCGTGGAGCTGGATTTCCCTGATGGTGACTCGGTTTCTGTTCGGTGCGGGCGAGGCCGGCGCGTTTCCAAATTTAACCAAAGCCTTCAATCGCTGGCTGCCATCACAGGAACGCACGCGGGCGCAAGGCATCATGTGGACTTCGGCGCGACTGGGTGGCGCGTTCACGCCCGGGCTGGTCGCCCTAATCCTGACGTTTGTGTCGTGGCGCACCGCTTTCCTGTATTTCGGTCTGTTGGGGGTCGTGTGGGCCGTGATCTTTTTTTGGTGGTATCGAGATGATCCCCGGAGCCATCCCCAGGTGAACGCGTCTGAAGCCGCGCTGCTGCCTGCCGAAACGACGGCGCCGGACGGCGGGCACTTCGCCATCCCGTGGAAATTGATGTTCACTTCGCGCACGGTATGGTGTCTTTGCGGCCAGTATTTCGCCTGCTCCTATAGCTTCTATTTTTTCATCACCTGGTTTCCCACCTACCTCTTGCAGGCGCGCGGCTTCGATCTGAAACAGAGTGCGGTGCTGGCGGGCGCGCCGTTGTTGGTGGGCGCGTTTGGCTCCCTGTTCGCCGGGTGGCTGATGCCGGTGCTGGCGCGCCGTACGGGTTCCGCCGGTGCGGTCCGTCGCTGGGTGGGAGCGGTGGGGGCCGGGGGTGCGGCGCTCGCATTGGTCCTCGCCGCGGCGTGCAAAAACCCTTATTGGGCCGTGGTGGCGATCGCGATGGGGGGGTTCTGCAACGATCTCCAAATGCCCGGGGCCTGGACCGCCTGCATGGATGTGGGAGGCAAGTCGGTGGCCACCCTGGCCGGGACGATGAACATGATGGGCAACGTCGGCGGTTTCCTCTCGCCGATCGTCTGCGGGTATATCGTGCAGGGCACGGGCAACTGGAACGTCGCCCTCTATGTCATGGCGGCGGTTTATGTCTGCGGGATCTTCTTCTGGCTCGGCATGGACCCGGTGACGCCGCTGGAACAACAAAAACGTCCAACTCCATGAAGCATCTCCAGCGAATCTGCCGGTGGTTCATCTTTAGCCTGGTCTTATCCGCAGCCGGCGCGTTGCCCGGCGCCGAACCGCCCCTCGAACGGTGGATTTATGGCGCGCAAAACCTTTGGGTGAACGAAAACCTGGACCGCCTCGAAACCAACCTGACGCGGGCGGCCAAAGCCGGTTACACCCACGTGCTGATCTCGGATTCCAAGTTCGGCAAACTCGCGGACATGGACCGCCGATACTTCGCCAATATCGAGCGGGTCAAGGCCCTGGCGCAGCGGCTGCACCTGGAAGTGGTGCCGGCGTTGTTTCCGATCGGCTACTCGAATGATATTCTGTGGCACGATCCCAACCTGGCCGAGGCGCTCCCGGTGGTGGACGCCCCGTTCATCGTGGAGCACGGCGAATTGCGCCCGTTGCCGCCCGATACACCGCTGCTGGCTCACGGCGACTTCGCCGATTTGTCCAAGTGGTCGTGGAAGGATCCCGCGGTCAAAGCCGACGCGGGTGCGGCGCTGATTGAGAATCCCGCCGGAGCGAACGCGCGCATCGTCCAGAAGCTAAAGCTGCAACCGTTCCACCAGTATCACGTCGCGGTCCGGGTGAAGACACGTCAATTCGCCGGTACTCCCGAGGTGAAGGTGCTCGCGGGCGACCAATTGCTCAACTACAACCCGCTGGGCACAAAACCGACCCAGGATTGGACGGAGCATCACGTGGTCTTCAATTCCCTCAGCAACACGGCGGCCAACATCTACTTCGGCGCGTGGGGCGCTCAAGGCGGCTCGCTGTGGTTCGACGACGCGCGGATGGAAGACGCCGGCTTGATGAACGTGGTCCGGCGCGAGGGCGCACCGCTGACGGTGCGTGGGGAGGATGGACGAGTGCTGGTGGAAGGCCGCGATTTCGACACTATCAAGGACCCGCGGATGGGAAATCAGCCGTGGCCGGGGGCATACGAGGTTTGGCATGCGCCTCCAGTCATCCACACTGGTCTGCCCGACGGCACCCGCCTGCGCCTCTCCTATTACCACGCGGTAACGGTCTACGACGGCCAGGCCATGATTTGCCCATCGGAGCCGCACACCATGGAATTACTGCGCGATCAGGCGCGCCGGATGCACGCCGCTTGGAACGCCAAAGGCTATTTCATGTCGCACGATGAAATCCGGGTGCTCAACTGGTGCGCGGCCTGTCAGCGTCGTGGCCTGGACGCCGGAAAACTATTGGCGGAAAACGTGCGCGACTGCGCCCGAATCCTGCGGGAGGTAAACCCCGGCGGTCGCATTTACGTTTGGAGCGATATGTTTGACCCGAACCACAATGCCCATGCGAATTATTACCTGGTGCGCGGCAGCCTGGCCGGCAGTTGGGAAGGACTCGATCCGGAGATCATCGTGGTTCCCTGGTATTTCGAGAAAAGGCGTGAAAGCCTCGCGTGGTTTGCCGGTCGGGGACACCAGCAAGTCATCGCCGGTTACTACGATCACGCACCGGAGCAGGTCCGGGATTGGCTCGAGGCCGCCAAAGCCGTCAAAGGGGTGCGGGGCGTCATGTACACTACCTGGGAACAAAAATACCAGGACCTGGAACGATTCTCGGAGGTGATCACCGCCAACTCACCAGGTTCGGAGCGGTAAGCATTACACGCGGATGGTTCGGTGGTTGAGCGGAAAGCGTTTCTTCAACGCAGGCGAAAGCCCCCATGGAAGAACACCTCGGCCACCGTCACCACCAGGAAGACCGTGCTCACCACGGCGTTCAGCCGGAAGAAGGCGACGTTGATCCAGTTCATGCTTCGCCGCTGGGCGATCCAATGTTCGAGCACCAGGCACGCCACGATCAACATCCAGCCGATGATGTATGCGACCTTGAATCCGCAGAGAAACCCGAACAGAAAGAGCAGTCCGCACAGGATCAAGTGCGCCAGAAATGCCGCTCGCAACGCGTTGTTGGGCCCCCAGGCCACCACGAGCGAATGCAAACCGTGTTTGCGATCAAATTCGTAATCCTGCAGCGCGTAGATAATATCGAACCCGATCAACCACATCACCACGGCGATCGCCAGCGTGATCATTTGGGCGACTTCCAGGCCGGCAAGGTTGCCCCCCTTCACTGCCAGCCAGGCTCCTACCGGTGCCAGCGACAGTGCGATTCCCAGGAACACGTGGGTGTAGTCCGTAAAACGCTTCGTTAACGAATAGAAACAAATGACGACCAGGGCCAACGGCGATAAATAGAAACACAACGGATTCAAATAATAACTGCCAACCATCAGACCGGCCGCGGAAAGTCCCCACAAGGCCAGAGCTCCAGCGAGAGTGACTTTTCCTGCCGGCAAATGACGGCCCGCCGTGCGCGGGTTTAGCGCGTCAAATTTTCGGTCTGCGATGCGATTGAACGCCATGGCGCAAGTGCGGGCGCAGATCATGCAGGCGAGAATCAGGCCAAACACACGCCAACCCGGCCAGCCGCGATTATCGCGCGCCGCCACCACCATTGCTGCCAGCGCAAACGGCAGCGCAAACACCGTGTGCGAGAATTTCACGAATTCTCCCCACTTCTTGAGAGCGTTAAAAATCATGCGCTGATTATGGCCGGCGTCACGGTAATGAAGATCGTGGTGTCGAGATCTTTGGGCATTGGGTTACTCCAATTCCTCCTGCCACGGCGGCAGCAATTGTTGCGGAATGCCCAAGTGATCCAGCACTCGCGCCACCACCGTATCCACCACGGCCATGACGGTCGTCGGCCGGCGGTAGAAGGACGGGTTTGCCGGCAGAATCGTCGCGCCCGCCAGGACCAGGAGTTCCATATTTTTGATGTGCACCAGGTTTAGCGGGGTCTCCCGGGTAACCAGGATCAGTTTGCGTTTCTCCTTCAGGACGACATCCGCCGCCCGCAGCAACACATCCGAGCTGAAGCCGTGCGCGATTCGACCGAGTGTCCCCATGCTGCAAGGAATGACCACCATGGCGTCCGGCGGATTTGAACCGCTGGCGAATGGGGCATTCATGCTCCGCAAGCTATGTTGCGTCACTCCGGCGGGTAGGCGCAGACCGTCCGGGAGCTCCTCGGAAATCACCGCTTGGGCGTAGGCGCTGAGCACCAGGTGCACCTCATGTTGCGCCGGATCCACGCACTCCAGCAATCGCTGCGCATACCACGACCCGCTGGCACCGGTGATGGCGATCAGTAATTTCATCTTGGGGTCAGTCCTTGGTATTGACAGTTAACTTCTCTTTTGTTGCTCATTAATTTCACTCTCACTATCCGCATTCGCACCGCGTGACTCCATTCGATTTTCCTTCCGGGTTTTCCTCAGGCCGGCCGGCCATCCGCCTTTGGGCTCAATAGATTCGAGACATTCGTCCAGGCCCCCATGTGCAGTCTTTGTGCAATCCATTTGAGGCTCATGGTGGTTTCCTGGCGAAGGCGCCGCGCTAACTCCACCTTTCCAGGATCGCTCTTGGCACGAGCTGCCAGCTCGGCTTCCTGCCATCCCAACCGGATAAGTTCTTTCACTACAATGCGTTGAGCCTTTTGCTCCGCAGTTTCACGCCGCTCCGCGCCGTAGTGGTTTGATCCTACCCGATGTCCTCGGGATTCCAACAGTTCCCGACGGAAATCCTCACGGCCGATAAACCATCCCCGCCGCAGTTCGCTGTAGTCCGTCGTTTGCTCTTCGGCGCGGCGTTGTTCCATGCGTCGGGCGAATTCGGTCCGCCCAGCGGCACTGTCGCGAGGGATGCCCTTTTCACCCAGAACCCGGTCCACGCGCAGCCACCGGGGTCGTTCGCCCGGGGGCTTCAGATAGGCCGGATAGCTGCTCCAAGGAAAGGCCTCCAAGGGTTGGGCTGGCTCAAGCAGGTTTGCCCGCACCGGGTTAAGATGAACATAATCGCAAACGACTTGCAGATAGCCATTTCCGCTTCCATCCACAACTAGCGCTTTGTAACGACCCGCAAACAAATGTCCGCAAATCAGGTGACGCAGATTAAACCGCCGGGTATAGACACCTAGCATCCACTTCATGCCGGCAACGAGGTTGGGCTGGGCGGTTTCGATTACAAGGTGGAAATGGTTGCGCATCAAACAATAAGCATGCACCTGCCAATCCGTTTTTTGACAGGCTTCATCCAGGGTCGCCAGGAAGCGGTGGCGATCGGAATCATCCCGGAAGATATCTTCGCGGCGATCACCGCGATTGAGGACGTGATAAATGGCTCCCGGATATTCGATTCGCAGACTGCGCGGCATCAGGTGAGAACTAGCGGGTTGGGGGTTTACTGTCAATAGTGAGGACTGACACCTTTGGGGATTTGGGTTATGGTCTGGCCAATGCGGATCGGAAAGCTCGAATTGGGTTCGAATTTGTTTCTCTCGCCTCTGGCGGGTTACACCAACCTGCCGTTTAGGCTGACGCTGCGGGAACTGGGCGGACTGGGGTTGGCAACTACCGACCTGGTGAACGCGCGTTCGTTGCTGGAACGCCGGGAGAAAGCGTTCAAGCTCATCGAGTCCTGCCCCAAAGACCGTCCGCTGGCGGTGCAATTATTTGGATCGGTGGCGGAAGAGATGCGCGACGCCGCGGCGCTTCTCGAATCGCTAGGAATCGACTCCGTCGACATCAACATGGGCTGCCCGGTTCGCAAAGTCTGCCGGGTAGGGGGCGGTTCGGCGATGATGACGGAGTTGGACAAGACCTCGAAGTTGGTGAAGGGGATGGTGGAAGCTGTCAAAATTCCGGTGACGGCCAAGATGCGTCTTGGCTGGGATGACGCGAATCTTACAGCGCCGGATTTGGCCCAGGCCCTGCAGGATGTGGGGGTGGCGGCGGTGTTTGTGCACGGGCGGACACGGGAACAGGGATTTTCCGGCACGATCAATATGAAAGGCATCCGCGCGGTGGTCGAGGCGGTCAACCGGATCCCGGTCATAGGCAACGGAGACGTCACCACGCCCGAAGCGGCGGCGATGATGCTGCGGGAGACGGGCTGCGCCGGGGTGAGCATTGGGCGGGGCGCCTTTTATAATCCGTGGATCTTCCAACACACGCTGCATTATTTGACGAAAGGGGAGCAATTACCGGAGCCGTCCTTTGCCGAGCGCGTAAGAGTCATGCGCCGGCACTTGGCATTGATGGTCGAAGTCTTTGGCGAAGAACATGGGTGCCGGATGTTCCGCAAGGTGGCGCCTTGGTATTCCAAACGATTTGGTCCGGCCAATGAATTCAACAAACACGTGGTCCGGATTTCCAGCCAGGCGGAGTTCGAGAAAGTGCTGGGTGACTACCAGAAGTGGCGAGAGCAATTCCTGGAAGTGGACGGCGAGCTAAAGCCGAAATTTCGTCCACCCCCCATGGTCGCCACCTTTATGCAGCCTGGAGGCGCGGCCGCCCACGGCATCGCGGTGCCGAAAGGGCCCGTGGAAAAATGGTGACCAACGTCGGCCAGCTTCGCTCCCGCGTTTCCGTATCTGGCATTGGATTGCTGGTGAAACCTGCTACTGTGTGGTTAGGTCATCAACTTATGAAAAGCTTTGGCAAATGGTTACTGGTCCTGGCATTGGCCGGCACGCTCCTGGAAATCCCGGCGCGGGCGGCGACCGATCCAAACCCGCCGGCCGACAAAAACGCTCCCGGGGTGGAGTTGGCTCAAACAATCTCGCTCATCACTGGCGTGGCGATCTCCCCGCTGATGGGCGCCAGCGCGGTTGGCGCGTGGAAATATTTCGCCGCCAAGACACCCGAGCAGAAGGCACAACTACCTTGGTTTGCCCAGCCCTGGTTTTGGGTCCCGGCCTTGCTGCTGGTCGGCGCTTGTTTCCTCAAAGATACGGCGGGGGTCACGTTGCCCACGGTGGTGAAGAAACCGCTGGATGTGGCCGACGCCATCGAGCACAAGGTCAGTGGGTTGGTCGCTACCGGTGCGTTTGTACCCATGGTTGCGCCCATCTTCAAATCCGCCGCGCCGCACGCGGGTCTGCTCAGCTTGGCCGGTTTCGCAAGCATCGATCTCTCCTGGGCCTACAACGCCCTGATGGTGCCGGTGTCCATGGCCGCCTTTTTTATCGTTTTTCTCGCCTCGAACGCCATCAACATCCTCATCCTGCTCAGCCCGTTCACCACTGTGGACACCGCCTTGAAAGGCTTCCGCTTGCTGGTGTTGTCATCTGTCGCGGCGTCCGCCTGGGCCAATCCCTGGCTGGGCGCGGCCTGGTCCCTCGTGATCATCGTGCTGGCCTATTTCATTGCCGGCTGGTCGTTCCGGTTGTCGTGGTTTGGGACCGTTTTCGTGTGGGATTTTGTGACCTTCCGGCGCAAGCGTTTCACGCCCGTGGAGGGGGGCAACAAAGTGTTCCTCTCGCGCAAGACTCTGGGCGTGCCCTCGCGCACTTACGGCAAGCTCTACCGCGACGTCGGCGGGCCGTTGGTGCTGAAGTACCGTCCGTGGTTGTTCCTTCCGCAGCGTTCGGTGGCCTTGCCGGAAGGCAATTACGTCGTGGCCAAAGGGATGATTTATTCCGAAATCAGCCGCGAAGACGGCGAGCAGTTAAAATCAGCGGTGCTCCTGCCGCCGCGGTATCGTTCGCACGAAGAACGGCTGGTGGAGATTTATCGGCTGGCCGGCGTGCGCGATGCCGGATTGAGGGCGGCGTTCAAATGGCTCAAGCAACAACTGGGTTTTGGCGCGTCGACCCCGGCAACGGACAACCCGGAACTGGCGGGCGCCCGCTGACCAACCGGCCGCTTGTTTGGAGCCCACCCTTCAGCGACCAAATCTCGCGTCGGCGATGGCTCCCCGTTTGGTGTCCACCCTTCAGGGTGCTTTTCGGCCCAGGCACCGTGAAGGGAGGACACCAAGCATCCCGGAGGCCCCAGAATGGAGTTGCTGCCCGCGGTGAAATTGGATTTGCCAAAAAGCCGACCGCCGCCTAATTTCCCGAACATGGGCCATAAAGCCGCCACGACTATGATTTAAGCATTCATCCCTCAAACCGGGATGGATGCCAACGCCTCGATATTCGGTCGAGGCGTTTTTGTTTATACCGGGGGCGGCGATGCGAGACGATTATGCGCTATGTAATGAAGCAAAAGATCCTGTGCTGGGGCAACGATTTCAAGATACGAAACGAAGCCGGCCAGGAGGTGTTTTTTGTCGACGGCCGGGTGTTCAGCCTCGGGGACAAACTTTCGTTTCAAGACATGAGCGGCAACGAACTGGCGTTCATCCGGCAGAAGCTGTTGTCTTGGGGGCCGACGTACGAGATTTACCGTCAGGGCGAGCTCGCCGCCGTCGTAAAAAAGCATCTTTTTACGCTGATACACTGCCGGTTCAGCGTGGATGTTCCCGGGCCGGATGATCTTGAAGCCACAGGCAGTTTCTGGGATCTGGAATACAAGTTCACCCGGGGAAACAAGCCGGTGGCCGAAGTCTCGAAGCGCTGGTTTTCGTGGTCCGATACCTATGGTGTGGACATTTGCGACGGTGAAGATGAAATCCTGATCCTGGCGGCCACGGTGGTCATTGATTTGGCTTGCCACCGAGATGGCAAGCGCCAGTAAACCAAACCGCATCAACCAATATTTTTATGCAAGCAGACAATCAAAACTCGCCCGAGCGGAAGAGCCTCGATGATCGCAACAAGATGACCGAGCTGGAGCGCATTCGCCACTCCTGCGCGCACGTAATGGCCACCGCCATCCTGCGGATCTGGCCGGAGGCGCAGTTTGCCGCCGGACCGCCCGTCGAAAACGGCTTCTACTATGACGTGGAATTGTCCCACCGCATTTCGCCGGAGGATTTCCCGCGCATCGAGGAGGAGATGAAGAAGGAGATCAAGGCGAACAACGTTTTCGAGCGGATCGTTGTGACGCGCGAGCAGGCGCTCCAGGACGCCGAGAGCGGCCGCCTGGGCGGCCTCACCGAGCGACCGGGTAATGTCAGCAAGTTCAAGCTGGGCAATCTTGCCGATATTCCCGAAGGCGAACCCATTTCCTATTTTCGGAACGGGGACTTCCTGGATTTGTGCGCCGGCCCGCACGTGATGCGCACGGGGAACATCGGGGCGTTCAAGCTGACAACGGTGGCCAGCGCCTATTACAAGGGGGACGAAAAAAATCCCCAACTGCAGCGCATCTACGGGACCGCGTTCAAGAACAAGACGCAGCTCGAGGAGTACTTCAAGATGCTCGAGGAGGCCAAGCGCCGCGACCACCGCAAGATCGGGGCGGAGATGGGCTTGTATGCCATCGACACCGAATACGTCGGGCCGGGCATGCCGCTGTGGCTGCCCAAAGGAACCGTGCTGGTGGAGGAATTGGAGAAGTTGGCCAAGGAAACCGAGTTCGCCGCCGGTTATGTGCGCGTCCGCACGCCGCACCTGGCCCGCGAGAAAATGTACACCACCAGCGGCCACCTGCCGTACTACGCCGAGAGCATGTTCCCGCCCATGGAACTGAAAGAGAAAGGGGCGGCGCCGGGTGCCGAAGTGGAACGTTATTTCCTGAAGGCGATGAACTGTCCACATCATCATCGCATCTTCGCCGCCGAACCGCGGAGTTATCGTGACCTGCCGTTGCGCCTGGCCGAATACGGCTGCTGCTATCGCTACGAGCAAAGCGGCGAGCTCTTCGGTCTCATGCGCGTTCGTTCCCTGAACATGAACGACGCCCACATCTATTGCACCGAAGATCAGTTTGCCGAGGAGTTCCGCGCGGTAAACGACATGTATATCCATTACTTCAAGGTTTTCGGCCTGGACAAGTATCAGATGCGGTATTCCACGCACGATCCGTCCAAGCTGGGGCAGAAGTTTGTGAATGAACCCGAGTTGTGGAAGAAGACCGAGGACATGGTGCGGCGCGTGTTGGTCGAAAGCGGCATCAACTTCGTCGAGGTGGCCAATGAAGCCGCGTTTTACGGACCGAAGATCGACGTGCAGGTGTGGAGTGCGATTGGGCGCGAGTTTACCATCGCCACCAACCAGGTGGACTTTGCCGTGCCGTCCCGGTTTGGGCTGACCTACCGCGACCGGGACAATACCGAGAAGACGCCGCTGTGCATCCACCGCGCGCCGCTGGGCACTCACGAGCGATTCATCGGCTTCCTGATCGAGCATTATGCCGGCAATTTCCCCCTCTGGCTCGCCCCGGAACAGGTTCGGGTCATGACGGTGAACGACGACGCGGCCTTGCGCGATTACGCCCTGCCCCTGGTGAAAGAACTGCGCGCGGCGATGGTGCGGGTGGAAACCGATTTCACCGCCAACCCCATCAAGGCGAAAGTGGCGGACGCCGAAACGGCGCGCGTCCACACGATGCTGGTCATCGGTGCACGGGACGTGGAAGCGGGTAATGTCTCGGTGCGGTTGCACGGCAAAGGCCACGTGGGAGTCCGGCCCAAAGCGGAAGCGGTGGCCGGCATTTTGCAGGCGATCCGGGACCGCGCGGCGTGATCCCTGGGCGTCCACAGGCCGCGATACTCGATATTCCCAGATCGCAGCTTGATGGACCGCCTTTGGCCGGAGCACGAGCTTCCAGGCTCGCTTTTGCAGGTCAGAACGGGGCGCCGACGTACAAGCCCCGCCAACGTCCCAGCGACGGTTTCTAGCGAAGGGGTCACCCATGATTTGTGCAGTTTACAAATCGTGAGGACCCCCGAGCGGTCGAAAACACCACCACCGAACTTTGTCACCCCAGCGAAGGTGTCAGTTCTCAGCTTATTGTGTCTCCCCGAATGGATGCGCCCAAGCGATGGTGTCAGTCCTGCATCTGTTTGTGGGGTCGTGGGCGACAAAAAGTGAGGACTGACACCCGAGCGGTTGAAAACACCACTCCCGAGCCTAATCTGTGAGCACTGACCCCGAGCCTGCCACCTCGCGTTACGTGCACCCCAGGTCACTCCTGTCACTGCTGTCAATGCGGTCCCGCTCTCCTCCCTTTCCGCGTCTTCCGCTTATTCCGTGGTTCCACTTGGCACCGTCCCCCGCTCGCCCGCCCCTCCGCCAGCAGTGTTTTGCTGCACCAATGCTGGCTCCGGGCCCGGCCGACGGCGCCCACACCCCGCTCCTCCTCGCGCCCGTCTCTAAATCAGTTGCGCCTTGTCCCTGTTCAGTATAAAACACCATCAGCAGCCGGGGCTGCATGGAGTGCCCCCTGCAAACGCGAATCTCTGGGTATGCTCAAGCATCTCGATCGGGAACGCCAGGTTCCCACGCACCGACTCGATCTCCGGCCTGCAATAGATCGTGCACCACACCTTTGCCCTTAGCCACGACTCCGACCTATGCCCTGCCCACCCACCAGGCAGCAGCGCAACCCGGACACCCAGGCCAACATCGGTTACTAGGAAAAACTCTGGAAAGCCGCCGATACCCTCCGCGGCGCCATGGACGCCGCCGAATACAAACACCTCCTCCTCGGCCTCATGGCCGCAGGCATCGTCATGCCCGCCCCGACCACCACCACCGCCATAGCCGACAAAAACCGATGTTCCTGCTGCCAGCGTAAGACCTGGACGAGATTCTGCGCTAGTGACAATCGACTGGACATTTTTAGGGACACTTTTGACTTGATAAATTTCACAATATATTTATATTTAAATACATAGAGTTTTAAAACAGTGGGACATTTATGCGGACATTTGAACGGACACACCCATGGATTTCGTTCAGCGTTGATCTGCGCAAAGCGAGTCCTCAATTGTGGATACTGCTCGGGGAAGCTGCGTCCAAATGCGAGCACATAGCTGGCGCTCCTCTCCGCCCCTCCGTTGCAGAAAGCCTTCACCGGCTCTACTTGGCTAAAGGGGCGCTGGCCACCACCGCAATCGAGGGGAACACCCTTACTGAAAAGGAGGCGATTGACCGTCTCGAGGGAAAGCTCAAGCTCCCACGCTCCAAGGAATATTTAGGGCAGGAAATCGACAATATCGCCGCCGCGGTCACACGCATTAATGAGTTATTGGTCGAAGGCGAACTGAACCTCACGCCGGATCGTCTCTGCGAGTTCAACCGCTGGGTCCTCGAAAAGCTGCCTCCGGAAGGGAAGGAAGTTCCAGGGCAAGTCCGTGATTATTCAGTTCTGGTTGGCAATGTGTACCGCGGTGCGCCCCCCGAGGACTCTACCTATCTCCTGGAGCGCTACTGCGAATGGCTCAGTGGCGAGGATTTCAAAGCTCCCGCTGGTATGGAGACGGTCTACGCCATTATTAAAGCCATTGTAGCCCACCTCTACTTCGCCTGGATCCACCCCTTCGGAAATGGCAACGGTCGCACCGCGCGCCTGATCGAATTCCAAATTCTCCTGGCCGACGGCGTGCCCACACCCGCGGCGCATTTGCTCAGCAACCACTACAATCACACCCGGTCCGAATACTATCGCCAGTTGGATCAGGCCAGCAAATCAGGTGGTGACGTCCTTCCATTCCTTCAGTATGCCGTCCAGGGCTTTGTCGATGGCCTGCGCGAGCAGTTGCAAGTCATCCGCGAGCAGCAGTGGGATGTTGCCTGGCGCAGCTACGTGCATACGAAGTTCCGCGACCTCCCCGGTCCCGCCGCCACGCGCCAGCGTGACCTCGTGCTCGACCTCAGCCAGAGTCCTGAGCCGGTCCCCGCCAGCAAAATCCCGGAGCTTAGTCCTCGGCTCGCAAAGGCCTATGCTACCAGAAGCTCTAAAACACTACAGCGAGATCTCATAGAGCTGGAATACGGACTGGATCTCATCAAACGCACACCCAAGGGGGTGCTGGCTAATCGCGAGATCATTCTCGCCTTCCTCCCCTGGCGGAAACCTGAAACCGTCCCCCCAGCACCGCATACCCATCATGCCGGCGACCGATAACGGACGGCTGATTGCATTATGTACACAATTTGTCGCGTCAGGGACGGCCTTTGTCACGCCATATAGGGTGAGGTGACCGACAAGTGCGGAATGAAGAGCGCTGGGTCCGGACCCGGCGCGGCGACGACCTGCCATTGTGGACCCCGGCGTCCGAACTTCGGGCCCCGGTTTTTGAACCGTCCCAGCCCTCATTCGCTTTCCTCTGCCAGGCTCCTCTTCCGCGTATTCTCCGTATTCCGTGGTTCGCTTCCCATTGCCGCGGCCCTCGTTTCACCCCTCACTTTTGACGTCTTTTCTGGCCAATTCTCACCTATTCTCACTTGTTCTCACCAACTTTTGCCCCCAAGCCCCAACTATGAATCCACTCCACCCATCCCCATGTCAGATACCACCCCGCCAACCCTCCCTCATTCCCGTCGATCCACCGGCAAAACCGCCCGCCTCCATCCGCCCCTCCTTCCCCCGCTGGCATTCCTGGACCAATGCGGGAAAAGTGATGGTCACATCGATTTTTTCGATTACCCGATGGCCGGGCGGAACGTGTAACATGGCCGGGAAATAACCCGCAGGCGCGGCCGCTCCTGGCCGCGATTCGGGGGGAAGGATAAACTATGAAACGCACAAGGTTGCGGAATACAGGGTTGGCATTGTTCGGCTTGGTTTCACTGCTCATTTACGTCCTGGCCTGCACGTCATTCAGCCCGGACGACAAGAAAGTCCTTTATACCGCTCTGGACCCCGGCTCGGGGCTGGTGGGGATTTCGGTATATGACATAGAGACCGGGCGATCCGAACCGTTGTTTGTGCCGGCGCTGGTGGAGAGCGGGGCGGAGACAGCGCAGCCCGCGCTGGTGCGGGCCCAGTGGATCCACGGCGGTCGGGACGTGTTGATCGGGTGGTCCATGTCCAAACAGATAGAAGAATCCATGCAAGTGGCGGTAGTCCCGTTTGGGCGCAAAGGGGTCGTGCGCCAGTTCGCTCTCGGGACGAAGGAGTCCGGCACGCGGTTGCTCATGCCGCTGGCGGTCGCCGGTTCCTATTTATGTTACACCGACGAAACCAACCGGCTCGCGCGCTTGAATCTTGATACCGGAGAGATTGCCTACAACGACGGCTGGGACAACGACTGCTTCGTGCTCCCGTCGCGGTCTGGCAAAACGCTGCTCTACGGGAGAAGCAACGAGATGGGGGTGTTGAATCCGGAGACCTTCGAGCGCACGCGGAAATTCGAGGGCGACCTGGGTTCTGGACATGACGACAAGCAGTTGGTGTTGTCGATGGAGGAGGGGCAGTTCGGCTACCTGAGCGGCAAAGGCCAAATGCTGACTTTGTGGGAAAGCGGGAAGGCCAAGAAGGAAGTGTCGTTGCAGGCGGTGGTGAAAGACAACGAGAAGCTGGGGTTGCTCGCCTATTCCCCGGCGCAAAAGAAGCTGTACGCGCCCTTTATTGAAACCCTGAATGACAAACAGGGAAGCGTGTTGGGTTTCCTGGAGATTCCCATGGACGGCTCGTCGGCTACGCGCACCGTGCTGCTGCAAACCAAGGCGGTGTTTGACGAGGAAGACGTTTCGTTCTACTTCCAGCCCTCGATCTCGAACGACGGCAAGACGCTGGCCGTCGCGACGACCTACCTCTCGCACCGGGAAGGCTTCGATCCGAAAGACTGCGCGCTGTTCTTTGTGGATCTCTCCTCGCCGAAGCGGACCATCAAGCGGGTGCCGATACCTCCGGGCCCGAAGAATCTGTTGTCCCACATGTGAAGTTCATGCACGACTGGCTGTCCAGCGCTTTTGCCCTGGTTTGCGGGCAAAATCCGGATCACACCTGGATGTTCGCAGGTGCGCCGCTCCCGTTTTGTGAACGGTGCACCGGACTCTACGTCGGGGCGTGCGTGGCGATGATCGCCCTGCGCCGGTTCCGGCCGGAGCGGACGGCGGCGTTTCTTTGGACCCACGTTGCCTTGCTGGTTTTGATGGGTCCCTTCGGCTTTCACCTGGTCCCGCAGGAAGCCGTGCTTCGTACTGTCTCGGGAGTGTGGTTTGGATTCGGCGTGATCGCTCTCTTGAACTCCTGGGGGCCAAACCCGAGCCCAGGCTCCGCCCGGGGTTACTGGATCGTTTTCATACTGACTCTCGGCGCCGTGCCGCTGGCGGCCGACTCGAACTCATCGTTGGCGTATGGCGTCTTGAGTTGGCTCGGCAGTCTGGGGGCGATATTCCTGCTGGGCTCGGTGCTCAAGTTGTTCGTCGACTTCTTCCGTGCGGTCGGTCATCGCGCGGCGCCAGCGCGCTGAACCTATGAACGAACTGTTCCTGTTCGTGCGTCCGCCGCGCCCGCTCTGGCCCTTCAACGGACCATGCTCGGCGTTCTGGCCGCCGCTCGCATTCGCCTCGATGGCTGCGGCGTTGCGGGAAAGGGTCCCGGGTCTGAGAGTTGCGATTCTCGACGCGCCGGCTTTGCAGATGGGCTGGCACACCCTCGAAGGGGAACTGCGCCGGTTGCGGCCCGCCTACATTGGCTTGGGAGAAGAGGCCGTGAGTTGCGTCGAAGCCCTGCGCCTGGCCCGACTCGCTCGAGCCATGCAACCGGACAAAACGACGGGAGGCGTGCGCGTGATCGCCGGCGGCTGCTTCTTCAGCCACGTGGCCCGGCAGGTGCTCGACACGGGGTTGGTGGATGTGATTGTCCACGGCGAGGGCGAGAATGTCATTTGCGATCTCGTGTCAGCGCTGCGAGAACACCAGACCGCCAGCCTCCGGCAGGTTCGCGGCATCTCGTTTCAGGACGGCGAGGAATGTGTGACAACTCCTCGAGCCGATTTGATCGCCGATCTGGATAGTTTGCCGTTCCCGGCGTATGACCTGTTGCCGGTGGAACGTTACGGGCGGGGCAGCCGGAATCATCCAAATCTGGCGGCGATTGAACTCGGTCGCGGCTGTGTGGGGAGCTGCGACTTCTGCGTGCTCTGGCGGCAAATGGGACGATTCGTGGCTGGGCGGCAGGTGGCTCATTATCGGACCAAATCACCGGAACGCTTGCTGGAGGAGATTCGCATCCTGAGCCGGCGATATCAGCGGCGGTATCTGGGTTGGGTGGATCCCTGCTTTAATGCGCATCCTTCCGTTCCGAGCCAACTGGGTGAACTATTGCTGCGATCCGACCTGGTTCAGGGGCAGAGCGCCTGGGTTCGGGCGGACGCCTTGGTGCGCGACGCCGACAGCGGGGCCCTCAAGACGTGCGTCGATGCCGGACTGAACGAGTTGTACATCGGCATCGAACGTCCGGATGATGCCGGAGTGGAGGAATTGGGCAAAACCTCGGACACGGCCGCCGCGCGTGCGGCCCTGGCTGTGCTGAATCGTGATTTCCCCCATGTCGTCACCGTCGGCTCCTTTATTTATGGATTGCCTGGAGACACTCCGGCCACGATCCGTGCTCTGCACCGCTTGGTGTGCGAATTGGGTCTGGATCAATTCTTCTTTATACCTTGGACCCCGATGCCCGGCACCCGGGGTTGGGACGAGGCGCTGTGGGATAAGCGCGGAGAGTATTTTCGCAAACACAATTTTCTACCGGGCACCGATCTCTGGCCGCAACAACGGTCCCTCGAACGGGCGCTGATTCGCTCCCTGGCTTTTTATTGGCCGCTCAGCCGGATCGGCAGCACTGCGCGCCGGCTGTGGTCGCCCTACGAGCGCAAACGGAATGTTTCCAGCCGCCTATTCGCCCGGGGCGCTCGCTTTCAGCTCTCCTCGTGGTATCGACTCTTCGCCGGTTCCCGTGACCCAGCGGGGATGATCATCCCGGCGTGGTACGAATCCTGACCGGGCTCACAAGACTTTGGGGTCAAATCTGGTCGCCCGAAAAGAACAACACCACGCGCGCACGCGGCGAGGCGTCTTGCGCTTCGCTGCCGAAGCTGAGGGCCACCGGCCCCTGCGGGACTTTCGGCCAATCACCGGATGCGGTGGCCTGGCCCAGCGTTTCGCCCTTGGGCCCATAGATGACACAGTCCTGCGCGCTGTTGCACTCGATCCAACCTCCGGCGGGGATTTCCCCCTTTAAGGCCAGGCGGTGGCCACCAATTTCCAGGAATGGATTTTTGAGGGGAACCGGCTGCAATGGAACGGCGCGGATGGGGCCGAGCGCGACTCGCGTTTCGCGCTGCGCCGGGAGGTTTTGGAGCCAGACGGTAACCTTGTTGACCGACTCGAAATGGATAGTCTCGCGATAGACATTGTAAGCCCCCTTGCCATCGCCCCAGGCATAATCACTCCACCGGGAGGACTCGGTCTCGACCAGGGTAATTGTCCGCGTGCCGATAAAATCGAGTACCACGTAACGATCCGCCACCGCGCCAAAGGAGATGTTCTGCGGACTTTCCAGCCGAATGGCCAGCACCGAGCCGGAGCCGTCGCCCTGCACCTCCACCGCCAGACCCTGATGCTGACGCAGATCTCGCGGCGGGTCCCATTGCCGTTCGAGTCGCGCCCAGGCTCCGTTGCGCGGGACCAGGCCCCGGTTGGTCGCCGTGATGCTGGCGAGCGGGCCGTTGGTGGTCAGTTCGAAACTCACCCCGGACGCGGTGGACCGTTGCCATTCATCGGCCGCGGTCTTGGTGAAATCGACGAGGACCACCGAGGAGGTGCTCGCCGGACTTGCGGTCATCAGGGCTTCAAGCCGGAGCTTCACCGGTTGCGCTGGGAGCGAGTTTGTCACGCGCCAATTCAAGGTGGGCTCTTCCGCGGCGGCCACCGTGTGCGCCTGCGACTGGATTCGGCGAAACCGAACTCGCCCTAGCGCGTTGGTGAATAATGCAAACTCCGATCCTGGTTCGCGCAGACGAGCCTTGGCCGATTCCATATATGCGCCGGAGTGGCGCAATTCCTCGCAGGTCCGCAGGATCTCAACGTCACGGCGGAACAGCGGCGTGGTGGCCAAAGCTTCCCGTCCGACGGATGCCGTGAGCGAAATCCCCGCATCCCAACCCACGAGGCGCGCGCCCAACGTTTCCATCACATCCGGGTAGGTGGGCTCGACTTGCGGGGCCGAAAACGCGTTGAAACTCCACCAGCCCAAGTGGAGCGGGAGCAGCAGGCCGCCATTGATGGATTCAGCGTGCATATCGATAAACCGTAGATGCCCCCGCACCGGGTAATCCCAGGCCTGCCAGCGCGTGCGATATTGCCAGAGATGATGCCACATGGAACTCATCTCCATGCCGACGGGCTGCTTTAACCGCTTCTGAATTTCGATGACGAATTTTCCACCCCAGTACCAGGCCTCATCCGCTCCGCGCAGAATCCCCGCGCCGTCGATGGCGTCGAGATAAATACCTTTGAAGCCACATTGGTTCACCACGTCCGCATGATTGGCGGCGATCTCTTCGAACAGCGTCGAGTCGACGTCAGGTACAAACAAGCCAAACATTTCCTTCAGATGTCGTGCCGATGCGCCTTCGGGATGCGCGGTTGCCTGGGTGCCGTGCGCGCCTCGGGTGACTTTCGTGAACCGCCACGGTGGCTGCCGGGTAAAACCGCCGAAAGTAACCAACTCGTCGCCGATGTGCAGCGTCACGCTGTTCTGTTCAAAGAAACCCGTGACGAGGCTCAGGCCCGCCGTGGACTCGTTCACCTCGATTTCTGTGGCCTCGGCGGTGACCGGTTTGGCCAGGGTGAACTTTCGGAACGCATCCAGGCGGGCATCCGGTTTGGGCGTGACGTATTTGGAACGCTTGTCGATGAAGAAAGCGTAGGTGTGAAATATCGCGCCGATGCCCGCCTTTTGGAGGCGCGGCAAGATCTCCTTTTCCCAGGTGACCCAGCCCTCCGGCCAGCGTTGCGCATCCAGTTTGAAATCACCAAACCGGAAGAAGTTCCCGCCGCCGTGATTATCGATTTGGTTGAAGCCCAGGCTGCGGACCGTGCTGATCCACTCGTCCAGGTTGGTCGTCGAAAGCGTTCCAAAGTTGAAGAGGTAGGAGCCGTGGCTGAAAGGATCCGCGGCCGCCCACGGCCCGGCGACTTTGCAGATTGGTAGCTCGCTCGAGCTGGACAGGGCCTTTTGCAGCGCCGGCAACATCCGGGTCATCGGGACGGCCACGATGGCCGCGCGGGCTCCTGTCAGCCCATAGCGCTTTTCCACAACCGCCACCAAATCGCGTTGCAACGCCGGCAAGGCATCCACGCGAGTCTTGAGGTTGAGCGCCAACGCACAGCCGCCGAACGGCTCCTCCGGTCGGCCCTGGAGATTCAACTCGAGGTTGATGAATTGGATTTTGTCCGGTGGTTCGCCCGTCACCGATTCCACGGCGAACACCAGGTACTCCGGCAACACTTCGGTCCGGAGCAGGAGTTCGGTATCCGTCGCCTCGAAGCGAAGTCGCAAACGTCCATCAGCGAGTCGTGCGGAGGTTGCCGCGCGGCTTTTGCCGTCTTTCCAAACGCGTGCGCATGGGGTCGGGGCGTTCGACCGCAAATAGTTTATTCCGGTGGCGCGATCGACCAGGGCCTGATTGCAGCCGTTTGTGCCGATGACGTAGCGGGTGTGGGTAGTCTCGAATACGATGGGGGAGGAGTTGTCCGCGGAGCAGGGAAATCGAGCTCCCGCGTTCAGAAGCAAAGTCAGTACCAGCAGTCGCGCGCCAGGGAGATTCATGCCCAGCATCGCACACCGCCGACGCCCGCGTGTCAAGGCGATCCTCCGCCCAACCGCGAACAAGGACCGGGGATTGCCTGACCTTACTGCGGCGCACCACCCGCCACGGTCAATCCGCTTTGCTTCGGCCCTGGATGGACCGCACCGCTTCCGCGGCAGCTTCGCTTAACTCTTTGACGGGGTTTGCGGTGAGCTCCTTGAGCGCCGAGAGGCTCTTTTTCGAGCCGATCTGCTTGAGGACATTGCACGCCAGGATTCGGGTCTCGGTATGCTTCTCCTTGAGCAACGCCAGCACCGCGCCTTCGGCCGGCGGACCGATTTTGATCAAGGCTTCGGCAACAGTGGATTCACGGCGGTAGAAAGAGCTTTGATCCGACTGCCCGCTGGCCAGGAGTTCGGCGAGCGGTTCAGCGGCTCGCGGATCCTGCAGCCGGCCCAATCCTCGGGCCACAGCCATTCGGGTTGAGGCGTCGTCAGCTTCTTTCAGCGCGCGCAACAGCAGCGGGAGGTGCTCCCGGGTACCGTAGTTGGCGAGGAGCACCTGCCCGGCCTGACGAACCGTATCCTCGCGGTCGGACGTCATCTTAACAGCGACCGCGAGCAATTCCGGGGTCGGTTTGAGCGTGCGGCCGCTTAAAGCGAGTTCGCGCGCGGCGGTTTGACGTGTCACCTGGTTGTCGGATTCCAAGTCTGCCAGGAGTTTGGTGGTATCAGTCGCCGGTATTTCCACGGGCCTTGGCGGGGGCGGTTTCAACGCCGCTTCACGCTCGGCACCTTGCAGCAACTCCCACTTCAGGGTGAGTAGCGAGCGACGGCTGACGTTGTCGGTCAGGGCGGCGATCTTGCTCTCGATCTCCACCAGGCGCGGCCAGCCCCCGGCTCGTTCCAGCACCACCGTGGTTTTGGAACTGCCACCAAGACGCGGCTCGTTGCCGGTGCGTAAAAGGCTTTCCACAACGGACTCTCGCTGGAGGGTGACCGTTTCCGCCGTCGCTTCGGTCACCTTCACGCTGATTTTCTCTCGGGCGCTCAGGGTCGCTTGTGGGCCTCGACCCGGGTAATACGGCACCGGACCATAAGCCGGTTGGAAAGCAATTACCGGGCCGGCCAGTAGCGGTTCGTCCAGCAGAAATACCGGCGCCTCCTGTTCCCACCCTGCGGTCGGTGTCGGCGGAACCCGAATTAGGAACGAGCCCAACAACGAGCCCAACGGCGCCGGCAGAACGGAATCACCGCTCAGTCGTAGAATATGACCGGTCTCATCAATCACCATTTCCCGGGATTCAGGTGCGGGTCCGAAATTATATCCCAGGTAAGCACTAAGATTTAAGGAGCCGCCCGGACGATACCCCATCATCATGGGTGATCCAGGCGTCATTTTCTGGTGCAACATCCCTTTAAAGGAAACGGTTAACGAATTGCCCTCCATCCGGGTCCGGACGATCAGAGTGCCGCGCATAGTCTCCTTGCCGGACTCGCCCTGTTGCGTGACGGTAAAGGTGTATGCGTTGGTCTCTCCGGGCGGCATGGTGTAGCGGAGCTGGATCGGCGCGACCGGATCGGCCGCACTGGCGATGGTGGTGATGAGGAATACTGCGGCAAAGGGAAGCGTCCAAAAGGTTCGCTGCACGTTCATGGCGCGATCATCTCCTCATGACCCGGGCGGCGCAAGTGTCTTTTCGAAGCCGCAGCGCGCGGGGAAAGACGCCACGTTCAGAGGCGCCCTGTGATTATCCCGGCGCCCTGTCAGGCGAAACTGGTGCTGATCTCCGGCGACGTCCGATCACCTCATCTCCGTCCCGTCGGCTTCAGCAGCGCTCGATAATTAAATCGATCGTTCGGTGCGGCGTCTCCATCCAGCGTGAAGGCGCTGGCATCTCCGCCTGGAGTGATATTGTCGATCCACTTGAAGTCAAACGTGTCCTTCACCATCGAGCGTGGCAGGGCCAATTCCAGCTCGCAGCCGGACACCTTGAACTTTACGTTGGGAGTGATCCCCGGGCGAATGATCTGGTCATAACCCAGCCAGCCCGTTAGCGGATTGGCGTCGGTGTCCAGCAGCAGGATCATCCAGTTTGTCGCGCCGGCGTTCGAAGTCACCGGTTGAGCCGTGCGAACGTAAAAATAGGCGCGTCGTTTGTCGAAGCTGACCTTCGCCGCCACGATGTCGTTGCGTCCGGAATCGTTCGTGTAGGTTCCGATGTTTCCCCAACCCGGATGTCCGCGATGCACCGGGTCGCCCACCGTGTCGCGATACTCAGGGGTCACCAGGGACCAGTCATCGAACTTCCCATCCACTTGGATCGGCTGCGGCGCCACGGCTGGCAGCGTCCGCGAGCCTTTGTAACGGCGGATGAAGTCCACCGTTTGGTAATAATAATCGTCCCCGTGTCCGCCCTTCATTGGTTCGATATCCCGGCTGTGTTCCTGGTCGAACTGATCCACAAACATCGGCGGAGTTTTGATCTTGTTGAATTCGTCAAAGCGACCGGCGATCCATTCGTTCCAACCGGTAATGAACACGACACGGGGATCCTCCTGGATCGCCCGCCGCCATTGCTCGGCGTAATTCCCCCCGTGATAGGAGCGACCCAGAGCGCCCGGTTCCGACATCGATCCTAGTCGGCCGTTGACCGCGTTTTGGGCCACGCCCACCGACATTTGTTCCTTCTCGCCGCGGTCATTGCGAAAGACGTGCTGGGGAAACACTTCCAGCCAGCTCCACATATTCGACCTGGTCGGGCCCTGGAAATAGTCCGGCTGCGGCTTGCGGAACGTGAAGAATGCGCGCGGACCGGGGTCCACCTGCGCAGGATCGGCCAGGATGAGTGGCTTGCCGTCCCAGATAAACCAGAGATCTTCGCCGAGCCGTGGTTTGTAAAGCTGCTCATACAGCTCATTCACCGTCGAGCGTGGATCGCCGAAAGGCGTGAGAAAAGCCACGGCCGGCGCGCGGTTGCCCTCGCGCCGCACCCGCTGGAATACCTCGAACAGCTTGCGGTAGTTGCGCGGATAGGTCAGCCGATTACTGGTATCGAAGATGATCACATCCACGCCGGCGTCAGCCAGCATTTGGGCGTGCTTCCGCAACACCGACTCGTCATCGCCGATGTAATAACCAAAGAGCGACTCGCCCCAATGATGCGGTGCGTAGAGCGGCCCCCACGGCGGGGAGCTCGGCTTCTTCATCGCCTCCGGATCGGCGGCCAGGATCTTGGAATTGTCAAACGGGCCGGGATGAATCGATTCGTGCCAAAGAAAGTAAAACATGGCCACCGTGCGGTCCGCGCGTGGGGCCCCGGTCTCTGCCGCCGTCGGCACCGCCCGCCCGTGGCGATCGGTGGCGACCCAGGTGTCGCTATAGTTATCCCAGGCGCCAAATCGGCGCCCTGCGCCGGTGCCCGGCGCGCGCGCGTCATCGGCCGCGAACAACGGAATTCCCGCCGTCAACAGCAAGAAAAGAAAGGCGTAGTGCTTCATAACGATTGTTTTACGGTGTCCCGAGGTTGCGCTCCCGGGGCCACGGCAGGATGTCAAACGCTGCTCAAGCGCTCAAGGGGTCCTTTTCGCCCGGCGCAAAATGCACATTTCCTGGCTGACAGTTATGGTAATGCAATGCATAATAGTAGCAGATGAATTACCAAAACCTGCCACGACCCTGCCCCCCGGTCCCCAGGGGTCCTCTGCCCCGGGCGAAAAGCGAGCAGCCGGAGAGGTGGCCATGAGGTTTTTGGTTCCGGAATTGGCGGGTGCCAAGTGGCAGCGGGTGTTGATTGGGGCCCTAGTGGTAGTTTCCGTTTTGCCGGCGGGCGCGGCTTCGTCGCCGAAACCAGCAGCAGCCGAACCCAAAGTGGATTTTGCCGCCGAGGTGCGGCCCATTCTGTCGGCACATTGTTTCAAGTGTCACGGGATGGACGAGGGGGCTCGCAAAGCGAACCTCCGACTGGACGTGCGCGAGGAAGCGATCAGGCCCGCCAAGTCCGACGAGGTGCCGATTGTGCCGGGCAAACCGGAAGCGAGCGCGTTGGTTCGCCGAATTTTCGCCGAGAATGAAGATGACTTGATGCCGCCTCCGGGTGCCAAGCGGCCGTTATCGGACCATGACAAGAACCTGTTGAAACGCTGGATTGCCGAGGGCGCGGAGTACAAGCCGCATTGGGCCTTTGTGGCGCCCCGTCAGGCGCCCTTGCCCAAAGTGCGCGAGAAGAACTGGCCGCAAAATGACCTCGATTATTTTGTGCTGGCGCGATTGGAGAAAGCAGGACTCAAACCTTCGCCACGTGCGGACAAATACACGTTGGCCCGCCGGGTTTATCTCGATTTAACCGGGCTGCCGCCGTCCCCGACGGAGGCCGACGCTTTCGTGAACGACGCTTCGCCCGCCGCTTTCGAGAGGTTGTTGGATAAATTGCTGGCCTCGCCGCATTATGGGGAACGCTGGGCGCGCCGCTGGCTCGACCTCGCCCGCTACGCGGACACCAACGGGTACGAAAAGGATCGTCCGCGCTCGATTTGGCCCTGGCGCGATTGGGTCATCAACGCGCTGAACGCCGACTTGCCTTTCGATCAGTTCACCATCGACCAGCTCGCGGGCGATCTCTTACCCAACGCCAGCACGGACCAACTTGTCGCGACCGGCTTCCACCGCAACTCGATGATTAACGAGGAAGGCGGGATTGATACGCTGGAGTATCGCTTTCTATCGATGGTGGATCGTGTCCATGTCACCGCGACGTCATGGCTGGGCCTGACGATGGCCTGTGCCCAATGTCACACACACAAGTACGATCCCATTCCGCACGCGGAGTATTATCGTTTCCTGGCCTGCTTAAACAACGCCGACGAACCGGTTATGGAGATCCAGCAACCGGACATCGTCGCGAAACGGGAGCAGATTCAAAAACAGGTCGAGTCCCTGGAAGCTGCTTTACCCGACAAATTCCCGGTGGAAATCAAAGCCGGCTGGCAGACGCCCGGCATGGTCGAATTCTCCGCGGAGCACGGGTCCGAGGCCGAGTTGTTGTCGGATGGATCGTTTCTGGTCGGGGGCGCGAATCCGGACAAGGAGACCTACACCCTGAAGTATGCGGGATTTAACCAGCGCGTGACCCACGTCCAGGTGGAGGCCATTCCTGACGAAAAAATCGCGAACGGTGGTCCGGGTCGAAACGACTCCGGCAACTTTGTTTTGAGTGAATTGGAGATGGAAGTCCTGGAGACCGGCGGCGCCGCGGAACCTGCCAAGGTAAAGTTCGTGGACGCACAGGCGGATTATGCGCAGGAGGGTTTTCCTGAAGCCAACGCCATCGATGGCAAAAGCGACACCGGTTGGGCGATTGGAGGTCCCGGGGGAGGACATAAACATCGGCACGCCCTCTTCACGCTGGCCCAGCCGCTGGAGTTGAAGAATCCGGCCCTGGTCACGGTGCGGCTGGTGCAGAAGTACGGCAGCCATCATACACTGGGCCGTTTTCGGGTCAGCTTCGGCCAACAAGTGCTCGACAACTCACTCACGGAACAGGGTCGCCGGGAGAAGCGCGACCACAAGTTTCAGAAATGGCTAACGGAGCAATTGGGTTCGGTCGCAAACTGGCAAAAGCTGCGCCCGGCGGCCGTTACGAGCTCGGCGCCGACCCTGACGATCCAGGCGGATGATTCGGTTTTCGCCAGCGGCGATTTTACCAAGAGCGATAATTACACTCTCACTTTCCGTGACCTGCAGGCCGGGGTGAAAGCGCTGCGACTCGAGATGTTGCCGGATGACCGGCTGCCCAATCATGGGCCGGGATCCGTCAACCACGAAGGGCCAGAGGGAGATTTCTGGCTTTCCACACTGAAAGTCAAAGCGGACGGCCAGGGCGTGGTGCTGACCAACGCGACCGAGAGTTTTGCCAACGGCGCCAACAACGCCGCCAAGGCCATTGACGACGACGCCCAAAGCGGTTGGTCCGTCAGCGGTGGACAGGGCAAATTCCATAACGCGGTCTTTCAGTTTCAGGCGCCGATTGCCGGCGCCAAGGAGCTGCAGGTCGATATGCTCTGCGAGAAGTATTACGCCGCGGGCTTGGGACGTTTTCGGGTTTGGGTGACCACGAACGAAAACGCGAAAGCGTCACCTTTGCAGAACGCGGCCAATGACATCCTGGCCTCGCATCGCGATCCGGAGCAAATCAAAGCGCTGGTTGGTGAAACCGGCGCGGCGGCGGATCATGACCTGTTGCTGCGCGAGTTCGTAAGGCTTTCCCCTGATTTCGCCAAACCACGCCGCGAAGTCGACAGCCTGCGCGCGCAGATGCCAAAATTCCCGACCACCCTCGTGCTGCGGGAGCGTCCGGCGGGGAACGAAAGACCGACTTTCCGCCAGCATCGTGGAGAATTCATGCAGCCACGGGAAAGAGTCACTCCGGGGGTGCCGTCGTTTTTGCCGCCTTTGCCGGACAACGCTCCCGGGAATCGTCTCGCCCTCGCGAAGTGGCTGGTCTCAGGCCAGAATCCCCTCACCAGCCGTGTGGTGGTGAACCGGCATTGGGAGGCCCTATTTGGCCGGGGACTCGTGCGCACGACGGAGGATTTTGGGTTCCAGGGGGAACTGCCGTCGCACCCGGAACTCCTGGACTGGCTGGCGTTGGAATTCGTGAAACAAGGTTGGTCCCAAAAGAAGTTGCTTAAGCTCATTGTCATGAGCGCGACCTATCAACAATCCAGCACGCTGACCCCGCTGTTGCGCGAACGTGATCCGTTGAACATCCTGCTGGCCCGCGGTCCGCGTCTTCGGCTGGAGGCGGAAATGGTGCGCGACTCGGCCCTGGCCGAGAGCGGATTGCTTTCCGAAAAAATCGGCGGGCCCAGCGTGTTTCCGCCACAGCCGCCCGGTGTTTCCTCGGAAGGCGCCTACGGCGCCCTGGAATGGAAGACCAGCGAGGGACCGGACCGTTACCGGCGCGGCCTTTATACTTTCGCCAAGCGTACCGCACCCTACGCCATGACCGCCACCTTCGACGGGCCCAGCGGCGAGGCCTGTCTCGCCCGGAGGGAACGTTCGGACACTCCGCTGCAGGCGCTCACGTTGCTGAACGACACCGTTTTCATGGAATGTGCGCGGGCGCTGGGCCAGCTGGCCGTCAAAGCCGGCGGCGACACTTCATCCCGCGTTGAATTGCTCTTCCGCCGCTGCCTCACCCGTCCGCCAACGGCCGAAGAAAAAGCCAAACTCTCCCAGTTTTACGAGACGCAGTACGACCGGTTCACCAAGGGTGAGTTAAAGGCCGTCGAGATCATGGATGCCAAAGACGGCACCGACTTGAACGAGCAAGCAGCCTGGACCGCAGTCGCCCGGGTGCTGTTGAACCTGGATGAAACCATCACCAAGAGCTGAGCAAATTTTATGAATTGCCACGATCACCTCTACGCCCGCGGCAACCCCCGGATGAATTCGCGCCGGTGGTTTTTGAAGGAATGCGGCCTGGGCCTGGGCAAGATGGCGCTCGCCTCGTTGCTCACCGACGCCTTCGTGCCGCGACTCGCGGCGGCCGTGGCGAGCGATCCGCTCAAAGCGCCCGGCCCGCATTTTCCGGGAAAGGCGAAGCACGTCATTCACCTGTTCATGTCCGGGGCGCCGAGCCAGCTCGATCTTTTTGACTACAAACCGGAATTGGCAAAACTCCAGGGCAAACCGCTGCCCCCTTCCGTCATCGGCGGGCAGCGTTATGCGTTCATTCGTCCGGACGCCGCGGTGCTGGGGCCGCAATTCAAATTTGCCCGGCACGGGCAATCGGGCACCGAACTTTCCGAAGCAATTCCGCACCTGGCCGAGGTCGTGGACGACATTTGCCTGATCCGATCCATGAAAACGGATCAGTTCAACCATGCCCCGGGTCAGATCTACCTGAATTCGGGATTCGCGCAACCGGGCCGTCCCAGCCTGGGCTCGTGGGTACTTTACGGACTGGGCAGCCTGACGAAGGACCTGCCGGCTTACGTGGTCATGTCCACCGGCTCGGGCATCAGCGGCGGGGCCGCCAATTGGTCCAGCGGCTTTATGCCTTCGGTTTACGCGGGCGTGCGATTCCGCAACCAGGGCGATCCGGTGCTGGACGTCACCAGTCCCAAAGGCGTGGATGACAAACTCCAGCGTGCGTCGCTGGATCTCGTGGCGGAGATGAACCATGCCCGCCTGGGGCTTGTGGGTGATCCGGAAATTGAATCCCGCGTCGCCTCTTACGAAATGGCTTACCGTCTCCAAGCTTCGGCGCCGGAACTGATGAACCTGAAATCCGAGAGCAAAGAAACCCTCGAGATGTACGGGTGCGATCCGGACAAGCCGAGTTTTGCCAGGGCCTGCCTGCTGGCCCGACGCATGATCGAGCGCGGCGTGCGGTTCGTGAATATCTATCACGAAGGTTGGGACGCCCACTCGGATGTGATTGGCAATTTGAAGAGCAACTGCGGCGCGACCGATCAGGCCTCTGCCGCTTTGATCAAAGACCTGAAGCGGCGCGGGTTGCTGGATGAAACCCTGGTCATTTGGGGTGGCGAATTCGGACGCACCCCAATGGTGGAGAGCAACGCCGCCCTGGGCCGCAGCCTTGGACGCGACCACCATTCGCGAGCCTTCACGGTGTGGTTGGCGGGTGGTGGTATTAAGCCGGGCATCAGCTACGGCGTGACGGACGAGATGGGATTCAACGTGGTTCAGGACGAAGTCCACGTC
The DNA here is from genome assembly GCA_002298785.1 of Verrucomicrobia subdivision 3 bacterium UBA693. GTDB lineage: Bacteria > Verrucomicrobiota > Verrucomicrobiia > Limisphaerales > UBA8199 > UBA693. The sequence goes on from DBMR01000112.1 coordinate 34,143, forward strand.
CATGATCTCCAGGCCACGATTCTGCATTGTCTCGGCTTCGATCACGAGCGGTTGACCTACACCCACCAGGGACGTCAGTTCCGGCTCACGGACGTCGATGGCACCGTGCTCGATTCGATCCTGGCCTGAGCCCAGCTTGCTCGGTGCCAGCGGTCAGAGTCTGATGCTAGCTGAGATCGAAGTTGTCCACAAATCTGACATCGGCCGTGCCTCCGCCCATGGGCACCCTGCAATTTGTCCGGTTGTGAGGTCCAACTTCCACGCTCGCTCGAGCCTGTGATCAGTGACGCCGGAAACCCTGCAACTCCGTTCAACTTAACCAGTTCCATGTGCACCCGATAGAATTACCACAACGAATGCTGTCGGGAACTGATCGCAGGTCTGATCAGGTATAGGATTTGCTGGCCTTTCACCTCGTGAGCGCCATTTTCGCACGGTGGCGAAAGGGCTTACTTTTGCCTAATGAACCTCTGCAAGAAATGGGCGCAACGCCTGTCCGTAGCGTTACTGGTCAGCTACCCCGCCTTTGGGAGCGTTGCGGCGACGCCGGATCGGGTGTCGCTGCCCGGTCACGTGCCCGCCGTCGTGACGCAACTCATTCCGCAAGGTCGATACCCCGCCACCAATCAGTTGAAGCTCGCAATCGGGTTGCCGTTGCGAAACCGGACGGAGCTCGATCGCTTGCTGTTGGAGTTATTTGACCCTGCCAGCCCCAATTATCGCAAGTTCCTGACGACCGAGGAATTCACGGCGCGCTTTGGTCCGACTGAGGAGGACTACCTCGCCGTGCAGGCTTTCGCGTTGGCCAATGGCCTGACGGTAGCCGGCAAGCATTCCAATCGTCTGGTGCTCAACGTGGAAGGCGCCGCGACCGAAGTGGAGCGCGCCTTTGGCATCACGCTCCGCACGTATCGGCACCCCACGGAAGCCCGTGATTTCTTCGCACCCGACACTGAGCCGTCCGTACCGGCGAATCTGGCCATGTCGGACATGTGGGGCTTGAGCGATTACGCAAAACCCAAAGCCATGGCCCGTCGCGATACCGCGCCGGAGAGCCGGCCTTTGAATTACAACGGCACCGGCCCCAGCGGCTCCTATCGCGGTGTCGATTTCCGCAATGCGTACGCGGCCGGTTCCGGATTGATCGGCTCCGGCCAGGTGCTCGCGGTCGTGGAGTTCGACGGATATTATCAAAGCGACATCCTTAACTACCAGGCGCAGTGCGGTTACACGAATGTCCCTCTCCAAAATGTGATCGTGGATAATGTGTCCGGTTTGCCGGGATATAGCGGTGATCCGAACGCCGTGGCCGAGGTGTCGCTCGACATCGAGTTGGCCATTGCGATCGCTCCCGGGCTTGCCAAAGTGATGGTTTATGAGGGCAGCAATCCTTACAACGTTTTCAACAAAGTCGTCACGGACAACGTCGCCAAGCAGGTAAGCTGTTCCTGGGCCTGGAGCACAGGGCCATCGCACAACTGGATCGGTCGCCACGGCAGCTACACCCTGGACTCAATTTTGATCCAGATGGTCGCGCAGGGGCAGGCGTTTTTTCAAGCCTCCGGAGATTCGGACGCTTACACGGGCGGGCAGGCGCTGACGAGTTCCGCAGGCCCCATCCCCGTGGACAGCATCTATGTCACCAGCGTGGGCGGAACGACCTTGAGCATGTCCGGGACTTCCTGGTCCGGGGAAACCGTTTGGAACTGGGGCAACAACACCGGCAGCGGCGGGGGCATCAGTCCCAATTATTCCATCCCTTCCTGGCAGACGAACGTGAGCATGGCGGCCAATGGCGGGTCCACCGTAAATCGGAACATCCCGGATGTCGCCATGACTGCGGAGGCGATTTATGTGATCTACAACAACGGCAGTTCCGGGTTCTTTGGCGGCACCAGTTGTGCCGCGCCTTTGTGGGCGGGATTCTGTGCGCTGGTCAATCAGCAGGCGGTCTCCGCCGGCGGTGCGCCCGTCGGCTTTTTGAACCCCGCGCTCTACGCGATCGCGGCTGGCAGTAATTACACCAATTGCTTTCACGACATCACCACCGGCAACAATATCGGCAAAAACACTCCCGGCCAGTTTGTGGCGGTTACCAACTACGATCTTGCCACAGGCTTGGGCAGCCCCAACGGCCAAGCCCTGATCAACGCCCTGGCGCCATCCGCCCCATATTTCCTCACCACCTTGGCGAACCAGACGGTCACCAATGGTGCCAACGTGTCCTTCAGCGCCAGTGCCGGCGGCTCGTTGCCGCTGCGTTACTCCTGGCTCTGTAACGGCACTAATCTAGCCTCGGGAACAAACCTGTCCGGCCTTTCCAGCAATGTGCTTTCCATTACCTCCGCCACTGTGGACAACATGGGCTCCTACCAGCTCGTGGTTACCAACTTGTATGGAGCGGCGACCAGCTCCGCCGCGTATCTCGAAGTGGGATTTGCACCCGGCATTGTAACGCCACCTTCCAGCTTGACCGTGGTTGGCGGCAGCAACGGGTTCTTTACCGCCACTGCCACTGGATCTTTGCCGTTGAGCTATCTTTGGCTGAAGAACGGCACTCCGCTCACCAATGGCACCGGCATTTCCGGTGCGACCAGCAATAGCCTGACCCTCACTGCGGTTTCCACCAATAGCTCGGGCAATTACAGCTTGCGGGTCACGAATAAATTTGGGGCCAGCACCAGCAGCGCGGCCACTTTGACCGTGGTTCTGCCGCCGGCACTTGGCGGAACGTTGACCAATCAGTCCGTGGAATGCGGTAACTCTGTGGCCTTTGCGGCATCCGCCACGGGCACGCCGCCGCTGAGTTATCAATGGAGTCTCGATGGCGCGCCGATCGCGGGTGCCACCTCGAGCGCCCTCTCGCTCACGAATCTTCATCTGCCAGACCACGCCGTCTCCCTGGCTGTAACCAACCTGTACGGCAGCGTCGTCAGCAACGCGTTGCTCATGGTTCGGGATACCCTGCCGCCGGTAATCTCTCTTATCGGTGCAAACCCAGGCTCTGTCGAGTTAGGCGGCTCATTTAGTGATCCCGGAGCAAGCGCCGCAGATGTGTGCGGAGGCGTGCGACCGGTTGCTGTCAACGGAAAGGTCATCCTTACTGCGGTCGGCACTAACACTCTCAGCTACACTGCGGACGACGGCAACGGAAACACCAACAGCGTTACTCGCTTCGTTATCGTCCAGGATACGACCCCGCCGGTCATCACGTGGAGCTTCACCAATTTGGAGTTCGTCGCGGATGCCACCTGCAGTGCACCGATGCCCGATGTAACTACAACGAATTTCGTTTTGGCAACGGATGTTTCGGGAGGGTTGACGATTTCGCAAAGTCCCGGGACCAATGCGCTGTTGGCGCTGGGGACGAATGTTGTGGTGATCACCGTGCAGGACGCTTCCGGGAATGCGGCCTACTCGACCAATACCATTGTCGTGTTGGATAATTCTCCGCCGCAGATCATCACCTCGTCGGAAAACCAAACAAACTTCGCCGGGACGACGACAAGTTTGACGGTGACCGCCACGGCTTGCTCTCCGCTGACTTACCAATGGTGGTTTAACGGACTGGAATTGTCGGCCGCGACCAACAGCACGCTGGTGCTCTCGAACCTCACCACGGCTGCCGCCGGCACCTATTTCGCGGTTGCCGCCTCGCTCGGCGGCACGGCCACCAGCGCCGTGGCGGTGGTGGCCGTGAGCATGGCGGCTCCGGAGATCAACCTGACTTCCGATAGGAACCCGTCCGGATATCAGGACAGTATCCGTTTCGTGGCCGCCATCATTCCGAGCGGCGGCGGCACGATCCAGTTCCTGACCAACGGCGTGGCCTTTGATGTCGAGACGCTGGTCGCTGGCCAGGCCGCCAGCAGTCCCACCGCCTCCCTGCCGCGTGGCACCAATCTCATCACCGCCATCTACTCAGGCGACTATAATCTGCTGCCGGCGACAAATGTCTTGTGGCAGGTCGTAACCAATCATGCACCAACGGCCATTGACGCGGTATACGCTCGCGCGGCTGGATTCCCATTGACCATTCCGCTCATCGACCTTGCCACCAACTGGGCCGACCCGGACGGAGATTTGGTGACGCTCGTGCAAGTTGATGCCGGCACGAACGGCGCCACGGTGGTCATGGCCCCGGACTCGCTGGTGTATTCCAATGCCAACAATGTCCCGGACCAGTTTACTTGCACCCTGGCCGACGGCTTCGGCGGAACCAACGTTCAGACGATCAACATCCTGGTTACGTTTCCGGTGATTGGCGGGGCAGCCGTCAACACTGATGGCATTGTCACGCTTAACCTCAACGGCGCGCCTGGTTCCACCTGCGTGTTGCAAGCCAGTACCAACGGATTCTCCTTTGATAATTGGTGGCCGATCGCCACCAATGTCCTCAGTGGCAGCGGGACCTGGCAGTATACGGACACTCAGGCGGGTTCATTTCCCTGGCGCTTTTACCGGCTCCAACAAGTTCCGTAACTCGAGTTCAAGACCGGCGGAGGATTTGTGCCGCTACCGTTTCAACGCGGGTTGCTGAGGTTCCAGTTTTTCACCGCGTCGAATTTGGGTGAAGTCGCCTGGTCCGCACCTTCCAGAAGTCCCCAGTTGCCCCACTTGCCGCCGCTGGCGACCGAGGAAAACATACACATCAAGTCGCCGCCAGTCTCGCGCCAGGCATCGAGATATCGAACGTAAATGCGCCCCATGCGTGGATGGCGATTCGCCGCGGTGAATAGCTTGGTCAGGTCTTCGTTGTTCTCGCCGCCACCAACGCCGACCAGGTGTTGTCCCGCCTCGTAGCACATCAGTTGCAGCCGGTGTTTATCGGCTACGGCCTTCTGTCTTTTCATCCAGCCGACGCACTCCGGCAAGGCGTTGGTTTCAACGCGATCCAACAGTTGCTCCACGGACCACTTTGCCACTTCGGAGGCTTTAAGTGTCGGGCTGTCCGGGCCTCCGGGCATAAGGGTGACATACGGCGCGATGGCCAGCGCGTCGCAGTTCGTGCTCACCCCTGCCGAACCGAGCAGCATGCCGTCGGTCCAGTACGTGTCGCTGGCCGCCTGCCAGGCGAGGACCCGCGTCAACCGCTGGCGACCGCTAAAGACCTCCTCCCAAATCCGGAAGATCTCCACCGAACGCCGACCATAAAACAGTGCGGCGCCTTCCCAGGGTCGTTCTTTGGGGCCGAGCCCGAGCTTGCCGGCCTGTTCCTGCGCATACCGGTTCTGGGCGAACATCCCGTTCCACAATTCATTGGAGTATTCAACGCGCACTTGAAGCGCGGAATCCAGGCGCGACTTTACCAAAATCGCAAACTGCCGCACATAATCATCGGTGGCCTGGTACGGCAGGCAAAACCACGGGTTGGCCTGGAGACGATTGCATAAGTCTACCATCACTTCCACCGGGGCCCCCTTCACCGTCCAGGTGGCATCTTCGAGCCGCGGGCGCCCGGCCCAGTCCTTCTGTTCCGAACCGTTGGTATCCATCCAGTCCATGAACCGCAGAGTGTTGAACCCGCGCCAGCGCCGCAGAAAATCCGGATGGAACATCTCCGTCCGGTAGCTCTTTTCGAAGCCCGGCATCAGCAGGCGTATGTTGCGGATGGGATTTCCCGCGGTGACCTTGCGCAGTTGCAGAAAGGTGCCATCGGTGCGCGGGTCAATGTGTACCACGATCTGGCCGGGTGCCCGCGAAACCACGCGGCTGTTCGCGCCAAATTCAATTTGTCCTTCGCCTTCGTACAGGCAAACGTAATCGCCCTCTGGCGCGTGACCGCCGGTCAAAACCGGCGTTTCCGCGAAAGCATCGGCCTCGAGGTTGGTGATCCATCCCTGCGCGTCGAGCTGCAGCGCCGGGCCTTTGCCCCAGGGCGCGCCCGGTTTTTGGCTGATCCAGGCGCGGGAGAGGTGGAAGACATCCACCAAGGGGTGTTCAGTATTCCAATCCACCAGGCCGCTGAGGTTGATGCCCAGGCGGCTCTGCCCGGCGGTTAATTCGGCGCCCCGGACCGCGCCGGGCGTTAAGGCAAGGAGCAGGGCGGCAAACGCCCAGCGAAACCAGACAGCACTCATGATGCGGGCAGACTACCAGAAGCCCGGTGCTTATAACAGAGTACAAACGGCGGCGTTCCAGACGTGGGACGGTTTTGTAATCGTGCTGTTACCCAACCACGACTAGAATGGACGGTGAGGCTATGGTCATCGAACAACCAGCGGTGCTGAACAAGCACGTCGATCCCAGTATTCCACTAAACTGGGACGTGCGCTGGCGGGCCCTTAAACCGGTGAGCCCGCTGCTCCTGATCTCCACTGTGCTTTTGGCGGAGAACGTGGCGTTCAAGCTCTGGCTGCGGGACGAAAACCTGGGCGCTCATTGGCCCCTGCTATTGGCCGCACTGTTGGTACCGATCGTAATGATCGTGATCCTCTTCGAGGTCCAGACGCGCTGGACCCATCGCTCGCGACGGACCCTGAAACTGGCTCCGAAATACGTGGGTATCGCTCCGGCCAAACATGCACGCGTGATATGGGACCGCATTCGACGCTGGCGATTCGAGCCGCTGCCCGGCGAGACCGAGTTGTGCAAACTAACCGTCGAATACACGCTGGATCCTAAAGGTAAGATGCCTCGGGAATGGGCGATGGTGTTGCGCCGGGCGGACCAGGAGCAGACCCTGCTTTCCGAGCTGGAACATTACCGACAACTCGGCTCCCAGCAGGCGACGGTCGTTCATCTTGCCGAACCCTCCGCTCGAGACTCAACCCGTTTGAATTTCCGCGCAATGACGGCGGTGGCGCTCGGCTTCTACCTGCTCGTGCACGGCGTCCCGTTCTTGGGCGTGGGAATCAGTGGGCCGAATCGCGCCCATGACGCGGCCTCTCAGGAATCGTCCATTGACGCTCCCGGCAAGGTCAAGTTGGGAAGATTTGTGGCCAGCCATTTTTCCTCGATTGCAGAATACCGTGCGTTCCTGCTTGCGACCGGCGGCGGGCTCACGGTCATAGGGCTGGGCTGTTATTTCTGGGGTCTCCGTTCGATGAAGGCCGGCACCACACCGGCTAATGGACCTCGGCACGATAGTAGCGGGTGGGCGCCGGGGATTTCTCCGAAAAGATAAACCGGCTGGTGAACATGACGTTCGTGGCTGCCGGCGTCCAGGTTCGCAAGTCCGGCGAGGCGGCAAGGACAACTTTTTGTCCCGGAGCCGCCGTCAGCGTGATGGTTGAACTGGTGCCGTTGCGTTGCAGATTCTGTAAAGACGGCCGTGGTTCCTGCACCCGCCCCAAACGCATGCCGTTGCCAAAGCTGGTTACCCAAATCTCATTCGCGTCGTAGGGGTTAAAGAATACCCGGGTCGGGAACCGGAAGGGGTAACCGGTCAAAGCCGTGAAGGTAGGCGCGACGGCGCGGCGGTTGGCTGAAAACCACAACCCCTGGTCTTCAGTGGCGAGGTAGAGTTCATCTGGATTTGAGGGGCTCACGGCCACCGACCCGACCGCCTTCAGGTTGGTGGTGAGTCGGGTCCAGGCCACCCCGCGATTGGTCGTAAAATACAATCCGCCGAGACCGGACGAGGCACCCCATTCTCCCCAGACCCCGGCGTACCAGGTCGACTGCGTGGGATCGTGCGGATCGATGGCCAGGTCCTTGGTGTAGTAGCGCATGCCGGTGGCGGTGCGATCGTTCCAGCTCGCCCCATCGGTAGTGCTCGTAAAGACGCCGGAGCTCGGCTGAAAATCGTTCGTCGCAATCCGTGCCGAATAGGTGGCCACCAGGGTGCCGTCATTTAAGATCATTACATTATAAGGATGTCCCTGGGTGCGCGGTGGGATGGCGAGACGGTTCCAGGTGGAGCCGGTCCCCGCGTTGAGGTTTGCCGTGCGGTAAATCCCGCCGTTGGTACTGTTCACCACGGCGGCGTAGAGCCGGTTTGGATTGTTCGGATCGAGCGCCAGGCCCACCACCGGTTTGCCGAGGCTCTTGAGTGTGGACCAGGTGGCGCCCAGGTTTGCCGAATACATGATCTCCCCCGTGCCGCCGTCGATGGCGCTGTCCTGACAGTAACGATCCCAGGCGTAAAGGTCGTGCACCGAGGACATCGCCGCGTAAATGATACTGTTGGTCGGATGCTTCAGGGTTTGGTAAGTGCTGTTGTAGGTAAGCGTCATGGGGCACATCCACGATGCGCCGGCGTTCGTGCTGAGCATGCCGCGCATATCCGTGAAGCAGCAGAACAGGGTGTTGGTCGAAAACCACGACAACCACCAGCAAGAGGTATCCTCGGCTCCGTTGCCGGTGTAAAACGTGGACTTCGGGGTGGGGGTTCCCGCTGCATTCTCGCATCCCTGCCAATCGTAAGCCTGGCGCCACAAAGCGCCGCCGTTGGTGGTCACGTGCAGGAAACCGAAATCCGTAATCACCACCCGGTTGGGATCGTTCGCACAGACCGTGAAGCCCATGGCGCATTCGCCGTAGGACCACTTTTTCCAGTTCCAATTCCCGGCGTCATCCCCGGTCCAGCCCGTCGCCACATTGGCGTTGCCGGTGCATTGCAGCACTTGCGACCACGAGGCGCCGCCGTTGACGGTTTTCAGCACCACCGGCTGGCCAAGGTTGTCCGAGCCGGCGGCGTACGCGATGCTGATGTTTGTGCGGCACATCTGCACCATGGTGAGATGATTACCCCCCACGCCGTTCGTCGCGACCGTCCAGGTGCCGGCGCCGCCATCGAGGCGGTATATCTTCAAATAGCTCCAATACTCGGAACCCTGGATGCCGGGCCACACATTACCGGCCCCAAAAGTGACGCAGAAAAACCGCAACACGCCGTTTTCCCGCGCGCCGGCAAAAGACACCATTTCTTCCGTCGCCGGGATGCCCGGTGTGGTGGCCAGGTTGAAGGTCGCACCGCCGTTGGTCGAGACCAGCAGGCCCGGGCGCGTCCCGACATAAATCTTCGCGCCGTCCCAGAGCGCTCCGGCAATCAGCAAATCCGAAGCGCTGTAAACATCCGTGTAGGTCGCGCCCGAATTGGTCGACAGCTTCAGCGTGGTGTAATCGCTCACCAGCAGGCGATTGGTCGAGAGCGGATCGGCGTAAAGGCAATAGACCGACGGCGACCAGGGATCCGGCGGCACGCTTACCCAGGTCGCGCCGCCGTCAATCGACCGCGCCGGCACGTCGCCATTCAGCGCGTAGCGCGCCTGCGGATCGCTGGTAAACTCCATCCGGCCGGGCGCATTTCCCCCTAATAACTGGCGAAAATCCACTGTGTCCCAAGTCGCCCCGAAATCCGTCGAGTGAAACAGATCGCTCATGTCCGACCCGACCCAGACCTCATCGGGATTATAGGGATTGATGGACGGCCCAAAGAAAGCTCCACCGCCGCCCGGTCCGCGCGAAACGAAATTCACTGGTGCCCCGGCCTGGATCGGGTTGGCGGTGAACAGCAGCAGGCCTGCGATGAGGAGCTGCATCCGGCTCAAGTTCAGGGGAGGGGTTGCGGCGCGATCTGCCAGTAAACACATGGGAAAAACGCTGGTAGCTGGTTGTGGGTGGTGCTGATGGTGAAACGATGCTGCGCCCTTCCATACCACCGCCCGGCTTCGGATTCAAGTGGACGTCGGGCCGTATGTTTTGCGCAACCGGCGATGACGCAACGCCGCGTCGCGCGCGAGCGGATCGATGCTTCTTGCGTAGGACGATCTGTTGTGGTAGAGTTTTACCACAAGACAGGAATACAATCATGTTTAGCGAAACCGTCAAAGCGCTGCGCCTTCAGAAGCGTCTAACCTTGCGAGACTTCTGCCAGCAAGTCGGGCTTGATCCGAGCAACTGGAGCAAAGTCGAGCGAGGCGTGAATCCCCCTCCTGGAGATGTCGCCATCCTCGAACGCCTCGCGGTCTTCTTTGGCCTGGCCGGCCCGACCAAACTCCAATTCATGGATGAGGCGGCCCTCCAGCGGCGAGAGATCCCCCCTGATGTCGCTGACAATGTTATCCTCCAAAAAGCGTTGCCGGCCTTTTTCCGTGCGGCGCGGGGACACGAGCTTACCCAGCAGGAACTCGAAAACTTCGCTCAGGACATTCGCAAACTTCACACTCCAGACAAAGCGTAGTTACATCCCATGGAGCATATCTGGACTGAGGTTGAGGACCTCCGCAAACAGTACCAGGTCCTGCGCGAGGACCGCATCCCCATTGACATCTTCAGCTTCGCTGAAATTGACCTTGCCCTCGACCCCATCCCTTTTGACGATCTTGCTGCCAAGTACCGTGTCGAGGCCGCCCTCAAAGCGGACTTCACCGGCATCTACCTCGACACCGAACAGTACAACCTAATGGAACGTGGCCCGGAATGGAAACTCGCCCGGCTGCGCTTCACAGTAGCGCACGAACTGGCGCATTTCTTTCTCCACCGGCACATTCCCCAGCCACAAGACTTCGCCTCCCTGCCCGCGTTTGCGACTTGGACCGAGACCTACCGTGGCAGAAAATACTCGATCGAGCAGGAGGCCAACGAATTTGCCGGACGTCTCCTGGTGCCAAAATCTCGGCTGCAAGGAGCTTTCGACGAATTCTGTCCGCAGATTCGAGAGCCTTTGCCCAACTTCATGAAATCGGGACAAGTACGCGACAGCTTCGCAGAGCGGGTAGCCCCTCGTTTTGGGGTTAATGCCCAGGTCATTGGCGTCCGCCTGGATCGTGAAGGTATTTGGCCGGCCTCCTGAGCCCCATCCCTCGACCATTCTTCTGCATTTACCGGTACCTTGTGCCCGAGATAACGGATGCGTCGTAGCGTCCGTGCCCCACCAGCTTCGTTCCGGGGAACTTCTTTGGTGTTTCTTATTTTGAGTCAAATCGCTGAGTTTTTCGAGCTCAAGGAACGCGTTGCCAAGGCGGCGGGGGATGTCTTATGTTAGCTCACTCCGGTTGTCGAATCACGCCGGGTGTAATGGCTGATTACAAAGTCAAATTTGAGGTCTTTGAAGGACCGCTCGATTTGCTCCTTTATTTGATCAAGAAGGAGGAGGTGGACATTTACGAGGTGAACCTGACGCGCATGGCGACGCAGTTCATCGAGTACATCGACACCATGCGGATGCTGGACCTCGAGGTGGCCGGCGAGTTCCTGGTCATGGCGGCGACGCTCATGTACATCAAGAGCCGCGAGCTGCTGCCGGTCGAGCAACAAGTGCAGCCGGAAGAAAATGAGGAGGAGGAAGATCCGCGCTGGGAGCTGATCCGGCAATTGGTGGAATATAAAAAGTTCAAAGACGCCGCGGCGCAGTTGGGCGTTCTGGAAGCGCGGAAGGACGAGGTGTTTCCGCGGCGACCGGGCCGGATCGATTTCGAGCCGGAAGCACCCTCGCGGCCGGATATTTCCATCTTCGACCTGGTCAATGCCGTTAATTCGGTGCTCAAACGGTTCAGCAAACGGGATGATCCCCGCGAGATTTTCGAAGACAAATGGTCGGTGAGCGAGAAGATCGAGGTGTTGCTCAAGGAACTTTCCGAGCGTCCCCAGATGAAGTTTTCGGAGTTGTTTTCGAGCGTGACGACCCGCTCGGAGGTGGTGGTCACTTTTCTGGCGCTGCTGGAATTGATCCGGCTCAAGCAGTTGGCCGCCGTGCAGCCGGAACCTTTTGGAGAAATCGAGATTTGCCGGGCCATTCCGCCGCTGATGGCCGTGGAGCCGGTCGAGCCTTTGGCCGCCGCGGCCGCCGCCGATCCGGCCCCCGGCGCGGAAACGACTCCGCACCCCTGATATGGATTTGAAGCTCATTTTAGAAGCCATTTTGTTTTCCGCTCAAAAGCCCATGAGCTTGAAGGAGCTGCGCGACGTGTTCGCCGCCGCCCCGGAGCATGCCGAAGGCGACGAAACCGTGCGGGGCCTGCGCAAAGTCAAGGAAGAGGACCTCGAAGCCGCCTTAACCCAGCTCGCACAGGACCACGAACAGGCCGCGCGCAGTTACCGCCTGGTCTGCGTGGCCGGCGCCTGGCAGTTTGTCACCCAGCCGGAATACTCTCCCTGGCTCAAAGCGCTCGTTGGCCACAAGGCCCGTCCGCCCCGGCTTTCGCAACCCGGTCTGGAGACACTGGCGATCATCGCCTACCGGCAACCTCTGACTCGTGCTGAAATTGAACAGGTGCGCGGCGTGGCGGTGGACGGTGTGATGCAGACCTTGCTCGAACGCGGGTTGGTCGAGCAATTGGGCCGGGCCGAAGTTATTGGCCGGCCGATGACGTATGGCACGACCCCGGTGTTTCTCGAATATTTCGGTTTGCGCAGCCTCGAGGATTTGCCGGCGGCCGATGAGTTGCGGCGCATCGTGGCGAAAAAGCCGGAAACCCTGGCCACGGCTGATGCCGGCCTCGCTACGCCGCCACCCGAGCAGCTCACGCTGATCGGCGGTGACCTGCAACCGACCCCGGTCGCCGCCGCCCCCGCGGCTCCGGCCGAGCCCGCTCCCGCGCCGCCCCCTGAGAACGAAGGTTCCGCCCCATGAACATACCCGAACACCGCAAGGCGATCGACAAATACGACGCCCAACTCGTGCGTCTCCTGAACGAGCGCACCCGGCACGTGCTGGCCATCGGCGAAATCAAGCGCAAAGCGGGCGAGGAAATCTACGCGCCGCACCGGGAGCGCGCCGTGCTGCAGCGCCTGGCCAAAGTGAACGAAGGCCCGATCACCAACGAATCGCTGCGCGCCATTTACCGCGAGATCATGTCTTGCGCGTTGTCCCTGGAGAAGACGCTGACCATCGCCTATCTCGGGCCCGAGGCCACCTTCACCCACCAGGCGGCCATCCGCCGCTTTGGCTCCAGCCTCCATTACGCTTCCCAAAAGACCATCGCCGACGTCTTCACCGAGGTCAGCAAGCTGCGCGCGGATTACGGCGTGGTCCCGGTGGAGAATTCGACCGAAGGAGTGGTCACGCATACCCTGGACATGTTCGTGGACAGCGATCTCCAGATCGTCGCCCAGATTGTCCTGCCCGTGCAGCATTGTCTGCTGAGCCGCTTCCGCCGCGTGGACATTCAGAAGCTGTATTCCCATCCGCAATCTCTCGGCCAATGCCGCGGCTGGGTCCAGACGCATCTGCCTCGCGCGGAAATCATCGAGACCTCCTCCAACGCGCGTTCGGCCGAATTTGCCGCCCAGGAGAAAGCGTCCGGCGCCATCGCCGGCGCGTTGGCCGCCGAAAAATACGGTGTGCCGATCCTCGATTACGATATCCAGGACAACGTCAGCAACGCCACCCGCTTCCTGGTGCTGGGCCGGAAGTCCAGCGAGCCGACGGGCAAGGATCGCACCAGCATCATGTTCAGCATCGCGCACAAGGCCGGCTCGCTTTACCGGGCGCTGGCCCCTTTCCGCCGTTATCGCATCAACATGACCAAAATCGAGTCCCGTCCGAGCAAGCGCAAAGCCTGGGAATACTTTTTCTTTGTCGATTGTGACGGCCATCAAAAGGATACGAAGCTGGAGCGGGCCTTGAAAATGCTGGGTGAACATTGCAGCTACGTAAAAGTGCTGGGTTCTTATCCTGCGGCCGAAACGGAACGGTAAATCGGCAAACCCACCGCGGCGCGCGGTTTGCGATTCGGTCCCAGCGATTATATTTGGATTGTCTATGCCAATTTACGAATACGCCTGTCCCAAGTGCCGGGTGATCTTCAATTTCCTGTCCAAGCGGATCAACCCGGATCGGCTGCCGGTCTGCCCTAAATGCGGCAACAAGAAAATGACCAAGCAGATGAGCCGGTTCGCCATGACGCGAGGCCTGGCGGAACCCTCGGCGGCGCCCGAAGGAGGCGACTCCGCCGATGCCGGTCCTGATTTCAACGATCCACGCGTCGAACGCGCGATGATGGAACTGGAGCGCGACATGGGGCACATGGATGAGAACAACCCGAAACACATGGCCCACATGATGCGCAAGATGAAAGACATTATGCCGCCGGGCTCGATTCCCAAGGAACTCGATATCGCCATCAAACGGCTCGAGGCCGGAGAAGATCCCGAAAAAATCGAAGCGGACATGGGCGATGTGCTGGGAGATCTCATGGGTGGCGAGGAAGGCGGACCTGGCGGCGGTGGCGGCTACACGCATGACGGCGGGTTGTACGATTACTAAGCCCAAACCTCTCGCGCCATGGCCCATATTCATGAGAAAATCGACTTCACCGTCGCCATTTTTGTCGTTCACCAGGACCGGGTGCTGGTGATTCACCATCGTAAGCTGAACAAGTGGTTGCCGCTCGGCGGCCACATCGAGTTGGATGAAGATCCCGAAATCGCAGCCGTGCGGGAGGCGCGTGAGGAGAGCGGCCTGGAGGTGGAGTTGATTGGCGAGCGCCCACCCACCACCGAGCCGGGCACCCGCGCGTTGATTACCCCGCGCTTCCTGGACATTCACCGCATCACGGACACCCACGAGCATATCGGCATGATCTATTGGGCGCGGCCCAAAAAAGGAACGCTCACTCTCGCCACGGACGAACACCACGACATCCGGTGGTGCTCCGCGGCCGAACTGGATCAGTTGCAGCCGCCGATGGCCAACGCGGTGAAGTGGTATTGCCTGAAAGCCCTGGCGGAAATCGCCTGAGTTGACCTGGCACTGTCGCCGGCATTCGCCCCGATCTCCGGCCTAACCGGTTACGTAGGCTACCCACTCCCAGTCCCAAGGCGGCTGCCGGGAGCGAGCAATATTGGGTGACAAACTAACAGGAAATGGTGAGCACAACTCCTGTTGAATGGGAATATACTTGCACGATGAGGTGTAAGAGATTCTCCGTTTACTCAATTTCGCTGGCGCTCCTAACCCAAGTTCGTCAGTGGAGGGCATAAGGAGACTTTTTTGAGGCGGGGTTGGGCTCTGTTTCCACGGGAACACGCAGATTTGGTGG
>DBMR01000039.1 GCA_002298785.1 Verrucomicrobia subdivision 3 bacterium UBA693
CTCGGCCGGAGGTCGCTGACTTCTTGGCCTGAAGGCGCCTTTTCGCCCGAAGGCATTCCCGGGTTCTTCTCCAGGACATATGCCTGATCGCCAACCACGGGATGAGGGCAAATATTTTTTGCATTGAATCAGTGGTGGGTTATGGTGCGGCATCCATGAGATCCAATCGTTCCGAAGTCCCATGTGCCGGCGCCTGGGAATTTCCGGGTTTTCCGCGCCGAGGCGCGATGGCGGAGCCACACGTGAACGACACCATGGAAGGATGAGCGCGAGCACCGAGCAACGCAAACTCGCCGCCATCATGTTCACCGACATGGTTGGTTACAGCGCCCTGGCGCATAGCCACGAAGCGCTGGCGTTGGAATTACTCGAAGAACACCGGCGGCTCGTTCGCCAAACGCTCCCCCGTCATGGCGGGCGGGAGGTCAAGACCACGGGGGACGGTTTTCTGCTCGAATTTCCCAGCGCGCTGGCGGCCGTGCAAGGGGCGGTGGAAATTCAGAGCGCACTGCATCAGCGCAACCAGGTCAGCCCGCCCGAGCGGCAGTTGCGCATTCGCATCGGTATTCACGTGGGCGATGTGGTGAGCCGGGACGGCGACATCCACGGCGATGGGGTGAACATCGCGGCGCGGCTTGAGCCCCTGGCGCCGGCAGGGGGCATCTGCGTCTCCAACGCGGTATACGAACAGGTACGGAACAAACTGGAGCGACCGTTCGCGAGCCTGGGGCCCGCCGAGCTTAAGAACATTGAACTGCCGGTTACGGTGCACCGGGTGGTAATGCCCTGGGAGAAAGGACCGACATTGCTGCCGCCAATGCACCCTCGGCGGAAGTCCGAGTGGTGGAAAGCGGCGGCTGCGCTGCTGGTGGTGGCATTGGTCGCGATCACAACTTGGAAACCTTGGAGCCGGACGGGAACATCCGCCGGGTCCGCACTGACGGAAACGCAGAAACTCACCAGGCAGGCGCGGACCTTAATTGATGATGACCCGCTGGCGGTGCGGGAGAATTATCGTCTGGCCGAGGAGTTGGGACAACGGGCGGTGCAGTTGGATCCCACGGATGCGGAAGCCTGGGCGACGCTTGCGCGCGCTTCACTGAACATGGTGCTGGGGCGGTATGACGACACTCCCGCTCGTCGCGAATCGGTCCACAGCCAGGCGGAGCGGGCCATTCGGCTCGCTCCCGATTCGCTCGAAGCCGGCTTGGCCATGGCCGGGTACTCTCTGGTCTCGCGGCAGTACGACGAGGGTGAAAGACGAACGCGGGAATTGCTCCGCCGCCATCCCACGGACCAGCGAGCGGTGACGTTGCTGGCCTGGCTCCTGGAATCGCTGAATCGTCCGGATGAAGTGCGAAAGGTCCTGCTGGAACACACCAACACTGTCGACGGCCTCACCACGATGCTGGATTGGGAAGCTTATGACCGCTTTGACAGGAACGATTTGTTGGGAGCGGATGAGCTCCTGGACCAACTCTTTGGCCGGAAACCGACCGCCAACTCCTACCTGACGCGGATGCTGGTGCTTTGGGTGGGCTGGGGCGATTTGCCGGCGGCGGCAGAATTTGTGCAAAAAATGCCGTCGCAGTTGTTGCTGGAAGACGCGTTCGCTCATCATGCTGCCAACATCTGGCTCGAATCGGGTCAGACGGAAAAGGCGCTCGAGGCCTTGCGGCGGATTCCCCGGGACTTCTTGGAAGAGAAACGCGTGATCCGCCCGAAAGGGCTGGTGATGGGTCGTATCTTGCAGGCCGCCAACCGAACGGCCGCGGCGGAAGCGGAATGGAAACAAGCGTTGCTGC
The DNA here is from genome assembly GCA_002298785.1 of Verrucomicrobia subdivision 3 bacterium UBA693. Lineage (GTDB taxonomy): Bacteria > Verrucomicrobiota > Verrucomicrobiia > Limisphaerales > UBA8199 > UBA693. The sequence goes on from DBMR01000039.1 coordinate 1,806, forward strand.
TCGTGGAGCGGCGGCAGGTGGCTGAGCCGGGGCGTCCGGATTTGGTGCGCCTCAAGGCGTTGCTCCTGGCTTATTTGGGGGATAAAACCGAAGCTCAGAAGCAACTCCGGCTTTGGCTGGAAATGACCGGGGTCGCACCCGAAGACGAAGGGAGCCGATCGCTTGAGGTGCAAATGGCCCTGGGCAATCACGAAGAGGTGATTCGAGGATTTCAAAACATCATCCAACCCAAAAAGGGACGCTGGCTCAACGCGCTGAATTTATTACGGCATGATCCGCTTTATGCGCCGGTACGGTCCGACCCGCGCGCGCAGGAGATGATTGCCACTGGTGCAAACTGGCTGAATAACCTGCTCAGTGCAAAACTGCCCAAAGGAGGCAATCCGGCGGGATCGGCACTGGGCCAGTGATCAGGCTTGCTGCGGTCGTGTAGAAGGCGAACGTTTAGCTAATCGATCGATGGCGGCCCACTTTGGCTTCCGGATCGCCAGATGGCGGGGCTGGGCTGCTTCACGGCACCGCCAATTTGAAAAAGTACTGCGGGACACTGGTATCCATCGAATTTGTTGCGGAAAAGTAACCCGAGGGATCAAACCGATTGGTCGCTATGGGAGGCCATTGTGCCTCCGGCAGTGAAATATCGGTTGTAGCGATCACGTAATAGACTCGATTGGCAGGGCCATTGTTTCCACTAATCAGCACGCTGTCGGCTGTCCGGGTTATGTTGGTAATATTGGGCGTGGAAACTTGAGCCGGCACCAGGTCCACCACCACATTGTCGAGCGCTATATGGGCTCCAGTTCCGATGTATCCGGAATGGTGTGTTCCGCCTGAAGATATGAATTTGACGGCAGTAACCCAGTAATAGTTCAAGGTGAGCAGTAACGGGCCGGAGGTGTTGAGGGTATAAGAGGTGTCGTAAACCTGGGTGGTTCCGATGAATCCTTGAACCTGCAACGCCAACCCGTCGTTCCATGCTGCGATGGCATAGGTGGAGATGAGATTGAATGGCGCCGCGTTGGTGATCTGCGCCGGATCGCCATTGACATTGTAGATGACGTTGTTGGGCGAAATTACCCCGTTGAGGTAACCACTGGCTACCGAGTTTGCCCCATCCAAAACTCTGAAGTTATCCCAGCCCAGGCCGGCGTAAACGGAGGGCATTGGGCCGTGCGGTTGTGCAAAGGGGGTCGAGGGCAAATCATCAAACGTAACCGTTTGAGCCCAAGCGGGAACGAGTGAAGCGCAAAGCGTAAAAAGGCACAGGCAAGAATGTTTCATGAATAGGGTTTGCTCGTTGGCAGATGTGTGTAACTGGATTTTCATTCTTCACGCTCAGCGATGCGCCACCCAGACCGGACGACCGCAAGAATTACGCGCCCGGCGTATTGGCTGCTGCAAAAGTTAGCGCTCTTCAGGCAAGGACTCCATTGGAAACCACCTTAAAAGCACCAAGGACGCTGTCACGGCCGCGACTACCCCAACCGTCGCAAAACCGGCGAACGGCAGAGCCTCGCAAAAGGACAGCCCGGCAAAAAGAGGAAGACCAAACACAGCGAGGTATGTTGCGGTAATCGATGGAAAGAAATCCGAGCGCGCTTTGGCACTAAAGCCTCGGCGTCCGATGAACCCGCCAGAAAAGAACATGGTCAGAACCGTCAGCATGAAGGCTTCTGGAATGTGGTTGCGCGGGTTGTTCATGTCGCCCAATGGTATAATGACTACGAAGACCAAACCTGCTGATGCCGACGCCAAAATGCCGCCTACGAGGAATCCGAGGGTATCCCTGATAAATGATGGTCGCCGGATGTTCATGGCAGTTGGTTAATGCTCCGCAGTAGCGGTTCCAAGCCGTTAACCGGAAAGGGTGTCCACCAATGGCTTTGGCTAATCATCGTCTCTGAGTTGGTCATAATTTTGGTGTTTCGTGGACCCGCTGTCGGCACCATATCCACGCGGATTATTCTGTAAGAGCCTGTTTGAAAAATATACTTAACATCACGTTAACGATAACTTGTACCTTGTACCGCAATTGGTTACACATTTGCGGTGCGCTATACCTCTGATCTCACTGATGCCCAATGGCAACTCATCGAATCTTGCTTCCCCAAACCCAGCAAACGGGGCCGGCCCCACGAGCATGCTTTTCGCGAGTTGCTCAACGCCATCTTCTACCTGGTCAAAACGGGATGCCAGTGGCGCAACCTGCCCAAGGACTTCGCCCCGTGGCCCACGGTTTATCACTATTTCCGGCTCTGGAAAGGCAACGGCTTGTGGCTCGAGATTCATACCCAGCTGCGCCAACAACTGCGCCTGGTCGAAGGGCGCAAGGCGCAACCCAGCGCGGCCATCATCGACAGCCAAAGTGTCAAGAGCTCCGAGGTCAGCGAGGAGCGGGGCTACGATGCGGGCAAGAAAATCAACGGTCGCAAACGCCATCTTCTCGTCGACACCATCGGCTTGGTGCTGCTGGTGATGGTCTTGCCAGCGAACATCCAGGACCGCGTCGCGGCTCAACAATTGCTGGCCGCCTTCTTCGGCCGGGTCACGCGTCGTCGGGTCAAACATATCTGGGCCGACGGCGGCTATGCCGGTGCGTTGCTCGAAAAGGCGCGTCAGCTTTGGCTCTGCACCGTCGAAATTGTGAAACGCTCCGACCTGCACACGTTCAAGGTCCTGCCGCGCCGTTGGGTCGTGGAACGTACCTTCGGATGGTTCGGCCGCTCCCGCAGGCTCACCCGCGACTACGAACGCCAAGCCAGGACCGGCGAAACCATGGTCTACCTGGCCATGATTCGGCTCATGCTCGTTCGGCTTGGAAGGTCCTAAACCCATTAATCAAACAGGCTCTAAGGCACGATGGGACGCCTTCGAACTCCCAGAGGCATCCGCTTGTCGCCTTTCGCTTGACTGGCTAACCGCCCTTTCTGGGCACTGACTTCACAAACCCAACCAAGTCTTCGCCCGCCGCCTTGAGAGCCTCAGCAGCCGAAGTCTGTTCGGCCCGCCGCATGGTCTCCGAAAGATCAAGGTCGTTTGGTTGTTTCAGCTCTAGCCGTTCCCGACTCGCGACACGGGTGAATGGGACCAGGCCTGTTCGGACGTCCAGCAGCACCAACTCGCACGTGCTGTACGCCTTTACCTTGTCTTTGGCGAAGGTTCGATATTGCGAGTAGGTGTCACTACCAATTCGAAACACCAACAGCAGATCCGCCTGCATCCGAAGGGCGGCCTCTCGGAGAACCGGAATCGAAACCCGACTTGGTGTCATCAGGGATGGGAGCGGGGTAACCTCAGCAATCTGGTCTGAAGCCTGAAGCGACTGAGTGAGGGTGTCCACCTGGGATTGTTGCAACTTCAGATAATCTTCGTCCCGCCAGTAATATCTGCCGTAATCCCTCCACCCATTACCGCCGGGAAACTTCATCAGAGCCACCTTGGCCTTGGCTGGAAGTTCCAGCTTGCTCGAAAGAATCCGTCCGACCGCCTCGTCGCTCATCACTGCCTGGTCCGACGGAAACAGTGACGTGGCGATGGGCTCTTTGGCTGCGTACTCTGCTGTCGCCATCATCGGTGGCACAGCGTGTGGCGCGCTGGCGCAACCGTAGAATAATATTGCTGCGCAGGTAAGTCCGAGAATATGGAATTTTTTCATAGGGTATGGAATGTGTGATGTGCGATGGTGGCGAATTAACGCAAATATAGGTCAGCGACCGGAGCCAGCGGCCGCCGATGGTCGATTTGTCTCTATCCGAACCGGCTGGCTCCGGTTCACTTCCCCGACTGATTGGCCTGAATTCTCTAACGCTTCTTTGAGTCTCGATGCGCTGAACTGCTGAACGCTTCCATCCGCCAAGAGGCAAATAGACTGCCCATCTGGCATGCCTGCGCGAGCCAGAATCATCTGAGGATGGGTGTCGTCGGTCTGCGTGCTGAATATCACCTCCATGCCCTCCAACCCGCGCACATCATGGGATGTCAGATAACCTCCTCGCAGCAAATCCTGCAAGGAGACCTCGGGAGGCAACTGCCGCCCACCCGTGGCCTGCTCGTGTAAGAACGCCCGCAAGGCACTGATTAGCTTCGGAGCGTTTTGGAATGGAGTCTGTTTGTGGTCCCAATAGCCGGAGACTGCAAGAGCCAGAATCACGACGAGCGCGGCTGCTGCGCAGGCAATAAGCGAGATACGTCCGACTCTCATAATGGCCAAAATTAATCTTGAACGAACGCTTCGTTCATTTTTACAGGGGGGCTATCGTTCACTCTGGTGGCGATAATTGATGGAAGCGCCCAGGTTTTCAAGGGCAAAGAAACTTGCGATGAATGAGGTCATGATTAGCTATGAAAGCTGGCAAAAAGTGCTCTGGGAAACGATTCCAGTCTGCCTCGACTGCCATCATCCCATCCAGTAAATCTCCTTGATTGTGTCCCGGTTGAGTTCTCGGGAGGAGCGCGAGCTTCCAAGCTCGCTTTTGCAGGTCCGAACGGAAGGCCAATGAAGGCATGGATTCGCTTCAACACGGCGAGGGTTAACCGTGGCAGTCATTCGCACGATGTAAGCGGAAATGGATGTCATCGCACCGGCCCCTGATTAGCGTCTAATTAGCAATGATGAGTGGTAGCCTGCCACTGGCCGGAACGCTGATCTTCGCAAATAAACGTCCGTCCTCAGTCCCAATTTCTCACGCCTTCCGCTCATTCCGCGGGTTGTAGCTGACGCGGTGGCTGGATCGACCGCCGCCACAGCGAAGCCTTGCGCAACATCATCCCCGTTTCCTGAGGCTGGCATTTTTTGAGTTTACATTTTTGGGCAGGCAACAATAAGTGTCCATGGTTCCGGTGGGATGGCAGGGGACTGGTAACTGCCATGCCAGCGGGATGATGGCGAACGGTGGATCGGGCGATTTATGAGCAGGTCAGCAGGCACATTCCTTTTGGCGATGGCGATATTCGCCACCGCGTTGCCGGGAGCGGCGGAGGCAACCGCGACACGCGTGGCGATCGCTGGCGGCCGGTGGCAGATTAACGGCGCAATGACACATCCGGGCACCCGGGCGGAAGGGTTGTTGATGAACGTCCGGATGGTCAACGCGACGTTCGAGGATCGCAACCGTCCCGACTTTGACGCAGAAGCAAACACGTACCGATTCATAAGCCGCATCCCCGAATATGCGGCGCAAGGGGTGAACGCGTTCACGCTTTGCCTGCAGGGCGGAATGCCTGGGTACGAAGGCGCGATCAACTCGGCTTTCGAAGGGGATGGCAGCCTGAGACCTGGTTATCTCCAGCGGATCGAGCGGGTGATCGACGCCTGCGACCGGCATGGCGTGGTCGTTATTCTTGGCCTCTATTATCAGCGGCAATTCAAGTTGTTGCGCGATGAGGCGGTGGTGCGCGCCGGGGTGGTGAACGCCGCACGGTGGGTGCGTGAGCGAGGATACCAGAACGTGTTGCTTGAGATTGCCAATGAGTACCCGCACCAGGGTTTTGTACACCCGCTCCTCCGTGATCCCAAGGGACAGGCGGCCCTGATTCGATTGGCGAAGGAGACGGCGCCTGGTCTGCTGGTTTCAGCCAGCGGGTATGGCAACGGCGCAATGGATAAGGAAGTCGCCGACGCAGCTGATTTCCTGCTACCGCACTGCAACAGCATGAAAGTGGGACAGATCGCGCCCCAGGTCGAAGCGCTGAAGCGATTCGGGAAACCTGTAGTGGTCAACGAGGACGATCGGATTGGCGCGGAGGCGGTCGCCGCCATGCGCGCTTGCGTCGAGAGCGGTGTCAGCTACGGGCTCATGCTGCTAAAGCAGAACCAGACGTTCCCCTTCCACTTCTCGGGCGCTGCGGATGACCCGGTGTTTTACGCTGCGTTGCGAGAGTTGACGAAATCGCAGGGGGAAGAGCCATCCGTTAATAAGGTGGGGCTCCAGGACTATTTCCCGCCACCGGAGTCAGGCGGCGGTTGGCGCAAGCTCGAGAAACCTGGAGACATCCGTCAACTGGCGGGCATGGATGCGGATAAACTCGCCGCACTGCGCGAGTGGCTGAACCAGTCCGATAATCGGAACTTTGCCGCCGTCGTGATCCGCCGTGGATACCTGGTGCTGGAAGTCGAGCGCGGCAACAGCGCGAAGGAGGATGTGCGGCGGGTGGCCTCGGTGTCCAAGGCGATTTGTGCCACGGTGTTGGCCATTGCCTCGGAACAAAGCGGCCAGGGGCGCACCCCACGCCGGATGACGTTCGACGATCCGGCGTTCGATTTCATTCCCTGGGCGCAGCCGTTGAGCGATCCGCGCAAAGCGCAAATCTCGGTGCGGCAACTGCTCAACCACACTTCCGGGATTTGCCCGGAGGCGTTGGGCGCACCCAACGACGGCTCATGGGAATACGTGCTGGGGCAGACGGGCGATCCCCGCACCGCGAAACTGGCATTTGATCCCGGGAAAGGCTGCGGTTATTCGACCCATGCCCTGGCGCACGCGGCGTTGGTTTGTGAGACCGTTACCGGGAAGCCTTACGACCAGTTCGCCATCGCGGCGCTGTTTAAGCCGCTGGGCATCGAGCGTTGGTGGTTTCAGTATTACGATGGCGGCGCAAAGATTAGTCGGCATCCGTCGCACGGGTTGGGGTTGTCCGCGCGGGACCTGGCCCGCATTGCGTATTGCATGGCACGAGGCGGACGCTGGGGGGATCAACAGGTAATCCCGAAATGGTTTGTCGAGGAAACCGCCAAGGCCACCCACACTGTTACTTCACCCGAAATGCGGTGGCGTTTGAACCCGCAGAGTTTTTCACACGGCTGGGAGCTTCCCGCGCTCCTTAAAGGTGACAGTGGACGCAGCGGGGAAGGCATACCGCCGGACACGCGCAGCAAACCGGGGTCGGGCGGCCAGATCATCGCCTTTGTGCCGAGTCTGGACCTGGTGGTGACGCGGCAGACGGGCAGCAGCGGCGAATGGGCGTTTGAAGAATATTTGCGGCGCGCATGTGCGGCGGTCATCAGGATGCCTTGAGCGGGCAGGGGATGTCCCCGGTGAATCCCCTGGGTCATCTTTGGGGTGAGCCCGAGTGAAATCGCGGGATGCCCTATGGCATAATCAACCCGCGATGGAAGCAAAGCGGATTTTGGGCAAGCGCATTCTCCTGGTGGAAGCGGACACTGCGGCCAGGAGGATACTCAAGCTGCTGCTCGGGTTGGACCAGCACACGGTCACCGAAGCGGCGAATGGCAAGCAAGCTTGTCTGCAGTATGCGCCCGGGGATTTCGACCTGGTCCTGACCGATTTCGAGATGCCGGAGATGAAAGGCGACGAGCTGGCCCGGACGATCAAATGCTTCGTGCCCGCACAGCCCATCATTATGATTACCGGCGCGCTGGGGACGCTCGCGAGCAAGGACAATCCGGTGAACGCGGTGTTGATCAAGCCGGTCACTTTGGATGAGATGCGAGCCTGCATCGCCGAGGTGCTATCGCAGGAGGCACCGCAGCCGTCGCGGTCCTGTTCCAGCGCGAACCTGGGCCTGGGTTGGGGCTGAGCGGGATCATTGCAGCCATCGCTTTCCTCAATGGAAGGATGAATTCTTTCGATTAACACCCCACGCTAACGGAGGTTTAGAGTGTGGCCATGAAGACCACATACTCCGCTCGCTGGACCGTTGGAATTCAGATGATCAGCTTCCTGTTGGCCGTGGTGGCCGTCGCCGTCATTGGGCTTGAAGTGGGACACTCGCTGGTATCGAACCTGGGCTGCACCACCACCAGCCTGGCCGTTGGCCCCCAGGCCCCGAACGTCGGCCTGCCGGAATTCATCGCCGCCATCCGCTAAGTCGCCGCCGTTGATTCGACCGTGGTAGTTGGCGGTTGATGTCGTTTAACTTCTGCATGGCATCGCGGCGAGCCAGACGTATATAATTGCCGCGTGATCGTTACGAAAGCCGATTTGGCTGGTTACCTTGAGACGCTGCGGTCCGCTACCTGGGTGGCGGTGGATACCGAAGCGGACAGCCTGCATGCCTATCCCGAAAAGGTGTGCCTGATTCAAATCAGCACCACTGCCGGCGATCGGCTGATTGATCCCCTCGCGGACTTATCGATTGATCCCCTCCTGGACGCGCTCGCCGGGCATGAGCTTATTATGCATGGGGCGGACTACGATTTACGCCTCCTGCTGAAGCATCATGCGTTTGTTCCCCGCGCGATCTTCGACACCATGCTGGCGGCGCGGTTGTTGGGCCACACGCAATTTGGTTTAAGCCACCTGGTTGAGGCTTTCCTGCATGTAAAACTGGAAAAGGGTCCGCAAAAGGCAAACTGGGCCTTGCGTCCGCTCACACCCCGCATGGAGCACTACGCCCGCAATGACACCCGGCATCTCAAACCGCTGGCGGATCGGTTGAAAGCGGAATTGGCGCAGCAAGGGCGACTCACTTGGCACCAGGAATGTTGCGAACGGCTCATCGCTGAGTGTGCGAAACCGCGTGAGATTAATCCGGATGAGATTTGGCGCATCAAAGGCAGCCATTTGTTGAGTCGGTCGGGATTGGCGGTATTGCGTGAACTCTGGCATTGGCGGGAGTCGGAGGCCCTGGCAGCAAATCGTCCGCCCTTCTTCATTCTCAGTCACGAAGCGATGGCTGCCATCGCGCTGGCTGCGGGAGAACATCGTCCCTTCGAAAGCACTTTGCCGCGTCAGCTTTCCGAGCGGCGCCGCGCCGGGGTGCATCAGGCCGTCGCCCAGGGGTTGGCGGTGCCGGCGGAGCACCAACCGCGGCCGCTCAAGCGGAGCAGTCGGCGCCCGCTGGAGGCTGAACGTCGCCGCTTTGCCGAACTGGAGAAACGACGGAATGCCCGCGCCACGGAGCTAAAGCTCGACCCAACACTCATCGCCAGCCGCGCTACCCTCTCCGATCTGGCGTTTGATTGGGAGAAGTTCGCTCCTGACCTGATGCGCTGGCAGCGAGCGCTCCTCGAACCAGTCGCCTGACGCGGTCGTGGTTTTGAGCAACCGGCGACGTGGCTTCCGCCGGCTCACCGTGCCAGCTCAAACGCGAATCCCTTCAAGTATTCGGTCTCCGGGATAGTAGGAATAATCGGGTGATCCGGCGACTGGTGATACGTGTCCACCTGGCGGAGCACTTTATGGGCGTCGTAGGCAGCGGCGAGGATGGCTTCGAGGAACAGCCCGGCATCAACATGGTGCGAGCAGCAAAACGTAGCCAGGGTGCCACCGGGTTTGAGCAGTTTGAGCGCCCGCAGGTGAATTTCCTTGTAGCCGCGCAGGGCGTCTGGCACGGAGGCGCGGTTGCGGGTAAACGAGGGTGGATCAAGAATGATCAGGTCCCAGCGCGGGACCACCTTCTCATGCGGTTGGGTCGTGGTCTGCGCTTTGAGCCAGTCGAACACATTCACCGTTTCAAAAGAGCAACGCTCGGATAACCCGTTGGCCGCCGCATTTTTCTGCGCGCGGGCCACGGCCTCTTCGCTCTGGTCCAGCATGTGAACCTGTGCGGCGCCCGCCCGTGCCGCATGCAGTCCAAAGCCGCCCAGAAAACTGAAACAATCCAGCACATTTTTGCCCGCCGCGCCAGCCGCCACTGCCTGGTAATTCGCTTGTTGATCCAGGTAGAGTCCTGTCTTGTGGCCGGAAACCAGGTCCACTCCGAATTTCAAGCCGTTCAGTTGGATCTCGACCGGCCCCTCCTGCGTGCCGTACAAGGCGCCGTTGGCTTCGCCCAGTCCTTCAAATTTTCGTGAGCCAATGTCGTTTCGTTCCAGGATAGCGCGCGGTTCGAGCAACTCCTTCAGCACCTCCGCGATCAGCGGTTTGCGGGTGTCCATGCCCAGAGAAGAGGTCTGCAGCACGAGCACGTCCTCGTATTTGTCGACGACCAATCCACTGAGAAAGTCGCTCTCGGCGTTGACGACCCGGAAGGAAGTCGCGCCCGGGAGATGCTTTTGCCGCACCGCCAGGGCCTCGCGAATTCGGGTTTGGAAAAAGGCCCGGTCGATTTCGACGCGCTCCGGCGAGAGCAAGCGCACCACGATCTTGGATTTGGAATTATAGAAACCGATGCCCAGAAAACGCTGGCGATGATCCTTCACCTGCACCACCTCGCCGTCGGTGGCAGGTTGGGTAAGGCGCTGCACGGCCCCCTGATATACCCAGGGATGGCCCGCCAGCAAGCGGTCCGCTTCGCCCGGTCTTACGATTACAGTCGGTATCGGCTTCATGTTCATTAGCAAAAGGTAACTTCGGCCACTTTGTACCCGACGGCCCAAGCCGAGGCGCCGGATCATGGACTGCGGCCTGCAGGTTTTGCAGCGGCCATCGGTCCTCGGTCGGTTCGGTGTCTGTCGCCGGGTATAACTGGCGTTTATCAGGATACACGCCTGAGACTGATCGGAAAGCCGCAATTCACTTGGCTCGAATTGGCGAGATTCACAACCACGCGGTTCACGGTGCCCGGGGCAGGGTGGTATCGTGGTTGCCGGACCATCCCTTAAAAGGGATTGCGGGTTGTGTTGGCACCAATTAACGAATGAGAATCGCGAGCAGGACGTTGCGCTCGGGCGAGTCGGCAGGTCCATGGGATAAACTTGATCCTATGGCGGATTTTCTCATGCTGGTGCCATGCTTATCCCGCTGCGGCCTCGTTTAATTTGGTGGGTGGTGGCGTTTGTGGCCGTGCTGCCGCAACTGTCCGTAACCGGAAAGACAGCGCAGCCCAATGTGGTGTTAATCCTGGCCGATGACCTCGGTTGGGGTGAACTCGGATGTTATGGGCAAACCAGGATCCGCACGCCAAATATTGATCGACTGGCCTCTGAAGGGATGAGGTTTACCCAACATTACTCCGGGGCTCCAGTTTGCGCGCCCGCTCGCAATGTGCTCCTGACCGGGTTGCATCTCGGCCACGCGGAGATTCGCGGCAACAAGCAGGCAGGTCCAGGCGAAGGTCAATGGCCGATTTCGTCAAATGCGCTCACTATTGCCAAGGTGTTCAAACAGGCCGGCTACCGGACTGGAGCCGTAGGTAAGTGGGGCCTCGGTCCGGTAGACAGCAGCGGTGATCCAAACCGGCAGGGCTTTGACCTCTTTTTTGGATACAACTGTCAGGCGGTGGCGCATTCCTATTTCCCGGCATATCTTTGGCGCAATCGAGAAAAGGTCGTCATCAATTCGAACCCGATTCCAGGCCATGTCAGCAAATCCGAAGGCGAGGTTCGTTTGGAGGATTACCAGGGCCAGACCTACGCTCCGGACCTGATCGAGGCCGAGGCGGTCAACTTCATTGAGCAAAGCGCCGGCAAGCCGTTCTTTCTCTATTGCGCATTCACCGAGCCCCACGTTGCCCTTCAACCTCCCCGGCGCCTGGTGGATTCCTATCCTGCGGAGTGGGACGATCAACCTTATCGCGGACAGTGCGGTTACCTTCCACATCCGCGCCCACGTGCGGCGTACGCGGCTTTGATCACCAGCCTGGATGAACACGTCGGCAAATTGATGGCGGCCCTGGAGAAGATTGGAGCAAAGAACAACACAGTTGTCATTTTTACCAGTGACAACGGGACAACGCACCGGGCGAGTGATTTGGTGTTCGGCATTGGGGGCGTGGATGCAAAGTTCTTCAACAGCACCGCTGGTTTGCGCGGCTACAAAGGCAGCGTGTATGAGGGCGGTTTGAGGGTTCCTTTGATCGTGCGTTGGCCGGGCAAAGTGAAGGCCGGTGCGACCTGTGATTTCCCAAGTTATTTCCCTGACCATTTTGCGACGCTTTGCGAAATCCTGAAGGTCCATCCGCCGGGAACTCGCGACGGGATTAGCCTGCTCCCAGTCTTGACCGGCAAGAACGCCACGAAACGCAACCCGATGGTCTGGGTCTATCCGGAGTACGGAGGGCAGGTTTGCGTCCGTATGGGCGACTACAAAGTCATTCGCGGCAAATTAAGCACCAAGGCCCCAGACGATTGGGAAGTCTATGATCTGAAGCAAGATCGGGAGGAAAAGAACGACCTGGCGAAAAAACGTCCGGTATTGATCAAACAAGCGGTGGAAATTCTCAAGGCGCAGATGAACGAAAACCGGGTGTTCCCTTTGAAAGTGCCCGCGGTGAATTCCTGAAGGCATCCAGCCAAACTCCCCCCCCTTCCAACTGCTGCTGCTGCAGGAATGCCGCCCGACCGATAAAACCCAGCCTGCTGATCAGCAGTCGCTGTCGACCGGCAGTGGGACGCGCCCCGTAGCAATACACCAGAGTTGGCCAAGGCGGGCCTGGAAGTAACCTTGTTGGATAAGTAAAACGAGCTCCCCGGAGCCAATCGCTTTGCGGACTACTGCAGGCTGGCTCGCACCCGGGCGGCATCGAGTTGACTGGAGCTTCGCCATTGCTCCCTGCCGACCTCGTCGAAGAGAATGAATGTCGGGGTCACTTCAATCCCGTAATGGCTTGCCAGGTTGCGTCCTTCGGCGCTTTGGATGTTCACCCGCCGCACCACCAACTTACCCCGCAATTTCAGCTCCAATCGATCCACCGCCGGTTTCATCGCAACACAACCGAGGCAGTAAGGCGATTGAAGCTCAAGCAGCATCGACTGTCCCGGAAGTGGTGTTCCGGCCGGGCTTGCCACCGGCCGAAAGACCAGCCACAACGTTGCGAGGGCCACGATAGACCCGCTCAGGATGAGCCAATGGAGTATCGTCCCGCCTCGCCGCAATACAAGCGAAAGCCCGCCAGCCAGCAACAGTGCCGCTACGATCGGCGCGGAGTAATGGTTGAACAAGTGCATCAGTTCAGATTCGAGTCTTGAGGCCGCAGGCGCACAGCAAACACCAACCACGCAGAGCCTCGAACCAGACAAAGGCACCGGAAGCCGTCAACGCCACGCCCAACCATATCGAAACGAAAAAGCCAATGCCCGCCCCGAGGAGCAGGGCTGCAGCGCCCAAGCCGCGTACGAGTCGGCCGGTATTGCTGATGTTGCGGGCCAAGAACGATTTTATTGTCTGGCCTTGCTCTTGGGCTTGCGCAGAAGGTCCAAGGTCGAGCCCAGTTGCGCAAGGTTTCCGATCGGGAGCGCTCCGAGCTTTTCCAGAGCTTCCCGGTAGGCCGCCATCGCACGTCCGCCCACGAGCAATTTAACTTCTCCCGGCAGGGACGCACGCAACAGCGTTAATTCCCCTTCCAACCGAGGGTCGTCTTCCGGGTAAACCAGGCTTAAGGCAACCGCTCGTGCCCGTGTTTGCCGCGCGGCGCCAGCTATTTCAGCTGCCGGCAGGCTGGTCCCCAGGTAGGTGACCTGCCAGCCTAGGTTCGCCGCGATTGCCCCGACCAGCAGCGCGCCGAGTTCATGGACCTGACCCGCTGGTGTGGCCACTATCAGGACGGGCGCATCGTCCACTGCGCCGAACGGCTTGGCGAGGTTGCCCAGGAAAACCCGGATCGTCGCGGTGGCGAAATGTTCGTGAGCGGAAGTGAGAGTGCCTTCGCGCCACAACTCACCGAGGGTTTGAGTCAGTGGCGCGACCACGCGCTGCAACAGGCCAAGGGCGCCCAGCGCGGTGGCCGCACGTTTGAGCGCGTCGTCCAGAGCGTGCCCATCGAGCGATTTGATGGCTGCCACGCACTCGTCGAGGAACGAACTGGGGGCTGGTGTTTCACCTACAGCGTGAGTTGCGCGACCCTGAAGGTTGAGAGATGCAGCCACGAGCTTTTGCAGCTGTGCCATGGGCAATTGTGCGACTTGGCCAATGCTGTGGCCCGCATGGGTTACCTCTCGCAGCAGGTTGAGCCGTTCGATATCGCGCTGGGAATAGAGGCGACGCCTGGTGGCGGTCCGCTGCGGTTCGACGGCGCGGTAGCGCTGCTCCCAAATCCGAATGACGTGGGCGCTCAACCCAGTGAGTCGGGCAACCAACTGAATGGGATATTGGGCTTCGTTCATAATTTATACAAAAATTAGACAAACACAGGAAGCGGGCAAGCAAAAACTTCTGGAATCGGCTTAAATACGGCGATAATTCGGCATAATTGCCGATTTAGAGAAAATCTATACAAATATTTGACAAGTGGTAAGACTTGGACAACTGTTACACACGCTAATCGGTAGACGGTTGGCGGTTGAAGATTGAAATCAAAACGTAAAACAACAAACGACAAATGAAAAAGAACAGCATCCTCACTGTGGCAGCCTTTGCCGCTGCTCTCACCCTAACTCCCGAGTTGATCGCCGGCGATTGCGCTGCCAGCAAGAGCGCCTCCGCCAGCACCTGCACAGCGGGCAAAGACATTGTGGCCGTTGCCTCCAGCGCGCAAAACTTCAAAACCCTCGTCGCGGCTGTCCGGGCGGCGGGCTTGGTGGAAACGCTCCAGGGCAAGGGACCATTCACGGTCTTTGCCCCTACTGATGAAGCGTTTGCCAAGCTGCCTGCCGGCACGGTGGAAGACCTGCTCAAGCCGGAGAATAAAGAGAAGCTCGTGGCCATCCTCAAGTATCACGTCCTTCCCGGTAAATTCCTGGCGGCGGACGTGAAGACGATGGAAGCCAAGACCGCCGAGGGCCAAAGCGTGAAGCTCAAAGTGTCGGACGAGGGCGTGACGGTGGATAACGCGAGAGTCGTCAAGACGGACCTTCTCGCCGAAAACGGGGTCATCCACGTCATTGACAGTGTGATCCTCCCCAATTCATGACTGACCACCTCCACTTAGGCGGAGAGTGACAACCTCCGCCTAAGAGGCTTCCACAGGCACCAAAAATTCGAATACTACTCCTCCATGACAAACCCTCGACCGACTCTCGCGACACTGGTGATCCTGACTGTTCTTCTTGCCACTAACGCTAGAACCGAACCTGCGACTTGGCCCCAGTGGCGCGGACCCACGCGAGACGGCCAAATCAGCGGCTCCACCTGGCCAGAGAAGCTCGACACCAATCATCTGCAGCGCTCATGGAGTGTGGAACTGGGGCCTAGCTATTCCGGACCGATTGTCAGCACCGACCGTGTGTTCACCACCGAGACGAAGGACAAGAAAGTCGAGGTTGTGATGGCCTTTGACCGGACGACAGGTAAGCAGCTTTGGCGCGCGCAGTGGGAGGGAGCGGTCAGCGTTCCGTTCTTCGCGAAGTCCAACGGCGACTGGATTCGCTCGACGCCGGCGCTGGACGGTGACCGTCTTTACTTGGCCGGCATGAGGGACGTGCTGGTGTGCCTCGATGCGCGCGACGGGAAGGAGATTTGGCGGAAGGATTTCGTGAAGGAACTCAATGCACCAGTGCCGGATTTCGGCTTCGTCTGCTCGCCCCTGGTGGACGGCGACGACGTGTATGTTCAGGCGGGAGCGTCGTTCATCCGACTCAAAAAGGCGACCGGCGAGATCGTCTGGCGCACCCTCAAGGACCAGGGTGGCATGTTCGGTAGCGTCTTTTCGTCGCCCATGTTCGCGGAACTAGCCGGAAAGCGTCAACTTGTGGTACAGACGCGTTCGAAACTCGCCGGCGTGGACCCGGCTGATGGCAAAGTGCTGTGGGAGCAGCCGGTCGAAGCCTTCCAAGGGATGAACATCCTCACTCCTGTCGCCCTCCGCGACACGCTTTTCACCAGCACCTACGGCGGCAGAACCATCGGCTTTAAAATCGCGCACGCCGACGGCAAATGGACCGTCAGCGAATCCTGGTGCCTCAAGGCTCAAGGTTACATGAGCACGCCTGTGGTGATTGACGGCGTGGCCTACAACCACCTCAAGAGCCAGCGCGTGATGGCCATCGAAGTCGAGACCGGCCGGGAACTCTGGACCAGCAATGAATCGTTCGGCAAATACTGGAGCCTCATCGCCTGCGGCGAGCGTATCCTAGCGCTCGACCAGCGCGGCGTGCTCCTTTCGCTGCGCGCGAACAAGGAAAAGCTCGATGTGCTAGACAAGCGCAAACTTACCGATGCCGAAACATGGGCGCACCTGGCAGTGGCCGGCGATCAGTTATTCGTCCGGGAACTCAATGCACTAACGGCTTGGCGATGGCATAAAGAAGTCGCCGCACTGAAATGATCATTTTGATTCGCATGAAAACCACACTTAGGCTCATCACCATGCTTGCAGGACTGGGCACTTTGGTCGGGTTCATTGCCACGGGTTGCGGCACAGCGCGTGGCAGTTATGAATCCGCGCCCTACTCCGTAGTGCGAGCGAGCGGCAAGTTCGAGCTGCGCGACTACCCCGCCTTGACCGTAGTGGAGACGCCCATGGCGCGCTGCAGCAACGGATCGGACGGCAGCTTCAACCGCTTATTCCGCTTCATCACCGGCGGCAATCAGGCCAAGCAGAAGATTTCCATGACCACTCCCGTTTTCATGTCCGGCGGCGACACCAACGCGAAAATGGCCTTTGTGATGCCGGCGAAAATGAAAACCGGGGTGGTGCCCAAGCCATCGGACCCCTCGGTGACCGTGGGCGAATTGTCCGAAGGCCGGTTTGCGGTGCTGCGTTACAGCGGCGGGCGCAATGCGAAGAACGAGGCGGAGGCGCTGGAGCGATTGCGGGCGTGGATGAAACAAGAAGGGTTGAAGGAATTGGTGCCGCCGATCTATGGCTACTTTGACCCACCGTGGACACCGGCCTTCCTGCGGCGAAACGAAGTGATGGCACGGATTGATTTCAAGCCGCAACAATTATTACCGATCGGGACGGCATTTTGACCGCGGAGAACCAAACGCCCCGGAGCGCCAAGAGCTAATGATCGCCCGCGTCACGCTGCATCAGAAAATCATTTGGAGGCTGCGGGGCTTCTTGAAGGATTGATTTGGAGCAATGAAATTCCCGTGCCACCTACAGCTGATTCCGGGCTGTGCAGGTAATTATGAACGAGGTTGATAAAGGTCTTTATTTCATTGCGGGTGGAACGGGCGGTATCGGCTCGGAGGTCTCCCGGCGTTTGCGCATTCAAGGCGAGGAGGTGGTGTTGGCGGCACGCGACGAGGGCCGCCTGGAGGAGCGCGTCCGTGAGCTTGCAGCACGGGCCGTGCCGATGGACGCGACCCGTCCTGAAGCGGTGACGAGCGCGTTTAATGCCGCGTTGGGAGAGGGTCGCCGCCTTCTCGGCGTTGTCAATTGCGTCGGCACCATCCTCTTGAAACCCGCCCACCTCACCTCGGACGAGGAATGGCGGACGACCTTGGACACGAACCTGACCAGTTCCTTCCTCCTCCTGCGCGAAGCCGCCCGTCGCATGATGACCTCGGGAGGGGGCTCGATTGTTTTTTGTTCCACCGTGGCGTCGCAGCGCGGCTTGTTCAATCATGAGGCAATTGCCGCCGCCAAGGCTGGTGTGGAAGGCTTGACGCGGGCCGCGGCAGCCACTTACGCCCGATACCAGATTCGCGTGAACTGCGTCGCGCCCGGACTGGTGCAGACTCCGTTGAGTCAGTCTCTCACGGCAAACGAATCGGCGCGCAAAGCTTCCCTGGCCATGCATCCACTCGGGCATTTGGGCGAGCCGGGCGACATCGCGTCCGCCATCTGCTGGCTTTTGTCGCCCGAACAGAAGTGGGTCACCGGGCAGGTGCTTCACGTGGACGGTGGGCTGTCCACAGTGCAAGCGCGATAAGTCTATCCCCACGCTGCGCATGAACTTTCATCCCCAAGCTCGCCCGCGTAACC
This sequence comes from Verrucomicrobia subdivision 3 bacterium UBA693, assembly GCA_002298785.1. GTDB lineage: Bacteria > Verrucomicrobiota > Verrucomicrobiia > Limisphaerales > UBA8199 > UBA693. The sequence continues at coordinate 19,455 of DBMR01000039.1, forward strand.
TGGTGCTGGTGCTAGGCGACCAGTTAAATCTGGACTCGGCTGCCTTTGACGGCTTCAACCAAAGGTGCGATGCAGTGTGGATGGCGGAAGTCGTCGAGGAAAGCACCCAGGTGTGGTCACACAAAGCGCGCATCGCCATGTTTTTGAGCGCCATGCGGCATTTCCGCGATACGCTCCACAGCCGGGGGGTAACGGTTCACTACCGCCAACTGAATGAAGTCGAGAACCGCGGCAACTTCCGTGACGAGTTGACCGCCACGACGAGCCGCCTCTGCCCGCAACGCCTGATTTGGGTTGAGCCGGGAGAATGGCGCGTGCAGACGAGCCTGGAAACCACGGCGCGCGCACTGAGCGTGGATTTCGAGGCTCGGCCGGATAGGTATTTCTTTTGTTCGCGCGACGAGTTCGCGCGTCACGCCCGGGGCCGAAAGCAGCTACGGATGGAGTTATTCTATCGCGAGCTGCGGCGCCAGCATCGAGTGCTGATGGATGGCGACGAACCGGTGGGTGCCGCGTGGAATTTCGACGCCGAGAACCGCGAGCCTTTCGGCAAGGAAGGTCCTGTTGAAGCCGAAGCGCCCCTGGCTTTCGAGCCGGACGCGACTACGCGCGAGGTGCTGGCGTCGGTGAAGGACCGCTTTGCGGAGCATCCCGGCAGCCTGGCGCGGTTCGATTGGCCGGTCACCCCGGAGCAAGCCCGTGCCGCCTTGGACGATTTCGTGGCGCATCGCTTACCGCACTTCGGCCGCTTTCAAGACGCGATGTGGACCAGACACATCGCGAGCCAGTCGACAGCGGTGCCTCCTCAACACATCTATCTGTATCACTCCCGCCTTTCGGCGGCGATGAATCTAAAGTTGTTGAATCCGCGAGATGCCGTATCCGCGGCCGAGACGGCTTATCGCGAAGGCCGCGCGCCGCTGGCCTCGGTGGAAGGTTTCATCCGTCAAATTCTCGGTTGGCGTGAATACGTGCGCGGCATCTACTGGCAGTTCATGCCTCGCTACCTCGACAGAAACGAACTGCAGGCTACCCAGCCGCTGCCGTCATTTTACTGGACGGGCGAAACCGCCATGAACTGCCTGCGTCACGTCGTCGGCCAGACGCTCGAGTTCGGCTACGCACATCACATCCAGCGGCTGATGGTGACGGGCCTGTTCGCTCTGCTGCTGGGCGTGAAACCTCAGGCGATGCACGAATGGTATCTGGCGATGTATTTGGACGCGGTCGAGTGGGTGGAATTGCCCAACACGCTGGGCATGTCGCAATACGCCGATGGCGGTCTCATGGCCAGCAAACCCTATATCGCCAGCGGCAAATACATTCAGCGCATGAGCAACTACTGCGCGGGTTGCCGCTACGATCCCGCGCAGCGCACCGGACCGACGGCGTGTCCCTTCACGACGCTTTACTGGGACTTCCTCCTCCGCCACGAAACCAGGCTCGCCAAAAACCCGCGCACGGTCATGCAGGTGCGCAACGTGGCCCGCCTCACCTCCGCCCAACGCCGTGAAATTAAGGACCAGGCCGCCCGCTTTCGAACCGCCATCTCCGTCGCCACATGAGTCTTCGCATCGCCATCATCGGAGCTGGGATGGCCGGCATCAGCGCCAGCCGCCTGCTCGCGGACCGCGGCCACCGCGTGACCCTGCTGGAGAAATCCCGCGGCTGCGGCGGACGCTGTGCGACTAAACGCTGGGAAGGCCACATCGTGGACCACGGCGCGCAGTATTTTACCATGCGGCATCCTGATTTCTCCGCCGCCGTGCAGCAAACCTGCGGCGAGATGATCTGCCGCATCACTGCGCCGGTGCTGGATGAGAACGGCGAGACGCTGCCGGATACGGACCGTTACTTTCACCGCGAGGGCAACAGCCGCCTGGTGCGCGGCATGACCGCAGGTCTCAACCTGCGCACGGAGACCACGGTGACCGATGCCCGTGCGCTGCTTGGGGAATACGATCGCGTGCTTAGCACCGCACCGCTCCCGCAGACTGCTACGCTTTTTGGCCAGACGATTCCAGCGGAATACATCCCGTGCCTCACTGTTGTGCTCGCGTATCGCGTCGAACCCGGGGGGCTTTGCCGCGAGGCCTATGCCGTGCGCGACCACACGTCTGATCTCGCATGGTCCGCCTGCGAGAACCACAAGGCTGGGCGCATCGCGGGGGGCTGCACCGTCATGGTGGCTCAGATTAGCGAAGCCTTTAGCCGCAGGCACCTGGAGTTGCCGCCCGCGGACTACCCGGTGCTCGTCCAAACTATGGTGCAGCGCCGCTGGGGTCTTTCTTCGGCCAACTTCCTCGCCGCTCTCGGCCATCGCTGGCGCTATGCGCGCGTCGCAAAACCCCACACCGCGCCCGCTCTGCCGGAAGGCTGCTACTTCGCGGGTGATGCCCTCGGCACCTCCCGCGTGGAGGACGCATGGCTCGCTGGCCGGGCTGCGGCGCTGCAGATCATTCAGTCTTCCCCCAAGGCTAACACAGCTTGAACCATCCGAAGAACCTCAACATCATAACAACACAAATACCATGAAAGACACGACAGAACTCACCGGAAAAAAAGCTCCTGCATTCAAGGCCCCCGTCGTAGGAGGCAGCTACGAAGAAGGGGCCACCGTTTCCCTCGCTGATCTCAAGGGGCAGACGGTTGTGCTCTATTTCTATCCGAAGGACAACACGCCCGGCTGCACCGCACAAGCCTGCGCACTCCGCGACGGGTGGAACCGCATCCAGAACAAGGCCGCCGTGTTTGGCGTCAGTGTGGACCCGCTGAAAAGCCACGCCAAGTTCATCGAGAAGCACGGCCTGCCTTTCCCGCTCATCAGTGATGAAACCAAGGAGATCGTCCAAGCTTACGGCGTATGGGTGGAGAAGTCTATGTATGGCAAGAAATACATGGGCACCGAGCGCAGCACCGTTATCATCGGCCCGGATGGCAAAGTGAAGGCCGTGGTTCGTAAAGTGCAGCCCGCAGAGCATCTTGATCTCGTGTTGCAGGCGTTGGGCTAAAGCGCCGACGCTCACAAACAGGACGAATGGAAAACCGGGCGCGAAAGCGAGTGCTCAAAATCTGAACCATGCCGACCGCCGCTTCGAAGCTCGTTCTCCTCACCGGTGCGACAGGATACGTAGGGGGACGCCTGTTGCCAATGCTGATCGAAGCTGGTTGCCGCGTTAGATGCCTCGCGCGGCAGCCGGAACGCCTGTCTTCGCGTGTGCCCGCGGAAGTCCAGGTGGTGCCTGGCGACGTGCTTGATCCGGGTTCGCTGGCGCAGGCGCTGTCTGGAGTCGAGGTGGCGTATTATCTGGTTCACTCCATGGGGGCGACAGGCGATTTTGAAGAGCACGACCGGCTCGCCGCGGCTAATTTTGGTGCCGCCGCAGCCGCCGCCGGCGTTCGGCATATCATCTATCTTGGCGGGCTCGGCGAGGATGAGGTGGGTTTGTCGGCGCACTTGCGCAGCCGGCATGAGGTGGGGGAGCGGTTGCGTGCGAGTGGAGTGCCGGTGACTGAATTTCGGGCTTCCATCATCATCGGCTCAGGGAGCCTCTCGTTTGAGATGATTCGCGCGCTGGTGGAGCGTCTGCCGATCATGGTGACGCCGCGGTGGGTGCGGGTAACCGCGCAGCCGATTGCCATTGGCGACGTGCTGGCCTATTTGCGGGCGGCGTTGTCAGTCGAGACTGGCAACCGCAGCCGCATCGTCGAGATCGGCGGGCCGGATCAGGTGTCCTATGGCGACCTGATGCGCGAATACGCGCGGCAGCGCGGCCTGCGGCGCCGGATGATTCCCGTGCCCGCGCTGACCCCGCGGCTCTCGAGTCTTTGGCTGGGCCTGGTGACGCCGTTGTATGCGCGGGTGGGTCGAAAGCTGATTGACAGCCTCCGTCATCCCACGGTGGTGCGAGACGATGCTGCCCAACGACTGTTTTCGATCCGGCCGATCGGCGTTCGCGACGCGATCGCCCGGGCCCTGCGGAACGAAGACTCCGATTTCGCGCAGACAAGGTGGTCGGACGCTCTGTCCGCCGCAGGTGAACCCCGGCAGTGGGGCGGAACGCGTTTCGGCAACCGGTTGGTGGACTCACGCTCGACGCACGCTGCCGCCTCTCCGGCTGCCTTGTTTGCGGCCGTGGAGCGCATCGGTGGCCTGACTGGCTGGTATTACGCCAACTGGCTTTGGAGGCTGCGCGGCTGGCTTGATCTGGTGTTCGGTGGAGTCGGTATGCGGCGGGGCCGCCGCGATCCTGCGCAGCTCGAAGTCGGCGACGTCTTGGATTGCTGGCGGGTTGAGGACATCAAGGCCGGTCGACATTTGCGGCTTGTCGCCGAGATGAAACTGCCAGGCCGGGCGTGGCTCGATTTCGAGGTCCAAGCCGAGAACGGCGGCTCGCGGCTCCGGCAAACCGCGATGTTCGATCCGGTCGGGCTGTGGGGGCTGGCCTACTGGTACGGTGTCTGGCCGCTGCACCAAGTTGTTTTTTTCGGGATGTTGCGCGGCATCGCGCGATCGGCGGAGGAAAGCGCATGATTTTTCGCGAATTCAAAACCGATGCTTGGCTGCCGCTGCCCTGAAGGACTCATCGGCATCAAAGTCCGTCACCGTCCGCTGCAACGGACCGGAGCAGCCACGATGGCTTACTCCGCGATCGAAGCTTGCATCATGTCGGCAATGGATTGCAGCCATACATCTGAGTCTGGTGTCTCGTCTCGAGGCTACTGCGGTAGGGTAAACTCGGATATTACGGGAAAATGGTCTGAAATCCGCAGAAACTCCGAGCTCCCGGCATCCCGTTGGCGGACGTAGTGCGTCCCGATGGCCGTGCGCCGAGGAAAAAAGAGAAAGTCGTAGGCGCGATCTGGTTGCGGAAGACGGTTACGCCAATGAGTGAACCAGCGTGCCGATTCCCCGCCGCTGGCCTCCTCTTGGCCGGGCACGGACTGGTAAAGTTCAAAGAGTGACGAGAGGGCATTGGTGCGGTTGAGTTCGACCTGCTCCGAGCCGGGAAGTCGTGAATATGCCGGCCCGGGCGGCAGAATATTGAAATCACCTCCGAGGCACCAGGTGGAGCCTTCCTTGTCGATTTGCGCGAGCAACTGCGCGACGGCTTGAGCCTGTCGCTCGCTGGTGTCGGTGCCGCCAGTCCAGGCGTCGAAGTGTGTATTCATCACCACCAGGTCGGGACCGCCCTCAACCGGCAGACGCGCTTCGAGCAGGGCCCGTTTGAAATAGAATTGGCGGCTAAAGATATCTTTCGGCATGAGCGGCAACTGGTGGCGCAGCGCGGCCTTAATCCGATATTTCGACACGATGGCGAGTTTCATTCCGATGGCCCCCTGGATGCGCGGATGGGGCACGTACTTCGCGCGGTGATAGAATGCTTCCACGTGCGTTCCGTATTCGGGGGGCAACCGTTCCTGCAGTTCGGCCAATTGGTTTGCATAATCTGTGCGTTTAGAGCCGTCATCCAATTCCTGAAGCAGGAGGATATCGGGTTTTTCTTCGGCAATGACCCGTGCCACCTCGGCTCGCGTTCGCGCGAGGTCGGCCGGGGAGGGACGTTCAGCCACTGGGCCCTGGTAGCCCGCAGTTGTCTCATACCAAAACACGTGTTCCTTTCCCGCCAGGTACTGCACATTCCAGGTCATAATTTTCAGCTTTTGGCCCATCCGGAGGACTGGCGCGTTGGAGCCACCATGGACCGTGACCGGTTCCACTGATCGTGGATGGTAGGTGATGGCATAAACCAGCAAGGTGAGCGCTACCGCAACAAACACTGTTATCCCGCATCCGAATACCAGGAATCTTTTGAATCTCATCTTTTTCCCTTTGGTGGTTCCCTCTTCAATAATCTCTTACGGCAAGGTCGGCGAGCCTCGATGTGTGGAGGATGGATGTAGCAATCCGCGAAATGCCGTGAAAGGGGCTTTCATAAGGACAGGATAAGCGAGAGTGGGGCTTTCGTGTTAATTGAAAATCCTGAGGTCACAATCGAGCCAGCCAATGGTCCAGCCGTATGTGCTGTCCAGACTGACGCTACGAAGTCAGCCCCACGCGAGGGTATCATCCGGCCTACAATGACGGTGTATTGCCGTACACCAGTCCGGTGGGTTCATTTCCCCCGAATGGCTTCGGATTATACGACACCGCCGGGAATGTGTTCGAGTGGTGCTGGGACTGGTACGATTTCTACCCAAGCGATGCACAAATCGACCCGCGGGGCCCTGTCTCCGGGTCTTTGCATGTGCTGCGTGGTGGCGCGGCGAGCAGCGATGCGATTCGCTGCCGCGTGGCGCATCGAGCCATTTGGGTGGGAGACCAGGCGGATGCGTTTGGTTTCCGCTGTCTGCTGGGTCAAGGAGACTGACGAGCGGGTCACCCACGCCGCCGGTTCATTCAGGGTCTTGGTGTTTGCAGGCTGTTTATCTGCAGCTAGTTACAGGTGTGGTTTGCCAAAGGTCAGAGCCCGATTCCAGGGCTCCTCTTTCCTCCAAATCTGCCCCTCGCATTATTCTGAATAGAATTTAATTTGGCTTTAAGGGTCTATTAATGGGGGCCTGTCAAAATCATGAGGTCAGCGTTTATGCGCATACTCCTAATTGAGGATGAGAAAAAGGTAGCCGACTTCGTCGCCCGCGGCTTGCGGGCGGAACGATTCGCAGTGGATGTTGCCGGGGACGGCACTACCGGCTGGGAGATGGCTTCCGGTCTGGATTACGACCTGATAATTCTCGATTTAATGCTGCCGGGAATTCCCGGCACCGAACTGCTTCAGCGGTTGCGTCGCAATGGCAAGAATGCAGCGGTGCTGGTGCTCACCGCACGCGATGGCACCAAGGCTAAGGTGGAAAATTTCGAAGCCGGAGCGGACGACTATCTGACGAAGCCGTTCGCGTTTGCGGAACTACTGGTGCGGGTCAAGGCGCTGCTCCGCCGCCCGCCGCCGAACCGGTCTCATGTGTTACAGGTTGGAAACCTGGAGTTGGATCGTTTAAGCCAGCAGGTTCGGCGGGCGGGAAAACGAATTGAACTGACGGCGAAAGAATACGCTCTTCTCGAGTACCTGGTTGCTCACCCGGGCAGGGTCCTCTCGCGCACGATGATCGTGGAACATGTTTGGGACGACAGTTTCGAAGGATTGACGAATATCGTGGATGTTTATGTGCGCCATTTGAGAGAGAAGATCGATGATGCCCATCCTGAGAAGCTCATCCGGACAGTTCGTGGGGTGGGCTATTGCGTCACTGATGAGGCGGCGCCATGAATACACGTTCTCTACGATTTCAGTTGCTGACGTGGTATGCGGGGTTGCTGCTGGGCGTCTTCGTGATCATCGGGGTCGCGACTTACCTGGCGCTCGCCAGATCGCTCACCGGGGCGCTGGAGGAATCTCAAATGCGGCGGGCTCGCCAGGTGGCCCATTTATTAGCGGACGTGGCCAAAGCGCCGCACGCGTTCTTGCAGGAGCGGTTGGCGCAGGAAATCGAGACCAGTTTCGCGCCCGGCCAAAACAACCGCTTCATCCGAGTCACAGCCGAAGGGGGAGCAACAGTTTATAGTTCGCCATCCCGAGGCGAGGCCGCGATCGATCCTGCCGTCGTGGGGGATCCGCATTGGCCGGTACGCGCGGAGGAACGACGGACGATTCCATTGCCGCAAGGCCGTTCCATGGTATTGGCCGGGCACAAGTTCCAGGCCTCGGATGGTAAGGTCTATTTGGTGGAGGCGGGCGCACCGCTGGACTCCGTGCAGTCTGATTCCAGGAAATGGTTGATGTTCCTCGCCGCCATGCTTCCGATCGTAGGCAGCATTGCGTTGGGTGGTGGTTACTTTCTGGTGAAACGGGCGCTCACGCCGGTGGATCGAATCTCTGCGAGCGCCGAGCGGATCAGTTCTCACAACCTCGGGGAACGCCTGCCGGTAGCTCAAACTGGAGACGAACTCGAGCGCTTGTCTATCGCGCTGAACCTTATGATTCACCGCCTGGATGACTCCTTTCAGCATTCCCGGAGATTTGTAGCCGACGCTTCGCACGAGCTCCGCACTCCGCTGACGATTCTGCGCGGAGAGTTGGAGACCTTTGTGTCGGAACCGGAATTACCACCGGACTGGCGGGAGCGCCTCAACACGGCGCTCGAGGAGGTGGTGCGGTTGAGCCACATCGTCGAGGGTTTGTTTTCCATCTCGCGACTGGATGCGGGCGAGGCGGCGGCCGAGCGGGCGAAGTTCGATCTTGCACAACTAGCGGCCAGCACTGCGGATCAAATGTCCCTGCTGGCTGAGGATAAGAACCTCCGCGTCATCTGCAACGCGACCCGGGGCGTGTGGGTCGAGGGCGATCGCGCCCGGCTGAAGCAGGTCATTGTGAATCTCCTCGATAACGCCATCAAATACACTCCTGGCGGCGGAACCGTGACTCTCGGCGTGAGCGCGCGTGATAACAAGGCGATTCTGGAAGTGACCGACACCGGGATCGGAATTCCGGCAGAAGCATTGCCGCGGTTATTTGAGCGATTCTTCCGGGTAGACAAGGCACGTTCGCGCGAGCAGGGAGGGGCCGGCCTGGGTTTGTCGATTGTGAAGTCGATCTGTACCGCACACCAGGGAACCGTCGAGGCCTGCAGCACACCCGGAGCAGGCAGCACCTTTCGCGTGACGCTACCCCTGGAGGTCGCTCCGGCAGATGCAGGTAAAGAGAACCATGCCAAAACCTATGAGCTCCAACATTCCTGACCACCAGCCCGGGCCGGGCACACCACCGCCTCCCGGCGAAAATCCTGCATCCGTCGGCGAAGACCGCACTCCCGACGTCGGCACGGCAGGTAATAGTTTTAACCGATTGTTGAAGCGGGTCAGCCGCCGGTGGTTGGTCTTGGTGGTTGTGCTGGGTTTGATTCCACTGCTCAAACCGGTGTTGTTCGGCCGCTCAACTCTTCGCGGCGCTGAGGGAAAGAAAGTTGCGGTTTTGCCAGTAGTTACGGCCGGTCGGGTGCTACGGGAGGATCTTTATAATGAAGTGAAAGTGGCTGCGGAATTCCGGCCATACGCCGAGGTGGAATTGCATGCCAAGGTGTCCGGCTATCTCGAGCAACTCAATGTCGACTTTGGTGACCGGGTTAAGGCCGGGCAACTGATTGCCCGGCTCGAAGTCCCCGAGCTAACAAACCAACTCGACCAGGTGCGTGCGGCCCAGATGAAGGCCGCGGCGGATTACAAGAATGCGCACCTGGCGTGCCTGCGGTTGCAGGCGGTGGAAAAGGAACATCCCAACCTGGTCGCGCAACAGGACCTGGACACCGCCGAAGCCAAAGACCAAACCGCCGAGGCGGCCTTGGCGGCAGCCAAGGCGGACGTGGAGAAATACGTGACCATGGTGGCCTATACGCGCATTACGGCACCATTTGACGGGATAATTACCCGGCGCTTTGTCGATCCGGGGGTCTTGATCCAGGCTGGTACCGCTTCGGCGAGCCAGTCGCTGCCCCTGGTGTGTGTTTCCGATATTTACCGGCTGAGATTGGATTTTCCGGTCTCCGTCGCATACGTGAAAGAGGTCGAAGTGGGGGCGCCGGTTGAAGTGCGGGTGGACTCATTGGGCGGGAAAACCTTTTCAGGAAAGATATCGCGCTGTTCACGCAAGGTGGACGAAGCCACGCGCACCATGCTGACCGAAATCGAAGTGCCAAATCCGAACCTGGAACTCGTCCCGGGCATGTATGCCACCGTATCGTTGCGTGTGGGGCGTCAGCGGAATGCCCTTGCCATCCCCACTGAGGCGGTCGCCGGCGGATCGAAGCCGAGTGTCTATTTGATTAATTCCGCAGGCGAAATTGAGGAGCGTTCGGTCACGCTCGGCCTGGAAACATCCACGGAATACGAAGTGGTCTCCGGCTTGAAGGAGGGCGATGTCATCCTGACCGGCGACCGTTCCAGGGTGCATCCGGGGCAAAAGGTGCAAACCAAACTGACTGGCCCGCTGGCTCAACAATGAACCATCCGCTTACCGCCGAGCAACTGGAGTGTTTGCGCCGTTTGGACGCTTGCACGCTGGCCAATGCCATCGAGACTTTTAACGAGCGTCTGCGGAACGAGGGCTTCGTCGATTCCTCGGTTCGCTGCTTGTTCCCGCGTCTCAACCCGATGCTGGGGTACGCTGCGACGGTAAAAATTCGCGGCTCACTGCCGCCCACGGCAGACGGCAACTACGCGGATCGAACGGATTGGTGGGACTACATTTTATCCTTGCCAGCTCCGCGGGTCGTAGTGGTGCAGGATGTTTCGAGCCGGTTGGGGCTGGGGTCGCTGGTCGGGTCGGTCCACATGAATATCCTGCGGGCGCTGCATTGCGGCGGAGTGGTGACCAACGGTTCGGTGCGGGACATCCCGGCGGCGGAAGCGGCTGGTTTTCAGCTTTTTGCAGGCAGCATCTCCGTTTCTCACGCTTACGTTCACATCATCGAAATCGGGAAACCGGTCGAAATCGGTGGGCTCCGAATTCGTTCTGGTGACCTGCTGCACGGTGACCTGCATGGGGTGCAGTCCATTCCGTTGGATATCGCCGGTCGCATCCCGGAGGTGGCGGCCAGGATCACTGCCCAGGAACAGTCGCTGATCGCGCTTTGCCGTTCTCCGGAATTTTCCGTGAGCAAACTACGGGAGGCAGTGGCTCAGGGTCGTGAAAATCCAGGCACGCTGCTGCCGGGGGGCAGGTCCGCCTAGTTCTCCGATGCACGCCGCTGTTGTCCCAAAACTACTTTAGCTTTTCGCTCCCTTTATGCCGAAATTCTCCATTCGATACCCCTTTTTAATCATCGTGGTGTCTTTGATCGTGTGCGTGGTTGGGATCACCAGCCTGGTGCGCATGCCGGTGGACCTGTTTCCGCCCATCAAAATTCCGGTGGTGGTGGTGGCGACTTTCTTTTCCGGGATGCCGCCCGAGCAAATTGAGACGGACATCACCGGGAGGTTCGAGCGCTTTTTCACGCTGGCCAGTGGCATCGATCATCTCGAGTCCCGCTCGCTGCCCGGGGTGAGCTTGATCAAGGTTTATTTCCAGCCGGGCTTCAACTCGGATTCCGCGGTTACCAGCATCGCGAACCTGGCTATGGCCAACCTTCGTAAGCTGCCTCCGGGGACCTTGCCGCCTGTCGTATTGAAGTTCGACGCCTCGAGTTTGCCGGTATGTTTGATCACCTTGAAAGGGGAGGGTATGAAAGAGTCCGCCCTGCGCGATCTTGGCCAATACGATGTTCGCAACCAGGTAGCGGGGGTGCCTGGTGCTTCCGTGCCCCAGCCGTTCGGAGGCCGCTACCGGCAGATCATGGTGTATGTCGATCCGCTCAAACTCGAGGCGCATCAGTTGAGCGTGATGGATGTCGTGCGAAGCGTGAATGAAGCCAACTTGATTCTGCCTGCCGGCGACGTGAAGATCGGGGCCTTCGACTATAACTTGTACGCCAACAGCCAGGTGGATCACATCAAGGAGATCAATCAGCTTCCTCTCAAGACAGTGGGCAACGCTTCGGTGATGGTGGCGGACGTGGGCGAGGCGAAGGACGCATCGCAAATTCAATACAATGTCGTCCGGGTGGACGGCCAGCCTTCAGTGTATCTGCCGGTGCTCAAACAAGGTGGCGAAGCCAACACCATCTCGGTGGTCAACGGGGTGCGGGAGGCGGTCAACCATCTGTTGGGTGTGCCCAAAGATCTGGTGACCAAGGTCGTCTTTGACCAATCCGTATTCGTGCGCAGCGCGATTGAAAATCTGATCCACGAGGGAACCATCGGGTTGGTGCTAACAGCAGTGACGATTCTGGTCTTTTTGGGCAGCATGCGCGCTACCGCTGCGGTTTTCTTATCAATTCCCCTATCCGCGCTGGCCGCGTTTGTGGCGCTTTCCCTGGGGGATAACACGATCAATGCGATGGTGCTGGGCGGGTTGGCGCTGGCGTTCTCACGGCTGATCGACAACTCGGTCGTGGTCCTGGAAAACATCTTCCGCCACCTGGAGTTGGGAGAAGCTCCGGAAGTAGCAGCGGAGCGGGGTGGACGAGAAGTGGCGCTCCCGGTGCTCGCGGCGACGCTCACAACCGTAGTGGTGTTTTTTCCGGTGCTCTTTCTCTATGGCGTCAGCCGGTTCCTGTTCACCGCGCTGGCACTGGCGGTGGTGCTATCGTTATTAGCCTCCTACGTCGTGGCCTTGACCGTTGTGCCGCTGTTCTGCGCCAAACTGATCAAAGGACACCAGGGCCATGGTGCCGCGTCCGACGTCCCGCCCCGGGGATGGGGCGCGCGCTTTAACTTCTGGTTTAACCAGTGGTTCCACCGGATGCTGAACCGATACCAAGCCACCTTGACGCTGGCCCTGGTCAGGCCGGCGGCGACGGTGCTGGGTATCACCGGCTTGTTCCTGTTCAGCCTCGCGCTTTATCCCCTGATCGGTGAAGCGTATTTTCCGCGCACGGACCCCGCCCAATTTGTGCTCAATCTAAAGGCCCACACCGGCACTCGAATTGAGCGCACCGATGAGTTGATTGGCAAAGTGGAGCGTATCATCCGCGAAGTAGTGCCGGCGCACGAGTTGCGCGTGCTCGTCTCCAATATCGGTGTCACTCCCGGATTTTCTTCCATCTACACTCCTAATTCCGGGCCCCACACCGCCTTCGTACAGGTGGGCCTGGAGGAAAAGCACAGTCGGAGCAGTTTTGAATACATGGATCTCGTTCGGGACCGGTTGGCGCGCGAAGTCCCGGAAGTCTCCGCCTACTTCCAGACAGGAGGACTGGTGGACGCCATCCTGAATTTGGGCATGCCGGCGCCGTTGGATCTTCAGGTCAGTGGAAACAATCTCGAAGAGACCCATGGCTACGCCAGCGAGCTCGCGCGGAAGATTCGCGCTCTGCCGGGGGTAAGTGATGTGCTGGTGCCGCAGGACGTGGATTATCCGGCGCTGAAGTTGGACGTGGACCGCGTGCATGCGAGCCAACTGGGCCTGAATGAGAAGGAAATCGTGGGGAATGTGATTACCGCGTTAACTTCGGATCAGATGATCGCCCCCAGTTTTTGGGTCGATCCCAAATCCGGGAATGATTATCTGCTGACGGTACAATATCCCGAAGGGACTGTAGAAAACCTGGCCGACTTGGCTTCTCTGCCGCTGCGAGGGCCTCACTTCATCAAGCCCACCCGATTGGATGCTGTGAGCCAGATCCGGCATATCCGCGCGCCCACCGAGGTTGACCATTACCAGTTGCGCCGGGTGATTGACGTCTATGTTTCGCCTCAGCAGGAGGATCTTGGGCACATATTAAAGGCGGTTAACTCGGTGCTGCACGATACGCCACCGCCGGACAATATCCGGGTGGCCGTGCGCGGATCCGCCAAGGCCATGCAGGCATCTTTCCAGAGTTTTGGCTTCGGCCTGATACTGTCGACCTTGCTGGTCTACTTGATCCTGGTCGCACAGTTCGAATCATTTCTGGATCCGCTCTTGATTCTCCTGGCGGTGCCCACGGGCCTGACCGGCGTCTTGCTGATGCTTTTCGCCACTGGCACCACCCTTAATGTGATGTCGCTGATGGGAGTGGTGATGATGGTCGGCATCGTGGTTTCAAACAGCATTTTGATTGTGGAATTCACGCGGCGATTACGGCAGGAGGGAAGGCCGTTGCAGGAAGCCGTGATCACCGCTTGCCGGGTGCGGCTGCGGCCCGTGCTGATGACGTCGCTGGCCACGCTCATTGGATTAATCCCCATGGCGGCGAAGCTGGGGACTGGCAGCGAGGCTTACGCCCCCCTGGCCCGGGCGATCATTGGTGGACTGGCAGTCTCCGTGGTGCTCACGGTATTCATCGTTCCCGCCGCCTATTACGTCATCTACCGTCGGCAGGAAGCCAAAAGCGCAGAGGGCAGTCTCGCCACCAGCCCGGTTCCCGCCGCCAGCGCCTGATCAGATTATGAACCGGGTAATTCTATACATCCTTTGCGCGCTGTTAACCGGTCCGAGCCTGGGAATCGTCCGAGGCGAGGAGCCGAAACCGTTAAGTCTCAGCGATGCCCATGAAATGGCCCTGCGCAATCACCCTCGGATCAAAGTGGCCGAGTTGGTGGCCCTGGCCTCGCATCAGGTGGTAAAGCAGGTGCAATCTGGGTTCCTGCCGCAGGTTGCCGCAAACGCTGTGGCTGTCGGTACCGCCGGCGACAACACGCGCTTAGCCGCGATTGGGGCCCTGAACAATCCGTCCATCTTTGATCGGAACGCTGAGGGCCTTATGATTTCCCAGCTCATCACGGATTTCGGGCGCACCTCCAATCTGCGTCAGAGCGCCCAGTTGCAGGCGTTAGCGCAAGAGAACAACGCGGAAGCGACCCGCGAGCAGATCGTGCTGGAAGTTGATGGCGCTTACTACGCCGCTCTGGAGGCCCAGGCGGTGGCGCTCGTGGCGCAAAAAACCGTGGCGGCGCGTCAGTTGTTCCTCGATCAGGTGACCGCCCTTGCCGGCAATAAGCTGCGCTCCGAGCTCGATGTGAGCTTTGCAAAAGTAAATCTGGAAGATGCCCAGTTGTTGCAGAGCCAGGCGGATAACAATCTTCAGGCCGCTTTCACGCAACTGAACACGCTGCTGGGACAGCGCGAGCCGAAACGGTATCTGTTGGCGCAACAACCCCTGCCGCCGCCGATCTCGACCAATGCTCAAGAGTTTGTGGAGGTGGCGCTGACGGCGCGCCCGGATTTACTCCGGTTGCGCCACGAGGAACAGTCCGCCCTCAAGCTGGCCCGTGCCAGCAAGGCCGCCCGTCTGCCGACTGTTTCCGCGGTGGGCAGTTTGGGGGTGGTGCCGATCCATGACCCTGAACTGCCCGACACTTATGCTGCCGCGGGATTGACCCTAACCCTCCCGCTTTACAGTGGGGGGCGTTACCTGGCACAACAACGGGAGGCAGAACTGCGGGCACAAGCTGCGGCTGAAAATTTGCGGGATCTCGAGAACAACGTGATTCGGGAGGTGCGGATCGCCTGTCTGAATACGCAGAATGCCTACGACCGCCTCAATATCACCCGCGAATTACTTAACAACGCCCGCCAGTCCCTGGACCTCGCCCGGGCTCGATATAAAAATGGGCTGAGCTCGATCGTCGAACTCAACCAGGCGGAGTTGGGCGATCTCTCCGCCGAAATCGCCTATACCGGTACCCAGTACGAGTACTTGCTGCAACGCTCCACGCTAAGTTACCAGACCGGTGTCTTGCGATAGCCACGTGCCGTCAGTGGTGGGGAGGAGCAGGGCGGAATCAGGGGCGGTGTGGAGGTTCCGGCGTTCTTCGCGAGCATTTTCTTCCCGTGGTCTCCGGCACAACCTGAATTAACGAAGCGCGGATGCGGATGCCGCCGTTAGCTCGCCGCAGTGAGGTCTGGAGTCGGTTACAGGTAGGTTACGCGAAGTAGATTCCTAAGCTACTCTGCCAGAGGGGCGCTTGCGTGGTAATTTGGAAAATTTATCTTGACGATTTTACTGATTCAGGGCAAAAGGAACATTAGTCATCCGCGAAGTGTGCCCAGAGTTGCTGGGCGGCTATCGCTTTTCCGAAAACCAAAAGCAAGTGAAAGGGTCTATGAACATGAATCAGTTGAGACTTGGATTGATTACATTGAGCACTGGAGCCGTTGTGCTCGGCGCTCTGAGCGCGGGAGCGGTTTCATATAAGGACACGATTCTGGCCGACAAGCCGATCGCTTACTACCGACTGGAAGATCAACCGGGACCGGGGATCATCGCGGACAGCAGCGCTGGTGGGGCATTTCCGGGCACGATTTATACGGATGATTGGGGGACATTTCCCAAGTTGGAACAACCCGGAGTGGGCTCGAATTCAATCGCTTTTCATTTATATACAGACATGAACAGCGTTCGCCAAAAGTCGTTTATTGCGATACCGGATCGCTACAGCAACTCGCCGGATTTGAATAGGCCGGGTCCGTTTGCCGTGGAAGCTTGGGTCCGCCCGACCAGCCTGGGGGGAACAGACGACTGGCGTTCCCCGGTGGGGAATTTTGCCGGTTGGGGAACTGCGGATGGATGGTTCTTTTATCAATCGCCCGGCGCAGGGTCCTCCTGGATCTGGGTGCAAAAAGGCGGTGGCATCTGGGTCGGCGGCGTGCCGGTTAGAAAGAACCAGTGGGATCACTTGGTCGCCTCGAGCGACGGTACCACTGTTACCTTTTATGTGAACGGCGTGAACGCGGGCTCGGCGAATTGCTCGACGGCACTTCCGAACGGGGTCACGGCTTTGTGCATCGGCCAGCGCGGCGACAATTACGGTTACTTTGACGGCAACGTCGATGAAGTCGCGATCTACACCAATTCGCTGCCGCTAGCGCAGATTCAATTGCACTACCAGGTGGGTCTGACCAATTTCTACAGTGGGCCGATCGGCGCTTATGTAACGCAGGATCCGGCTCCGGCTACCAGCTACGCGGGGCACCAGGTTTCATTCGTGGTGGGAGCTGACGGCACGGCACCATTGGCTTATCAATGGTACAAAGGTGCGGCGCCGATCGCCGGGGCAACCACGGACACACTGACGTTCACCTGCGCCTACGCGGACAATGGGGCGAGTTACAAAGTGGTGGTTACGAATGTGTACGGGGCCGCCACCAGCGCTCCCGCGGCGCTCACGGTTACCACCGATTTGATCCTTAATTCGAGTCCGACATCGATCCTCCGTACAGTGGGCAGCCTTGCGGCTTTCCGTGTGGATACGGATGGAGCATTGCCCAGAAGTTATCAGTGGTACAAAGGTGCCACCGCGATTCCAGGCGCCACAAGTGAAACGCTGTGGCTTTCCAATATCAAGCAAACTGACGATGCCTCCACTTACTACGTACATGTCAGCAATGCCTGGGCTTCGACCAACAGCGAGACCGCGACCTTGACCGTGCAACCACGGGCCACCGTGGTGCCGATCACTGGCTATGCCAAAGTTGTCATGGCGGACGGTCCTGCCGCGTATTGGCGGCTGGATGAAGCTGATGGCAGCTCGGTGGCGGTAGATGCTGCCGGCAGTTTTGACGGCGCTTATGATACCGCCGGCGCCGGGGCCTACACGCCCGGCGTATTCACGTTCGGAGTTGATACGGGCATCCCTTACGAGACCAACAAGGCCGTCGTAGTCACCAACGGTGCCCGCGTAAAAATCCCGTATGCGCTGGAACTCAACTCTTACGGTCCCTTCGCCGCGGAGGCCTGGTTCAAGCCTTCGTCGCTTTCAGTGGATTCGGGCGATTATCGCACGGCGTTCTCCTCCGAAGGTAGCGGCGTGGGCGGCCCGATTGGTTGGCTGCTCTATCAGCAGCCGAATCACAACTGGGCCTGGGTGGTATTCGCCGATAATTGGATCAGTACCTTCATTGGCGCTTCGGTTCCAATCGTGGCCAACAATTGGTATCACATAGTGCTGCAATACGACGGTTCGCTGTTTTATGTCTATGTGAACGGTGTTCTAGCAGGCTCGCAGCGGTACGACATCTTCGTTCCCAACCGCAACGGCGCGATCAACCTGGGCTGGCGCAGCGACAACGACTGGAAACCTTTTGCCGGCGCGATTGACGATGTGGCCTTCTACAACAAGGCTCTGACGCCCGAGCAAATCCAGAACCACTATCTGGCGACGGTGCGGTTGTCCTACAGCCGTTCCGGGAGCAACCTGATCCTCTCCTGGCCGTTCGGGACCTTGCAGGAAGCCAACCAGGTGGGCAGCGGGTATGCCGATCTGCAGACGGCGACCTCTCCTTACACGGTGCCGATCGGTGCGACTCCCAAGTATTATCGCGTGAGAGTCCAATAGTCAGGCATTGACGAGCTAGCTTCGAGGGCCGGAGTGGTTTCACTCCGGCCCTGCGCGTTTCAGCAGGTAATTCTAAGGATTGGCTGGCGCCAGCACGATGCGGAAACCCAGGTCGGATGAGCGTGCGTTCGAGGGGTAATAATTTCGCCAACTCGAGCGGCAGGACACCCAAGGCAACGACCACGCGCCTCCACGGACGGCGTGGTAGGTATTGGTGGTAGAACCAACGTAATCCGTGACCGGTTGGTTCGGAGTCGTGGCAATCCAATCCCAGCACCATTCGAGGACATTGCCGGTCATATCTTCGAGACCCCAGGGGTTTGGCAGCCGCTGGCCCACCGAATGCGTGGTCTTTTGGCTGTTGCCCGCTTGCCACGCATAATCGCTAATCAAGGCCGAATCATCGCCGAATGTGAATCGGGTGACGGTTCCCGCCCGCGCCGCGTATTCCCACTCGACTTCGGTGGGAAGGCGATAGACGTATTCCGCCGGCAAGCGTCCGGCCTGGCGTTCCCGCTGGGTGAGCAACGCGCAAAAATCCACAGCATTTCGCCAGGTGACACTTTCTACTGGTTGCTCCAGGTCGAAGGGAAAGGTGGCCGGGTTGGTGCAGGCCAGGTTCTGGTAATCCGACTGGGTAACCTCAAACCGGCTGATCCAGAAACCCCGGGTCAAAGTTGCCTGGAATTGCGTTAGTTCGGTCGGGGTCTTATTCGTGTCGGTCACCGGGGTTCCCATGAGGAAGGTGCCCGGGGAAAGGTAAACCATGGAATCCAGCACCTGCAGCTTCGGCAATCGCTGGATCTGATAATAAGCGGAGGCAGGTCGCGAGATCAGGGACTCCACCAGCGAGAAGCTGGTGTCATTGGTGAGAATCGTGGAACTGAGGGTCGTCCACGTGGCGTCCCCCAGGTTGGTCTTATACTGGACCTGAAATTGGTCACCGGCCAACCCACGCCATTTGAGGGTGAGGTTATCGGTTCCCAGACTGGCGGAAAGCACAGGGGGCGCCAGGGGAGCGTAATCGACGTCCACGAAGCCGGCCTGATAATCGAAGAACAACTGGCGCATCTGGTCCTTACGAGCCTGAGTCCACCAACTTAGCGTGGCCACGGTGTTCATGTAGTGGACGAAATCGAACGTCACAAATTCCTCCACGAAGGGGGCGGCGGCGTCGAATTGCTGTCGCAAACGGGCGGCGTTACAAGGCCCGAACACGCCGCCGGAGAGTTTAAAGGACTCCAAATTGGCCCAGAACCGGACGCCGGTTGCCCGGCAGGCGCTCTGCATAGCCTCGAAATAGGGGGCTACATGCTGCAGGATGTTGGTTTCCCACTGTTGCGCTCCCACGCTGTCCTGCAACAGAAGGATGTCGATCCCGGATTGATCCAGGAGTTGTCGATAGAGTTGATCCACTCGGCAGGGGGGCGGTCTGGAACTGCTAATGAAGGGTGAAATTACCAGCGGCACCTCGCCGGAAATCGGCGTGCAGGCGGCTTTGACCCCGCGAAAGAAGGAACGCAAGCGCTCCACCTCTGCTGGTTGGTAATTCGCGGTCCACGGTTCGTAGGGAAGATACCAGCCGGCGAATGAGGAATGGCGATGGCCCACGAGGTAGCGGTCCCAGGCTTGCTGCGCCGTGGTCGCCATGCGCGTCTGCGCCTCGAAGAGGAAATTGCTCCCGGTCATATCGTGGTTCCAATTCGGCAGGTAGAGCCCGAGGAAAACCTTGAAGCCATTGGTGTCGGCGTAGCTCAGGATCGCCTCGGTGGCGTCGGGAAGACCGGCCGGGCCGATAAAGGAATGCAGGGTGCCGTCGTTGTTTTCCTGCACCAGGAACTGCACGATCACAGTGTTCATCCGGAGCGCGCGCATTTGGTCGAGGACCGCTTGCCAGGTCTGCGGCGGCCAGCTCTGCATCTCTGATTGGTACTGAATGAAACTACCGGACAGGCGCAGCGCGGGCGGCGCAGCGTCGGCGCGGAGCGCGGCCAGCAGCCCAACCGCGAGGCAGGTTAACAAGGCGACGGTGGAAACCATCGATTTCATGCGGCCAACCAATTGGCTGGTGGCATCATGTGCCGCCAGCGGCGACCTGGCAATCCCGAGCTTTTCCTGCCGGAACCAGGAGTGATTTCTCGCAGCAGCCGCGTGGAGCATGGGGTAATCTCAGGGTTTCTGTTGCAGCCACACGCGCAGCCGGTACCAGCGGGCCGTTCCAGGTTCGGGCTTCACGATGCAAGTCAAGGTTTCCGTGCCGGCCGCCAACAAGCGATCCGTGAATCCAGGCGCGGGCTCCCAGACGGCCCCGGGGCCGGGTGCTGCCGTGCTTTCCAAGCGGTAATGCCGGGCGGCATTCTGGTAGCCGGGTCCTTCGGCTGCGCGCGCTTGGAAGGACACCTCCACGTTGCCTTGATTCCAGTGCACCTCCAGGGAGAGTCTCGGTGTGGGGGTGGTTGGGTCGGTGCCTAAGGTATATTCCGCGCGGTCGGTTAGGCCGTCATGGTCGAAATCTGTTTCCAGCCCGGCGGTCGTTAGTTGGCCAAACCAGCGGCGTTCCCAGCTATCCGGCAACAGGTCGTTGTCGGTGTCTGGTTCATCCGGCGCGGTGCTGCCGGAGCCCAGCGCCGGCAGCAGGGTGGTGGCGCTGCCAGGGCTAAGTTCGAACAGAATGAATCCCCGCGTGTTCGCTGTCCGCGTGGCTTGGATTTGCGCCGCGGTGGCGTCGGTCTCGAGCACATATGCGCCGATGCCAGGGTAAATCGGTATCTTGCCGCCGGCGTAGGCGAGTTGCTGCGCCACCAGGTTGGTGAAGCTGTGCAATTCGGTGGTGTAATCCATGGGACACAGGAAATCGACGATCCCGTTGGTGATCCAGCGGCGCCAATCCTGGCCCACCTCGTCGTAGGCGCTCGGGGCGTCCGGGAAGACGGCGGTCGAAACCTGGACGCCGGGCTTGAGCGCTTTGGTGCCGGTATAGACGGCTTCGACGAGTCGGGTGATCTGCGCCCGCCGCCAATCCAGGAAAGCGTTGCGCAGCGCTCCCGCCACCAGCACGTCCGCCGGCCAATTGGTCACCATGCGACCCGTCTGGCTTTGAAACCGGGAACCGCACCCCGAGCAATAACAATAGTCGCTATTGGGATACCGGATATAATCGAAGTGAATTCCGTCCACGTCATAATTCCTCACCACCTCCAGCATGGAGTTGGTTTCCAGGATGAAATTGTCCGGATGCGAAGGGCAGAGCCAGTCAATGGGAGCGCCAGTACGAGATACCTGGGTGCGGTTGGCGGCCCGCAGATCACTGATAAACGATGCCGGTGCGCCGGAGAGGTTCCAGTTCACTTTCCACACGTGCACCTGGAGTCCGCGCGCCCGGGCGGCATCCACGCACGCGGTGAGTTGATCGCCGTACAGGTTGAACTCGTCCGAATGCGGCAGAAACGCGCTGTTGTAATGGGCCAAACCGCCCCAGAGCAGGTTGGGAAAAATGGCGGTAAATTGGCTGGCTGCCAGTGGGGCGAGGCCGGCCGGCCAATTGCCGGGGTACGGGCCTGTGGCATGGTGCTCCCAGATCGCGCGGAACTCCGGGTAAGCCGGCTTCAAGCTAAGCAGATAAGCCTGCTTGAGGTGGGTACGCGCGGTCTGAGCTGAAAAAATGGCTTGCGAGAACTGACCGGCGGACTGCGCGGTCAGAGCTGCGGTCCGGTTGCTTTCGACGATTGCTAATTCGCTTTCCACCAGGGTGGCACGAAGAGTGGGGGATCCCTGACGGCGAATGGCCGACACGGCCTGGAGGTAATCCTGGTACGGCCCGGCATTGCCGATCGCCGAAATCGCTCCCGCCGCGGCCGAAGGCCAAACCTCGGGAATCACCGATCCAATCAGGCACAGGAGCGCGTAAGATTTTTGGTCGGCATCATCCCCCAGCAACACGTGCGACATAAAGAACCCATGGTCGCTCGACAGCCACGCGGCTTGCCCCGTGTTTTGTCCCTGGCGGTTTTCCCAGGTTCCGGTCACGCGCGAATGCAGGGCACCGGTGGGCATGGCGAGGGTGATGTTCCACGAGGCTTGCAGCACGCGCGGCGGCAAGTTTGGAATGGCGGGGTCGGAAAAATTCCAGGCGGCAAAATCTCCGGCGGTCCATCCGGTCACCTGCACGCCCAGCAACGGCGCCAAGCGTCCCGGTAACAGGTAATACACCATCAGTTTTCCCCCCGCGGTGACATAATTCTCCAACCGCACCATCTCGGTCTCGGAGACGTTTTCGTTGTAAGGCAGGATGGCCAGCCGACTTTCCTGCAAAAGCCCGGCCTCGACCTCGGCGCGAGTGATGGTGCCACAACTGATATTATAACTCCCCAGCCAGGCCTGGTGCCGGTCGATCGTCTGCTGAACGATTTCCGGGTTGCTGGTTTGGGTGTCGCGCACGAGCAGTACCGTGGGTGTGAAAGCGCGGAGTTGGCGCACCGCCAGGTACGTGTTTTGCGCGGCGCCCTTCCAGGGGGACAACCGGATGCCATCAATCTGGCCCCAACCGGTCGGAGCGCCCTCCGGAATGAAATCGCTCCGGGAAAACCGCAAGGTTTGCCAGCCGGTTTGTTTGAGCGAAGCGGCGGCCCCGTACCAGCCTGATCCCGAGCGAAAGTAGAGGGTAAACGAGGAAATCACACCGGGATTGGGAGCAAATACTTCCAGGTCGAACTCGGCATACGCGGCCAGGTTCAGGGTCATATTGCGATCCCAATAGCAACGGGTGGGACGAGTCGCAAAATCGCAGGTCAGCACCATGACTTGCTCGTTGCCCCAATCGCCGTTGGTCGCCATGGACACGGACGGTCCCCCAGTGCCGCCCCAGGCCAACCGGGCTGCGCTCGAGTTGGTGTAGATGAAATCATCGATGAGAAGAGGCCCGGCCCGGCTGGTTGTCGGAGCCAGTAGCAGGCCGGTTGTCAGGAGCACAACGAACAGTGAGAAGCGAAGGGCCCGATGCCAGGTTGAACGTGGCTGTGGCTGGAGGTCTGCTGCGCCTGCGGAAAATCTCTGGTAGGAAGATGTTTTCAAGTTGGCATCCTGTTTCGGTCCGGTCCAGTTCAGCACCCGCCCCGGGTAGCGTCAAATGCAATCTTCCGCGTACTGAAGGAAGTTCGGTGCCGAAGGAAGTTCTTGTCAGATACTTGAACTTGTTTGATCTTCGACATTGAAATGACCGACCCCCAGCACGAAGCAGGAGAAGTGCATCAAGGCTGCGGCTTCCCCCCCACCCACTGGAGTGTCGTTCTCAATGCCGCCCGGAGCGGGTCTCCCGGCGCCGACCAAGCCCTGGCCAACTTGTGCGAGGCCTACTGGTATCCTCTTTACGCGTTCATCCGCCACCGGGGCTATCCTCCCGAGGAGGCCGAAGATCTCACTCAGGAGTTCCTGGCCCGCTTGAGTCACAAGCATTACTTGGAGGGCCTCACCCAGGAGGGCGGCAAGTTCCGTTCCTTCCTGCTCACTGCTCTCAAGCGGTACCTCGCCAATGAACGGGACCGTAATCAGGCCCAAAAGCGAGGCGGCGGCAAACCCATGATCTCGATTGACGCCAACGCGGATGCGCGCTACCGCCGGGAACTTATCGAACAAGCCACCCCGGAAGCCCTCTTCGAACGCCAGTGGGCTTTCACCGTCATGGACCGGGTCCTGGACCAGGTCCAAGATGAATATACCCGAGCGGGAAAGGGGAAGTTGTTTGAACTGCTGCAAAGCTGCCTGCCGGGAGCGGACGGTGAATCCTCCTATACCGAAGCTTGTGCCGCCTTGGATATGAAGGGTTCCTCGGCCCGGATGGCGGCCCTTCGACTGCGGCGGCGCTACGGCCAGCTATTGCGGGAGGAGATTGCCAAGACAGTTCTCACGCCCCAGGAGGTCGATCTCGAGATTCGCCATTTGATCGAGGTGGCACGTGGAGACTGAAGGGTGACCTATTGCTCTGGGAGCGGCGTGGCCGGTTGGCGAACGCCGCGAGTTCTTTAGGATGAACCTGGAATGGCGGTGACGTTGGGCCCTTTTTCCTGAGGTACGAGACAGACGTTATGCCCGAGAAGCTCACATGCGGAGAATGTGGCTCGCCCATCCCCCGGGATGCCCGCCGCAATCTCTGCCCTGCTTGCCTGCTCGCGCTGGGATTGACCTTGGACGCGCCACCCGAGCCTGACAATGAAGGCCTCAACGATCTCCTCCCGGCGCGGTGCGGGCGGGGCAAAATCCGCTACTTCGGCGATTACGAACTGCTCGAGGAAATCGCCCGGGGCGGCATGGGTGTGGTCTGGCGCGCACGCCAGGTGAGTCTCGACCGCCCGGTGGCGCTCAAACTCATTCTGGCCGGTGAATTGGCCAATGAAATGGACATCGAGCGCTTCCACCAGGAAGCGCAGGCAGCCGCGAACCTCGATCACCCAAACATCGTTCCCATCTATGAAGTCGGCGAACACGAAGGACAGCATTTCTTCTCCATGCGCCTGGTGGAGGGGACGAGTCTGGCGTCGCGCATGTCGGCTCTCGCATCCCCAATCTCCGCTCGTCAAGCCGCGCAGTTGGTCGCCAAAGTCGCCCGGGCGGTGCATCACGCCCACCAGCGCGGCATCCTGCACCGCGATCTCAAACCCGAGAACATCCTCCTCGACGCCCAGNNCCCAGGGCGAGCCGCACCTCACCGACTTCGGCCTGGCCAAACGCGTGGGTGCGCCGGCCGGCATGACCCGCTCCGACACCGTCCTGGGCACCACCAATTACATGTCGCCCGAGCAGGCGCAGGGCCGCAACCAGGACCTCACCACCGCCACCGACATCTTTAGCCTTGGAGGCATTCTCTATCATCTGCTCAGCGGGCGCGCGCCGTTCCAGGCCCCCACCCATTGGGAGACCCTCCAGCAAGTGGTCGAGCAGGAACCGCGCCGGCTTGGCACGTTGAATCCGGCCGTGGACTTCGACCTCGAAACCATCTGCTTTAAGTGCCTGGAAAAAGATCCGCTGCGGCGCTATGCCTCGGCGGCGGCCCTGGCCGATGATCTCGATCGCTGGCTGCGCCACGAATCCATCCTCGCCCGCCCCAGCACCGACTTCGAGCGCGCGTGCAAATGGGTTCGACGCAAGCCCGTGATTGCCGCCCTGGCCAGCGCGGTGATGCTCGTCGGCTTGATCGGTTTCGTCGGCGTTTTCCTGCAGTGGCGCGACGCGAGAGAGAAACTCTGGGCTTCCTACCTGGCCCAGGCCCAGGCCAATCGCCTGAGTGACCGGCCTGGCCGGCGTTTCGAGTCCCTGGCCACGATCTCCAAAGCCGTCGCCATCCGCCCCTCGCTCGCTCTGCGCAACGAGGCCATCGCCTGCCTGGGATTGGCCGATGTCCAGGTCGAGCGGTCCTGGCGGCTGGACACCCAACTGCCTCCTGCTTACGGCCTGGTGTTTGATATGGCGTCCCAACGCTTTGCCCGCGCGCATTCAAACGGCGACGTCAGCATTCACCGCCTCCAGGACCAACAAGAGTTGTTTCGGCTGGCGGGCCAGGGTGAACGCCAGGGAGCCACGCTCTGCTTCAGTCCCGATGGCAAGTTCCTGGCCGAATGGTATGGCGGCAAGACCACCAACTTCTTCCGGGTTTGGGACCTGGCGGCCCGCAAACCCGTCGTTTGGCAGCCCACCACCATGCGTAACGCCGCGCTGGCCTTCACCCCGGATAGCAGGAGGGTGGCCGTGGGGGATACGAATCGGATTCACGTTCATGACCTTGCCTCGGGCCGGCTGGCCCGGACCATCCCGCTCGAGGTCGTTCCTTCGCTCCTGTGCTTCGACCCGACCGGAACGAAGCTGGCGCTCTGCGGCGACAAGAGTTCGCAGGCGCGGATCATCGCTCTGGACACCGGCGAGGTCCTGCATCGGTTGGAGCACGGCGGGCAGGTGGCCTGGCTGGCCTGGAGTCCCGACGGCCAGCTCCTGGCCTGCGCCTGCCTCGACAGCCGGGTGCAGCTCTGGAATGCCCGGACCGGTGAAACCAATGGCGTCCTGGAAGGGCATTCCAGCGGCGTGGTGGGAGTGGTGTTCAATCGGGGAGGCGACTTGTTGCTCTCCAGTTCCTGGGACGGCACCACCCGGTTGTGGGATCCAGTCACCCGGGAACCATTGTTGAAGTTTCCCTTCGACTACGCCAAGTTCAGTCTCTTCAGCCCCGACGATCAAAGGTTGGGCTCTCTGGGGCCAGGCGATGACCAGGCCGGCACCTGGAACATCGCGCCCGGCCGGGAATGCCGGCAAACACCGCATCCCTACGTGCTCGCCGCTAGCTTTGATCCTCGCGGACGTTTTCTGGCCACCGCTGCCTGGGACGGGGTGCGGCTTTGGAACCTCGACCACCGGTCTCTGCTCCGCCAACTCAGCACCAATGGCTCGGACCGGGTCACGGTGCTTCCGGATGGCCGAAGTCTTTTCATCGCCTCGGCAAGCGGCCTGTGGCGGCACCGGTTGGAGTTTGTCGCCGAAACTGGGGAACTCAATGCCGGCCCCGCAGAGCGCCTTTGGGATTCTGCAGTCTCGGATTTCTCGCTCACGAAGGATGGACTCACGCTGCTCGCGGCCCAAGCGAATGGTTCCGCCGTGCTGGTGTTCGACCTGCGCCAACCGGCCAAGCCCAGACGGCTGCAAGGCCAGCCCAGCGTTACGCATATTGCGGTTAGCCCGGATGGACAGTGGTTCGCGGGCGCTTCCTGGGCCAGTCGCAGGGTGAGCATCCGGAGCTCCTCCTCCGGTCAAGTGGTTCACGAACTCCCGGTTGCCAATGGCGCGCGCCTGGGCTTCAGTCCCGATGGCCGGCATCTGGTCATCGGCTCCCCATTGGATTACCAGATTTGGAAGACTGGCTCGTGGCAACGGGTCGGAGGGCTGCTACTTGATAAGGGGGCCTTCGTGGGGCCGAAACTGGCCTTCTCCCCGGACGGCCGAACGCTGGCGGTGTTCCGCGGCCACGCCGGCGGCATCACCCTTTTGGACCTGGAATCGGGTCGGGAATTGGCAACGCTAGGCGAGGGCCATCCCCTGTGCTTCAGCGCCGATGGCAGCCGGCTCGCCGCTTATGACGAGAACATTCGAAGGCTGACGATTTGGGACCTGCGCCGGGTTCGCGAACAGTTGGCCGCCCTCAAACTGGATTGGGACTTGTCTCCGGCGAGCCTCCCCGCAGCGGCGCCTCGGTAGAGCGCCGGACAAAGACCGGTCCACTTCCTCCCCCCCCTTCCTGTTCGGTATCACCGCGGAATACGAATCCTGGTGACGTTTGGCCGGATTTCCTGAGGTAAGGGATGGAACGTATAACTGGCGCGCCAAAATCGCGCCTTTCGCTCAACAGCTATGAAAATGAAGTCGCTTTGCTTGCCCGCGCTTTTCGCGGTTCTGTTGGTGTCAACGACTCCATCCGCTCTCCGCGCGGCGGTGTTTACCAGCAACGCCCTCATCCAAACGAATGACCTGACCTACGAAGGGCAGGACATAGTGGTCAACAACTGCACCTTAACCATCAACGGGGCGCATGCGTTCAATAGCCTCACAGTCACCAACGGGGGCGTGGTTACACACCCCGCCGCCCCGAACGGCGAGCCGACCAACCGGCTGGACCTCACCATCGCCACCGATGTGTACATCGGAACCAACAGCGCGGTGGATGTATCAGGCAAGGGGTATGGGTCGGACAGTGGGCCAGGTCACGGCTCAAGTTGCTCTTCGGGCATGGGCTCCGGAGCGGGTTACGGGGGCAATGGCGGCGCCGCCTCGTGCGCCGCCGGTGGTCCCTACGGTTCACTGGTTGAGCCAGTGGACGTGGGCAGCGGAGGTGGTCGCTCTAACGATGGTGCTGGGGGCGTTGGTGGCGGAGCCATGCGGCTGGTTATTGGCGGGGAATTCCGGCTGGATGGGACTGTGCGCGCTAATGGGGTGGCTGGCCGCGGCGGTGGCGGTTCCGGCGGCACGGTCAATGTGCAGATGGGCACCTTCACCGGGGCGGGGCTAATCCAGGCCAGCGGCGGGGGAGGGTCTGGGTATGGCAGCAGCGGCAGCGGTGGCCGTATCGCCGTTCGCTATGGTCTTTCGACTTTCACGGGATCCTTTCAGGCCAGGGGCGGGGCAACTGGCAATCAATCGGGCGGTGCGGGCACGATTTATATCAAGGGAGATTCTGAAACGTTGCCGCATTTGGTTCTCGACAACAACGGTACCGCCATCGGGGCCTCCACTCCGATCAGCGGCGTGGGCCAGTTGCCAAATCTGACGGTAGCTGGAGGAGCCAACGCATCATTTGCCGACCTGACGAACATCGTGGGGGATCTGCTGATTGCCAACAGCGCAGCCAGCTTTTCCAGGCTCGGTGGACTGGCAGGAAATGCCTCGATCACCAACGGCGCCCTGGTGTGCGCCAGCGCCCTGGAGGTCGGAGGCGATTTTTCTGTGTCGGGTACGGGGGCCTCGGCTCAACTCTTTGGCACCAATGCTCTTCGGCAGAACCTGAGCGTCTTGAACGGGGCGGTCCTGACCCATGCGGCTGGCCAGACCAACGGAGTGCTCTTGACCGTCATGGGCAAAGTGGTGGTGGACAGCCTGAGTCAGGTTGATGTATCCGGCAAAGGGTATGGGTCGGACAGTGGGCCAGGTCACGGATCAATTTGCTCTTGGGGCGTGGGCTCCGGAGCCGGTTACGGGGGCAATGGCGGCGCCGTCGGGTGCGCCGCCGGTGGTCCCTCCTACGGTTCACTGGTTGAGCCAGTGGACGTGGGCAGCGGAGGTGGTCGCTCTAACGATGGTGCTGGGGGCGCTGGTGGCGGAGCCATGCGGCTGGTTATTGGCGGGGAATTCCGGCTGGATGGGACTGTGCGCGCTAATGGGGTGGCTGGTCGCGGCGGTGGCGGTTCCGGCGGCGCGGTCAATGTGCAGATGGGCGCCTTCACCGGGGCGGGGCTAATCCAGGCCAACGGCGGGGGAGCATCGGGGTATGGCAGTGGCGGGGGAGGAGGACGCATCGCTCTTTATCTGCATGGTTGCCAATATACAGGTACCGTTCAAGCTGCGGGAGGCACTGGTGGCGGAACTGGCACCGCCATCATGCAGAACCCAGACTGGGATATATCGATCAACAATGCGGTTCCTTATCTTCGCGAATCGCACGCTATCGGAACGGCTCAACTTTGGAAGTTCACGGGCGTGGCGGCGCAGCAGGTGCGGTTGACTCCCTTTCTTAGCTCGGCAGCGGGCCTGGTGGTTGATGCGATTAACGCTACGACCCAGACCGGCTGGCTGGGGTCAACAAACATCCTGCCAGACGGCCTGGTTACCCTCCCCGCGTCAGGGTCCTACTTTCTGGTGGTCCGCAACACCAATGGCCCAGCCTGGAAAAAATACAGCTTCGGACTGCAGGAGATCTCGCAGACCGTGCTGACGCCGGGAACGAGCTACAACGGGCGTTTCCTGGCTAGCGGCCAGGCCCAGTTGTTCCGCGTCCGCGCAAGCAATGCGGCCCTGATGCGCGTCGTATTGAGCAATGCGGGGCTGGGCAATCACAATGATATCTATGCCCGGTTCGGCCTGCCTCCAACCCGGGGAGTTTACGACTATAAGTTCGGCACGCCGGCCTCGGCGAGCCAGCAAATCACGGCCCCGTATCCTTACGACGGGGATTGGTACGTGCTCGTTTACGCCGATGATGTGGCGACTCCCGGCAACTACACCTTGAGCGTCGAGGCCCCAGTCGTCGCCGTGTCGGCGGTGAGCCCGAAGCGGTGGGGAACAAGCGTCCAGGCCGAGCTGAGGGTTTTTGGTGCCGCTTTCGACGCCAGCACGACGGTGGCCCTGGTGGCTGAGGGCGGACAACAATACCCAGCTAACTCAGTCCAGCTCAAGTCGTCCACCGAATTGCTGGCCTCTTTTGCCGCCAACAGCATGCCAGAAGGCGCCTACTCTGTACGAGTGTCCAAGCCGGGCGGGAGTGACACGCTGCCCAACTGCTTCGCGATGGTGGCAGCTAAGTGGCCGAAACTTGTTACCCGCCTGATCGTCCCCAGCGCACTGGGACGGCATGCGGTGGGAACGCTCTTCGTGGAATACGAGAACACCGGCACGGCCGAGCTGGCGGCTCCGCTCCTGACCGTCCAATCCGGCGACCCGGACCACAGCGACCGGCTGTTGCTAACGCTGGATGCCTCGATTGTCTCCCAGGGTTTTTGGACCTCCTCCAAGCCCAAGGGGTTTGACAATTACGTCACTTTCCTGGCCCATGGGGCCACCGCCGGCAAGCTCAAGCCGGGCGAGTCTTTCCGTGTGCCGGTTTATTATGCGGGGATGCAAATGCCTTGGGATTTCAGCGACACCGCCATTGAGTTTGAGCTGCGCGCCTTGACCGAGGATGACACCGACCCGATTGACTGGGCCGGCAAGAAGTCAGACCTGCAACCCGATTGGGTCAGTGCCCAGGCCTGGGAGGGGATTTTCGATAACCTCCAGCAGCAGGTTGGGGCGACCTGGGGGGATTATGTTCACCGGTTGAACCAGAACGCGGAGTACCTGGGCAGCGTCGGCCTGGAGGTACGGGACCTCAAGAGCCTATGGGCCTTTGAAGTCAAGAAAGCCAACCTCATCAGCCCTTTGGACAAGATGGCCCAAGCCGTCGAGATGGCCCAAGCCACGCCCGGTCTCTCGCTGGGCATGACGCGCGAGTATGCCGGCACGATCAGCGGGCGGCACGCCCTGGGACCCTTCGGGCGCGGTTGGGTCACCGTCTGGACCACCCAATGCAAAGCACAGCCTGATGGCGCGGTGCAGATAACCACACCCCAGCAACTGGTGCGCCGTTTCGAGCGCGACAGCCGCGGCGAAGAATATTTCGGGGTGGCCGGCGAGGAAAGCACGCTCAGCAAGCAGTCCGACGGAAGTTACCGGTTGAACGAGGCGGATGGGTTGACTTCGCATTACCTGGCCGATGGCCGCCTGGACTACCTCGAGGATGCCAACCAGAATCGGATCACCGCCTCCTATTCCGGGGACAAGGTTTCGCAGCTCGTTCATTCCTCCGGCCAGCAGTTGAACATCAGCTACACCGCCGCCGGGCTGATCCAAAGCATCTCCGATTCCAAGGGCAAGGTGTCGCAGTACACCTATGATGCCGCCAATGAACACCTGCTTTCTGTCACCGAGGACGGCGCGGTGACCAAGGAGTATCAGTATGAGCAAAACCTCTCCGTTCCCAAGAAAGCCCATGCCTTGTTGAGCGCCTCCGCGCCCAAGACCGGCAAAGAGCTCTTCACCTATGACTCAGACGGGAGGCTCAGCAAAATGTCCAAGGAGAACGGCGCCCAGGCAATGAACATCGCTTACGACGACCAGGGCAAGGCCATCATCACCGACGCCAACGGCGGCCAGATGGCGCTCTCGTTCAACCCGGCGGGAAAGGTGAGCAAGATCGAACTCCCCGCGGGACTGGCGGTAGAACAAAAAGCGGACGGCCTTAACCGGGTCATCGAGGCGGCAGATAACCAAAACCGCAAGGACAAGAAGTCCTACACCCGGAGTGGCGCGCTGGCCAGTTGGACCGACAAGGCCGGCATGAAAGCCCAAGCTTCCCACGCTGGCCCACTGACCCGAAAAGATTCGGTCATGGACGCCCTCGGCAACAAATCGCAGAACCTTTTCGACAGCAAGGGCAACCTGCTCCAGACCACCTTCGCGAACGGGGCGCAGAAGAGCTACACCAACGACGCGTACGGCAACCTGTTAAGCCTGAAAAACCGCCGCGGCGAAGTGACTTCCATAGCCTACACGCCGGACGGAAAGATCAGCCAGAAGTCGCTCCCCAGCGGCGAGAAGATCGGTTTCATCTACAGTCCGGAAGGGAATCTCACGGCCGTCTCGAACCACCTGGGGATTATTCAGATGGCCTATGGCACGGCAGGAAACCTGACCCGCATCGATTACCCCAACGGCCGCTACCTGGCGTTTGGCTATGACGCGTTGGGGCGCCGCACACGGGTTGACTACTCGACCGGCCTGGCCGTCGTTTATGAATACGGTGCGGACGGGCAGTTGTCCGCTCTGCGCGATGGCACAGGAGCGCTCATCGTGCAAAAGGAGTACAATGCCGCCGGACAAATCAGCCGGGAACAGAAAGCCAACGGCACGACCACCAGTTATTCCTACAATGCGGCTGGGCAGGTTACGCGCATCGCGAACAGCGCCCCGAACCAGGCAATCAATTCCAGCTTCGACTACGCCTACAATCCGGCCGGGCAAATGCAGACCATGGCCACACCCGACGGCGTGTGGACCTTCCAGCACGATGCGAAGGATCAATTGACGAAGGCCGACTTTGCTTCCTCCAATCCGGGAAGCATTCCGGACCAGCACCTGCTCTTCGAATATGACCCGGCTGGCAACCGGAGCAAAACCACGGTCAACGGCGTGGCCTCGGCCTGCGTGGTCAATAACCTGAACCAATATGTGCGCATTGGTCAAAGAACCAACACCTACGATTTGGAGGGCAATCTCTTCCAGCAGCGCGGTGGCCGTAATGCGGACTACACCTACAACGACCAGAACCAACTCACCCGCGCCATCACTCCGGAAGGCACCACCGATTATGAATATGACGTGCTGGGCAATCTCTCGGCGGTGGTGAACAACGGCGTGCGTACAGAGTTCCTGGTCGATCCCCTGGGCAACGGGACAATTATGGCCGAATTCGACGGTTCCGGCCAGTTGATGGCCAACTATATTCACGGTCTTGCTTTGGAGGGGCGCAAGGACGCGCTCGGGCAAATGGCCTTCTTCGATTTCGACCACCTGGGCTCCGTCTGCGGCATGAGCGGCGCCGCCGGGACCTACGTCAATCGGTTTGCCTTCCGCCCCTTCGGCGAAAGCATGTTAAACATTCAGTCCGTCCCAACCCCCTTCAAGTTCGCAGGCAAATTCGGAACCAAGGATCTCGGGAACGGGCTCTTGCTGGTGGGCGCGCAGTGTTATGACCCGGCCAGCGGCGCTTTCACCACCCCCAACCCCCTCGGCACCGCCGCCAAGGACCTCAACCTCTACCGCTATTGCCAGAATGCGCCCCTGCAATACGTCGCCTCCGTAGGCTACGGCAGAAGGGCGCTTCAGACGTTGGCCACGCAACCCTACTTCGAATGGCTCTCGGGAATCGAAGAAGACTGCTGGGGCAGCTTGGACACAACGGTCGAGAACCAGGCATTGGGCCTGGGCAAAAACTGGACTAAATTCCTGGGGGCGCAAAAGAGCAAACAGGAACAGTTCCACGACCACTTTAGCCAGCTTAAAAGCCACTTGCGCCAGCAGGATCTGAGCCTGCGCCTGCTCTCCGGGCATTTGGAGGACACCTTCGAGCCGGCCTGCCTGGCGGCGGA
Organism: Verrucomicrobia subdivision 3 bacterium UBA693; assembly: GCA_002298785.1. GTDB lineage: Bacteria > Verrucomicrobiota > Verrucomicrobiia > Limisphaerales > UBA8199 > UBA693. The sequence goes on from DBMR01000039.1 coordinate 52,731, forward strand.
GGAACGCGACTGGGGTTATACGCTCTATCGTGAATTGCTGATCAAGGAAATGGGAAATCCCGGCAAGGTTGGCACGCTTTGGGTGAGCGCGGTCGCGGCTTCCATCGATCCGAACCGCAAGATCGGGCCTCGGGGCGTGGGCAACGCCGGCTACATCAAAGGCAGTGGACTGCTTCCCTACCGCGTTGACTTTGAAAACGAATCCACCGCCTCCGCGCCGGCCCAGCAGGTGGCGATCTGGGATCAGCTCAGCACCAATCTCGACTGGGTGGCGTTTGAGTTGTCTGAAATCGGGTTCGGCGACCAGCTCATTGTCCCGCCGCCGGGCAGCTCTTATTTCCAGACCAATATCCCAGCCGTTTGCTGTGGGAGCAACCTGCTGGTAGTCATCGAAGCCGGCATCCGCGCTAGCTCGGGCCAGGTTTACGCCAACTTCTACTCCATCGATCCCGCCACTGGTCTCCCACCGGATGTGACCGCAGGCTTCCTCTGCCCTGAGGACGGTTCCGGCCGCGGCCAGGGACATGTTTCGTATCTCATACGGGCCAGGGAGGGCCTGCCCACCGGTACTCAAATCCGGAACGTGGCCCGGATCTCGTTTGATAATCAACCGTGGATTGCGACCAACCAGCGCGACCCTCACAATGCCGGCGCCGGTCCCGATCCCACCAAGGAATGCCTGAACACCATCGATGGCACGCCGCCGGAAAGCTGGGTACTGCCTTTGCCGGCCGAAGTCGGACGCACCTTCCAGGTGCAATGGACCGGCACCGACGAAGCGCTCGGCAGTGGCATCGCCAGCTATGACGTGTATGTGTCCACCAACGGCGCCAGTTACGCGCGCTGGATTGAAAACACCGCCGACACCAACGCCTATTTCCAGGGCCTGCTGGGGCAGAACTATTGGTTCTACACCCTCGCCACCGACCTGGCCGGCAACGCGCAAGAGGTTCCACACGACATCCGGCGGACCACGATCTCCCTGGATTCGCCGGTGCTGACCACTGCCACCAACCAACTGGTGCCGATGGGGACAGAATTTCACCTGACCAACACCGTGCAGGGTACCCCGCTGGGAAGCTACGTTTATAGCCTGGGCCCCGGTGCGCCCGACGGCTTAGCGCTGGATCCGAACAGCGGCGTCCTGAGTTGGACGCGGGATTGCCAGCAAGGCAGGGCCACCAATTACGCCACTATTTGGGTCACCGATTCCGGTCGGCCGAATCTGGCGGATGCCGCCTGGCTTATCCTCAAGGTGATGGACACGCCCCCCATTATCACCTGGCACATGACCAATTTGACCCTCCTCGTCACCGGGGCCACCTGCCAGGTGGCGCTCCCCGATCTGACCAGTTCCCAGTTCATCCAAGCGACCGACTTTTGCAGTTCGATCACCGTGGCCCAGAGCGTGCCGGCCGGCACCTTGATTGGCATTGGCATCACCCCGGTGGCGGTGGCGGCCCTGGACGCGGCGGGCAATTGCGCGTGGGTGACCAACGAGGTCGCGGTCGAAAAGCCCGCCCCGGTCCCCGGCAACGACGCGTTGTTCACGGCCAAAGACAGCCCGGTGCGGATCAGTTCCGGCTGGTTGCTATCAAACGACCACGATACGCAGCCGATCACCATCACCCGGGTGGACAGCAACACTTCGCAGGGAGGAGCCGTTATCTTCGATGGCCAGGAAGTGCTCTACACGCCACGAACCAACTGGTTCGGGGTTGACCAATTCACTTACATCATCACCAATTTGTGTGGCGTGGCCGCCCAGGCAACGGTGGTGGTCACCGTTTTGGATGCGCCCTTGATTGGCCGCGGGCAGGTGCAACTCTTGTCCTCATCCAGCCTCGCGGTTGAGTTCCAGGGAATCCCCGGTCGCACCTACACTATTCGGCACTCCGTTGATTTGGTTCAATGGTCGGATCTGGCGGTGGTGGTCTCTGATGCCGCCGGGAGGATCTTGTATACCGATCCGGCGATACCACCGGGTATGGCTTTTTACAGCGTCCAGGCGTCTCTGCGCTGCGGCGGCACACAGGCGGGCCCATAAATGCGGTGCCTTAGCACCTGTGCGTGGCCAATTCTTAACTCGCGCACATGGAAACCCTTTCCTAAACGATGCCCTCGGTGATCATCGGGCTTTACTGCACTCTCGTGGGGGAGCGTCGCTTTTCCATAAAACCCTGGCAGCCTGTTGAATTAGGCGGCTGGGGTACTGTCAACATAATTGTCAGCAGACCTGTCGGCGCTAGCCTGCTGCCTCATAGCTCGAGATGAAAGCCCTGTAAAACCAAGGTTTTCTCGATTCTACCTGGCTACCACCGGGGCGGGGCGGCGAGCATCGACTTTTGGCGCAACGGCTTGTTTACCAAAGGCGGAGAGCCATTCCCGGTGAGTAAACTTTTTGGCGCAGAAGGGTCCGCAAAATTTTTCAATTTTAAGATGGATTATTTGCGGTCCTTTGTTACATTCGCCCACTCTCTCGCAAAGGGAAGCAACCGGTTGCGGCGGGAGGATGAAGAATTTTGGACTAGAGACCTGTGACAAACGTAAAGAAAAAAGAAGTCAAGAAAGTGCCGGGGAAGAGCAATGGCCCCGCCACTGCGGCCTCAATTCTTGGCCATTCACCGGTGGGCAGAGCCGGAAAGAAAGCCGGTGAAGTCAAGATCAAGCCGGAATGGCAGGTGTTCTATGACCGCCTCCTGGAGCTACGCGACCAGTTGGTGCGGCAGATGAACGGCCTGGCCAAGGAATCCGCACAGGAAATGGCCGGCTACAGCCTTCACATGGCGGATTCGGGCACGGACAATTTTGACCGCGATTTCGCGCTAAGCCTGCTCTCCTCGGACCAGGACGCCATTTACGAGATAGAAGAAGCACTCAAGCGCATCGAAAAGGGCACTTATGGAATTTGCGAACTGACGGGGAAGCCCATTCCCCGCTCGCGCCTGGAAGCGATCCCCTGGACCCGCTTCACAGTGCAGGCGCAAGCGCAGCTCGAGCGCGAAGGCGCACTGCGGCAGCGGCGCCTCGGCGCCTTGGGCACCGTGGATGCCGTCGGCGTGGCCGAGACTGAATCCGAAGAGGAAGAGCCCGAAGAGAAACCCAAGGAGAAGGAATAATTTATGCCCCGTGAAATAATCACCATTGAATGCACGGAAGCGCGCAAGGAAGGAAAGTCCCCGTCGCGCTACACCACCACGCGCAACAAGAAAACGAAGACGGAAAAGCTGGAGCTCAAGAAGTATAATCCGGCTCTGCGCCGCCATACGCTTCACCGCGAAATCAAATAATTAAGACCTATGCCTCGCAAGACACGTCCGGAAAAAGGTGACAAACGCGGCTCCCGCAGCCGGTCCGCTTACGGCGAGACCCGCACCCCGCGGCCCAAGCCCAAAATCGATTTCACCATCGACACCTTGGATTTCAAGAACACCAATCTGCTCCGGCAGTTTGTGACGGACCAGGGCCGCATCCTGCCCCGCAAATACACCGGACTTCCCGCTCATTACCAGCGGCGTCTGAACGTGGCCATCAAGCGCGCGCGGCAGATGTTGTTGATGAAGTAATTTAACGCGGCGCGCGAGCGCTGACACCCGCAACCGACGTTGCGGGTTTTTGCTGGGATTCAGATGCAAATCATTTGCAATTAGTATGGACTACCTCTTTCTCCTGTCCAGCATTGCCCTGGGCGCCATTTTCTTCTTTTCCTTCAAGCTCTACGAGCCCCACCACGTAAAGCTCCTGAACGCTTTCACCGGTGCTTACCTGCTGAGCCTCACGATGCTGCACTTGCTTCCCGAGCTTTATCATCTCGGGGGTGCAAACGCCGAACGGACGCAGTTGTTCTTAGGCACGTTGATCCTGGCGGGTTTCTTTACCCAGGTGGCGCTCGACTTTATTTCCATGGGGGTGGAGCACGGGCACAGCCATCATTTGCATGGGGCCATGCCCGTAGGGGTGGTCGCCGGGCTCTGCCTGCACGCGCTGGTTGAGGCGATGGCGCTCGGGGATTCACATTCTCATTACGACGTCGGTTCCCGCAAACTGCTGCTGCTCAGCATCGTGCTGCACAATTTCCCGGTGTCGATCGCCTTGTTGGGCATGCTTTTACAGACCGGCATGAAGAAAGGCAGTGCGCTGGCATTTCTTGGTCTCTTTGCCGCCATGGCGCCGCTAGGCCTGGTGATCAGCTCGCACACCGCCCTGGGCAATTATTCCAGGGAATTGATGGCCTTTGTTATTGGTATTTTCATGCACATTTCCACGACCATCTTGTTTGAGTCGAGCGATGTGCACCGTTTCAATGTCGCGAAACTGGCGGCTATCGTGGTGGGGACAGTCTTGGGATTCCTCAGCGTCATGGTGCGGTAGGATTATGGGAGGGGAAGGACATCACGACTGCCGCCTGGACCACTGCCATGGAGGAGGGTTGGGGGAACATCCAGCCACCCCGGAGTTGACGAATCGGCTGCGGCGCAAGTCGCGTCGGGTAACCGGAGCCCGGCAGGCAATTCTCAACCTGCTGCGCACGCAGTCGCATCCGATTTCAATTCGCGGGATCTTTGAGCGTCTGCCGCAAGGCGACTGCGACCTGGCGACCGTTTACCGTTCAATGCATCTTCTGGAAGGCATGGAGATGGTGAAGCGGTACGAATTTGGAGACGGGGTGGCGCGTTTTGAACTGCTCAGGGACGGCGACGATGGCCATCATCATCACCTGGTCTGCACCCGTTGCGCTTCGGTGGTGGAGATCGAGGAATGCGGCATGGGGCAGTTGGAGGAGCGGATGGCGGCGGCTTATGGCTTCGCCGCGGTCACCCACAAGCTGGAGTTTTTTGGGATTTGTCCGCGCTGCCAGGGGGTGTAAAAAAGACAAGCCGCGCGACGCGCGGCTTGCCGGTATGTAATTTTAGTTATTAAAGTTATATGGTTCAGGTGGATGCTTCGTTGGGCGCCCAGTCTGCCAGATGCAGATATTCCTTAATCTTCCGGCGCTCGTAGCGATGCTTTAGTGGTTTTTTGGGATGATTATCCACTTTAGGGAAGGGATGTTTGGGATTACGAACAGTTTCGCTAATAACTTCTAACGATTTGGTCATATCGTAACTTCCGTTTGCCTGTTTTGATGGTGTGAACATTGCCGTGGGCCTTCCTTGAGGAGCCCTCCGAACCTCGGATTGGCAACAGTCGCTTCAACCATCGTAATTATACGACAAACCGGGGCGTTTTTCCATTCAAAAAGAGAAATATTTTTTATGACGCGAGAAAGCATGGCTGTTGGGGTCCGGGAAAGGGCACGCTTCGACCAGGCTGGGAACGGAATTGCCCCAGCGGTTTTGCTTACCGTTGGACCGGTAAGCGCGACATCATCCCCCTAATGTGGGATTTATCCCGTCCGGCAAGTCTGCTATGCGACAGGTGGGCAGGCACCCGGAGGGCACGCATGGGGCGTCCCGGACCAGCTAAATTCCAGGAATACATGAAAGCGCTTGTAAAAAAAGAAAGCAAACCCGGTTTGTGGCTCGAGGATGTTTCCGAGCCGCAGGTCGGCACCAACGACGTTTTGATCCGGGTCGATCGCACCGGGATTTGCGGCACTGATCTGCACATTTACAAATGGGACGATTGGGCTCGCAAAACCATTCCCGTGCCGATGACGGTGGGGCATGAGTTTGTGGGCGAGGTGACGGCGGTAGGGTCGAACGTGAAGGACTTTTTCCCCGGAGAAACGGTCAGCGCTGAAGGGCACGTGGTGTGCGGCCGCTGCCGCAACTGCCTGGCGGGCCGCCGCCATTTGTGCAAGGACACCCAAGGCATCGGGGTGAATCGTCCTGGGGCTTTCGCGGAGTATATTTCGGTGCCGATGACCAATGTGTGGCATCACTCTCCCGGGATTGACCGGGATGTGGCGTCGATTTTCGACCCGTTCGGGAACGCGGTGCACACGGCGTTGTCTTTCCCGCTGCTGGGCGAGGACGTGCTGATTACGGGGGCGGGCCCGATTGGCGTCATGGCCACGGCGGTGGCCAAGCACGCCGGCGCGCGTTTCGTCGTGGTGACCGATGCCAACGATTACCGGCTTGACCTGGCGCGGCAGATGGGCGCCACGGTTGCGCTGAACATCAAATCGGGTCGATCCCTGGCGGACGTGCAAAACCAGTTGGGCATGCGCGAGGGTTTTGACGTGGGTTTGGAGATGTCCGGCAGTCCGGTGGCCCTCAAGGATATGATCGATAACCTGGCGCATGGGGCGAAGATCGCGATGCTGGGGATCCCGTCCGAGCAAGTGCCGTTCGACTGGAACAAGGTGGTCTTTAACATGCTGACCATCAAAGGTATTTATGGACGGGAAATGTACGAAACCTGGTACAAGATGACCGTCATGCTGGAGACGGGTTTGAACATCAAGCCGGCCATCACTCACCGCTTTCATTACACCGAATTTCAGAAGGCGTTTGAGATCATGATGAGTGGCAATTCTGGAAAGATCATTTTGCACTGGCGTTGATTCCTGATTTCGAATTTTGACATGAAAGCTTTATTCCTGGCCTTGCTGTCGCTGGCCACCGCGGCGAACGCCGCCACGTTGCAGGTGCCGGCCTTTACAGCTTACATCGAGCCTGATCCCGAAGCGTTGGAAGTTTCGCCCCGCGCCGGAGTGCGTGACTGGAAGACTTCCGATCAGCGCGTGGTTTGGTTCGGTCAGTTCACCAATGCCGGGGCCGTGGAGGCGTCGGTGGAATTCAACCTGCCGGCGGGTGGTGAAGCCCGCTTTCGATTGAAAGTGGGGAGCCAGGGGGCCGAGGCTTCCGTCAAAGGAACCGACGGGGCGTCTGTGGTCGCCGATTTCGGCGAATTCAAGATCGCTGAAAGCGGGTTCGTGAAATTCGATTTGGAAATGCTGGCAGCGCCGAAATCCGGCGCGGTTGGGGTGCGGAGCCTGGCGTTGGATGGGCCTGCCGTGGCGGGGGCACTCTTCAACCTCAAGCCGCGGCGCAACGCGGCCTCGGTGCACCTGGCATATCCGGTGCCTGAGGTTACCAACATTGACCAGGTCTATTGTGAAGTCACCGCGGTGGAGGAGCCGGTGTACACTTTCTACATGGCCTGCGGTTGGAACCGCGGATATTTTGGCATGCAAATCAACAGCCCGACGGAACGGCGCATCATCTTCAGCGTCTGGGACAGCGGGAACGAGGCGGTTGACCGTAAAAAGGTGAGTGCTGAAGACTTGGTCACCCTGGTCGGCAAGGGTCCCGGGGTCTACTCCGGTGACTTCGGCAATGAAGGCACGGGCGGGCACAGCCATTTGAAGTATCTGTGGAAGACTGGTGAGAAGCAGCGGTTCTGGCTTAAGGCCGAGGTGCCGGATCCGACTCACACCATTTATTCAGGCTACTGGTTTCATCCGGAGAAGAAGGAGTGGATGCTGATTTCGAGCTGGAAGGCGCCGAAAGCGGGCAAATACCTGCGCGGCCTGCACAGTTTTAGCGAGAACTTCGGCGGGGACAATGGTCATCTGCGCCGGAAAGCGCTGTATGGAAACCAATGGTACCACACCACCGACGGCGACTGGCATGAAATCCTCGTGGCCACTTTTAGCCATGACGGCACGGGTCGCGGGGATCGTCTGGATCGCTTCATGGGGGTTGAAGGCGGGCAGTTTTTTCTATCGCATGGCGGGTTCGTTCCTGGTTATTGTGCTTTTGGTGACCGGTTCACGCGGCCTGCCCTGGGGGTGAAACCCTCAGACCTGGTGCTCAAAGAAAAATAGCAGCCATCTTGATTATGGACCCCGCCTTCCTCACCCATCTAAACGCGCAATTGGACTCGATTCGCGCGGCCGGCACCTACAAGAACGAGCGCGTGATCGCCACGCCGCAGGGAACCATGATCCGGGTGTCGGACGGTCAGCCGGTGCTGAACCTGTGCGCGAATAATTACCTGGGATTGGCACAACATCCCGAGGTGGCGGCGGCGGCGCGCCGGGCGATTGAGCAGTGGGGATATGGCATGGCCAGCGTGCGTTTTATCTGCGGCACCCAGGGTGTTCACAAACAGCTCGAGGCGGCGTTGACTGGGTTTTTGGGTACCGAAGATACGATTCTCTATTCCTCGTGTTTCGACGCGAATGGCGGATTGTTTGAGACGCTGCTGGGGGCGGAGGACGCGATCATTTCGGACGAGCTGAATCACGCGAGTATCATCGATGGGATACGCTTGTGCAAAGCCCAGCGCTACCGGTACCGGAACAACGACATGGCGGACCTGGAAGCCCGGTTGCAGGAGGCGGCCAATTGCCGGTTCAAGCTGGTGGCCACTGACGGGGTATTCTCCATGGATGGCTATATCGCCAATTTACGGGGCATCTGTGATCTCGCTGATAAGTATGGCGCCCTGGTGATGGTGGATGACTCGCACGCGGTGGGGTTCATGGGGGCGCACGGTAAAGGCACCCACGAGCATCACGGGGTGATGGGGCGTATCGACATTCTTACCGGCACCTTGGGCAAGGCGCTCGGTGGCGCCAGCGGGGGGTATACCAGCGGGCGCCGGGAAATCATCGAGCTCTTGCGCCAACGCTCGCGGCCCTATCTGTTCTCGAACACGCTCGCGCCGTCCATTACCGGCGCCACGTTAAGAATCCTGGAATTGCTCACGCAGTCCACCGAACTGCGCGATCGCCTGGAAACCAACACGCGCTATTTCCGCGAGGGGATGAGCCGGCTGGGTTTCCAGATTCTCCCGGGAACCCACCCGATTGTGCCGATCATGCTCGGGGACGCGGCTTTGGCCGCCCGCTTTGCCGACCGGATGTTGGCGAAGGGGGTTTACGTGATTGGGTTTTCCTACCCGGTGGTCCCGCAGGGCAAGGCCCGCATTCGTACCCAGATTTCCGCAGCGCATACCCTTGAGGAACTCGGCGGTGCAATCGAGAAGTTCGGCGAAGTTAAGCGCGAGCTCGGACTTTGATTCCCCCACGGTGTGGAAAGCAGGGCGCGGTGAATAGCGCCATTTCGATCATTCGATACTAACCAAACGATATGCCATCGCAGTCGAGCCTGTCTCTATTGGCCGGGTACCAGCCGGAGGTGTCCAGTTCTGTTGATCCGACGGTGCGCAAGGCGCTATATGCCGCGAAGGTGCTGCAGACACGTGCCGGGCGGTTGCGCACCGCGCGTGAGCGGCGCAAGCAGGCGGAATTGGACCGCATGGTGCGCAATCCTGCCGATAAAGCCACCCTCACCGAGTTGACTGACGAGGTGTTTCGGGCGGGGAAGGCGGATCAGGCGTTCGCTCAACTGATGCAGGTTTTTCGGGAGCGAGGTATTCCCACGTTCTTCAGTCTCACCGACCGCCTGCTGCTGCGCGTGCTGGGTTGGTTGGGCAGTGTGACTCCCGAGACCGCGATGCACCTGTTCAAGGACTATCTGCGCAAGGAATCTGCCGAGGTCATCCTTCCAGGCGAGCGCGAACCGCTCACCCGTCTCCTCGAGGCGCGAGGCCGCGAGGGCGTGCGGATGAACGTTAATTTTCTAGGGGAAGCCATTCTGAGCGAACCGGAGGCGGAACGCCGGTTAAAGCACTATCTCGAGGCGTTGCAATGGCCGGAAACGGAGGTCGTCTCGGTCAAGATCTCTACGCTATACTCGCAGATTTCACCTTTGGCTCGGGAGCATACCGTCGGGGTGCTGGCGGACCGCCTGGAACGTTTGTTCCGCACTGCGCAACGGGCGCGGTTTGCGCGGCGCAACGGCGAGGTGGTGCCCAAGTTCGTTTATTTGGACATGGAGGAGTACCGTGACAAGGAGTTGACGGCTGCGGCCTTCATGCGGGCGCTGGATCAACCCGGTCTCAGCGGGGCTTGCGCCGGAATCGCGCTCCAAAGTTACATCCCGGACTCATTTCAAACGTTGCAGACGATTCAGGCCTGGGCGCGCAAGCGGGTCCAAGCCGGTGGCGGGCGCATTACCATTCGACTGGTCAAGGGGGCAAATCTCGAGATGGAACGGGCGGAAGCGTCGGTTCGGAGTTGGCCGCTAGCACCGTATAAGTCCAAACGGGAGACGGACGCGAATTTCAAGCGAATGCTGCGGGAGATGCTCAAACCCGAAAATGTGGCCGCCATGGACGCCGGTATCGCTTCGCATAATCTCTTTGAATTGGCCTACGCCCTGATGCTGACCGAGGAGGCGGGGGTGGCGGCGGAGGTGCAATTCGAAATGTTGGAGGGCATGGCCAATCACCAACGGCGCGCACTGGGAGAAGTCTTTGAGAACATCCTGCTCTATGCGCCGGCGTGTCACCATGTGAATTTCATCAATGCCATTGGCTACTTGATTCGGCGCCTGGACGAGAACACGGGGCCGGAGAATTTTCTGCGCCACTCTTTTGGACTGCGGCCGGACAGTCCGGAGTGGGCGAGGTTGGAGCAGGATTTTGTCGCTTCTTTCAATGCCACCGAGACCGTGAGCCAATTGCCACGACGGACCCAGGACCGGCGACAACCGGTCCCGGCGACGTCACCGGCGATCGCCCAGGGTTGGCGGAAATTCCAAAACGAACCGGATACGGATTTTTCCCTGACCGCTAATGGCCTGTGGGCGGAGGAAATTGTAGCCAAGTGGTGGCCGTTGAATGGGGAGCGCGCCTCGCGCATACCGTTGGTGGTGGCCGGGGAAGAAATCACTACCGGGGCAGGGCGACGCGAATGTCTTGATCCTTCCCGTCCAGGCGTCAAGGTCGGCACCTACCCCCAGGCAACTGAAGCCTTGGTGGTGCAGGCGGTGGAATGCGCTGCCGCGGATCCGGACGGCTGGCGCAACCTGTCGCCCCGCGATCGTTACGATTTGTTGGGCAAAGTCGCCCAGGAACTCCGCATCGCCCGTGGTGATCTGATTGGCGCCGCCCTGGCGAACGGCGGGAAAACCGTCAGTGAATCCGACCCCGAGATTTCCGAGGCCATCGATTTTGCGGAGTTTTACCGGGACACAGCGCGCCAGTGGCAGGAAATGCCGACCCTCGAGGCCCGTGCAAAGGGCGTGGTGGTGGTGGTGTCTCCCTGGAACTTTCCCATCGCCATTCCATGCGGTGGCATTGCGGCGGCTTTGGCGGCGGGGAATTGCGTCATTCTAAAGCCAGCATCGGACGCGGTGCTGGTGGCGTGGGAACTGTGCCAATGTTTTTGGCGGGCCGGCGTCTCGAAGCGGGTGCTGCAATTTGTTCCTTGCGCCGGTGGGGCCGAAGGTCGCGCACTGGTAAACCACCCGGCCGTAAACGCTGTGGTTCTCACCGGCGGCACGCAAACGGCGCTCAGCATGCTGAAATCCAATCCGCGGATGACACTTTACGCGGAGACGGGCGGCAAGGATTGCACGATTGTTACCGCCTTGTCGGATCGGGATCAGGCGATTAAGCATATCCTGCACAGTGCCTTTAGCCATGCGGGCCAAAAGTGTTCTGCCACCTCACTGCTGCTGCTTGAGGCTGAGGTGTATGATGATCCGGTTTTTCGGCGCACTTTGTGCGAAGCCGCCGCCAGTATCATTGTCGGTTCGGCCTGGAAACTGGAAACCCGCATGGGACCTTTGATCCGGCCGCCTTCGAGCGACCTGGACAATGCCCTCAAGACCTTGGAACCGGGCGAGGAATGGGCCCTAATGCCCCAGCGATCACTGAGCAACCCCAATCAATGGTCGCCCGGTATCAAGTATGGCGTCTCGCCGGGAAGTTACACCCATCTGACGGAGTTTTTCGGGCCGGTGCTCGGTGTGATGCGCTTTGAGACGTTGGCTGAGGCGATCGCGCTCGTGAACCAGACCGGCTACGGTTTGACCAGCGGGTTGGAGAGCCTGGACGAACGCGAGTGGGCTCAGTGGACCAAGGGCATTCGCGCGGGCAATTTATACATCAATCGCGTCACCACCGGGGCGATTGTGCTGCGCCAGCCTTTCGGTGGTTTTGGCAAATCGGTGTTTGGACCTGGACTCAAAGCGGGTGGCCCAAACTACGTGGCGCAGTTAATGGAATTCACCGATCGACCGGGCAAGGTCGCTGAGGGGAGCCCTTCCAATGCGGTGGTCCAACGCCTGCTGGAAGCAATTCGGTCGCAGAGCCCGCAGGATTACCAGCAGGTGCAAGGTGCTGCCCTCAGCTACGAACATGCTTGGCGCGAGGAGTTTGGCCGGGATCATGACCACTTCAAGTTGGTGGGGCAGGATAATCTCCGGCGGTACCGACCTTTTGGCAGCGTGCGGGTGCGCGTGCACGGGGACGATTCCAACTTCGACGTTTTTGCTCGAGTGATAGCGGGATGCGTCACCGGGGCTGAGGTTGAAGTAAGTGTCCCCCGCGAGTTGGAGCAGCGTCCTGTGATTTCTGTTCTGGAGAGCCTGGTCCGGGAGTTTCCCGGAAGGTTGACGGTGCAGGTGGAAACGGATGCCCATCTGTGTGAGCAACTGAGAGCGGGTCAGGTGGAGCGGTTGCGCTACGCGGCGCCGCAGCGAGTTCCTTTGGAGGTTTGCCAGGCGGCCAATGAGGCATATGCCAACCTGGTGAGCCGGCCCGTTTCCGCGGAGGGTCTTCTGGAACTGCTCTGGTATCTGCACGAACAAAGCCTCAGCGTCGACTACCACCGTTACGGCAATCTCGGAATCCGAGGCAGCGAAGAGCGTGCTCCAGTGTTATAAAGGCCCGATGCAACCGCTCCTGGAGCAATTTGGTGTCAGTGTTGGGGCCATCACCGGTGTCCTTGCCGCGCGCGGGAAGGAGATTGACCTGTTCGGGGTCATCGTTTTGGCGCTGGTTACGGCCCTGGGTGGAGGCACTTTGCGTGACATGCTCATTGATTGCCCGGTTTTCTGGACGGTGGACGAGTCCTTCTTGATCAACGGCACCGTCACGGCGGTGGTTAGTTTCTACCTGGTGCGAGTTCGCGAGCTGCCGCGAACCGTGCTGCTGGTGGCGGACGCGTTTGCTTTAGCCTTGTTCACCATGCTCGGCACGCGTAAAGGGCTGCATTTTAATCTTACTCCCGCCATCGCTGTCACCATGGGGGTGATTACCGGGGTTGCTGGGGGAGTGCTGCGTGATGTACTGGTGGGGGAAATTCCCCTCGTGTTTCGACGGGAGATTTGTCTCTACGCCACCGCGGCGCTCGTGGGCGCGTTGGTGTGTGTCGGGTTGGCGAAGTTCGCAGCCACCGCTCCCTGGAGTTACCCCGGCGGAATTTCCGCGACCCTGTTGTTGCGACTGGCGGGGATCAAATGGCGCATTGCACTGCCCATCTTCCGACCCAAATCCATCGATCTAGGGCCTTAAGCGAGTGCGCGCTGGTTACCTCCCGCGGAGCTGTGGGGGTTGACGAGATAGAGTTTGTGGGGGTGGATGTGAAGTAACAAATAACCGTCGGTCCACGCGCGCACGACAAGGATTAATTGAATTAAGCGCGCTTCGCGCCGGGCAACTTCGACACAAAGTTGCAGGAGCCCTTTCGGACCGCGGCCAATGGTTTCCGAAGGGCTCCTTTCGTTGCCACCGCCTTTGCTTGCTCCAGGCGGGGAGTTCCTCCAAGCTGTCGGCCATCACGACCTACTTTTTCAAGCGGTAAGTGTGCGGTTTGAATTGCACGATCAGGGTCTCGTCGGAATACACCGTGACCCAGTTATCCGTCACCGGGCCAAGGTTCTCATTCTCATTATGAAAGCCGGGATTGCGGTACCAGGTTCCCGGGAACGCGCTGTTGAATCCGACTTGAAGATCACCATTGAAAAATGGCCCATCGACATCGTGTTGGACCCAGACGATATCCAGCGCGGTGACATACTGACGGTAGTTCACCGGATCACTGGGATTGCTACTATATAGCGGTGGTAACGACTCCCAAGGCCTGGGATCCATGAAACGACCGGTCCAGTCAGGAATGGTTCCAGCCTGGTCCACCCCGAAGAGGGTGATGATGGCACCATCTTCAACGGCAGGATTGTTGACCAGGTCGCCGATGTAGATGTCATATCCATTTGGTGCGCCGTGCACTTGGATCACCGGCGCGGCGTTCGGCACGTCGTTGATCCGCACGACAATGGGCTTGGCCCAGAGGTTGCCCGACAGCATTACGAGGAGTGCGATTGCACTCGGGATAACCATGTAGCGGACTCTTTTCATAACCGTCCTTTCTTCACAGGCGTCCAGCCTGAACTTGTTTGATGTTTTCGTTTTGTACTTTTAAGTGCGGATTCATTTTCAGTCTCCGGACTTAAATCCTTGCCCTTGTGGTTGTAGTGTTTTGGGGCGGTGAAGGAACCTCCCTATTTGCGGCCTGCACTTTGTACGTCCATGCCTCGGTTCATTGTCCGACCACGCGATAGAAGCCGGCTTGGCCCTCCACCGAGAGCGGCACTGGAGGCACGGCATCAATGAGATAATCCGTCCAATCGCCTGGGATTAGATCGGTCGCCCGTTGGACGCGGTAAGGCGGGCCGCCACCCGTCCACGTCAGGATGGCGGTTGATCCCTGCAACACTAGGCTGGCCCGGAGCGGCAACTGGAAGATGGTGAGTGTGTCGTTAAAGGTCGTACTGCCGCCGTAGGCCGGCGCCCAACTGGTCGTGGTAGCGGTGACGATGATAATGTTAGTCCTGTAAGCAACGATAGGAATCCCGGTCACACTCCAGTCGTTCGTACCGGAGGCAATTCCCTTGGCGCTGTTGGCCAGGTTCGTCCAGGAAACCAGCGTCACCCTCTGTCCCAAGGCTGCGGACGATCCAGCAAGGCTGAGGTTCGTGGTCCCCGTTGTCAGGAAGGGCTGTCGAGTTGGACTCGCGATCGTTAGTAGCGGCTCATTGGTTGAGTTCATGCCGCGCCGTTGGGCTAACAGCCAAGCATTCGCAGCCGGCGTGCAAATGCCCTGAGCGATGCCTCCGACATGTCCACCGGTGTTGTATTCTGTGTAAATGGGGTTTCCGCCGACTCGGCGGAGGGCTGTAACCAGAGTGCGCGAGCCCTGCACGCCCGCCGTCGCGTCGTCGGCAGCACAAAAGACCCAAGTCGGCACATCCTTGATTGCTACAGGTGGGGCATCTCCCGCCCAGCCTGACGCCAGCATTGCGGCCGCAAAAAAGCCAGGCCGCATGGCCATGAGATCCCAGACGCCATGCACGCCCTGCGAGCCTCCACCGACGGACACTCGGTTGGTATCGATGTTGAACTCCGAGATCAGCCGATCCAATAAACCAGACACGAGCTGCAGGTATTGAGGGGTCCAGTCTTCACCGCCCCACCAACGAGTCGGAAAAACAAGAATTCCTGGATCAGCCGCCTGTTGTTTATAGCACGCTCCTAAAAGCCTGCCGGGCCAACTCGTCGTCGTACTAGAAACGAAGCTGCCCACATAGTCACCACCTCCATGAAATGAGCACATCAGCCAATAGCTGCGAGTAGGGACGTAGTTCGTCGGCACCCAGTAGAAATAGGGTAGGCGCAGGCCGGCGTTGTTCGTGAAGTCACCCCGAATCAGCTCGGTTGAAGGTGGTACCACCCACAGCCGGGCGGGTACGCTGGTGATGGTGCCCGCCAGGTTCGAGATTACGACGGAGTAGTCACCTTCGTCGGCGGGTTGGGCGTTGGTGAAGGCCAGGATGCTCTTGGTTTTACCCACCAGGTCGTTCCCGTCTCGCTGCCATTGGTAGGCGAGCGCAAAGCCGGAAGCCGAGACGCTGAAGGACAGGTTCGAACCTAGAAACACCGCGGCATGTTGGAGTGTGGCGGTAGGGATAATTCGCGGGAGGGTGACAACGGTCAGACGGGCCACACCGCTGGTGACGGCGCCTTCGAAGTTCGTGATGACGACACGGTAGTCCCCAGCGTGGTTGGTCTGAATGTTCGCCAAGACGAGGTTCGTGTCCATGCAGCCGGCCAGGTCCGCCCAGGTGCCGCCGAGTTTCTGCCACTGGTAAGCCAGCGGTTCGGTGCCGGTGGCGGTGACCCAGAAGGTGGCGGTCGTACCGACGGCGTTGGTACACGCTTGTGGCTGTTGGGTGATGAAGGGCTGGGCAGAGCCAGTTCCAATGGCAGCCAGCACAAGCACCACCGCCATGAGCTTTTGTTTGATGTTCATTCTTTTCCTTTCGTGTTGCACTTATCGCAAACTGAGTTGCACTCGCTCTGTAGCCCCGTCAGGTAGACCAACGTCGATTGGCCTCGTCCCTCGTTCTAATCTCCGTCGTTGAGGCGATGGTGAGATTGATCATGACTTTAATGCTTTGCCTACACTGGTACATGAAGCAAAACCTCTGGCGGGTTGCAGGAAAGGTTAAGGAATTTCTCGTGCAACTCTCCTCGCGACTTTCTTTAGAACATGGTGGCGACCAGGTGTTCTGCCTGTGAAAGCGGGAGACCCATCCGAGACGAACTGAGGCCGGGAACTGAACGGCGGCAGCTTTGAGATGCGCTTCGGCTAGAGCGGGTCACCGGATGGCCGCCGCAACAAGAAAGGTCTGGAGTATGAAAGCGAAGAGGAAGATAGCCCTGGCCATCTTTGGATTGGCCGTGGGCTCAGTGCTGGTCGTCACGCAGGCGGCCTGGACGGATAAAAGCCACCAGTCGTTCAAGTTAGAGGGGTCGTGGTCACAGGTGTACCAACCACCGTTCAATAACACCTGTCTCTACACCTGTGTGCCGTCTGACCCTAGTGGCCGGGAAGCGGCTTTGTCTGGCACCGTTTTGATTACGGATATTACGTTTGGAGGGGCGTTTCCTGACGCTCAGTATGCCAGTTCGATCACCGGACAGGCGGCCGTCACTGGCCCTGACAAAGCCGTGTTCACGGCGCTGGTATATGGCATGAAGCAAGTCGGTCCGCTGGCAGAGAAGGTTTTCATCATTCTGGATAGCGGAACGATCAGAGTGCTGGCTCCGGGCAAGCTCGAGGTGACTCATAACCAGGCCGTCTACCTGCCACTTCAGGATATGGACGGCGATGGGTTGCCCGACAAAGGCCAGGCCCCGATCGCTTGCATTCCTGGTGTCGTCAGCATTGACACGCGCGTGCCGTTGTTACCCCCCTGCAAGCCCTGACAGAACGACTTGGTAGCTGAGCTTATCAATCAAATATTGGAGTCTGGCCCGCGCTACGAGACAAGATATGCATCGAATCATGAGGCCACAGCGCGGTGGGTTGCTATTTGTGGCAACCACCGCGCTGAATCATTTCCCATTTGTCAGCCGGCGGATGGGCTCTAATTGACCAATGCCGGTAGCATTTTCCCTGCAACCACCCGGGAGGTTTGCTTCAGAACACAATGGCGGCCAAGTGCTCTGCCTGTGAAACCGGGAGTCCCATCCATTAGCGGCTGAAGTCTGAAGCAGACTTAACTCGAGGATGGGTCGCCGGCGGTGTGGGTCACCAGATGGCCGCCATAGAAAAACAGAGACCGAAAGGATTAAACACATGAAAACAAAGAGAAACCTCGCCCTTGCCATCCTTGGGGTGGCCGTAGGCGCAGTAGTGATCCTCACTCAGAGCGCGTGGACGGATCGGAACCATGAACCGTTCAAGTTGGAAGGTACCTGGATTGCCAGGCTTCAGGCTACGCCACCACAGTCGTGGATTTACAGTTTTTCTCCATCCGACCCAAGTGGACGAGAGGCAACTTTCCAGGGTATGAATATTGTCGGCGATCCAACCTTCGGCGGTGTGTTTCCAGAAGCTCAACAATCGATGGCCTTTGCAGGCAAGGCTGTTGTCACTGGCCGGGACGAGGCCTCGTATACCGTAGCCAACTATGGCATCAAAAAAGTCGGTGCGGCGACTGAGGTTGTATACATTGGCTTGGATAGCGGAACAATCAGGAGGATCTCGCCGGGCAAGACCCAGGTCGACCACTACCTTGCCATCTTTCTCGCGGCTCAGGATGCGGACGGGGACGGATTGCCCGATAAGGGACAAGTGCCGATTGCCTGTGTGCCTTTCGTGAGCATCGATACCAGCCTGCCACTGATGGCCCCATGTAAGCCTTGAGGTGGAGGACGGCGTTGAGAGTGATGATGGCACACGCAGCGGTGGATTGTGCTCTGGCAAGTCTTGGGGCAATCCACCGCAGAGATGCGGTTACCTTATTCTTCCTCCGATCATCGCCATATGGTGCTCTGGCACCAGGCACCACACCGCTTCGTGCCAACTTGTAACCACCGCTTCAATGTGGTAGCTTCATTCCATAACCAACGGAAAAGGCGCGCGTGGCGAGCTTGATCATGACCACGAATCGATGCGGTCTAAGGTGGTTCCAATTCGGCCGGTATCAAGTGGAAGGAGTTCTTGGTCCGGTGCCGGAAGGCTGCCGGCTCGAAGTGTGGGGCTGCTCGTCACGGTCCCCGAGGTTTATCGCTATCGAGCCATCAACCGCATGCCAACGGTTTGGGTCTTCTGTCTCGACGTCACAGGTACGTGTAGGGCCTGCCATTGGCGAGTGGGTGGATTCACCTTGATCGAACTGCTGGTGGTAATCGCCATCATTGCGATCCTGGCCAGCTTGCTTCTGCCGACGTTGAATCGAGCCACCAGCAAAGCCCGAGGCATTCAGTGCGTATCGAACCTCAAACAGCACGCGGCCGCGTGGCTTATGTACGCCCACGATAGTTCGGACCGGTTGGTCTTTAGCCACAAGTGCTTTGGAGTTGATTTGGCAAACGACCAGTTCGCCTGGGTGCAAGGCGCTTTGGATGTGACCACTCCTTCACGACCAGACAACTGGGACGTGAGCTTGCACGTGGCCAAGAGTCCGATGATGCCTTATTTGGGCAATGCTTTCGCCGTTTGGAAATGTCCAGCCGTCGCGAGCAGGTTGGAGGATGCGAAGTCCACGCTGGCGGTTGTGTCCGTATCATTGGTGCGGAGGACTGTTAGCGAAACGCTGCCGCCGTTTTCGACGACTTTGAAGCCGCCGGAGGGGACGGCGAAGTTGATGGTGCTGGCGGCGAAGGCTCTACTGACAGCCAGGAGGAAAAGCAAAGCGAGGGGAAATAAGGCGAAGATGCGGCGAACGGGCGAGAAAATGTCCAACGCCCGACATCCGACATTGAAGCTCAAACAGATGGCTTGTGTTGTTCTCATGGTTGTGTCGTTTCACCCGTATCTCTGTGTAACGCTGTGCTCCCTGCCTAAGCCAAGGACGTGGTCTCTCCATTGACTGCCTGCCCATACACTGGGCCAACCGCACCGCGATCGGTTGATGCATTTCCCCTTCATTGCTACATGAAGCAAGAAGGGGAAATAGTTGCGGAAAAAATGCCATCATTTTTCTACAACCCACCGGCGCTTTTCCTTCAGAACCCAGTGGCGGCCCAGTGTTCCACCCGTGAAAGCGGGAGGTTCATTCAAAGACGCGTGAAAGCCGAAACTGGCAGCGAACCGCGGGTGAATCTCCGGCGGTGTGGACCAGTCGATGGCCGCCCATGCAACAACAACGAAAGGTCAGAATATGAAGACAAAGCGCAATCTCGCCCTCGCCCTCCTCGGGGTGGCCGCAGGCGCAATCGTGATCCTCACGCAAACCGCGTGGTCGGACCGCAACCATCAACCGTTCAAATTCGAAGGAGCTTGGATCGGCAAGGCACCCGGCACACCGCTTACGTGGACGTACACGTTGGCGCCCTCCGACTCCAGTGGCCGAAGGGCGGCTCTCACCGGTGGGTTCGTGACCGGAGATCCCACACTATTCGGCTTGTTCCCGGACGCCAAGACGAGCACTCCCTTCGTGGGAGATTGCGTCGTGACCGGCCATGACAGCGGCACCTACACTGCGCTCCACTACGGCATGAAGAATGGCGCGTCGGGTCCCGAGATCGTGTACATCGTGATGGACGCCGGCACGATTACTCAAAAAGCACCAGGCAGGCTCGAAGTCGTGCATACCCTGGCCATCTATCTCCCGGCTCAGGATGCGGACGGGGACGGACTGCCCGACAAAGGGCAGTCGCCGATTGCGTGCGTCCCGGTCCCCAGCCTCGACACGCGGTTGCCCATTGTCGCGCCCTGTCAACCGTGAGCCCCTTGGCCACGAATGAAGTGTTGAACAACCCATGTGGGAGTCTGGCAACTTGGATGACAGATTCCCTCATGGCTGGATCCCCAGCGCTGTCACCGAACCAAACAAAAGAACCACGGACAGGAAGAGGGATGACCGGAACATCTTCCTGTCCGCCATTTTCCTATCATCGCCGTTGTGGAGGCTGCATGAATATGGTAGGCTTTGGGCGTCACCGAAGAAAGAGCGCGCGTTTGAAAGCGTGCCGTTGGGCGATGAACACGAAACTGAGTTGTTCAACGTCGCACCCGATCGCTTGGCACCAAGTGAAAGAGGTCCTTGCGCCGGCGGATAAAAAATGCACCTGCAAACAGCGAGGGAGTGGGGCAGTTCAGCCAGAACCTTATTCCGTCTCGTTCCTCTGCGGAAGACCTGGTTTCACCCTGATCGAACTGCTGGTGGTGATTGCCATTATTGCCATCTTGGCGGCGCTGCTACTGCCGGTGCTGAACAAGGCCAAGTGCAAGGCCCAGGGAATGCGCTGCGTCTCCAACCTCAGGCAGCACGCCAACGCCTGGCTGATGTACGTTCACGACAACAACGACCGCCCGCCGTTCGGCCACAAGCATCCGGGCCTCGACCTGCTGAACGACCAGTACACCTGGGTGTTGGGTTTCATGGACTGGAACAATCCGCGCAAGTCCGACAACTGGGATACGAGTTTGCACGTGGGCAAGAGTCCGGTGGCGCCGTATCTGGGCAACTCCCTTGAAGTGTGGCGCTGTCCCGGAGACCGGAGCACCGGCATCCGCACGGACGGTCAGGTTGTGCCGCGCGTTCGTAGTATCTCGATTAATCCGTTTGTGGGCGGCGATGTGGACGGGCGCTGTCCCGAGCAATGGATCTGGCAGGGCTGGAAGACGTGGCGCAAGCTGTTTGAAATGACGGATCCGGGTCCATCGAAGACGTTTGTGTTTATCGTGGAACGTCCGGAGAGCATCGTGGAAGGCTCGTTCCTGCTGAGTCAGCAGGGCTTTTTGAACAATCCACAGCTCTTCGAGATTACCGACTGGCCGGGTTCTTCCCACGGTGGCGCCGATTCCCTCTCGTTTGCGGACGGGCATTGTGAACTCGGCAAATGGCGAGACTTGCGCACGGCTCCGGCCAAGATCACCGGCCAGACGTATCCGCCCTACACGACACCTTCGCCGAACAATGCCGACATCCGGTGGCTTCAGGAGCGTTACACACGCCCGCGGTAAACTGTAGCGGCGTCTCGGCCGAGCGCTGCCATTCTCCTCCGGAAGGGGTCATTTGGTGGCGCTCGGCTGAGACCCCGCTACGAGGTTCACTGTTCAACCGTCAGCCCGAGCAGGAACGGCCCGCTCGTGGTCATGGCGGATTCAAAGGTGATGCTCACAACTTCACGCTCCGGCGACGGGTTCGCGTAAGTTGTCGCGTACAGCCACTTGCCCGGTCCGGTCAACACGGTCCGACTTGAAACCACCCGAGGCAACTCCGCCGCGTTGCCTTGGGGAGGAGTGAAAAGGAACGCTGAGTTCACGGTGCCTTCAGCATCGCGGCTATGGAAGATCGGCAGTTCCGCACGACTTCCATCGCGATAGTGAAGCCGATACGTGCCCGCTCGTTCGCCTTCCAGCGCCAGGCCGGTGATGCCGTGCAAGACATGCATGCGGCGGAAGCTCCGGCTCACGGGAATCTCAACCGCAACGGGCAGCGCGGCACAGCCCCAACTGGTCTGGCTCAACCGGATGATCCCGCGGACGTCGAAACTTAGCCCGCCGAATTTGTGCAGGTCCGCCGAAGCAGGCGGGAACTGGGAATCAATGCTCGAAGGCCCGGAGATGGGTTGCCAGGTCTCTGTCAGCGCCGTGTTGTAGCTGCCGGTCAGGTCAATGCAGTTCGCGTCAGTCAACGGATCACGGGCGGGAATCGGGTGGGCAGACTGAGTTCGGGTGCCTCGCTGCTCGGATAGATTCCACTCCATGGTCCCGCCGTAGTAGGTTTCCCGCCTGCGTTCTGGTCGCAGTGGGAGCGCCTCCGGAGACTGACGTTTGGCAATCCCTTCAAGGTGGAGTTGCCAATAATGCCGCTTGAACGATTCAAGTTTTTCGGGCGCTGAGTCTCCATTCTCCGCGGCGTAGTCTTCCGGTTTCCACGGAAACGGCTCCCAAACGCGCACCGTGTTGTCCGCACTGCTGGTCGCCAGCCGTCGCCCGTCGAGACTGAAGGCCACCCCAATGACCCAGTTCAGGTGGGCATCCAATTTCAAGAGTCGCTGTCCGGTGCGCACGTCCCAGATAAGGGCTGACCGTTCGTAGTTGCCCACTGCACCCAGGTTCGCGCCGGCGCCAGCGGTAGCCAACCGCGAACCGTCCGGGCTGAAAGCCAGCGACGTGATGCCCCCGCGATGGCCTTCCATGCTGAATAACATCTCTCCGCTTGCGACCTTGAAGAGCCTAGTCTTGCGATCCGAACTGCCAGTGGCAAGCAACGAACCATCCGGGCTAAACAAGACCTGTTGCACGGATTCCTCGTGTCCTTCAAGTGCCCGTACCTGCCGGCCGCTTTCGGTGTCCCAGAGCGCGGCGGCCCCATCGTTACTGCCAGTGGCAAACGACCGTCCGTCCGGGCTGAACGCCGGCGTGATCCACCGGTTGGATCGAACCATCACCGTGCGAACCGGGTCACCCGTAGCCGCATTCCACAGCCGAGCCGTCCCGTCGCGCCCGCCGGTCAAGATCAGACGTCCGTCCGCGCTCCACGCCACGGAATTGACGGTGCTGCTGTGGCCGGAGAGCATCAGAAGCTCCTGCCCATTCAGGGTGCTCCAAACCTTGGCCGTGTGATTGGTTCCCGCCGTCACCAAGCGTTCACCGCCGGGACTGAACGCCAGCGAGATTACCGGAAAACCGACGTTCAAGGTTATCAACCGTTCCCCGGTTTGGGTGTCCCAGACTGCCGCAGTCAGGTCCAGGCTGCCGCTGGCGACACGGTTGCCGTCGGGCGAGAATGCCACGGTCCACACTGCCTGTTCATGGCCTTCCAGGCTCAGGTTGTCTGGCAGCGGCGCTGTGGTCCAGAGCTTCGCTGTGCCGTCGAAACCAGCCGTCGCCAGCCGCGTCCCGTCCGGGCTGAACTTAATGGATGGAATCCCCAAGGCGTGCCCGACCAAGTTCCGCACGGTTCGTCCGGTGGCAACATCCAATATCTGGGCCTGGCCAGCGCTCCAGCCCAGCCCACTGACTGCCAACCAGCTCCCCTCTGGACTGAACTCCAGCCCCATTGGTGTCCCAACCCAATCCGATTGCAGCGGTCGCAATTCGGAGCCCGTCTGCGCATCCCAAAGCCGAATCGTGCAATCAGCACTCGTCGTCGCCAGCGAGCGTCCATCGGGACTAAAACGAACGCGATCAAGCGTCCGTTTGTGAGCCGTGAAACGCGTCACCAGTTTCCCGGTAAGCCGGTTGAAAACGCTGACGGTCGTGGGGACATCGTCATCCATTGCCCAGCGCCCTCCACCACATGCCAGCAATCTGCCATCCGGACTGAAGTCCACTGTGCTGATGGGCTGATCATGTGCCAGACGATCGGGAAGCGGCTTTCCGGTTTCAGCGTCCCACAGCAACACCCCCCCGTGGATCGGCCCCGTCGCTATCGTTCTACCATCTGGACCAAACCTAGTATCCCAGACTCCGCTGGCATTGGTGAGAATCTGAAGCCGTCGCCCTGTCATGGCGTCCCAGAGGATCGCCTTGGCATCCGCGCTGGCCGTCACGACTCGGCGACCGTCCGGGCTGAATGCGATCTCCCAAATCTGGCCATTGTGGGCCTTCACGGCGAATCGCCTGCGTCCAGTTTCTAGGTCCCAGAGCGTCAGGGTTTGATCATATCCGCCCGCCGCCAGCGTGCGCCCGTCAGGACTGAATGCGACGGCCATCACCGGGTGCGTGTGCGTGAACGAAATCAGATCCAGGTTGCATTGGCGTTGCAGCCAGCCCCATTCCCAGCCGCGATGGCTGGAGTGTTCCTCGCTAGCCAGAATCTCTCTCGCCCGGTCAAAGCGGTTCTGCTCAATCAGAAGCTGGGCCTCGGCGATGCTCGCGTCGTAATTCTCCAGTTCCGCCCGGCTTTGGGCACGCACGGTCGCGCGCCACTGCGTGATGACTCCTGTGAGCCCCACAACTGCCAGCACTACCACCGCACCCAACGCTGCCCCCAACGCCGGCTGACGCCGACACCAGCGCGCCGTCTTGCCGACGAATCCAACCGGTCGGGCCAGAATTGGTTTCTGCTCCACGAACCGGTCCAGTTCTACAGCCACATCCTGTGCGGTGAGGTAACGCCGGGACGGTTCTTTCTCCAAACACTTCAGGCAGATCGTTTCCAAGTCACGCGGCACGCTGGCATTCAGCAACCGCGGCGACACCGGGTCTTGTTCCAGCACCTGCGCCAGCGTCGTTTCCAGCGTCTCCCCCACAAACGGCGGGCGGCCCGTCAACAGGTAGTACAGAATCGCGCCCAGCCCGTACACGTCACTGCGAGTACCCACCGCTTCCTGCCGGCCCGAGGCTTGCTCGGGGGGCATGAATCGGGGCGATCCAAACACCTGTCCAGTCAGAGTGAGCGAGGAGTCGCCGCCCAGTCGTCGCGCCAGCCCAAAGTCGGTCACATGCGGCTCGCCGAACTCGTCCAGGATCACATTGGAGGGTTTGAGGTCGCGGTGCAGAATGTTGTGCTGGTGCGCGTAATGAACTGCCGTGGCGATCTTGCCGAGGAGTTGGGCTGCGCGAGTTGCAGGCAACGGACCTTCGCGCACGGCGTCGGCGAGGTTATGGCCCTCGATGAAGTCCATCGAGAAGAAGTGTTGACCCTCGCATTCGCCAGTCTCGTGGATCGGTACGATGTTAGGATGGTGCAGGCTGGCGGCGGCCTCTGCTTCCGCTCGGAAGCGCATGACCATACCCACACTCCCCACCCGCCCAGGTTGGATCATCTTCACCGCCACGATCCGGTTCAGGCTGCGCTGGCGCGCCCGATACACCACACCCATACCGCCTTCAGCCACCTTCTCCAGCAACTCGTAGTCGCCGAAGCTCTGGCCTCCAGCAGGTGAATCAGCAGCGGTGTTCGTGTCGAGGGCCAACCCCAAGAGGCAGCGCGGGCAGCGGTTGCCCAGCGTGCCGGGTTGCAGGGAGGCCCCGCACTTGGTGCAATGCTGTGCGCTGGACATGGCCATGACCTTAATTACCTCCACCGCAGGTGGGTTCATCCCGCACACCATCACTCCCATTCGGTTAGTGCGGAAGAAGCCCGTAGGCTTTCGGCGCCCGCTTGCGGCGGAGAGTTCAGCTCCACTCTCAAACCGTTGCCATGAGCTACTGAAGCATCATAGCGAAAAAGTTGCACTTTCCTCGCTGCGTTAGTGTGCCAGCACCGCCATCAGGTGGCGCAGTTCATCGTCCACCTCCTCCGGATCTTGCACGGTATGGGCGACTTCCTTTCGCAGTAACTGGGCATAGCGTTGCTTGAGCCGATGAACATCGCTTTTGAGGGTGCCCTCCGGCACGACGAGTTGCGCCGCTGCTTGTGCATAGGTCATTGGCGAGTCTTCGCCCGGCAGGAATTGCTCGAGGAAATCAAACCGCGCCTCGGTGCCCGCCACACGATATTCCTCCTTCAGCCGGTTCCTGACCTGAGCCAGAAGTTGCAGCGCCCAGTTGCGCTCATAGCGTTCCTCCGCATTGAGATCACTATTTCCTTCCACCTGGCAAAGTCGTTCAGCGGCCACGGTGTCGAAGGGCAGGTGGGGCTCGCCGCCGCCGCGTTTGAGGGCGTGCGCCCGGTCCCATTCATTTGCCAGGAAGTGATTGAAGGACGCCAGCAGAAAAGATCGAAACCGACCTCGTCGGCTATCGGCCGCATTTAACCAGTGTTTTCCCAGCAACCGCCTGAAGAACTCCTGGGTCAGATCTTGGGCATCTTCGGGGGAGTAGCCACGGTGTCGGGCATGGGCGTAGAGCGGTGGCCAGTAGTCGTGGCACAGTCGCTCCAAGGCTACGGCTGCTCTGGGATCGTTGTCCTTCCCCGCCGTCAACACGACACTCCAGTGAGTCGTGGCAAAGCTGCCAGCATCGGAAACCATATAACCCTTTCCAGAATGGGACCCTGAAAACCAACTTCGTCCCATTGGCGCCCTAGTCAAGTGCCTTATCGGAGAAGCGCTCGGAGCCGACAGTGTCCAGAATCTTCAGTTTTCGCTGCTTACCATTCTCTGCTCACTTTGTGGTGTCGGCTGTACGGTCCGGCACCAGACGAGGTTGCTTAAGATCGAACGTTCACTGCCTTTGCTTGCTCCAGGCGGGGAGTTCCTCCAAGCTGTCGGCCATTACGACCTGAGTTAATGAGCAACATAGTCGAAGTTATTGCGCTTGCCCGGAATGGCCGGGATATTGACCGCTTTCTACAAGTCAGTTATCGCATTTATGCGAATGATCAACTGTGGGTGGCCCCGTTGCTGATGGATTTAAAGAAGGTCTTCACTGATCATAATCCGCTTTTCGAACATGCCCGCATCCAGCTTTGGTTAGCGCGGCGCGATGGTGTTGATGTCGGCCGGATCGCTGGTATTATTGATGATACCTACAATCAGACGCAGCCGGTGAAGGCGGTTTTTTTCGGTTTTTTTGAGTGTATCGATGATGCGGAGGTGACCAAGGCGCTGTTCAAGGCAGTGGGTGACTGGGGGCGGCAGCAGGGAGCGGTTAAGTTGCTCGGGCCGATGAACCCCACCACTAATGACGAATGCGGGCTGCTGGTCAAGGGCTTCGATTCCTCGCCCGTTTTCATGATGCCGTACAATCCGGCTTATTATGTGGGTTTGCTCCAAGGCCTGGGCTGCGTCAAAGCCAAAGACCTGATCGCGTTTCACATAGACCTTTCAGCGATCCCGCTGGACCGGTTGGCTCGAATTGCGGATATGGTGCGGCGGCGTTACCCGGACGTGTCGTTGCGGGCCGTCACGCGGAAAAGCCTGGCGGCCGATATCAGTAAAATCAAAGATGTCTATAATGCGGCCTGGGAGGACAACTGGGGCTTCGTGCCTATGACCATGCGGGAGATGGACTTCATGGCCGAGCGACTCAAACCGCTCATGATGGAAGGCTTGGTCTGGCTCGCCGAATCCGGTCCCAAGACCGTGGGTTTCCTGCTGGCGTTGCCGGATTACAACCCGGCGATCAAACCGCTGAAAGGCAAGCTGTTGACACCAGCTATCTTCGGTTTTCTCCCTTATGTCTTTCAGTGGAAAAAACCCACGCGTACTCGGGTGATCACTTTGGGAGTGACCAAAGAATATCGCAGTCGCGGATTGGAATCTGCGATGTTAATTGAGGGTCTGAAGGTCGGTTTTGCGGCCGGAGTGCGGGAGTCGGAGGCATCCTGGATCCTCGAAGATAATGTGCGGATGACCCGGGTGCTGGAGGCGATTGGAGGGAAGCCCTATAAAGTCTACCGGCTGTACGAGCTTGGGGTCTGAGTCAGTTCCGGGGCTGCGGGGCCGGTGGATCCCGTGGCGTTGGTCGTTGACCGGATCGAACGAAAATACAGCGCGTTGGCCAGAGGCACGAGCGCGAGGGCGGTCAAACCACCGGCTAAAACATCCAGCACGTAATGGTAGCGGCAATAAACAGTGGAAACCGTGAGCAGGAGAGCCAGGCCGGCGTGCAGTAACCAGATCTTGCGGATGTATCGAAAAGAAAAATAGACGGTGGTCCAGGCGATGGCGACATGACTGCTGGGGAAGGCCGCGCCCGGTGCTTCCACCGCCTCGTAGATCGAGATAATTATGCGATAGAAGACACCATGGGTCAGTGGTTCCGGAATGGTGTGTTGGCCAAAAGTCTGAAATTCCGGCGGCAAAATATGGCTTTCAACGTGGTTAAAGAAGAGAGGCGGTCCGACGATCGGCAGAAGGATGTAAGCGAGGTAGCAAATGTAGAAGATAAACGAAATGACTGATACGTAATGGAAGAAATGCTCGCGGTTCTTGTAAAGAAGGTAAAAGCCTACCCCTCCAATCATTAGGTAATAGGAGAAATAGGACGCGTAGAAAATCTCGCTGACGGCCAGGTAAGGGAGTTTCTCCATCAGGATCACGCTTGGTTGGCAGCCAAACAGGTATTGCTCGAGGCGGATGAAAGGTTCGTCCAGGTAATGGAGGAAAAACATGCGATTGATCCGGCCGGTTTGGGCATACCACCACGCAAAGAGCAACACTGGATAGAAATGTCGCAGAAACCCAAGGATGGGATGAGGACGTCGTGCCTCGCCTACGATCAGCCCATGCACGACCAGGACCAGGATGCCTTGAATTACGAGCAGGTTCACCCAATTCGGCACGGTGTGATTGTGAAACAGGAGGATCAGGAGCGCGACCACCAGGTTGTACGCCTGCGTGGCATAGTCAACAAACGTGTAATTCCGGAAGAGACTAGATCCACCCGTTTTGTTCATACCAGGAGATCGTTTTCTGGATGCCGGTTTGCAGATCCGTGGCGCAGCGTATGCCCAATTCAGTGGTAAGGCGCTGGGGATCACACACCCAGCCGGCGGCTCGCAATTCTGGGAACTTTTCCAGGCCGAGAATGTCAGGTTTGCCGGTGATGGCGGCCTGAATCGATTTGAGCAGGCAGACTGGCCACAAAGCGAATGTGGGCAAGGGCAGGGGAATGGTCCAAGTCTTTAGATTCTGCGCGATGAGGCTGGCAAGCTCCCGGCTGGAAACGACCTCGCTCCCGGCGGCAAAATAAGTGCCGCCCGCCGCGGTTGGATGCAGGAAGGCTTCCACCGACGCCTCTGCCAAATCCTTCACATAAACCAGGGAGAGGCGCTGTGCGGCGCTGGGTGTGGGGCGCAGGTGCCTTTTCACCGCGGCGAACATGGGGAGAAAACCACGATCGCGCGGGCCATAGACGGCCGGAGGACGAATGATGGTGAACTCGTGGCGGCAACCCTGGCGCACTTCCTCTTCGCCGGCGAGTTTGCTGCGTCCATAGTGGGAAACAGGGTGGGGAGGGTCGCTTTCGCGAACAGGTTTTTCCCTGGTGCCAGGACCCGCTGCGGCCAGGCTCGAGATATGTAGGAGTCGCCTGATGCCGGGGTGGGCGTTCACGGCGTTGACGACGTTGCGGGTGCCGACCTGGTTGACCTCGTAAAAGCCCTCGATGGTGCGCGCTTTCGTGGCTCCGGCGCAGTGGATTACGTCGGTCGCGTTTGCCATGGCTGCCGCCAGGCTCGCCGGGTCAGAAATCGAGCCAAAGCGGACCTCGACCTGTGGAGGTAATTGACGGAGGAAACTGCGATCGCTGGATTCCCGCAACAGGATTACCACCGGGATGTCTCGTTGGGCGAGACTCTCCAAGAGATGACTTCCCACGAAACCGCTCGCTCCTGTGAGCAAGACCTTCAATCAGATTAATCCCAGCTCTTTGCCAACCTTCGCCAGTTTCTCCAAAGCAAAGTCGATCTGCTTGGGGGTATGCGTGGCCATCAGGCTGATGCGGATCAGTTCTTCTCCAGGCGGTACTCCGGGGGAAACCACTGGGTTGACGAAGACTCCTTCTTCCTGCAGCCGTTTGCACAGATTGAAGGCTTTCATCAAATCACGGCAGTAGAGGGGCAGGATGGGCGTTTGAGAATCGCCCAGGTCAAAGCCGAGGCTCAGCAGGCCCTTCTTCATCCGCTCGGTCATGGCCCAAAGCTGGGCGATGCGCTCGGGTTCGCTGATCATGATCCGAAGCGCGGCGAGAACGGCGGCCACGTTGGCCGGGCTCATGCTGGCACTGAAAATCAGGCTGCGAGAATGGTGCTTGAGGTAGTCAATGGTCGCCGCGTCGGAAGCGATGAACCCGCCCAGGCTAGCCAGGGACTTGCTAAAGGTCCCCATGATGAGATGCACGTCATCGGTCAACCCAAAATGATTACTGGTGCCCGAGCCGTACTTGCCCAGGACGCCAATGGAATGCGCATCGTCCACCATTACCGCGGCGCCATAGCGCCTGGCGATGCGGCACAACTCGGGAAGTTGAATGATATCCCCTTCCATGCTGAACACACCGTCTACCACCACTAATTTGCCGGCTTCGGGATGAATTCCCTTGAGACGGGCTTCCAACGCGCCAAGGTCCTTATGGGAAAAGCGGAGGAACTTTCCCGGGGACAACAAGCAGCCTTCCACGATGCTCGCGTGGTTGCTTTTGTCACCGAGGATGTAATCGCCCTTTCCCGCCAGGGCGCTGATCACTCCCAAATTGACCTGGAAACCGGTGCTGTAAAGAAGGACGGCTTCCTTCTTCACCAATTGAGCCAGGGCCTGCTCCAATTCGATGTGGATATCCAGCGTCCCGTTGAGGAAGCGCGACCCGGCACAACCAGTGCCGTATTTTTCCACCGCAGCCCGGGCAGCTTCCTTGATTTTCGGGTGATTCGTGAGGCCGAGGTAGCTGTTTGAGCCTAGCATCAGGACCGGCTTCCCATCGATTATCACCTCGGTGTCCTGGGCCGAGGAGATCACCCGAAAGTAAGGATACACGCCTAACGCACGAAGTTGGGACGCCGTAATGAAGTTTTGGACTTTGTCAAAAATGACAGGTCTGGTGTGGGGTTGTCCCCCGCCATGGCCGGAAGCCGCCGCGTCACCCTTGAGCATTGCCCGGGGCTCGCGCTCGACCGGTTTGGTTTCAAGGGCAGGCGTCGAATCGTGATAAATCATAGTGTTAAAAGTCGGCTGCCGACTTTTTCCACTCCGTTTTACGCTGAATCACGCGCCATGCAAGAATGAAATACTGTCTTGACCTTGGTTGACATGTGTGGAGGCCGGAAGAAGGTGGATTTGTGCCGCTGCAGCAGCCGTGGAAGTTGCTTAAAAGATTTGACTTATCCCGTGATTTTGCCTAAAGAATGGGCGCAGTACAAGTATCTCTCTTTGCTAAAAAACAGGAAGGCGAGCATGAAAAACATGATCTGTCGGGCTATGAACGCAAGATTCGTGATAGTCACCTTGGCCTGCGCAATACTCGCGTTCGCCGTGGCCGGCTGTAAGTCTACCCCACCAGCAAGTCTCGACCAACAGGCGTCGGCTACCCGGTCGACCGATCCGCTTCAGCTCAATGAAGGGGATACCCTCCAGATTACTTTCCCGGGCGCAGCCAACCTCAACACCACACAGAAGATTCGGCGGGATGGGCGCATTACCTTGCCGGTCGTAGGCGAATTCAAAGCCGCCGGACTTACCCCTACGGAAATGGAGAAGCAGCTCTTGGAACTCTACGCCAAAGAACTGGTGCAGAAGGAAGTGTCGGTGACGGTGGAATCATCCACCTTTCCCGTGTTTGTCACCGGCGCGGTGCTGAAACCGGGTAAGGTGGTAACGGATCGCCCGATCACCGCCCTCGAAGCGGTGATGGAAGCCGGAGGCTTCGATTACACCAAGGCAAATCTGAAAACTGTGACAGTCATCCGTCAAGAAAATGGTCAGGTCCGGCATTTTTACGTCAATCTTAAGGAGGTTCTGAATGGCAAACCTGGAGACACCTTCCCTCTGAAACCTTCGGACATCGTCTACGTACCCGAACGATTCACCTGGTTCTAAGTGGTTTTTTCTGTGTAGTTTAGATACCTCGGCTTCTGACATAACTTGAGTTCAATCCCTCCGTGGTGACGAGCTGCGGAAGGGATCGCTTCGTCGATTCATTCCTAATCGCAAAAATAATGGCGCTTGAGACATTCTCGAGCGTCTTGGCTCGATTATTGCTTGTAGCTGAGGCAATAGCGTTTTTGAGAATTGCCATCAGGATTGGGCAACATTGGACGCTTTGGTTTTAGACGTTCGGAAGAAATTGGCACAACGATGTAACGTAAAAATTGCGATTCAGGTGACAAAATTAGTTGATAATAACCTGGCTTGACTTATATATACAGCCTAACTTCAGTTGTGAGGTATACTCTATTACATTTACGAGCCGGTGGTGCAGTGTCTGGCGTTGATCCCAGGACGTGGCATGAGGAAGTATACCCGCTTTTTGCGGGCCACGGTTCAAGTTCTACCTTTGACGTTTTCAGTTCCGGTCAAGTTTCGTTAATTCGGTTAAACACCCTACGTAATACTACTGAATTTCTTCCGTATTTTCTTGCGCAAAATATTGTTCGACAAGGACAAGTAAATAGTGTAAAACTTTGTGACAAGTGGGCTGGGTGCCCAGAACACAGGTGGTAAATCAATTAAAACCGAGCGCGTGAATTCTATTCTGAATTGCGAAGAACTTCCATCGTCGGCTGAACCGTCGGTTCGGTCGGCATGGTATTGCGCTCGGACCAAGCCTAAACAGGAACACATCGCTGCGGCCAACCTCCGGTCCCAGTACGGGCTGGAAGTCTTCCATCCCCGCTTAAGATCGGAACAGGTGACTTGCCGGGGTGTCGTGAAGAACATAACCGAACCACTTTTTCCGTGCTACTTGTTCGTGCGGTGCGACTTAGAAGAGAAGATGCAGCAGATTCGCCATACATGGGGCGTCAGCAGCCTGGTGCATTTTGGCTCGCGCATCCCCGTGGTCCCGGATGCTGTCATTTGTGAGCTCCAGGAGTGCTTTGGTGAATCGGAAACTATTCCACTGCAAGATCATCCGATCGCCGGTGATAACGTGACGGTGGGAAGCGGGGTGTTTTTTGGCATGCGAGCCATGGTTTTGCGCAGTTGGCCTTCAAAACGCCGGGTCCAGATCCTTCTGGACATTTTGGGGCGGCCGACGCCGATAGAAGTGCATAGCAGCCTGGTCAGCCTGGATTCGAGGCCGATGGCTCGCGTTTTGCCCTCGCTCGCATTGGGAGAAATTACTCGGGAACCGATGAATTTGAGGGTTTAGCGTCCGGAGTCGGGCTCTGGATGTCGTGCGGATGGCGCGGCGGTCATCGTCGCGGCCTTGGATGCCGGAGTGGAAGGACAGATTGAAGGGAATTTGGGGCGGATGGAAAGAGTGGCGGAGAAGTCTCCGAAACACCAAGTGCGGAGCTTTGTAGAGGGGTAAAACGCCTTGCAAGGCAAGGCTTTACCAGCATCAGCACCTCCTGGGGGAGTTGATGATGCAGAGTCGTACCTAAAACTATGAAATCAGTTGAGAAAGAAGCATATTTTGTCGAGGAGCGAGTTGCTGCTTCACAGGAAGTGGAGAGCTGGAAGCGCATTCTTGACAGGACTTGCATCTTGTTGGCGCTTCCAGTCTTGGTTCCATTGTCCTTTTGCCTGGGGATGCTGATCAAAATGGTTTCACCTGGCCCAGTGCTGTTCAAGTCGGAGCGGGTCGGTTTCCGGGGTCGTCCCTTCAGTTGCCTCAAATTCCGCACCATGAAAGTAAATGCGGATACCTCCGGTCACCAGAATTATACCGGCCAATTGATCAAGAATCCCCATCTTCCGATGACTAAACTGGATTCCAAAGGTGACAGCCGGCTGATTCCTTTCGGGCGCATCATTCGCGCTACCGGGCTGGATGAATTGCCCCAGTTGATCAACGTGTGGCGTGGTGAAATGAGTTTGGTGGGGCCGCGTCCGTGTTTACCCTACGAATACAAGGCCTTTTTGCCTTGGCACCGGAAACGGTGCGATACCCTGCCGGGATTGACTGGTCTCTGGCAAGTGTCCGGCAAGAATAGCACAACATTCGAGCGCATGATGGAGTTGGATATCTGGTACACCCGGAACAAGTCCCTCTGGCTCGATCTCTATATTATTCTCAAGACCATTCCCGCGCTGCTCATCCAGGTGCTGGAGACCCGCAGTCGCGCCCATAAAACCGGGACCGCCGCCTCCGCGACAGCCGTCCCGCAATCCACCGCGCAAACCTAAGCGCTATCAATGTCGGAATTCAAATGACCCTGAATCAAGAATCCCTATGAATACACCCCTTAAGGTCGGAGTTGTCGGTTGCGGTTATTGGGGCCCCAACCTTATTCGAAATTTTCGCGCGCTCTCGGATTGCCAGCTTAAGCTGATGTGCGACGTCAGCGAGGCGCGGTTGAAACACATGCGCACGCTTTACCCTGAAGTCGAGGCTCATACCGATTTCAGCTACATGCTCAACGGTGCGGGTCTGGATGCGGTGGTGATTGCCACCTCAGTGAAATGGCACCATCAAATGGCCAAAGCCAGCCTGGAGGCCGGCAAACATACTTTCATTGAGAAGCCAATGGCCGCTTCCGCTGCTGAGTGTGAGGAGTTGGTGGCTATCGCCAAACGGAACGGGCTGATCCTCATGGTCGGCCATACGTTCCTGTATTCTCCGGCCGTCAGGAAAATGAAGGAGATCATCGACCGCGGCGATGTCGGAGACATCCGATACATCAGTGCGCGGCGGCTTAATCTCGGCCTGTTCCAGAAGGACATCAATGTGGCCTGGGACCTGGCACCTCACGATATTTCCATCATCCTGCACATCATTGGAGAATTGCCCACGAGCGTGAATTGCCGGGGCAGTGCTCATGTCACGCCTGGCATCGAAGATGTCACCTCGATGTGCCTGAGTTTCCGTCGGGACCGGTCCGCCATTATTCACAGTAGCTGGCTGGACCCGCGCAAGATCCGCGAAATGACCATCGTCGGCAGCAAGCGCATGATCGTCTATGATGATGTGGCGCCATTGGAGAAACTCCGGATCTTCGACGCGCGCGTGGAGCGTCCGCCCCACTACGATACTTTTGCTGAGTTTCATTACGCCTACCATTACGGGGATGTGTATGCTCCCTACATTAAGCAGGAAGAACCGCTGCGCACCGAATGCCAGCACTTCCTGGACTGCATCAAATCGGGTAAAACGCCGATATCGAATGGTGAACAGGGGCTGCAGTTGGTGAAAATCCTGGAAGCCTCTTCCATGTCACTTAAAGGCAACGGCAGCCCGGTGGATCTGGCGAAATTCGAGTCTGCCCGCCCCAGCTCAGAAACCGTTCCGACCGCCGCCGACCATAATGGCACCAACGGAAATGGTAACGGCAAAACCAACGGAAACGGCAAACCCAGCCGCAAAAAGGCTGCACCGCGTGTTCAGACGGTCGCCAACTAGCTGGCGCGTAACAACTTTAGTCGGAAGACTGGATTTGTGAACTTGTCCCAGTCGATGCCGCAACGCGCGGTCCGGCCGCCACGATCTGAATCCAGGATCTCGACGCCCTTAACCACATGCCTTCCTACAAGGACTTCCAGCTTATCGCGCCGGACGTAAAGCTCGGCAAAAATACCCGGGTTTTCGGCTTTACGAACCTCTATGGCTGCGAAGTCGGTGACGACTCCAAAGTTGGCACTTTTGTTGAAATCCAAAAGGGCGCCAGGATTGGGCAGCGTTGCAAGATCTCCAGCCATACCTTCATCTGCGAAGGAGTCACTATCGAAGATGAAGTGTTCATCGGTCACAGTGTAACCTTCATCAATGATCGCTTCCCCCGTGCGACCAATGAGGACGGGTCGCCCCAAACCGAGGCGGACTGGAAATGTGTGCCGACGGTCATTAAGAAAGGCGCTTCGATCGGTTCAGGCAGCACGATCCTGTGCGGGATTACCGTTGGGGAGCGAGCCATCGTGGGCGCCGGGAGCGTGGTGACCAAAGACGTTCCCCCGGGAGCCATTGTCGCTGGCAATCCCGCGCGCATTCTTAAGAAGAAGACCTGAAAGGGCAGGGGGCGCTGTGGCCCTCCGCTGCACCCTAACTCACTTGAGCCAGCGCTCTCCGGACAGTTCCGTCTCGTTCGTCGATCCTACGACCGACGCGGAATGGGACCGACGCTTGGCCGGGAAACCCGGCAGTTCATTTTTCCAGAGTTGCGCCTGGGCGCGAGTACTGATGGGGTCTTACGGGCATGTGCCGCTCTACAGCATCTGCTCCGGCAAAAGCCCCGCCGAACTGTGCCTGCCGCTAATGGAGGTGAGCAGTCCGCTCACCGGGCGGCGTGGGGTATCGCTGCCATTTAGCGACTTTTGTCTGCCGCTGGCGGATGGCCCGGAAACGGCAGCGTGTTTACAGGCCGCCGCGTTGGAGAAAGGTCGAAGTCGGGGTTGGAAGTATTTGGAATTTCGGGGGACTTGCAGCTTACCAGCGGCAGCACCTTCGCTGGAGTTCTTGACGCACGTCGTTGAACTCCAGGCTGATGCCGAAGCGATGTTCAAGCGCTTTGAAGCATCTGTTCGTCGCGCTATTCGCAAGGCCGAGAGCGCTGAGGTGAAGATTCAATTCGAGACTTCCCCGGAGGCCGCAAAAGCCTACTACGATTTGCACTGCCTCACTCGCAAACGGCATGGTCTGCCTCCACAGCCGTTCCGATTTTTCCAACGAATTGCCGAACATGTGTTCCAATCGGGCCGCGGCTTCGTGGCCATCGCCCGGCACCAGGGCCAACCGGTGTCCGCTTGTGTCTATTTCCACCATGGTCCCGAGGCGATTTACAAATTTGGCGCGTCCGACTTCAAATACCAGGATTTGCGGGCGAACAACCTGGTGATGTGGTCCGCCATGAAACATCTCGCTGAGTTGGGCGCAAAATACCTTCACCTGGGCCGATCTTCGTTAGCTAACGAAGGGTTGCGCCGTTATAAACTCGGCTTCGGGGCCAAAGAAGATCGAATCAAATATTTCCGCTACGATTATCGTGCCGGGCGCTTCGTGACTGATGTGGATCGTGCCGAGACGTGGGTCAACCGCGTCTCTGGCCTCCTACCCATCCCCGTGCTCAAGTTCGCCGGCCGCGTCCTTTATCCACACCTTTCCTAATCACTTTCTTTGGTAAAGTCTTCAACTCCTCAACCGATCTAATGACTGCTAAACTACAACCTCCTGCTCCGGGGCTTGGAATCAAGCCAGGCGACATTCTTTACATCCTGTTCAAGCACAAGTGGAAAATCCTCATTGTCTCCGCGCTTGGGGTGGTTGGGTTTTTCCTCGCTCCATTTGTCTTCCCGGCGCCTTACGTTTCGGAAGCAAAACTTTTGATTCGCTATGTGGTCGAGGGCAAGAACCCGACGCAGGTGGACGACAGTCGCGTGAAATCCCCGGATTCCCGCGGCGAGGGAGTGATGCAGGCCGAGCTTGATATCCTCACGAGCCGCGACGTGGTGGCGCAGGCGGTAACCAACATTGGTCCCAATAAGATCCTGGGGGGCCACGGTGGCGCCAATGATTTGGATCAGGCTATCGGTGTGGTGCGGCAGGGACTTCTGGCCGATGCGGGTCGGCGCGGCAGCGTGCTGCGTGTGACCTTTGCCCACACGAACCCCGAGATTGTGCAGCCCGTGCTTGCCCAGATCGTCAGCACTTACCTTAAGCAACACTCCGAAATCCATAAGGGTGGCGCGCTCGACAAATTCCTGACCGCAGAGATTGAAAGCCTGAAGAGCAAGCTATCGAATACCGAGGGAGAGCTGCGCAGAATTAAAAAGAACGCCAACGTGATGTCTTTGGAAGAGACCAAGAAAGCCTATGCGGACCAAATTGCCCGGTTTCGCCAGGAAATTTTCAGCGCGGAAGCAGAACTGGCAGAGCGCCAGGCTTCGGTAACCGAAATGGCGAGGGTGCTTAACTTGCCGCTGCCTTTTGGCGTTACTAACTCCTCGACAGACGTGGTCGCCGGTATTTCGATCACTAACCCTGTGGTAGCTTCCACCCAAACCACGCAGGCCGTGGCCGCGGTTAAGGATCATCAAGCGGTTGCTCCCGAGAAGATTCTCGCTTATCGCAAGATCTGCTCCCTGGTGGACACTTACACCAAACGCGAGCAGGAATTGCTGCTGCAGTTCACACCCGAAAATTCTCGTGTTAAGTCTGCTCAGGAACAGTTGGCGGGAGCGGAGAAGCAAAAACTCCAGATGGAAGCTGAAAATCCCGGGTTGCTCGCCGTCCAGGTCAGCACTAGCAAATCGTCTGAAGTCGACCCTGCGGCCAAGTCCCGCGAAGCCTTTATGACCGAGTCGGCGCGGGTACTGGCGATTCTTTCCAAACTCAAAATTCTTAACGAGCAATTGGATAAAGTTAGGAAAGAGGCCGATGGGGTTTACGATGCCGAAGGCGAGATCACCAAGCTGCAGATGGAACGGGACCAGCAGGAAGCCAAATACAAAGCCATCTACGCCAGCCAGGAACAAGCTCAGAGCAACGAGAATGGGAAGGTCTCCAACATCAGTACCATTCAGACGCCCACTCCGGCCGCACGCGATAGCGCCAAGCTGGACAAGATTCGCTATGGACTGCTTGCTGGAGGTTTTATGGCAGCCATCGCTTTGGCGTTCCTCCTCGAGCTGTATCTGGATCCTTCCATCAAACGTGCTTCGGATATTGAAGTTGGGATTGGCTTGCCGTTGTTCATTTCCATCCCCGCCTTCAAGCTGAACGGCAGCGGAAAGCACCTAACCAATGGCAAGTCCACTAAGTTGCTCGGGGCGCCCTCGAATGCAGGCGCGGCCTCGGACTCCAAGAGCCAGGCTGTGGTTTCCACATCTGGTTCTGCCCCCCTCTCGGCGGCCGAGGTTGTTCCCTGGGATCCGAGTCACCAATTACGGCCATTCTCCGAGGCGTTGCGCGATCGGCTCATCACCTTCTTCGAGGTGAACAACATGACCCATAAACCCAAACTCGTCGCGATCACGAGCTGCAGTGAAGGAGCAGGAGTGTCCACCATCGCGGCCGGGTTGGCGGCGTCGCTCTCCGAAACCGGAGAAGGCAACGTGCTGCTCGTGGACATGAACTCTCAGGAGGGGGCCGCGCACCAGTTTCACAAGGGGGATCTGGCCTATGACATCGACTTCGCGCTGACAATGGAGAAGCGGGACGGCGCCAAAGTCCAGGACAACCTCTTCGTTGTCAGCGAGGACAGCAACTGCGACAAGATTCCCAGCGCCCTTCCTCGTCGATTCAAGAACCTGGTGCCCAAGCTCAAGGCCAGCGACTACGACTATATCATCTTCGACATGCCACCTGTCAGCCAGGTGAGTCTTACCCCTCGTTTGGCCCGATTCATGGATATGACCCTGATGGTGGCCGAGGCGGAAAAGACCAGCAAAGATGTGATCCGGAAAGCGGGCAACATGATTGCGGAAGCCCGCTCCAACGTCGGGGTCGTCCTGAACAAGAGCAAAACTTACGTTCCGAAGAGCTTGGTTCAGGAACTATAAGCCCAATTGACTATTCCGGTCTAGGTGCTTAACGGAAGTCCATGATAATTCCGGTGGTAATTGAATAGATCGCAGGTTTGCGTTTATCCGGCGCTTCGCCTTGCCCGCTTTATGATGGACAGGACTTGGCGCTGACCCATTCTACTGCTCCAAAATGCTCCGCAACCGTCTTTATTACGGCATCAAGCCTCTCCTGCCCGTTCGGATGCGTCTCGCCGTCCGCAGTTTTTTCGCACGAAGGCTTCGTGAAAACGTGCGAGAGGTCTGGCCGATTATCCCTGGCTCCGAAAAGGCACCTCCCGGCTGGCCTGGTTGGCCTCATGGGAAGAAATTCGCGCTGGTGCTGACTCACGATGTGGAGGGCGTGGGCGGGGTTAAAAACATCCCTGAACTCATCAAGTTGGAAAAACGACTGGGATTTCGTTCGTCGTTCAATCTTATCCCGGAAGGCGACTATGAGGTCACCTCGCAATTGAGGGGAATAATCCGAGCCGAGGGATGCGAACTGGGAGTGCACGACTTGTATCATGACGGCAAACTCTTCCTCAATCGTGAGGAGTTCGCCCCTAAAGCCACTCGCATAAACCATTATCTAAGGGAGTGGGGCGCATCCGGATTTCGATCCGGCTTCATGCTCCATAATCTTGATTGGATCCACAACTTGGACGTCGCCTATGACGCTTCCACCTTTGATACTGATCCCTTCGAACCACAGCCTCACGGACAGAGTACGATCTTCCCATTTTGGGTTCCACGTCCGAAAACGGTACTGTCTGATTCATCTGATCGCCCCCTGTCGGCCCGTCAGCAGGGTTATGTGGAGTTGCCTTACACGCTTGCCCAGGATTCAACCCTCTTCCTTATCTTGGGTGAACGTCACCCTGATATTTGGGTCCAAAAGTTAAACTGGATAGTGGAGCACGGTGGGATGGTTCTGGTCAATGTTCATCCTGACTACGTTCGCTTTGACAATCAGCCGGCGTCAGCCCTCAACTATCCGGTTGAAATGTATTCCAGGCTGCTCAGCTACGTTTTGGAGAAATACGCTGGGCAGTTCTGGAACCCGACAGCCGCGGAGCTAGCGACTTATTTCTACGAATTCGTCGCGCAATCCCAATCCCGGGAAGCAAGTGGAAGCGGTGCCACCCGGGAATCGCTGATTAAGCCATTGCGGGGTAAGCGGGTGGCGGTGGTGCTCTATTCGAACTTTCCCAATGACCCCAGACCCCGGCGTGAGTTGGAGACGGTCGTGGATCAGGGGGCAACCGTGGATTTAATTTGTCTGCATGAGGATAAGGACCTTCCCGTTCAGGAAGACCGGGGCGGTTTAAGCGTCACTCGGCTCCCCATCGCACACCAAAGATCCAGCAAGTTGCTTTACTTCTGGAATTACGCCCGCTTTTTCCTGCATTCCTTTTGGCTGCTTTCACGACGATCGATGCGTCGTCGATTTGACCTGGTGCATGTTCACAACATGCCGGACTTTTTGGTTTTCGCGGCATTGATACCGCGGCTCGGTGGGGCCCGAGTTATCCTGGACCTGCATGATCCCATGCCGGAGCTTTACGAGAGTATTTATGGTCTAAAACCAGACTCGCTGATGGTAAGACTCCTGAAGATTTTGGAAAAGCGCAGTATCGGCTTTGCTCACCTGATCCTCACCCCGAACGAAGCTTTTCGCCGGCTGTTCTCGAGCCGGAGTTGTGCTGCTGACAAAGTGCACATTGTAATGAACACTCCGGATGAGAGCTTGTTCGAGGTGGTCCCCAATATCCCCAGCAACGCGAGGGTTCATCTAGACGAATTTCGGCTGATGTTTCACGGACTGATCGCTGAGCGACATGGCCTTTCCACCGCAGTGCAGGCGATCGAACTGGCCTCGCGGCGAGTAGCGGGAGTAGTGCTGGACGTTTATGGTGGCCGCAATGATTACCTGGAGGAAGTTACTGCCCTGGCAAAGGCCAAGGGCATGCAGGACCGGTTTCGTTATCGTGGAAAACGGAGAATTGACGATATCCCGGCGGCCATCCGCCAATGCGACCTGGGCATCATTCCCAATAACCGGACCCCATTCACGGAAATTAATTTTCCCACTCGCATTTTCGAGTATCTTTGCCTGGGCAAACCTGTCATTGTGCCTCGCACCACAGGCATTGCCGATTATTTTGACGAGAGCAGCATTATCTTTTTCGAACCTAACGATGCGAACGATCTGGCGGCAAAGATCGTTTGGGCGTATCAGCACCCGCAGGAAGTTCAAGCTATATTGGCCAGGGGGTTGCAGGTTTACCTCACCCACCGTTGGAGTGTTGAGAAGCAGGGGTTCCTGCGGCTCGTTAACACGTTGCTGGAGCCCGATGGCGTGCTCAAGCCTCAATCTGCCGGCGCAGTCGCGGCGCCAGTCTCGCAATAAGGTTAATTGCCGAATTAGACCCTCGAACTTGACGGCTGCTATTCACCACGCTCGGTAGCCCGGATCCAGGTCCCAGCCCACGCACGATGAATTTGCCCGAATATCTCGTCATCACGCCAGTTCGTAACGAAGCTCAGCGCCTTTCCGCAACTATTGACTCGGTCACTAGACAAGTGGTTCGCCCCAAATTCTGGGTCATCGTTAACGATGGATCTACGGATGCTACCGGAGGATTAATCGACGAGGCAGCGGCGCGGCACCAATGGATTAAAGCCGTGCATCGACCAGATCGTGGCTTTCGCAAATCGGGTGGCGGAGTCATTGAAGCCTTCTATGATGGTTACCAACACCTTCCCGGGGGAGGTTGGGATTTTATCGTTAAGCTCGACGGCGATCTGCAATTTGACGCCGACTATTTTCAATCCTGCCTGGCGCGGTTCAAGTCCGATCCGAAGCTCGGCGTGGGAGGAGGTATGGTCTGTGCCGATGTAAACGGCGTTTGGCAGGAAGAAGCGAAGG
Organism: Verrucomicrobia subdivision 3 bacterium UBA693; assembly: GCA_002298785.1. Classification (GTDB taxonomy): domain Bacteria; phylum Verrucomicrobiota; class Verrucomicrobiia; order Limisphaerales; family UBA8199; genus UBA693. The sequence goes on from DBMR01000039.1 coordinate 94,912, forward strand.
GCGACCCACCATTTCATGTCAGAGGCGCAACCAAGATCTATCGGCGTGCTTGTTGGGAAGGTATCGGCGGACTTCTGAAAGCACCCGGGTGGGATACGCTGGACGAGGTAAAAGCCAACATGCTCGGCTGGCGCACCTACACCTTTCGCGATCTGAAGTTGCTGCAATTGAAATCCACTGGGTCGGCCGATGGTTCCTGGAAGAACTGGGTCAAGAACGGCCGCGCCAACTACATCACTGGCTACCACCCGCTCTTCATGCTGGCAAAGTGTTTCAGCCGCTTGCCAGACAAACCATATGGAGTCGTCTCCGCCGGCTTGCTATACGGTTTCTTCTCCTCGTACCTGCGGCGCATTCCTCGTGTTCAGGATGCGGAACTCATCAATTACCTGCGCGCGCAACAGGTCAACCGCCTGTTCGGAAAGCCTAGCCTCTGGGGCTAAGCGCAGCCCGGATCTGATGCGCATCGCTCATGAGTGACTTCCTCTTAGACTTTCGACCAGCCTTGGTTCGTAAATTGGGTAAATCGGGTGATTTGCTGCGGTTTAGTGAGCACTGTCGGGGAAGCACGATCGAAAGGCCTGAATTTGGGCTCGTTCTCACTTTGACCGGCAACGAGGGTCTGTGGGAACCCTACACCAGTTCCGAAGGAGTAGTCATCGCCATCGCCGGCAGGCTTGGGCTTGATGAGGCTCAATGGCGAATGGGCGAGACTATTTCCGGTCCGGGCGGCCTGGCGGCGAAGGCGCTTTACGCACTCTATCGCCGGGACGGTCTGTCAGCGTTGGAGAACCTGGGTGGCAATTGCGTGATCTTGGTCTTCGATCCCGGTACCAGCAACTTCCATATCCTCACGGACATCACCGGTGCTTTTCCCGCTTACGAATTAACTTTTGCACCAGGCGGGGTTTACTGCTCCCACCCCGACGTGCTGGCAGCCATCACGGATCAAGAGTCAGCATTGGACGATGTCTCCATGGCTGAGTTTCTGATGACGAGCACGGTTACCCCGCCTTATACCTATTATCGCAATATTCGATGCATGGAAACCGGGACGATGACCACCGTCCCACTCCCCATGGAGCCGGGGGCAAAAATCAGCCGGCGCCAATTTTTTGCCATGTCTTTCCAGCCGGACCATGGCGCCTCAGAAGCTGAGCTCGCCGAGGAGCTGGCCCAGGCTTTTCGGAATTCGGTGCGTCGTCGGACCCTGTCTCGGCTGGGGCGCACTGCGGTGGCGCTCAGTGGGGGGCTGGATTCGCGGGCGATTCTCGCCTGCATCGAAAACAAGGATCAAACCTTCGCCTTCACTTGCTACAACGAGGCCAATCGCGAATTGAAGATAGCTGAGGCCATCGCAGGAAGTATCGGAGTGGCATTCCATCCGTGGCAGCGTGACTTTGAATACTACGGCCGGACCGCCGAGTTGGGGGTTAAGATCTCCGCGGGGATGGGAACGTTCGCCAACAATCACTTTTTAGGAATCATCCCCAATTTGCGGGCTGAAGGTGTCGATAATTTGCTCACCGGGTGCTATTGCGATTACCTGTTTAAAGGGTTGCCGCTTAATCGGCGCAGCGCGCCATTGACCGGCCGCGAGCAACTAGCGCCATTTCGTCACGAATTCTATTTCAGCCACCATTCTCGACAGTCACCGCTCGCGGCGCAGATGAGGGAACGTTGGCAAGGCCGGGTGCCCGTTGAGTTTCAGGCCCAGGATAGTCCGTCCGCGGTTTTTCAGGTGGAAGCACGCCGGACCTTCCCCTTGTGTTACGAGGGCGATAATCAGCAACGGCTGGTTCCTCAACGCATGACGGGATGGAACTTGCCGGTTGCGGATCGCGACATCATGACGGTTTACCGTCGGATACCCTGGCATTATAAGTTAAACCGGTCTGTATTTCTAAAAGCCATCGCGCAAATCTGCCAAGGACCGGTGGCCCGCATTCCCGACGCGAATACCGGTGCACCGATCGGCGCGTCGTCCCTGGTCGAATTCATTTCCTCAAACTGGCTGCGTCTGGAGCGGAGGATGAGCCGAGCGAAAAAGTCCATAGCCACTGAGGGTTCTTGGCCAAACTGGCATTATTACGTGAGCCACAGCACGGTATTGCGCGATCTTTGGCGCCGGCCCAACGCTCAGGCGGAAGATTCATTCCGCAGCCTGCTCAGCCCATCCGATATCCGGCGGGAAACCACTGATTATCAGGGTGAAGACACGTTTTTGCTCGTTTCTCTTCTCACGCTCAAGCTCTGGTTTGACCAATGGCATCAATAAAACGCTACCTTAAGTTAAGCGTTAGCTTGCTGGTGCGTGGCTTTGATGTCCTGCGGGAAAGGGCCGGCCGGCTCCTAGGTCTTCCGGCGGCCCCGCGGTGCGTGGTCATCTATTATCATGCTGTTCCCGACGAGCACCGGCAGCTTTTTGCCCGGCAAATGGACACGCTGCTCACCTTGGCGAAGCCCATTTCCTGCGTTCCTTCGCAGCCGCTACCTCCGGGGCAGCGATACGTTTGTGTGACCTTTGATGATGGTTTCTTTAGCGTGATGCGAAATGCGGCGCCTGAACTGGCTCAGCGGCAGATTCCCTGGACGGTCTTTGTGCCCTCGGGGCGACTAGGCGCTCGACCCGATTGGTTGCGCCAGGCCCACCCCGCCGCCCAGCAAGATCGAGTCATGACCTCTGTGGAATTACGCGCGCTTGCGCAGGATCCACTTGTGACCATTGGGTCACACACGATCGTCCACGCCAATCTGTTGGAGGTGGGACCCGAACATGCCGCGACCGAGTTGTCTCAATCCCGCGCCCAGCTCGAGGAAACGGTTGGGCAGCCGGTCAAGGTATTCAGCTATCCGTTCGGCGCCCGTAATTCGGCTCTCGACGGTGAAGCCCGACGGGTCGGCTACGAGAAACTTTTCTGCAGTGAACCAACCGAAGCCTTTAAAACGAGGGAGGAATTTCTCTGTGGGCGATTCAATGTGGATCCTGATATTTGGCCGCTGGAATTCCGTCTTAAAATCACTGGAGCATACCGCTGGAATAGTGTTCTCCACTGGATGAAAAAGAGCCTGCTTAAAGGAGGATCGAAGTGAGTTCCATCTCCCCATCCGCTACCTCTGAGACCAATAGCTTCACGGTCAGCGTGGACCAGATCTCCGAAGCCGAGTGGAACCGTAGCCTTCAGGGTTTTGCGGATGCAAATATTTATCAAACCTGGGCCTACGGGGCGGTTTCCTGGGGGGAATCGCAGCTCAGTCATTTAGTACTTAAGAGAGGAGCGGAAACAGTCGCTCTGGCGCAGTTGCGCGTCATTCGCCTCCCGATTATCGGACGTGGAATAGCCTATTTGCGTTGGGGCCCTGTCTGTCAGGCTGTGAACGGGAAGTTCGATGAGTCGATATTTTGTGCCGTGATGAGCGCGCTGGTGAAAGAGTACGCCCGGCGACGCCGACTTTTGTTGCGGGTCATTCCCCAGGTTTTTCAGCAAGAAGCTCCCAGTTCAGCAGTAGCAAGTGCGTTGCGCGGATTTGAGTTTACGGCAGACGCTGACGTTGCCGCTTACCGGACTTCCCGGGTTGATCTCTCGCCGGCTCCGGAGCTTATCCGTAAACGGTTGGATCAGAAATGGCGTAACCAACTGAATGGCGCCGAACGGAATGACCTGCACATAGCGGAAGGGACTAGCGAAGAGCTGTATCACGAATTCCTCGCGCTCTACCACGAGATGATGGCGCGCAAGCAGTTTGAAACTACGGTGGACGTGAACGAGTTTCTGCGAATTCAGCAGCGTTTGCCGGAGAATCAAAAAATGCTGATCATGATCAGCCGCAAGGCAGGAGTTCCGATGACCGGTTTGGTCGCCTCCACGGTCGGTGCCACTGGGATTTATCTGCTCGGAGCCACCAGCAATGAAGGCATGAAGAGCAAAGGTTCCTACTTACTACAGTGGACCATGATGCAAAGACTCAAGGAGCGCGGGTGCCTCTGGTATGATCTTGGGGGCATCAACCCGGAAGGCAACCCTGGGGTCTATCATTTCAAGCAGGGTATGGGAGGGGAGGAAGTTCAGGGCCTGGGACGGTATTCCGTGGCGAAAGACATTCTCAGCGCTGTGAGTGTGAAGTCCGCCGAACGTGCGAAGTCCCTCGGTGTCATTCTGCGCAAGCGCTGGTCACGCCGGAGTTCGCCGGAAACCGCACCCCAGGTTTCACGCTAAACCACTTCAGTGCTCTAAGGAACCCATGGATCTCACCATCGTTATCGTCAATTGGAATGGCAAAGAGTTGCTGCGCGATTGCCTCACTTCCATTGCTTCTTCCAAAGAGCCTCTTTCCCTACAGGTGATCGTGGTGGACAACGATTCCTGGGATGGCAGCCCGGAGATGGTGGCCAAGGAATTTCCCCGGTTCCAACTAATCAACTCCGGCGGCAACATCGGCTTTGGCCGGGCTAACAACCTCGCGCGACCCTTTGTCCAATCAGACCTCGTGTTGTTGCTCAATCCAGACACGGTCCTGCTGGATCATGCGCTAACCAGGATGGTCGAATTTATCCGGCAGCACCCGGAAGTGGGAGCGGTCGGGTGTAAGATGATCTATCCCGACGGTGAAATTCACGAGCAAGGTCTCCAGTATTTCCCCTCACCATGGAGCGAGTCTTTGTTCCAGCTTTGCATCACCAAAAGCTCCCAACGCCGGCTCAGGAAGTTCCTGCCTTACCTCGATCCCAACTCCAGCGGCTATGTGATTAAACTGTATGGCGGGTGCCTCGTTTGCCACAAGCGCGCCCTGGACGAAATCGGCTGGTTTGACGAACGCTATTTCATGTATGTCGAAGATGTGGATCTTTGCCGGACCCTGGCCGACCGTGGCTGGAAGCTCTATTACCTGAGCTCCGCGCAGATCATCCATGTCGCCGGAGGTTCAAGTCGAAAAGCTCCCAGCGGTTTTGCCGTGCTGATGAAATGCGAATCCCTGTCCAAGTGGATGCGCAAATACTACGGCCGCACGGGAAGCCTGTTATACCGCCTGGGCACGGCCGCCATTGCGGTAATTCGGTTAGGGATCCTCGGAATACTGTGGCTCGCATCCTCGTTGCGACCTTCGCTGAAGCCAGACAACCTGTCGGCAGCCTTCTTGAAATACCGGCTTTTGCTCCTGTGGTCCTTTGGGTTGCGCAAAGCCATGATCGCCAGGCGCCCCTCCTGACACCTTGATCCGGTTGATCCATGGTTCAGACTATTAATCTGCTGCTGTTGGCCGCGCTTCTCCTGCCCTTGTGCTGGAAGTTGCGTGGCAACTTTGCCAATGGCGTGGCCTATGCAGTATTCCTGTGTGTCTCGGTCAGCACCTTCGTTCGTATCCCTTTGCCCGGGTCGCTGCCACAATTGACCATTTTCCGCCTGGTCCTCCTGATTCTCTTCTTTTTTTGGCTGCGCCGACCTGAATTGCGCGCTCGGCTTTCCAGCTTGCCGTACACAAAATGGTTTTGGCTGTGGGGCCTCTCGAATTTGTTGTCCCTCCTCTTTACGACCGTGGGATTTTTGCCCAGCCTGAAGCGTTACCTGGATTTCGTGCTCGAAGTATGGGGTTTCTACCTCATCGTGGGGACCAGCATTCAAACCCGGGAACAAGCTTTAAGAGTTCTCAACGCTGCCGCTTGCGGCCTGGGCGTAGTCGCTTGTCTGGCCTTCATTGAAAAGTATTCCGGGTTTAACCCTGTGGCCTATATCGCACCACCGGACGAGGAGACGCCGATGTTTCGCGACGTCGTGGCCACTTATCAGCATCGGATCCTCCTCGGCACCGGAATGGCGATGGGGCTGCCTTTGGCTTTCGGACTATCGACTCAAGCTGGTATCGCCTGGCGGCGAGGGCTGTTGCTGATTCTCGCTTTGCTGTTGGCCGGCAGTTGCTATTTCGCGCAGAGCCGCGGGCCATGGCTCGGGGCGGCTTTGGCCGCCATGGTCCTGGTCTTCCTGGGGAGTGCTCAAATCCGGCGGCAACTTGTCCCCCTGGGTTTTCTGGCCGTGGCGGTGCTCCTCGCAAGACCGGGTGTTTATCGCACTCTTTTCGATTCCGCCAAAGTAACCGCCGACGCCGACTCGTTTAAGGGGGGCACGTTTAAATATCGCCTGGAGCTTTGGAACGTCGCCTGGGACCAGGTTTCCCAGTCGCCGATTCGGTTCTTTTTGGGCTACGGACCGGGTTGCGGCTTGGAACGGGATATTGAATGGGAATTGTCCTACCGCGGGAAGACCATGGTGATCGAAAGCTGGGACAATCATTATGCCTACGATCTTTTTCAATCGGGAATCCTCGGGCTGTTCGCGAGACTAATTCTTTATTTTGTCGTCATCCGCTCGCTTTACCGGGCCTATCGTGAGGCGAGCCCTGCCGACCGCGATCTGTTGGCGGCTTTGCTCGCCAGTGCGCTGGTCCTCGTCTTTATGATGAGCAATGTGCTCATCTTTTCGAAACAGCTCAATTTCCTGTTCTGGACCATAGCCTGTGTCGGTCCCGCTTGCCTCGCTGCTTCCGAGTTGGAAGCCGGCGTGCCTGAAGCACTTGAACCAATGGCGGCATCAGCGCCTTTAAAGTCTTTGTAAAACTACCTTTCCCTAAACCTGGGTGGGGTGTCGCTGCCCGGCACGAATTTTGCATATCCTTAATCTCGAGGTGCCGATGGCCGCCAAAGTGCCTTGAGGTGGAGCATTTCATTCCACCTTCAAGACAGGTGTGCGATGGTACCCTGAGTTTTATGTTTCATTTTGTTCGATTGCTGCTTCGCACGGTTGAAAAACCCGGGAACGCCTTTGGTCTGAGCCTGGCCCTGGTCATGGCGACCTGTTCTGGTCTCCAGGCCGCAACTTATTACGTAAACATCACCGGAAACGACTCCAACCCCGGGACTCAGGCCTCCCCTTGGCGCACCATACAAAAAGCCGCCAATGTGATGGTTTCTGGGGATGTCGTTCTGATTGGCCCGGGCTCGTACGGGGAATCCATAGTGACCATGCAACATGGCACGAGTATCGCGCCGATAACATTTCGAGCCAATCCTGCTAACGGCGGGGCAAGCCAGGTGATTGCCCGTCAGTTTCGCGTCAAACACCGTTTCATAGTGATCGAAGGTTTCAACCTCACTGGTGCCAGTGATCTGAATAATGCGGCAATCCGAATCGACTTCGATGGAACCTACTCTGACGGAAGCGGTTGTCTGATAACAAATAACACGATCCGTGATGGTGTCTTTCTCATCACGACCAATGCCTCATTCGGATCGAACTTCGTTCAAATTACCGATGGCGATTTCAACGCCGCCGGTTTCCTCGCTGGTAGCCGGGTTTTCTTCGGCGCAGATTCCATGTATGCCTATACCAATCACGATACCGCGCATGTTGTGGCTTCGGTCTCGCCGGACGGCAAACAGCTTTACGTCACAGACACTTTGGCTGCTGATGGCGGCAAAGGATATTGGGCGGCCATCTACGCTGGGAGCGCCAACACCGCTTTCAAGGGCGTTTACATCGTCCCTGGGCCCGGCATCTCCGCTGCCTCGAATTGCGTGATTGTTAATAACACTTTCACCAACCTATTCGGGCCCAATTTAATCGTTAACGGGGAGAATCACCTGGTCAAAGGAAATCGGTTCCTGGCGATGCATGGCTGGTATGCCATCCAGCCACAAGGGCGAAACCTGGTGATCCGTGACAACCTTCTGCTTAACAGCCCAAACATTATTTGGTTCACCCCGGACGAAATGCGATCCATCCAGCACCCCTTGGGCAGTGATTATTTCGACTATCAGATGAACATCGTCGGTTCCTGGTTGGAGAACTCGACCAATATTCTCTTTGAACGCAATTGGATTCAGAATTGCGATAACCAGTTGACGATGATCGAGAATCGGACGAACAGCAGCGGCTTCATTTTGCGCAGCAATGTTTTTGTCGGGGTCCACAGTCACGGGTCCTTTTCCCGGTCGGGCGTCGTGTTTGATCACAATACCTTTTACCGTTCTGCTAATTACCTCGGGGAAGCCTATGCTTTGGGGATCGGCGGCGTCTCGGGCAGTGTCCAGACGGGCTTGGTAATCAGCAACAATGCTTTTGTCGACATCGGCGCGCACGAAAACCTGTCCAGCGAAGGAGCCTATGCCATCACTGATTCCACGGGCTTCCTGGTAGGCAACAACTTCGCTGCCGGGCCTGAATCGTGCGGCTGGAACGTCATTTCCCCCGTGCCACCGGGAATCGTCCGGAATGGAGGTGATCCTTTGTTTGTAAACCCGCGCGTTCCATTGGGGCCGGATGGGTTGCCGTTTACCGACGATGACGGGTTGCGGCCACTGCCGAACTCGCCTCTGGCTCGCCTCAACATCGGCGCGTTACCCGCATTGCCTGGTGCTTCTGGTGTGCCTACGGCGCACTTCGTCGTTAGTTCTCCCCAAGGTTGGTTTGATCGAACCGGGACGAACTTTGATCTTGCTTGGGCGGCACTTCGGCCACATCAACGTCGCGGGGTCATCCGTCATTGGGCAACTGCTGAGAGCCTTGGGATAGCACCGGTCACCGCCTCGTTCAATGCGGCCGGATCGGTGGATGGTCTTAACGCAACCACTCCCTCCAACGCCGGGATCGTAGCCTACCGCTGGTATTTCGGGGACGGAACCACTTCTTTCAGCACGTCGTCCCAGATTTCGCATTCCTTCGCTGCGGATGGTGAATACATGGTCACTCTCCTGGTCACCAATACCGGGGGACAATTCTCGGCTTACTCAAATTCTTATCGGGTTGCCGCCAATCCGCTCACCTCACCCACGTGGCAAATCCTCGGGAGCGGGAGTGGCTCTAATCCGCGAGATTTGGGGGTCAGCCCGGTTTTGGCGACCTTGACCGGTACGAACGCCTCGGCAACGGTGTTGGCGGATGCACGATCCTTCTTCTGGTCCTTTGGTGATGGCGGGGCCGCCGTAGTGGGGAGTCTACCAAGTGCCAGCCACTTGTTCAGCGCAGCCGGCGATTACTGGGTAACACTTTGGGTAACGAACAGCCTGGGGCGGGGAGCCGTTGCCTCAAATTATTTCCACGTGTCTGCCCCGGCAGTCACCAGCACTTCCTGGAGGTTGGTGGCGGTAGGGGTCGATCCGGTCAGCAAAAATCTCGGCGCTGTCCCCGCCCGAGGTTCCTTTTATGTTACTAATAATGTCGCCAATGCCCGGGCCTTGGTAGCCTCCTGTGACTGGGATTTTGGCGACTCGGCCACCTCTACCACCACCCTTCCTTGGGTAACCCATACCTATCTCTCGACGGGTTCGGTAACGGTTAGCGCACAAGTGAGGCTCATTACCGGGGAGACGGTGATCTGCTCCGATACTTACCAACTTTCCGGGAAGGGCATTCCCGGCTCCATCTGGCACGTGGCTACCAGCGGCAGTGATACCACCGGCGATGGGTCTCAAAATGTCCCATTCGCGACCATCAGCAAGGCCTTAAGCCTGGTGAAAGGCGGGGATTATGTTGCTGTGCACGCCGGGAATTATGGTGGAATCGCCGATCTCAACCGTAATGTGGCCACCTCAGGTAATCGCGTCACGCTGGTCGGGTACGGGGCCACGTTGCAAGGGTTCAATATTCGTTATCCCTGGTTCACGATCGACGGCTTTACTCTGGTCGGCCCGGCCATCTCCTACGGTGCCCCGATTTACCTTTATGCCGAGGCTCACGGCACCTGGGTTGTTAACAGCCTTATCGGGCCTTTCACTAACAAAACCTACGGCGTTTTCATGGCACGTGGCCCGAGTGGTGATCCCGCCGTGTCGGCGGGATCCTGCATCATCAGCAACAACGTATTCCGGGCTATCGACTGGATTCAGATCAGCATGTATGGCCGCAGCAATCTTGTTTCCGGAAATGTTTTTCGCGACGGCAACGATCAGGCCGACACTTTTCGCACCTGGGGCCAGGGGCACATCATTTGTGATAACCTGATGACCAACGCCAGCTACTTGCGAGAAAATCACACCGACTTTTTCCAGATTTTTGGTCCGGACTCGACGGCCCTCGGACGTGCCGTTACCACGAATGACTATAATTGGTCGAAAGACATTCTTTTCGAGCGGAATGTAGCTGTAAACTGCAAAGCGCAAATCTGCCAAATCGAGACTTTTGAAAATCCATCCGGATGGTTTACCAATATCGTCTTTCGCAATAATCTGTTCATCAATGTTTCGTATGCGGCCAACGTGGACGGGGATGGTACCAAGTGGTACAACAATCTCTTTTACAAGGTTAATAATGGCAACGGGGGGCACGTGTTCGCCTTTGGAGGACCTAAAGGCTCCGCGTATGGCACCGAAATCAAGAACTGCGCGTTTGTAAGCTGTGGGAATGGTAAGGATTACGGTTGGTATCCCATCATCGGAGATTCCGGAGTCACCAACTGGGCCGTCGCCGCGGATTATAACTTCGTTTCGCGGCCGGATAATTCCGCGTTCCTGCTGGCGCCACCCGATGCTTCAAATCGCTTCCGCAGCCAAGGACAGGATGTCCACGGGCTGGATGGAGGCGATCCAGGTTTTGTTTCCCCTGCGACCGGTGATTTTCGCCTCAAGGTCGGGAGCCCCTTGATTGGGGCTGGAGTCAACCTGTCCGGGTTATTTACTAAAGATTTCTCGAACGCGTCACGTTCACTATTGGGTGCTTGGAGCATCGGCCCTTACGCTGCCCCACAGGGTTCAGCGACGACTCCCCCTCCCCCTGGTATCCTGCGCGTCTCCCAATAATTCCCGTTTAGAAAAATTGGCCGGGCTTGGGCGTTTCCTAGCCCTGTTCCTTCGTTAACGAAGGGTGATTCGTATATGAATTCTGGAACTTCTCAGTGCCGCATTGAAACCAGTTTTGAGGCGGTGGCACCGCTGAAGGCGCAGTGGGACGAACTGGCCTTGCGCAGTGGCGCCCCGGTTTATATGACGTATGACTGGTTGCGTACCTGGTGGCAGTTTTATGGGGAGCAATCCGCTCTCCGACTGTTCTTGCTTTTTCAAGACCAGGCTATGATTGCCGCCGTTCCAGTTTACATCTGCGGAGTCGGATTGCCGCCGTTCCGGATTCGGGTCGCTCGGTTAGTCGGCGCCAATACTCCCCCAAAAATTTTCAATCCACCGGTTCTGCCAGAAGTTTCGCATCAGGTTTGGACCGAGGTGCTGCGGCATTTATTTACCGTGGAACGGTGTGACACCGTCAGCCTTGGGCCTCTTTGCCGCGAATACGCTGCATTGGATGGCTTGCGGGAAGCATTAGCCGACCCGGTTGCTGGTTGTGGCATGGCCTCTGTTGACCAGCGGGATGTCCATACCGTCTATGAATTTCCGCCCACCTTCGACGAGCTGTTTAACTCCATTGACGGCAAAGAGCGCAAGACCCGGCGCAAGAAGCTGCGGGACCTGGAAGCCAAAGGC
>DBMR01000055.1 GCA_002298785.1 Verrucomicrobia subdivision 3 bacterium UBA693
GGTTAACCCGGGCGGCGGCCTTTTTCTTGATAAGTGGCCCGGGGCAAGATCGGATTCCGAATCCGGGGACCGGGCGTCGTGACCCGGCCAAAAAGAAAATCGTGCGCCGCCATCCAGAATTTGGCTTAATGGAAGGCGATGAATATTCAAGTGGCGGTTTTATGCGATGCCGCAACGGACGACAACGGGAAATTGAATTTGTTGGGAGCGTTCGACACGATTTATACCCAGAAACTACCGGCGACTCATCCGCAATGCTCGATTGCCCTGCGGCTCACCTTCACCAGCGAAGATGAAGGCCAACACCAGTTGCACCTGGCCTTCGTGGACGCCGACGGACGCTCGATCATGCCCGGCATCGATATCCCGGTCCAGGTGCTGCTCCCGGGCGATTCCCATTTCGGCACCCGGAACTTCATCGTCAATATCCAGCAACTCAAGTTCGACACCCCGGGCCTTTATTCGATTGATATGTCGCTGGACGGCCAGCCGCAAACCAGCATTCCTCTCCTGGTGAAGCATAACCCCGCCCGGGCCAAAGCCGACCCGGCAGAGTGAGCGTTACTGTTGGCTGAACCGCGTTTGGTTTAGCCCGTCAAATAGTCTCAGAATCCGTCAGGGCGATAATGAAAAAAGTTTGTGAAAAAAATCACAAATTCAACTTGCCTGCGTTTTGGAACGATGTTTAGGTTTCGTTGCCCGGCAGCACCCCCGGCGGGGCAGTTTACATGAAAACGAAGACAGAAATAGGTTACGACTCGCGCATCGAAGGGGATGTGATCTGCACGCGTTTGGACGCGGCGCTCAATTGGTTTCGCAAGAACTCCTTGTGGCCGATGCCGATGGGCTTGGCCTGTTGCGCCATTGAATTGATGGGCACCGGCGCCAGCCGTTATGATATTTCCCGCTTCGGCGCGGAAGTGATGCGCTTCTCCCCGCGTCAGTCAGACGTGATGATTGTCGCCGGAACAGTGACCTACAAGATGGCGCTGGTGGTAAAACGGATTTATGACCAGATGGCGGAGCCTAAATATGTGATCGCCATGGGCGCATGTGCTTCAACGGGTGGGATGTACCGCAGTTACTCGGTGCTGCAAGGTATTGACCACCTGCTGCCAGTGGATGTCTACGTTGCCGGCTGTCCGCCGCGCCCGGAAGCGCTGCTCGACGCCCTGATGCGATTGCAGCGAAAGGTGGCCAAAGAACCGGTGATAGCCACCCTCAAGAAGGTGGCCTGAAAGCAGGCGCCTCACCCAATCAGATTTGTAACCCATGCGTGCTCAGCAACTTGCACAGCAGCTCAAGGCCAGATTCGGAGATTTACTCTCCGAACCCGCTGAATTTCGTGGCGAGCTCACCATGCAAGTAGTTGATCCGGAAAAGATTGCAGATATATGCCGGATGGCGAAGGAGGAACTCAAGTTCGATTATCTTGTCGACATTACCAGCATCGATAACTACGGCGAAGATCCCCGGTTCAGCGTGGTCTACCACCTCTACGGCTACGAACACCGCGCCTATCTGCGACTTCAGCTCAGCGTCTCGGAAGAAACCTGCCAGGTCCCAACAGTGACAACCGTTTGGAAGACAGCAGATTGGCACGAACGCGAGATCTACGATATGATGGGTATTCGGTTCGCCGGACACCCCGATTTGCGCCGCATTCTGATGTGGGAAGGCTATCCGCATCATCCTTTGCGTAAAGACTTTCCAGTCACCGGCAAATCCACTTCGGTACCGGGGATTGCATTCACCGAGGCAGCGCCCCTGGCGGGTGGACCTTTTATTACGGTGGCAGGAGGGAAGGACGCCATGGCCCGTGAGCCACGCGGTCGCCTGCCCGAGACCGATTCGACGGAATCAAAAGGACCGAGCCAGCAACCCCTTTCGACCGGGCATTAAGATGGCCGAAACTCGAGACATTCAATTTCGCGACGTCGCCGGGCAGGCTGCCGAGGCGGCGCAAGCCCTCGCGCCTGCTAACGACGCGGGCGAGGTGGAATTGCAGGGCGAAAAAATGGTGCTGAACATGGGGCCCTCCCATCCGGCCACGCACGGGGTATTGCGCATCGTGCTCGAGTTGGATGGGGAGATCATCACCAAGGCTGTGCCCGAAGTGGGTTATTTGCATCGCGGCGACGAAAAAATCGCCGAGAACATGACCTACACCCAGTTCATCCCTTACACGGATCGTCTGGATTACCTCGCGCCGCTGGCCAATAACGTGGCCTACGCGCTGGCAGTGGAGAAACTGCTGGGGATCGACAAGGAACTGACCCCTCGCTGCCGGTTCATCCGCGTGATCTGCGTCGAGTTGGCCCGCATTTCCTCGCACCTGCTCGGAGTGGGTTGTTATGCCATGGACGTCGGGGCGATGACGGTGTTCCTGCACACGTTCACCGAGCGGGAAAAAATCCACAACCTTTGTGAATCCCTCAGCGGCGCCCGTTTTACCACGAGCTACACCCGCATCGGGGGGTTGTCGCGTGATATGCCCCCCGGCTGGATGGAAGCGTGCCGACAGTTTCTCAAGGAAGTGGTGGTCAACATCGACGAAACCGAGACGTTGCTAACCCGGAACCGGATTTTTGTGGATCGCACGCAAGGCGTGGGAGTCATCTCGCGCGAGGATGCGATCGATTACGGACTCAGCGGACCGAACCTGCGCGGCAGCGGGGTGGAACACGACCTGCGCAAGGCCCAGCCTTACCTGGTTTACGATCAGTTGGATTTCGAAGTGCCCGTCGGCTCAACCGGCGACAGCTACGATCGATACCTGGTGCGCATCGAAGAAATGCGCCAGAGCGTACGCATCGTCCACCAGTGCCTGGATAAGATGCCCGGCGGCCCGATCAACGTGGCCGACGGCAAGGTGGTCCTGCCGCCCAAAGACCGGGTGCTGACGCGCATGGAGGAGTTGATCCACCACTTCCTGAATGTGACCCAGGGGATTAATGTTCCGCCCGGCCAGATTTATTTCGGACACGAAAATCCCAAAGGGGAACTGGGCTTTTACATCAACAGCCGGGGCGGCGGCACGCCGTATCGACTGAAGATTCGATCGCCTTCCTTCGTCAATCTGAGCATTTTGCAGCGCCTGCTGCCCGGCCACATGATGAGCGACACGGTCGCCATCCTGGGCTCCTTTGACTTCGTAATGGGAGAATGCGACCGATGAAACCCGACACCGTCTCCCCCACGAAGCCTTCGGGAACTCCCGCTGAAAGCGCGGCAGGAGGCGCTACCGCACCGCCGGCGGGCGAATCTCCTCACAACACACAACCGATCCCGAGTTCGTTGCGCGAACAGCCGGATTTCAGCGTGCCCCCCGAAATGACAGCGGCGCTGGATGAACTGATCGGCCATTACCCCAAAAAGCGAAGTGCTTCATTGATGCTCCTGCACGCGGTGCAGGAACGCTACGGCTATGTTTCACGACAGGCCGTCGAGTGGATCGCCGCCCGCCTCGAGCTCGCCCCGATTAACGTTTACGAACTGGTCACGTTTTACCCAATGTTCCAGCGCGAGCGGACCGGCAAGTTCCATTTGCGCATCTGCCGGACCTTGAGCTGTGCCTTGGGCGGCAGCTACGAATTGCACGAACATTTCTGCTCGAAACTCGGGCTGGACGCGCATGGACACGGCGCGCAGACCACGCGCGACGGCAAATTCACCGTGGAATTTGTGGAATGCCTGGCCAGTTGCGGCACCGCCCCCGTAATGATGTGCAATGACGCTTTCTACGAGGGAGTCAGCACCGCCAAAGCCGACGAAATCCTGGAGAAATGCAAATGAAGACACTCCTGGAACAAGCGGACAACAAAAGGGAATGGCTGCCCGACATGGATTTGAACCATGACAAACAGATCCAGAGTCTGCTGTGCTACCGTTACACCATCGGGCAAACGAGCACCGCTAGCTTAGAACTTTGCCGGAGGGAGTCAAGGAGTTGATTGCCGCCATGCCCCAGGAATACCGACAAATCTTAAAGTACGCTGACACCCCCGGTTACACACGGGACATCGACTGCTACCTGCGCCATGGCGGCTACCAGGTCCTGCGCAAGGCGCTCGAGCTCCCTGCAAAAGCTCTGCCGGACGGCAAGTCCGCGAGCGGCCCAGAACAAATTCGGGACCAGGTGAAGCTCTCCGGACTACGCGGGCGTGGGGGCGCCGGTTTCTCCTGCGGACTGAAGTGGTCTTTCGTGGACCGGCGCAGCGGCAAACCCATCTACCTCATCTGCAACGCGGACGAATCAGAGCCTGGCACGTTCAAAGACAAGCAGATCATTCACAAGGATCCGCATCAGATGATCGAGGGCATGATCATCTCGTGCTACGCGAACGACGTTCACCTGGCCTACATCTATATCCGGGGTGAGTTCATGGAAGGGGCGCGCATCCTGAATCAGGCTTTGCAGGAAGCTCGCGACCGGAATTTCCTGGGTCGAAATATTCTCGGCAAAGGTTACGATCTTGAGATCCACGTGCATCGCGGAGCCGGCGCCTACATCTGTGGCGAAGAAACCGGGCTGATCGAATCCCTCGAAGGCAAACGCGCCTATCCGCGCATCAAGCCACCCTATTTCCCGGCGGTCCTGGGACTCTACATGTGTCCCACGATCGTGAACAACGTTGAGACGCTTTGCGCCGTGAAGCACGTGGTGGATTTGGGGCCGGCTGAATACGCCAAACTCGGCACTCCGAACAATACCGGCACCCGCATCGTGAGCCTGAGCGGCCAGGTTAAACGCCCGGGCTATTACGAAGTCGAGGTCGGCAAAGTCACCCTGAGAGATCTCATTTTCGACCCTGTGTTTGGCGGTGGCCTGCGCGAGGGACGCCAGTTGAAAGCCATCATCCCCGGCGGATCCTCGTCCAAAGTTTTCAAAGCCGGTGAGAAATTCAAACTCAAACGCAAAGGACCGGACGGAAAAGACGTCGAGCAGGAATTGGACGTGCTGGATTTGCCCTACGATTTTGATTCCTTGATCGCGGCGGGCAGCATGTCCGGCTCGGGAGCGATCATCGTGCTGGATGACTCGGCCGACATCGTAAAAGCGCTGGCCAACCTCGCGGAGTTTTACGCTCACGAAAGTTGCGGCCAATGCACCCCGTGCCGCGAAGGATCGCTCTGGATGTCGAAAGCCTTGCACCGCCTTTCGCACGGCCAGGGAAGAAAAATCGATGCGGATTACCTGCTGAAAATCGCGGACAACATTCCCGGCGGCCGGACGATTTGCGCGTTTGGCGAAGCCTGTTCCTGGCCGGTTCAGAGCTTCGTAACAAAGTTCAAAGATGAATTTGCGGCCCGAGGCGCGCAGGATGAGGAACGCCGATCCGCGGTCGGCGCGACCAAATAATCGAAACGGATGTCGACCAACGTAAAAACCGAAACACCTCCCGCACCCGCACCGGTCGAAAAGATCAAGGTGAAGGTGGATGGCCGTGAAGTTGAGGTGCCGAAGACGATGCCCGATCCGATGACGGGCAAGCCAGTGCCGACGACCATGATCCAGGCCTGCCAGGCCATCAAGGTGGACGTGCCCCATTACTGTTACCATCCCCGCCTGCCGGTAGCCGGCAATTGCCGCATGTGCCTGGTGGAATTCGGCACCCCCTCGCTCGGTCCCGACCGCAAACCGATTCTGAACCCGGATGGCTCGCCGAAAATTTCCAAATCCCCGCGCCCGGCCATCGCTTGCGCCACGCCCATCTCGCCGGGCATGGAGATATACACCAATACCCCGGGCGTAAAATTAATGCGCGAAGGAGTGCTCGAGTTCCTCCTCATCAATCACCCGCTTGATTGCCCGATCTGCGACCAGGCCGGCGAATGTAAGCTGCAGGAATATTCGGTGGATTATGGCCAGACCCAAAGCCGCTTCGCCGAAGTCAAAGTCCATAAACCCAAGCGCGTGGAACTCGGCCCGCGCATCATTCTCGACGACGAACGCTGCATCCTCTGCACCCGCTGCATCCGGTTCACCCGGGATATTGTGGGAGATGACGCGCTCGGCATTGTCAACCGGGGCAGCTTCAACACCCTGACCGCGTATCCCGGGCGCGTCTTCGACAATAACTACACCCTGAATACCGTCGACCTTTGCCCGGTCGGCGCGCTGACTTCGAAGGATTTCCGGTTCCAAATGCGGGTGTGGTTCCTTAAAGAGACCAAGAGCCTGTGCACCAGTTGCGCCACCGGCTGCAATGTCATTGTCGGCTCTCGCGAAGGCCGGGTCTATCGCTACGAACCGCGCGAGAACGACGCCGTCAACGCCACCTGGATGTGCGACTATGGCCGGCTCAATTATCGCTGGATTCATAGCCCGGATCGTCTGACGCGCGTCATCCTCCGCACCGGTGGCTCTGAGTCAGCTTCAGATTGGAAGACTGCCCTGCCCCAACTGGCGGCCAAACTCAAAAGCGCTGCTCCGGGTTCGGTGGCCATCATCGGCTCCGCCCGGCAAACCACGGAAGAACTTTTCCTGCTCGGCAAACTGGCCCGGCATTTCCAGGCCGTCACCGATGCGCCTCCGCGCGTCGGGCAGGCAGATCACTTGCTCCTGAACGCCGATCGCAATCCCAACACCAACGGGACGGTCTTTACTGGCATCGCCGCAACACCCCCCGGCGCGAACCTGAAAAAGATCGCGGATGGCATACGGGAAGGCAAAATCAAGTCATTGATTGTATTTGGCGAAGACGTCACCCGGCACGGGATTGGCACCGACCTGCTGGCCAAGCTGGATTTGCTCGTGGTGAGCGACATCCTGCCCAATGCCACGACGAAAGCGGCGCATTACCTGTTGCCCGGCTGTGCGCATGTGGAAAAGCGCGGGACCTTCGTGAACGCGAAGGGACGCGTGCAAAAGTTCATGAAGGCCGTCGAGGCGAAAGGCGACGCACGGCCGGAAATCGAGTTCCTGAGCGAGTTGCTGCAGGGAGTTACGGGTGGGACGACGCCCCAAAGTCTCGAGGGCTTGTTTAATCAAATGGCGGGCGAACTTCCCGCACTGCAAGGCGTGACCTGGGCGGCGCTCGGTGACACCGGAGTGACCGTGCAAATTTGACATGACACAGGCGATCATAGATTGGGCGCAAAGCCCCGCGGGAGAATTCGCGCTGTTTAGCGCGCTAAAGATCCTCGCGGCGTTTTCTGTGCTCATGTTCATCGTCGCTTACGCGGTGTGGGTCGAGCGCCGAGTGGCCGCCGCCATCCAGGACCGCATCGGGCCCAATCGGGTTGGCATTTTCGGCCTGCTGCAACCGGCGGCCGACGCGGTAAAAGCGTTTTTGAAAGAAGATTTCACCCCCGGCCACGTTCGGAAGGTGTATTTCTGGCTGGCGCCGGCAATCGTCATGATTCCCAGTTTGTTGACTATGGCGCTGATCCCCTTCGGCTCCAACCTGGGTCACCAGAAGATGGTAATCGCCGATTTGAACGTGGGCGTGCTCTACACCTTCGGCATCGTGTCCCTGGGGGTTTACGGCATCGTGCTGGCCGGCTATGCCGCCAACTCCAAATACCCGTTCCTGGGCGGCATCCGCTCCAGCGCGCAAATGATTTCCTACGAAATCGCGATGGGGCTTTCGGTGATTCCGATTTTCCTGCTCGTGGGTGACCTGAATCTGAGCTCGGTGATTGAATACCAGACCGGCAGTCTGTTTGGTTGGATGGTCTTCAAGCAACCGGTGGCCTTTGTGATTTTCCTGGCGGCCATGTTCGCGGAAACGAACCGGTTGCCGTTCGACTTGCCTGAGTCAGAGCAGGAACTGGCGGGCGGCTACAACGTGGAATACAGCTCGATGAAGTTCGCGCTTTTCTTTATGGGCGAATACGCGGCGGTGGCCACCGGGGCGGCGATGCTGGTGACGCTGTTCCTGGGCGGTTGGACGCTGCCGTTCGCCGGGCTGGATCAACCCGCCATTTCCATCCTCGGCGGTCTGTTGCACGTCGGCATTTTCCTGGCAAAAATGGTTTCGGTGATCTTCATGATCATCTGGGTGCGCTGGATGTGGCCGCGCTTTCGTTATGACCAGTTGATGGACCTGGGCTGGCGCCGGTTCATCCCGCTGGCCCTGGCTAATATTGTCGTCACCGCGATCATCGTGTGGGCGTTGTCCAAATGATTGTTAACCGCAAAAAGTTGAATCTCTGGGAACGGCTTTACCTGCCGGCGGTGATCGGCGGGTTCGTGGTCACTATTCGTCATTTCTTCAAGAAGAAGGTGACCATGCAGTACCCCGAGCAACGCTGGGTCGTGCCCGAAGGCTACCGCGGAGCGCCTTACCTGGTGAAAGACCAGGAGGACCGCACCAAATGCGTGTCCTGCCAGTTGTGCGAATTTGTCTGCCCGCCCAAAGCCATTCGCATCACCCCACCGGGACCCGAGGGGGCAGCGGACGCGGGCAACGTGGAAAAGGGACCGCGTGAATTTGAGATCAATATGCTGCGGTGCATTTTCTGCGGCTATTGCCAGGAGGTCTGCCCCGAAGAGGCGATCTTCCTGATGAAGGATTACTCGTTGAATGCCCAAAGCCGGGACGAACTGATCTTTAACAAAGAAAAGCTGCTGGCTTTGGGCGGGGTCCATAACGATAAAATTCAGAAGTGGAAGACTAAAGCCGACGAAGCACGGCAGCAGGGCCTGGAGCCTTGAAGGCCGGGAAGACTGCCGCGACAACGGTGCTGGCGGCGGTCTCAGAAGGATAAACGGAATGCAGGATATTCTATTCTATGTATTTGCGGGGCTGGCGCTGATCTGCGGATTCCTGGTCGTGGCGAATCCCTTCAGTCGCAGCCCGGTGACCAGCGCGATGTTCCTGGTGCTCACCATCGTGTGCCTGGCCGGGTTGTTCGTGCTCCTCCACGCCTTCTTCCTCGCCGCCGTCCAGGTGCTGGTTTATGCCGGCGCCGTCATGGTGCTCTTCCTCTTCGTCATCATGCTCCTCGATCTGAAAGTGGAGGAACGCCGGAAGTTGAAGGTGTTCAGCATGGTGGGCGGCCTCATCTCTTCCGGAGCCATTCTGTTTATCTTCCTGCACCATTTGTTGCGCGCGCCGCTGGGCGAACCCGCCACGCTCCCGGCGGAAGGCGGCACCATTCCCCTGGGCAAGCTGTTGTTCACCCAATACCTGCTGCCTTTTGAAGCGGTTTCGATCGTGCTGCTCGTGGCCATGGTCGGCGTGGTGTTGCTTAGCAAAAAGGATTTGAAATGAACGTGGGCCTCGCACATTACCTGGTCGTGAGCATCATCCTGTTCTGCCTCGGGGTGCTCGGGGTCATGACCCGCCGCAACCTGCTCGTGATTTACATGTCCCTCGAACTGATGCTCAACGCCGCCAACCTGGCGTTGGCCGCCTTTTCCCGTTTCAACGGGAATCTGGATGGACAGGTATTCGTCTTTTTCGTGATCACGGTGGCCGCGGCTGAAGTGGCGGTCGGGTTGGCGCTGATCGTCGCCCTCTATCGCCACCGCCAAACCGCGCAGGTGGACGATCTCACCACGATGAAACTCTGAGCGATGAATCCGGAAACCCTGATTTGGATTGTCCTGTTCCTGCCGCTGGCGGCGGCGGCGGCGATCACCCTGTTCACCCGGGGTAATCCGCGCCTCAGCGCCGGCCTCTCCATCGGGGCGGTGATCGGCAGTTTTGCGCTCACCATCCTGTTTGTGGCGGTTGCCGGTTGGTCTCCAGCAAACCCCGAGGTGAGTCCTCCTTGGCTCGTGGCTGGTGATCTCAAAATCTCCTTCGGACTGCGCCTGGATACCTTGAGCTTGTTGATGACCCTCGTCGTCACCGGCGTGGCCAGCGCCATCCATGTCTATTCCTGGGGCTACATGGAAGGCGACTCCGGCTTTGCGCGGTTCTTCGCCTGCCTGAGCCTGTTCACGTTCTCCATGCTCGGGATTGTGCTCGCCAACAATTTCGTGGAGTTGTTCATCTTCTGGGAACTGGTCGGAGTCTCCAGCTACCTGCTGATCGGATTTTGGTTCGAGAAACCGGCCGCGGCGGATGCCGGCAAAAAGGCGTTTCTTACCAATCGCCTGGGTGATTTCGGATTTCTGCTGGGCATCCTGATGGTCTGGGGGTTGCTCGGCAGTTTAAACCTCGGCGTGTTGCAGGACAAAATCCTGAGCAATCCAGACGCGCTCGGCGCTTGGGGGTTGACGGCGGGTCTGCTGATTTTCTGCGGGGCGATGGGTAAAAGCGCGCAATTCCCGTTGCACGTCTGGCTGCCGGATGCCATGGAAGGCCCCACCCCGGTCAGCGCCCTGATTCATGCCGCCACCATGGTGGCCGCCGGCGTTTACATGTTGTGCCGGGTGATTTTCCTGTTGAATGTGCCGGCGCTCAATGTCATCGCGTGGATCGGCGGATTCACCGCGCTCCTGGCGGCCCTGATCGCCGTGCAGCAAAACGATATCAAACGGATCCTCGCCTACTCCACCTTGTCGCAACTGGGTTACATGGTCATGGCCGTCGGCCTGCAGGGACCAACTCCGGCGATGTTCCACCTGGTGACCCACGCGTTCTTCAAAGCCCTGCTCTTCCTGGGCGCAGGCTCAGTCATTCTGGCGCTGCATCACGAGCAGGATATCTGGAAGATGGGCGGATTGCGCCGGAAGCTGCCTGTGACCTGGTGGACTTTCCTCGTGGGTACCCTGGCCCTGGCGGGAGTGTGGCCCCTCAGCGGTTTCTTCAGCAAGGACAGCATCCTGGCACAAGCAACCGCGCGCCAAAACTATCCCTTGTTCGCCCTGGGCGTTTTCGTGGCGGCCCTGACTGCTTTCTACATGTTTCGCCTGGTGTTTGTGGTGTTTTTGGGCGCTGGAAAATCGGAAGCGGCCGGTCATGCCCATGAGTCACCCGGAGTGGTGACGTGGCCACTGCGCCTCCTGGCGGTCGCGAGCCTGGTGGGCGGGGTTATTTCCCTGGAACCAATGCTGCACCACTATTTCGCTCGTGGTGAAAACGGCGAGACCCTCACCTTCCTCCAGCAGCTTACCTATCCCTTTGCCCATTCGCTTGGACCGGCCTTGTGTGGCCTGGCCGCCGCCGCTGCGGGTTTTGCCGCCGCCTGGTTCCTGTATGGCAAAGCCACTTCCGACCCGCTCCCGGCCCGGCTGGGCTGGTTGTCGCGCGCCATGAAAGACCGGTTTTATTTCGATGAACTTTACCAGGCCACCGTCATCCGATTGCACGATGCGATTGCGGTGGTGGCTGACTGGGTGGATCGGTGGCTGATTGCGGGCCTGATGGTTCGCGGCACCCACGGCACCACCGAACTGGCCGGACGTGCCCTGCGTCTGTTCCAGACTGGAAATCTGCAAACCTACGCGCTGCTGTTCGCGCTCGGCATCGTGCTGGTGCTCTGGCTGGTGCTCGGATTTTAGCCATGTCTATTTTGACCTACATCCTCGGATTGCCGCTGCTCGCCGCGTTGCTGCTGGCGTTCGTGCCGCGCAACTTCCGCGTGATCATGCGCGCGGTCGCGGTGCTGGCTACCGGCCTCTCCGCCATCCTCGCGCTCGTGATGTTCCTTCGCTTTGACGCCGCCGCCACCGGCTTTCAGTTCCCACAACAAGTCCCGTGGGTTACCTCGCTGGGTATTTCTTATCACGTCGGCGTGGATGGCATTAATGTGGGCCTGGTCCTCATGGCGGCAATCGTCGCGTTCGCCGCGGCCTGCGTCTCCTGGGAAATCCAGAACCGCGACAAGGAATTTTACATTCTATTGCTGGTGATGGCAGGGGGCGTTCTGGGGGCCTTTGCGTCGCTCGACCTCTTTTTCCTCTACATTTTCCATGAGTTCGCACTAGTCCCTACATTCCTGATGATCGGCCTGTGGGGCCGTGGGCAACAAAAGAACTACGCCACCTTCCAGATCACACTCTACCTCGGCATTGGCTCCCTGTTGGCCCTGCTGGGCTTGCTGGGCCTGGTGATCTACTCCGGAGCCAACACGTTCGACATCCCCGAACTCACTGACTACCTGGGTAAAACTGCCCTCGCGCCGGGAGTCCAAGGCATCATTTTCCCACTGCTCCTGTTCGGATTCGGCATTCTGGTTTCCTTGTGGCCGTTCCATAGCTGGGCGCCGGCCGGTTACGCCGCAGCACCGACCGCCACCGCCATGTTGCACGCCGGGGTTCTGAAGAAATTTGGGCTCTACGCCTTGATTCGCGTCGCCCTGCCGCTGCTGCCGGATGCCGCGGGGCACTGGATGCCGATCCTCGCCTGGTTATGCCTGGGCAACCTGCTCTATTGCGGCTGGGTCGCCATGCGCCAGAAGGATTTCAACTGGCTGGTCGGCTATTCCAGCGTAGCCCACATGGGTTTCATCTTCCTCGGCATCGCCACTCTGGGCACCATCGGAATCACCGGTGCGGTGTTGATCATGATCGCTCACGGGTTCCTGGCGGCACTCACCTTCGGCTTAAGCGGCTACGTCTACCAACAGGCCGGCACCCTCGAAATGGACAAATTCGGTGGGCTCGTCCGGCAGATGCCCTTCATCGGTGTGGCCTTGATGATGGCCGCCTTCGCCGGGTGCGGTCTGCCGGGGTTTGCCAATTTCGCCGGGGAAGTGACGGTGCTTTTCGGGGCCTGGAAAGCTTATCCCTTGATCACCGTGCTTGCCTGCTGGGGTGCGCTACTGGTCGGCGCCATATACATGCTGCGCGCTGTGCGCGCCATGCAGCATGGGATCGTGCCGGCCCATTGCGCGACCTACCAGGATGCGCAAAACGCCTGGCGCAAGGCGCCCTTCGTGATGCTGCTCGCGGCCCTGCTGATTTTCGGCTGCTTCCCGGGCTGGCTCACGCAAAAAATTGAACCCCGGGCGGCGGAGATCGCGGCGCGCGCCGCCGCCGGCAACGCCGGGACACCCACTGCCACCAGCGTGGCAGCCACTCTGGATCGGAATTGATGAACACTTATTTGCTCAGCCACGAACTGCTGGTGCTGGCGCTCGGTCTGGCACTGCTTCTGGCCGATCTCTGGGCGCCGGCATCGTTTCGCCGCAATTTTGGTTACCTCGCCGCCGTCGGCCTCGGACTCATTCTCCTTTACAGTCTCTTCGGCCTGAATACGCCGCCGGCAGATGCGAACTCCGCCTTCGGCGGCATGTTCGTGTTGGACAGCCTGGCCCTGTTCTTCAAACGCTTCTTTCTGATCGCCGCCATTATCGTCCTCGTGATTTCGGTCGAGTTTTCAGATTGTTTTCACGCCGGCATTACCGAGTTTTACGCGCTGATCCTTTTTGCACTAACCGGCATGTTGCTGGCGGCTTCCGCGAATGACTTTGCCCTGCTATTTGTTTCGCTGGAATTAATCACGATTACCTTTTACGTCCTCTCCAGCTTCCAGCGTTCCCGCTCCGCCTCGCTCGAGGCCGGCGTCAAATACCTGATCATCGGGGCGCTTTCGACCGGGTTCACCGTGTTTGGGATCGCCCTGGTCTACGGCATCAGCAACCATTTCAACTTTAATCAGATTGCGTCCGTGGCAGCGCAACATCGCGATAACCCCATCTTCCTGTTCGGCCTGTTGCTGATCCTCGGCGGATTGGGCTTCAAAATCTCCGCGTTCCCTTTCCAAATCTGGACACCGGACGTTTACCAGGGCGCCCCCACACCGGCTGCCGCGTTCCTGGCCATCGGCTCGAAAGCCGCCGGGTTCGCCCTGTTGCTGCGCTTCCTGTTCACCGCGGTGCCCGAAGTGACGACCCGCTGGTCCGGAGTCCTGATGTTGCTGACTGCGGTCACCATTCTTTACGGCAACCTTTGCGCCATTCCCCAGCGCAACCTGAAACGGTTGCTGGGCTATTCCAGCATCTCGCACGCGGGCTACCTCCTCCTCGGAATCACCGCTTTCAGCCGGAGCGGCCAATCCGCCGTTCTGTATTACCTCAGTGGATACCTTTTCACCGTGCTCGCCGCGTTTACCGTCATCTGCCTGGTGCTCCGGCGCCTGGAAACCGATGATATCAGTGGCCTCGCCGGCCTGAATCAACGGTCGCCCCTACTGGCTACGACCATGACTTTGGCCATGGTTTCACTGGCCGGTATCCCGCCCTTGGCCGGCTTTTTCGGAAAATTACTACTGCTTAAATCCGTGATTGAACAAGTCGGCACCAACGGCAGCTACTTCTGGCTCGCCATCGTCGCCATCGTCGGCGTGGTAATTTCATTCTATTATTACTTTGGCGTCATCCGGGCGATTTATTGGTCGGAGGAGACCCCGGATCTCACTCCCATACCGGTTTCATTGCCCGCCAGAATGGCCATCTACGGGTGCCTCGCGGGAATGTTCTTCCTGGGCATGTTTCCTGGTCCGATGCTAAACCTCGCGGACAGCGCGGTGAAGTTTCTGAAGCTATAACGAGCCGCTCAAGGCGCGGACTGAGCGAGACGAAAAAACACAGGGCCTGGGCCCTGGGAAACAAGCATCTCCAAATCGCAGTCGTAACGCAGAATCGGATTGGTGAGGTTTTGCCACGGCCCCAGGACGCTCGAAGCGGAGGCCACCTTGTAGTCGGTATACTCCGCCGGCCAACGAAAATGCAACTTGGCTCCTTCGGGCTCCACTCGCAACGAGGGTGAAGGACGGGCGGGTCTGCGCCAGACCAGCCGCACATTGTCCAGGTAAAACACCGCAGGTTTTTGATTCCAGGAACCGCTGACCTGCCAGATGTCCATCGCGCCAGAAACCTGCTGTCGCGTGGCGTTATAGACCTGCAGACCGTTTGTCCCGTCCAATCGCAGCGAGAAGTGCCGCCATCCTGAAAAATCCAACGCCAGGTCGTAATACAGGAATGCCCCCCACAGGTTGGACCATAACTCCAACCGGATTTGCGATCCGCTATTATCCCCGAACAAATCGAATTCCAAAAAGCTGTTCTCCACCGGAAAACTGATCGTTGCCGGAAAATTCAGGTTTACGAAACCGTAGGCGGCCCCAACGGTAAAAAGGGTGGAGGGGGTGCCGTCAATCGTCTGCTGGTCGCTATTGACGGAAACTGTCAGCGGTGCCACGGGTGTCCCATAGGGCGCCCGGCGCAGGTTGCCGAGGTCAATGTTGACCAGCGGCTCCGCGGCGGTGGGCAGGGCATTTTGCTTCATGAGCGCGACGAAAACGTCGGGCGTTACGACCCGCACATGCGGATCGAGCAGCGCGATGCATTGCTTTATGCTATCGACCGTGTGAGACCAGGCATGCACGGCCACCATGGAGTAGCCGTCCGTACTGAAGGGATTCCGGGAACGTTGGTTCAAGGCCGCGGCCACCTGCGTCGGCCCGTTCGCGCCCCATAACGTCGTGTAGGCGGAGATGATCGGCTTTTCCCCATACCACTTGACCACGCCTTTGTATTTGGCGTAATCGCCAAAGGCGTCCCAATAGAAAATGGCCTCGAGGGGCGCCTGTTGCAGGTACGGCTCATAGACCCAAGGGATCTCAAACCCTGACTTATCGAGAACGACCAGCAATGACAGGCCCAGGTCGCGCAGATATCCAGAGAGGCGCACCGCATTGGTGGCGCGGGCACCAGCCGACATCAACGAAGGGTAACAATACCCCATGGGTGACATCGCCACGAAGATGTTTGTTGCGGGCCGAGTGATAGCCGCTTGATCATACAAACGCTCCACGATAGTGGGAGCAAGGTCGCGCAAGCAGGGCGACAGCCCCCAGCCTACGGGGATCTGCCCTCGGCTCGGACTGCCCCACCAGTTGGCACCGCTTAAGAACGCGTTCTGGAACCATTGAACATTGTCACCATCGGTGAAGATAAAAGTAACATAATGTACATTGGTCTCCACTGCCGTCGCCTGCGGACACGCGGACTGGCCCAATGGCAGCCGACTCGCGTCACGAAACGAAGATAATAGAGCGAGGTTAAATGACCAATTGGCAGCAGCGAGGGACTTATCGTAACGCGAGTTCTCCTCCGTGAATGCCAGCTCGTCGAATAGCGGCCAGCCAAGGAGCAGGCTGTCGGGCGGCATTTCGCTCAGAAAGGCCCGGCGCAAAGAAGTTGAAGCGCCATCGAAGAAAACCGGCACACCGGTGGCGGCGGCGTAGTCGTTCATGCAGGCGACATCCCCAAGCAAAGCCGGGTTGTTGTTCTGTTCCAGCGCCAAATCGCGAATCGGCCATGTCGGCCACCAATTGGTGCGGAACCAATTGTCATCCTTGTCTGCGCATTCAAAAACTTTTGTCCAGCCGCGGCTAATTGCATTGGTTTCCGCGGCGGCATCAACAATTACCGCTTCGTATTTGTAGGCCGCCATCCGCGCGATATCGAGCGAATCTGGATTCGCGGCGAGGTCGCACCGCACGTAACCCTTGTGGAAATTTGTTTGAAATCGGGCAGCGAGGGTCCAGGGAGTACCAGGGGCGCTCCAATAGGAATAAGTGACACCACGGCGCTTGAACAGATCCTGCAGAATCAGCAGATGATCCAGGTTGGGTTCGATGAAGATATTCTGCGCGTTGGTCTGTTTGAGCAATACACCTGCCAGCGATTCCAAGAGGATGAATTCCGCCCGGGAAACCTCCGGGCTGGCACTGAGCGCGATCGGAGTCGCCCCTGAACCGGACCAGGTTTTGGCCACGAGCAGGGATTTCGGGGGAGATAATGCTGGGAAATAGGAGCCGGTGGAAGTGTTGTAGGCCTGGACCGAAAATCGACCGATCCCGACAGCAAAAACCGCCGCAAGGAGACCAAACGCGAGGGCCCGGGGGTTAAACATGGTTCATCTATTTCTGAACTGGGGATTTACACGTCTTGGACACCACACCTAAGCCGCGCTTGCGCCACTCGCCGGGTGTGAATCCGGCGCTGCGCCGGAACACGGTAGCCAGATATTGGCTGGAATCAAATCCGCAGGCCAATGCAACTTCCGTGATGCTCCAACCGGGCTCGCTCACGAGCAGCTTTTTAGCCGCCTCCACCCGGCACTGATTGAGATATTTCGTAGGAGTGAGATTGGTAATTCGTTGACAGTAATTGGCAAAGGCGCTGGAAGCCAGGCCGCATTGAGCCGCCATCTCGGGCAGAGTCCAGCGGTTTTCCAGGTGCTTGGGCAATTCACCCAAAAAAAGTTCGACCGTGCGCTGGGTGGTAATCAAATGCGGGTTTAGGGAGACCTCTTTCTGGTCGAGCAATTCACGCACCGCAATGAACAACTCGTTGATATATAGCTGTAAACGGGTTTGCACGCTGGATACGGGTGCCTGCTGCACCAAGGCCGCCAGTTTCTCGAAGCAGGCGCCAATCTCATCGTTGGCCCGCCACACAGGCTGCTCATTGTGACTCAGAACGGTGGTGAGCCGGCGCAAATCCGTGGGAGACAGAATCAGCCAATCTGGCCAATGCCAGGACTCATCCGGGCGACGCACCCCGACATCCAGAATCAGCCAGCACAATCGACTCGGACCCACATTAGGATTGCCCACGCGATGGCGCTGCCAGGGACGGGTGATGGTTAGGTGCCCGCTTTCAAGCTTGAAGCTCTCATTATCCACTTGGAAATCGGTTTTACCCCGCGCCAGGTAGGTCAACTCAATGCCCTCGTTCCGATGCCAGTCTAAACCCCAGGATTGAGCGACAGTGGCGTCCCAGAACCCTACGGTAGAAACTTCCGGCATCATGGCGCTGGGCATCATTCGACCCGGGTAACCGCGGCGAACCAGGGCGGAGAGTCGAACCTCGCCGCGACGCACGGCTTCGCGCAATGGTTCGCAGCGATCCGCATGATAAGTCTGACCGAGGCTGAAGAAGACCGCCGGCTTCAAGTTTTCGTCCCGTCGTTTGGATGACTCAGCCATGCGTGCTTTAGGTTGTATGACCTCTGGAGCATAGCGAATTACCAGCTCAATTACGTTCAAAAAATCGTAGTGTGGAAAAGTTGAAAAGCCAAGCGACCAAAAGTTTAACTCTTTGCCAGACGATTTCCAGGTAAGCCGCAACCTTCTCACCCTGATCTTCTGATTTACGCTGGCAAACCCAACTTCCCCGCCTCAATTCCTCAAACCGACGTGGATTGCGCCCCGGAACTGCCAAGTTTAAGCCTAAATTGCTGCGATCGTGCCGGTTCCATGGACTCAGGACCGAAGCCTGCGTTAATTTTCTGAGTATTTAGCGCCTTGGTCGACTGGACAACGTGGATCTTGGTTGGCCACAACTCTGCTGATGCGCGCCACGATTTCGTTCAAAAAATCCCACTCCCAAAATTTAGAAGAACTGGTTGACAGCTTTTGATAATTTTTACCCAAGCTCAATTGTCACCAACACAAAACCTGCTATGAAGAAACTCGCCCCTCTCTGCTTCGCGCCGATGATCCTCGCCTGCTGCGGCGGCGTCAGCTTCGGCGCTGACCTCTCCGGCACCATCACTTATCCCGGCAGCCAGACCGGATCGGTTCGAATTACCGCCAGCCAATCGTTCACGGGCAACAAGGTCCTCAAATTGAGCGGTGCAGGCACTGTGCGCATCGACTCACTGACCAGCTTGGCGGGCCCGGAACTCACCATTCAATTCTGGTTCAAAGGGGCCACCGTCCAGTCGGCGGTCCGGCAGCAAGCCAGCGGATACATCATCGCCGGATACAACGGGGGCCACCTGACTTCCAGCGACGGCGCTTTGGCGGGCGCGGTCGCCGGGGTGACGGACGGCAACTGGCACCACGTCATCATGACCCGCAAACGGAATGGGACCATGGCTGGTTATGTGGATGGTGCGCTCAAGGGCAGCATGCCGGTGGGTAACACCGACCTGCCCAACGTGAACGGGTCGGTGTACTTCGGCTCGCTGGCAAATCTGGGTGAATACACCATTGGCGAAATGGACGAGGTCGCCATTTGGAATCGGGCGCTTCCGGCCTCGGAGATTGCCACTAATTGGAGTTCGGCGTTGTCTCCCACCGCCGCTGGTTTGGTGGGGTATTGGAAATTCGACGATGACACCTTCAATGACTCAACCACCAACGGTTTGGCCGGCACCCCAATCGGTGATGCCGCCATTGTCAATGATGACATTCCGATCTACAGCCAGACAATCGCGGTGGTCGGCCCGGGGCCCTACACATTTACCGGCCTGCCCACGGGCGGCGGCTTTTCAGTGACGGCTTTTCTGGACGTCAACGGCGATACGATCAAACAATTCGGCGAGCCTTCGGGTGCCTACGCTGGCAACCCGTTTACCTTAAGCGGAAACCTTTCCGGAGTGAACCTGACTCTCACTGAACCACCTTACATTACCCAGCAACCCCAAGCGCCCGCGGGCAACCGCGCTGGGGTAGGCGGGAATGTCAGCTTTTCGGTGACGGCGCTGGGAACGCCCAATTTGAGCTACCAGTGGTATCGGGATGCGGTAGCACTGATTAACGACGCCAGGATCAGCGGAGCCACCACCGCAAACCTGCAAATCATCAACCTGGTGAGTGGCGATGCTGGCGGTTACTCCTGCAAGATTGCCAATGCGCAGGGTTCCGTGGCCAGCAAAGCACCCCAACTCTATGTTGTCAGTGATCCAAAAACCATCTCCGGCAACTTCATATACACTGGGAGCCAAACGGGGCAGGTTCATACCATCGTCTCCCAGTTACGAAGCAACAACAAAGTCCTCAACCTGAGCAATACCGCAACGAATTATGCAGCCACCACGCTACTGGACTTATCCGGAGATGAACTGTCGATTGAATACTGGTTCAAGGGTTCGGGCGTAAGTTCGGCCGTTCGACAGCAAGGCGGAGGCGGCTTCATCGTATCCGGTTGGGGCCCCAACCTGCATATTCTCTCCAACGATGGCGGCACCTCTGGTGTGAAAGTGTCCAACCCAACCACCGCAGTCACAGACGGGAACTGGCATCACGTCGCGATGAGTTGGAAACGCAACACAGTCAACGGCTTCGCCAGCTACCTGGACGGCGAACTAGTTGAGCAACGGAATAGCGCTGATGCGCCCATTCCAAGCATTGGCTCACAAGTTTTCTTCGGATCCTGGGGAGGGGTGTATGAGTTTAGCCAAGGCATGCTGGATGAGATCGCCATTTGGGGAAAGGCTCTCACCCGATCCGAAATTCGCAGCCATGCTCGCGACGGGCTCACCGGCTCCGAGACCGGCCTGAAAGGATACTGGAATTTCGATGATGGCCTGGGGCAGGACCTAACTTCTAACGGTAACAACGCGGAATTGCGCGGCGGTGCAACGATCGACGCTGCTTCCATCCCTGGCCAGGGCGCGGTGTACGGCGATGTTTTTGGTGGCGTTGGCCCTTATACCATCACCACCATACCAGCAGGCAACAATTACTCCCTGTTTGCTTTCCTCGACAACAACAGCAACGGGACCCAGGATGCCTTGGAACCGCGTGGCGCCTATGCCGGCAATCCTTTTAACCTCTCCTCCTCCCTAAGCGGAGCCGACATCACCTTATACGAACCCGCCTCCATTCTGACGAACCCGGTTTCAGTGACGGTGTTGGAAGGCGGGACGATCCGCTTGAACGCAGTCGCCGGGGGGACCTCGAATACCTTCCAGTGGCGCCACTATTCCACTCCTTTGGTAAACAGTGCCCGCGTGAGCGGCGCGCAGTCCAGTGCCCTGACGATCACAGGCGCCCTTTTGTCCGATGCCGGCGCTTACTCGCTGGCCGTTACTAATCCAGCGGGCACGGTTACAAGCCTGGCCGCTGGGGTGATCGTACAACCTGCAGCCCTGACCAATCAATTGATCGGCCGCTGGAGGTTCGACGAGACAACAGGCACGGTGGCGCAGGAGTCCACCGGCAGCTCACAAGCGGGGACGCTTTTCAACTTTCCGGGCGACAACTCGGAGTGGGTGCCCGGTTTGATCGGACGGGCTCTGAGCTTCAGTGACCCAGCCAACCAAAACTATGTCATCGTCCCGGATTACGCCAAGCCCACCAACACGATGGCGGTTTCAGCCTGGGTGTGGGCGGAATCCCGCACCAACTGGAACAGCATTGCCAAGAACTGGGGTAACAGCCAAGCCGGCCAGTTTCACTTCGGATTGTATGCCAACAGTGGAGAATTGCAGAGCCTGATGACCGACGGCGACGGCAACGTCGTCACGGCGATGGACACTGTGCCGTTACCGCTAGGCGCTTGGCAGCACGTGGCTTTTGTGGCGGACGGAGCGCGCATGGTCCTATATCGCAACGGCATCCAGGTCGCCGTTTCCGCTACGTATAACGGCGCCATACTTGCACCGCCAATGGCCAGCTTAGGCATCGGCGTGAGAACGGACGACTCCGGAACCGCCGCCGACGCCGGTCTGCCAGGATTCTGGCAGGGCAAACTGGACGACCTCGGTATTTGGAACCGCGCCTTGAGTGCGGACGAAATCCAGGGCCTGTACCTGTCCGGTCTGTCTGGCAAGGGCATTGATCAAGCGTCCCCCGTGAAACGCATCACAATCGGCGTCTCGCTCAGTG
The DNA here is from genome assembly GCA_002298785.1 of Verrucomicrobia subdivision 3 bacterium UBA693. Lineage (GTDB taxonomy): Bacteria > Verrucomicrobiota > Verrucomicrobiia > Limisphaerales > UBA8199 > UBA693. Next base: position 21,471 of record DBMR01000055.1, read on the forward strand.
GAAACCAGATCACGGTTAATTACGAGGCCGGAATCCTGGAGTGGGCCGATGACCTTTCGGGAACCTGGACGGCGGTGCCGGGTGCCATTCCCCCGTCGTTTACTACCCCGGCGACCTTGAAAAGGTTCTTCCGCGTGCGTTGACAACGCCACCAATTGAGAGGGGTGGCGGCCCTCCAAGGTGCCGCCGCCCAATTCCCAAAAGGCACTACCATGGTTTGGCAAAAGCTTGTGTAAATGGACTTGTGGAACGAGAGTTGGACATGAATACCACCTGCGACCCAGCAACGCCTCCCGGCAAGGGGGGGTCTGCTTTTACCTTGATTGAATTGCTCGTCGTCATTGCGATCATTGCGATCCTGGCCAGCATGCTCCTGCCGGCGTTGAGCAAGGCCAAGCAGAAGGCGCACCAGGCGAGTTGCATCAATAACAACCGCCAGATGATGATCAGTTCCCAGTTGTATGCCGACGACAACAGCGGGAAGCTGTGCTTCACGTTTGTGGTGCGCGGAGCGAATGTAGAGCGGAAGCTGTGGTTTAACCTCCTGGCTCCTTACTGCCGCTCGACCAACCTGGCGTTGTGCCCAACCGACGCAAAAGATTTGGCTATCAAGGCGTTCACCATTTATCCTTCGGAGAAGACGGATCAAGCGGTGATCAACTACGAATACAACTTCCAGTTGGGTGGCTGCGACTGGCCCGGTTCCTGGCCCAAGGAAACCTATCCGCCCCAGAGCTATGCCAACATCCGTAAGCCCTCGAACACAGTGCAATACACCGATGGTGGCAGCCGGCCCATCGACACCACTAATCCGGAAAAATGCATCACCATTCAGTCACCCGAAAAACCCGGGTGCTGGATCGTGCAGGATCCTTCCGGTTCCGCCAAGCCTTCGCCAATGGCGCTCGACCCGGGCGACCCGAACTGGGGCGGACCGCGGCTCAAGCATAATGGCCGCAGTGTAGTGATGTTTGTGGACGGACATGCGGAGGCGACAAAGTCCTCGCGGTGGTATTGGTCGGGAACCCCATGGTTGAAACCGGACGTGGGCGGCCAGTAGCCGCCTGATCCGCAGTTTACGGTTCGATACCGGGCGCGAGAATCATTCCGCGCCCGCAGCATAAGCAGTGTGTGGCTCGAAAATTAACGACTATGAAATCGATATCTTCGTCACGAATGAAAGCACGGACACTCTCCCGTCGGGATTTCCTGCGCACGAGCGCGCGTGCGGCGGCGGTCGCTGGGGTAGTCTCCGGGTTTCCCTTGCTGGCGCGCGGCCGCGTGCTGGGAGCGAACGATCAGATTGGGGTGGGATTTATCGGGGTGGGCGGCAGAGGTTCCGGCCACGTGGGAACGGTGCAACGCCTGGCCAAGGGCGGGGAGAAGGTCAAAGTCGTGGCGGTCTGCGACGCCTTCCGCTATCGACTCGAGGAGTCGGCCAAGGCCAGCGGCGCCAAGGCGTACAGCAAACACGCCGAGTTGCTGGCCGACCCGAATGTCGATGTCGTCTGTATCGCCACGCCGGACCGTTTGCATGTGCCGCAAGGGATCGACGCCGTGCGCGCGGGCAAGGATGTGTATTGTGAAAAGCCCATGGGGCACTGGACCCAGTTCAACCTTAGCAAACAGTTCTGCGAGGAAACCGTTAAATTGAAACGGGTCGTCCAAATCGGCAACCAGGGCAATTCGAGCCCCGCCTGGCAGAAGGTCAAAGAACTCGTGCAGCAGGGAGCCATCGGTCGGGTGCAACTCGTCAATGCCGGTTTCTTCCGCTACGGCGATTGGGGTGAACGCATGCTCATCGCCGACCCGGAAGCCAAACCCGGACCGGACCTGGACTGGGAAGCGTTTCTGGGTGACGCACCCAAGGTGCCGTTCACCGTGCAGCGCTTCTTCAGTTGGCGAAAATATCTGGATTACGCAGGCGGACCCTGCACCGACCTGCTGCCCCACCTCTTCACCCCCTTCGCCAGCGCTATTGGACTCAAATTCCCCTCCCGTGCCGTGGCTTCCGGGGGCATCTTCAAATACGATACCTACGACCGAGAGGTGCCGGACACCTTCAACATGTGCCTGGATTATCCCGAAAAACTCTCCGTCGTGGTCGTCTCGACACTGGCCAACAACTACGTTACGGAACCGGCCATACATGGTGACGAAGGCACTCTGACCCTGCAAAATCCTGGCGAATGGAACGTTGGCATCGATAGCGTCACCATCGTGCCTCGCCAGGGGGAACGAAAGGTGTTCCCGATGCAAAAGGGCGATACGACGATGGCGCATTGGCAGAACTTCCTCAACTGCGTCCGCACCCGCGAAAAGCCCGTGAGCGATGTCGAGTTTGGTCTCCACGTTCAGGCAGCGCTGAACATGTCGATGCTCAGCCTGCTGAAGGACAAGGTGGTGAAATTCGACTTTTCCCGGAATGAGATCGTCCTGTAACCAACCCCACATGCTATGAATCACGCTTTACCGTCTCCTGCCGCACCACAGTTTTCCTGGCGACGCCGAGTTTTGGGACATGCCCTTGTCCTGGCCGGTGCCGTCTGTTGCTTGATTCCGGCAGCGGTATCGGCCGCCGGGTTGGCGGTCGAGGATACCTCGCGTCCAACCCAGTGGACCATTACCTACGATAACCAACCCGTCATGGTCTATGCCTCCGATCCACAGAAGTTCAAACCCTACGTGAAAGCACTTAACACTATGGCCGGCTACGGCGTGCTGCGAGATTCACCCTCGGATCACCTGCATCACCACGCTTTGATGTACGGCATTAAGGTCAACGGGGTGAATTTCTGGGAGGAATCGCCCGGGTGCGGAGTGCAAAAGGTGGTGGAAACTTCTCGCCCGCAGATCCTGCAAAGTATTGCCGGGATGCCCCAAGCCCGGTTGGTCCAGGTGCTTTACTGGCTCGCGCCGGAGCACGCGTTCCTGCCAAACACCAACTCCCCGGCCCTGCTGATCGAGCGCCGGACTCTCACCCTTACGTTGGACCTGCAAAAGAAGGAAACCGCCCTGCACTGGAAATCCGAATTTGAGGTCGGTTCCGCGACCAACGTGGTAACACTCACCGGCGCTAATTATCATGGTCTGGGCATGAGATTCCTGCCGGAACTCGACGCGCCGGCGGTCCATCTCACAGCGGAAGGCCGCCCGGACTTGTCGGGCAATAAGCAGGATGTTTCCACTCACGGCTGGGAAGCCGTGGTCTTCGATGTCCCGGGAAAACCGGCTACCATCGCGCTTTACGGAGATCCCGGCAACGCGCGCGGTAATGCGCATTACTTCGCGATGAAGACCCCCTTCGCCTATCTTTCCGCCACCCAGGGGCTGGATCGGGAGCCGCTGGTTTACCGCAAAGGCGATCGGTTCGAACTGAATTACCTGATCACCGTCAGCCCCGAACTGCGCTCCACTGAGGTGCTCGCCGAACGCGGCCGACAGTGGATTGCCTCACCCCATTAAATCCAAATATCAGAACTAAACTGCTACAAACATTATGAGCAAAATCAAAATTGGTATTAATATGGAGTTCGTCCGCCATGAGGACAAATCCTTCGAATGGGGCGTGCAAAAAGCGGCGTCGCTGGGATACGAATATGTTGAACCGATGGTTCACTGGGGGCGCGAGCTGCTGAGCGAAGCCGGCTACTTCCATAGTGTTTCGATGCTCGACGACCCGTTCCGCGTCAAGAAGGCTTGTGCCAAGGCTGGCATCAAGCTCTCGGGCCTCTCCGCGCACACTCCGATCACGAAACCCGAGATTGGAGTCGAGTATCTCAAGCAGGCGATTCGGTTCGCCGCCGAATGCGGCGCGCCGGTGGTGAACACCGACGAGGGCCCGAAGCAACCCTGGACGACCGAAGCGGAAGACCATCTGCTCATGCGCTACACCTTGATGGAGGCGTCAAAGGTCGCGGAGCCGCGCGGGATTTTCATCGGCCTGGAACCTCACCAACAGTACAGCAAACATCCCCAGGGCTTGGACCGCATTTACCACCTGGTGAAGAGTCCGGCCATCGGGATCAACTTCGACACCGGCAACAGCTACCTGTGCGGCCATGATCCCTACAAATGGCTGCAGAAAGTGCTCGGCCGCCTCGTCCACTTGCACGCCAAAGACATTTCCGTGCAACAATCCTCGAGCGAACGCGGCAAGGTCACCGGCACGCCAGTCGGCTGCGCTTGCGGCGACGGGGTGATTGACTGGGCGCGGGTGATCCGGATCTGCAAGAAAGCCAAACGCGATATTGTGTTCTCCGTGGAGTGCGGCACCGTCGAACAGGCCGAGCGCTCCATTGTCCATCTAAGAAAATTGATGTAAGCAGGTTAATTCCTCACGCCACAATTTGGCATTGCAGAATGAATGAATCATGAACACCGATAGACGCGGCTTCAATTCCCCTACGTCAGTCACCCGGCGGCACTTCCTCGCCGCCTCCACCAAGGTTGCGGCGGGCGCGGCGCTGGTGGGCGCATTACCGCGACCCGGCTATACCGCGGAGGACAACACCATCAAAGTCGCCCTGATCGGCTGTGGCGGGCGTGGCTCCGGCGCTGTCGTGCAAGCGCTCGCCACCAAAGGCCCCGTCAAGCTGTGGGCCATGGCTGACTTTTTCGAGAGCCGTCTCCAGAGCAGCCTGGCGGCGGTTAAGCAGCAGCGTCCAAATCAGGTCGAGGTTCCGCCCGAGCGGCAATTCATTGGGTTAGATGCCTTCAAAAAGGCGATGGACACTCTCGACAAGGGCAGTGTGGTATTGCTGGCTACGCCACCTGCCTTCCGGTCGCTCCACGTTGAATACGCGGTTGCCAAGGGCTTGCATGTATTCATGGAGAAGTCCTTCGCTGTGGACGGCCCGGGCATCCGCCGCATCCTCAAGTGCGGCGAAGAAGCAAAGCGAAAGAACCTCAAAATCGCAGGCGGACTGATGACACGGCACAACAATCCCATGGCCGAAGCGGTGAAGAAGATCCACGACGGGGCCATCGGCGATGTCATGACCACCTGGGCTTACCGTGTGCACGGGACCGTGAAGACCACTAACCGCGATCCCAGTTGGAACGAATTAGCCTACCAGATCGCCAATTATAGCAACTTCACCTGGCTGAACAGCTCCTTCATCGTGGATTGGCTCATCCACAACATCGATGTCTCCTGCTGGGTGAAAAACGATTGGCCGATCTCCGTGCAGGGCATGGGCGGCCGCCAGGTCCGCGAAGACCCCGACCAACTCTTCGACCACTACGTCGCCGAATACAGTTATGCCGACGGCACGCGGATGGTGGCACAGGGCCGATTGATCGAAAACTGCTGGGGATTTTTTGGCGTGCAGGTTCACGGAACGAAAGGCAGCGCAGTGCTGGGTGAAGGCGTAGACGTGCCAAGGTTGTTTAGTAGCTGCAATCAGACGTCCGAGAACATGATTTGGCGGTTCAAGGGTGAAAAGAACGACCCCTATCAAACCGAGCACGACCTTCTCTTTGACGCGATCCGTAACGACAAGCCGTACAATGAGGCCGAGCGCTGTGCCAAGTCGAATCTCACCGCCATCATGGGCCGAATGGCCTGCGAGTCTGGCCAGAAGATTACATGGGACGAAGCACTCAACTCCAACCTCGAGCTTGCGCCCGGCCTCGAAAACCTGACCAAAGAGTCAAATCCTCCGGTCATGCCCGATTCGAACGGGCATTACCCCGTCGCCAAACCCGGGCAGACTAAAGTGATCTGAGACGCACTCATCATGTGCCGCACCCCGCAGCCGGCCTGGCTCTGAGCGGTTGGCGCCACGAACCCCTCGGAGGTTGAGTCCGCGGGGTAAATTTCCCCCTATAGAGGGACCCTCCGTGAGGCCCAAGCACCAGCCTCAGAGCCCGATTTGCTGCAGGACGCGGAAATAAATCCAATGCCCGAAATCATTCGGGTGGTTGATGTTGTTTCCCAAGAGGTCCTCCGGCTTCTTTCGGGCAGCCAGAGTCTCCCAATTGTTAAAGACATCCGCGTAGGCACAAGCGGTCTCCTCCGCCACGCGCCGCGTGGCCGCCGCATATTCCGTCATCCGGTGCGAGCCATATTTCCACTTTGGATTCGGCGGGAACGCGGAAAACAGGACCACCTCGGCCCCAGTTTCACTGCGGATGCGCGCAATGATTTGTTTTAGATTCTGCTCAAACTGTGGAACCGGCACGCTGTTAATATTGTGATCGTTCATGCCGAACCCGACCAGCACCAGGTCAGGCTTTTCGTCCAGCACCTTGGCCTGCAAACGCTGCAATCCCTGGACGGTCGAGTCGCCCCCGGTCGCACCGTTCACCGCGGTTACCCGTGCGTGCGAATACCTGGACTGCAAATCATCCGCCCACCGTTTCCAAAAAATCAGCTCCGGCTTGGTAGCATCGCCGCCGGCGGTGATACTGTCGCCAAATGCCACCAGCTTCAGTGACTTTCCGGCCTTGAGCTTTTCACGAGTGGCTTGGAGAAACTTCGCTTGCGACGGTTGGATCGGCCATGCCGCCTTGTGCGCAGTGGCATAATCCACAAACGCAAAGTAACCACCGTTGCCGAACCCGGGAAACTTCGAGTGATCGAACTCCGGCAATCCAAACAGCATGTTCGTGCGAAAATCCGGCAGGCGTGAACCCGGCAGGCGGTGGAGCGTTCCATCCGCGTAATCCACAGCGTAATCCTGTCCTTCGACGTATTCCATGCCCCCAACCCCAGGCAGGTAGGTGCTGCGCACCTGCAGAGGCTGGCCAGCCTTCAGCCCATAGGCCAGCGCGGCGGGCTGTTCGCCGATAAAAACCACGGACTCACCAACCTGGCGTCCGACGGTTCCTTTGCCGCCCGTGGCACAGCCGTTCAACAAAACGACGGCAGCCAGCGAACTGGTGAAAAGCCAAATCAATTTCGTTTTCATCACCCATCAATACTCGTTCGTGAATTGAACCCGAGGGAGACTGCTGCATGGCATCGCCGGCAGATCCTGATCCCGATTATTTGAGTTCCGTCAGGTAAAGGTTCCGGAACAGGAACTGGCCACCGCCCGGAACTTCACATTGCAGCGAGATGAAGCCCGTTTTCGGGCCTTGTAGACCGTCGGCTTTCCAGGCGGGTTTGCCGTTGATTTCCATGGCGGCGGTGGTTCCGCGCACGGTCAGCTTGAACGAGTTCCATTCACCGTTCTTGCAGAGACCGTGGCTGGTGGCACCTTTCAGGCCTCCGACATTCCCCTCATCCCCTTTGCGCAAATTCGCCTGGTAACGAGGCGGCCACGGTTGATCGTTCGGGATGGAGTCGTACCGAAAATAGACGCCGCTATCCCACTCGTCCGCTTTGAGCGCCTTGCATTCGTATTCGAAAATAAAGTCGCCGTATTGCTTGCGCGTCTGAACCACGCCGTTGCCGGCTTTGATCAAGATGTTTCCGTTTTCCACCACGGCCTCGCACTTAAGCACGTCCCAACCGTCGAGGGATTTGCCGTCAAAAAGAGAGATTCTCTGGCCCGTTCCGGGTGCTTTCGATTCGTCTGCCTGAAGCGCGGAAGTGGTGAGAACACAAAGACTGACCAGGCCAGCGAGGATTAGTCTGCTATTCATGCAAACAGTTCGCTACCGGTATTCGCGTGGCGTGTCAAAGCAAATTCCCTTCCGACCAAATGAAATTTCCCGGCGCACCCCGTTCCATGCACCACCGACCCGTTGCCCGCGCTTGCTTTCACCGGGTGAACGCGTTTCAATATCGCCAACAATTACGGCATGCTCCCGGACCTGTCCATCGTCGTTCCTCTCTATAATGAGGCTGATAATGTCGCGCCCCTCACTCGCGACATCCTGGCAGCCTTGGATGATGGCCAGCGCCGCCTCGAGATCCTGCTGGTTGACGACCACAGCTCGGACGGAACGTGGGAAAACATCAACCGGCTCACCGCGGACGATGCGCGCATTCGCGGGCTCCGACACCAGGCTAACCGTGGGCAGAGCGCCGCCCTGCTGACCGGCTTTCAACATGCCCGAGGCGCGATCATCGGCACTTTGGACGGCGACCGTCAGAATGATCCGGCGGATTTTCCGCAAATGCTGGCCGCGCTGGACGGCTGCGATCTCGTTTGTGGCGTGCGCGCCAAGCGCATGGATAACTTTGTGCGGCGGGCTTCTTCCCGGATCGCGCGCGCGGCGCGGCGTTGGGCTTTGGGAATGGATTTCAAAGACACCGGTTGCAATCTCCGCGTGTTTCGCCGCGAGATTCTGCCGCTGCTCCCCGCGTTTAACGGGCTGCACCGCTTCGTGCCGGTATTGGCCCAGGGCGGAGGCGCCAAGGTCAGGGAAGTCTCGGTGCGCCACCACCCCCGCACCGCCGGCGTATCCAAGTATGGCGTGTGGAACCGCCTCGGCCGCGGCATTGCCGACCTGGTCATGGTGCGGCTCTTCCTGCGCCGACAACTCGCGCCCGTCCAGGTGACTGAAGCCCCGGAAAACCAGCGCGGCACCACTCCGGCCTCGCGGTAACACTCAGCCTGCCTCGCTCATGCTTACCGCCAACGAACTGGCCCTGGCCTACGGGCATCAACTCCTGCTCGAATCCGTCACTTTATCCGTAGCTCCGGGAGAAAAGGTCGGATTGGTGGGTCGCAACGGCTGCGGCAAAACCAGCCTGCTGCGGATTCTGGCCGGACAGCAGGAAGCCGACTCCGGGTTGGTGTCGCGCCGGCGCGGCCTGCGCATTGGTTATCTGCCCCAGGAGTTCGAACTGGATTTGACGCTCACCGTGCGTGAGAACATCGAGGCGGGCGCAGCGGATTTGCTCGACTGGCTGCGACGCTATGAATCCGGCGAAAGCACCGACGGGCAGATGGCGTTGCTGCAAAACCAGATCGAAGCGGCTGAAGGCTGGAATCTCCAGGCCCGGATCAAAGCCTCCGCATCCGCGCTGCACACGCCGCCGCTCGATGCGCCGGTGGCCACCCTGTCCGGAGGCGAGAAACGCCGCGTGGCGCTTTGCCGCGCGTTGGTGTCACAACCGGATCTACTCCTGCTTGATGAACCCACCAACCACCTCGACGCGGAATCCATCCTGTGGCTCGAGGAATTTCTCCACGAATTTCCCGGCGCGGTCATCTTTGTCACGCACGACCGTTATTTCCTGGACGTCATCGCCACGCGCATTATCGAATTGGCTGACGGCCGCTGTTATTCCCACCCGGGCAACTATACGGCTTACCTCGAATCCAAGGCGGTCCGCCAACAAATCGCGGAACAATCCGAACGCCGGCGCCAGCGATTCCTGCGCGAGGAACTCGAGTGGGTGCGCGCGGGCGTGCGCGCCCAGCGCTCCAAACCGCGGCATCGCCTGGAATCGTTCTACCAGGTCAAAGGCCTGGAAGCGCCCCCGGAAGAGCGCGAGATGGACTTGCTCATCCCGCCGCCGCCCGAGTTGGGCGACCTCGCGCTGGAGCTGATCGGCGCTGGAGCCGGCGTGGGCGCCTCGCCGGAACAACGGTGGCTCTTCCGCGGCCTGACCCTCGCTTTGAAGCCCGGGCAATGCACGGGTGTGATCGGTCGCAATGGCGTGGGCAAGACCACGCTCCTGCGGATCTGCCTCGGAGAACGCCCTGCGGAGGAGGGCCTGGTGAAGATCGGCAAGAAGTCCGTCTTCAACTACATCGACCAGGCGCGAATGCAATTGGATCAATCGCACACGGTGATGCAGGAGATCTCCGAGGGCAGCGAGTCCGTGCTCTTTGGCGAGCAACGCCTCAGTGCCCGCGCTTACTTACGCCGGTTTCTTTTCGCGGATGACCGGGTCAACGAACCAATCGCACGCCTTTCCGGTGGCGAACGTGCCCGCCTGATGCTGGCCAAAGTCTTGCGCCGCGGCGGTAATGTGCTCGTGCTCGATGAACCCACTAACGACCTCGATCTCCCAAGTCTGCGCATGCTCGAAGAAGCGCTCGCCGATTTCGACGGCGCCGTCCTGGTGGTCAGCCACGACCGCTATTTTCTCGACCGGATCTGCGACCAAATTGTCGCTTTCGAGGATGGGGGAGTCTTTGTCCAACCCGGCAATTACTCCTATTACCTGGAAAAGAAAAAGGAACGCGACGCGCGGGCTGCCAGTTTGTGGGCCCCCACCGCCCCGGCGACAACCGAAATCCCCGCCACCAAACCCAAGTCGAGCCGACCACGAAAGCTTAGCTTCAAAGAGCAGCGTGAATTGGACGGGATGGAAACGGCGATCCTGACGGCGGAAACGCGGGTTGCGGAACTCGAGACTATGTTGAACGACCCGGCTTTCCACGCCACACGTTCCCGGGAGACCCCGGCACTCTTGACCGAGTTGGAAACCACCAGGGCGGAAATCCTGCGCCTCTATGACCGTTGGCAGGAACTCACCGCCATCGCCCAGGGTTCTTCCACGGCCAAGCCCTAATTCAGGTCTTGAAATAACGCTAAAGAAAATTATCCTGTGCGCAGGCAGAGAAGTTATTTGTCGATCGACACGCTGAGACATGCAAAAGAACCGTCGCACCTGGCAAACTTTTGAGGAAATGCGTAAAGCCGCGGAGCAAGGCGATGCCGCTGCTCAGTGTGCCTTGGGCATTACGTTTCAGACCGGCCAGGGGGTTCAGCAGGATCTTCCCGAAGCCCTGAAGTGGTTGCGCCGGGCCGCCGATCAAAACGACACGGCCGCCCAGTGCTACCTGGGTTATTGCTACCAGACCGGGACAGGAGTGCCCCAGGAATACGGCCAGGCGGCTAAATGGTTTCGGGAAGCGGCAGAACAGGGTGACCCTGCCGCGCAGTTCAACCTCGGCGTGCTCTACGAAACCGGCCAGGGCGTGATGCAGAATTATGTCGAAGCCGTGAAATGGTACCATGCCGCTGCGGATCAGGGCGAACCGCAGGCCCAATTCAACCTCGGCGTGTTCTATGAAACCGGCCAGGTGGTTCCCCAGAATTTCGAAGAGGCGGTGAAGTGGTACCGGTTGGCCGCCGAGCAGGAATGCGCTCCGGCGCAGTGCAACCTGGGATTATGCTACGAAACCGGCCGGGGCGTTCCTCAAAACGTGCGGGAAGCCGTGCGCTGGTTCTGCCGCGCCGCCAAGCAAGGCGACAAGACCGCGCAACATAATCTGGGTGTCTATTATGCCAGCCTGGAAGCCGCGGAAGAGGCCACCTCCCAAAGCGTTCCAGAAACCGACGGCGAACCTGCCCCGCAATAGTCCTTTTGGGCATTGTCGACAACCGGAAGCCCTCGAATAGACCCTCGGGGAATACCGCAAAATCTCACCCGATTTTCTTTTTGACTGTGCCCCTTGGTTTCGGGATCGTACGTCATCCGCATGGCTAAAATTCAACGCGCTTTATTATCCGTTTCTGACAAAACCGGCCTGGTCGACCTGGCACAGACTCTCGCAGCTGCAGGGGTGGATTTGATCTCCACCGGCGGAACCGCTAAAGCCCTGCGGGAAGCCGGGCTTAAAGTGACCGACCTGAGCGCTTTTACCGGATTCCCTGAAATGTTGGACGGGCGCGTTAAAACTCTGCACCCGCTTGTGCATGGAGGGTTGCTTTACATCCGCGGCAATGCCGCGCACGAAGCGGCAGTGCAGGCTCATTCCATCAAGCCGATCGACCTCGTGGTGGTGAATCTTTACCCGTTCGAACAAACGGTGGCCAAACCAAACGCCACGTTGCACGAAGCCATCGAGAATATCGATATCGGCGGGCCTTCCATGCTTCGGAGCGCCGCAAAAAACCACGATAGCGTCACCGTTGTGGTCGATCCGGCGGATTACGCTGAAGTGGGGCGACAAGTCCAGGAAACCGGCGGCACGACGTTGGACTTGCGGCAACACCTGGCAGCCAAGGTCTTCGCCCGCACCGCCGCCTATGATGCGGCGATCGCGACGCACCTCCAAAAGGCATTCGCTGCGGAGGAAAGCCCTTCCCCCCTGCCCTCGACCCTTACGGTGCAGGCACCGCTCGCTCAACCGCTGCGCTACGGAGAAAATCCACATCAACGCGCCGCGCTCTACGGGCGTTTCCAGGACTATTTTCAGCAATTACATGGCAAGGAGCTGTCCTACAACAACATTCTTGACCTGACGGCGGCCGCAAATCTGATCACCGAATTTCAATGCGATGCCCCGACCCTGGCGATCCTCAAACACACCAATCCCTGCGGCGTTGGACAGGGGGAGGTTCTACGAGACGCCTGGCTAAAGGCCTTTGCCACCGATCGCCAGGCCCCGTTTGGCGGTATCATCACCGCCAACACTGCCGTGGACGCGGATACCGCCCGCGAAATCGCGGAAATTTTTAGTGAGGTGATTGTGGCTCCAGACTTTTCCGAACCCGCCCTGGCGCTGCTGCGGCAAAAGAAAAATCTGCGCCTCATTCGAATGCTCAAATCACCGATTGCCGCCGCCTCTCTGGACGTGCGAAGTGTGGGCGCTGAATCCTACCTGGTGCAGGAGCGGGATCTAAAGCGCACCGCCGCCGCCGATCTGAAAGTAGTTACCAACCGGAAACCAACTGAGACCGAACAAAGGGCCATGCTATTCGGATGGCGCGTCGTGAAACATGTGAAGTCCAACGCGATTGTTTACGTTGCGGAAGACCGGACGCTAGGCATTGGCGCGGGTCAAATGAGCCGGGTTGACGCCAGCCGCATCGCCGTTTGGAAAGCGGGCGAAGCCGGCCTATCCCTGAAAGGCAGTGTGGTTTGCAGCGATGCCTTTTTCCCCTTTGCGGATGGACTGGTAGCCGCAGCCGGGGCCGGAGCCACCGCCGCGATTCAGCCTGGAGGATCGGTGCGCGACCCGGAAGTAATTGCGGCTGCGGATCAGCACGGCCTGGCTATGGCCTTCACCGGCATCCGGCATTTCCGGCATTAACGCCCGAGGGATCCGGCAGAATCACGTCAACAGATAGATCAGCACGATCTGGGACAGTGTAACCCCGATCACTGCGGCCCAAATCAGCGCTTCCCGGAACATGCCGGAACGCTGCCGCGCGGGGCTAAGCCAGGCGCGCACCTGGGCCGACCCTGCGCCAATTATGTCTCCATTGCGCACCGTCACCCGCTGCTGAACCGCCTCTCCATTCAAGGTAGTGATCGCCTCAGCACGGGCCACCAGGATGAAGCCTTCGCGGGGCTGAAATTCTACGCTGAAATGATCCTCCCAGACGCCGGGATCTTCGAGTTGCAACTGCGCTCCCGCCTGGCGCCCCACTCGAAAAGGAAAACGGCGGGCAACCTTCTCGGTGCCCGCCTGACTTCCTGACAAAACTTTTAGCAGCAGCATTTAGAAGATCCGGCGCGGCACGTGGATTTTGTCCCCGGGAAATACTTCCAGATCCAGCTTCGGGTCTTGCAGTGCTTTGGGGACGTTGATGATGAATGTCCGTCCGTCGACGCGCGTGAGCTGCACCTTGGTCTTCTTGGCGAAATCGTTGAAATCGCCGGCGGATTGAATCGCTTTGATCACCGTGAGCCGGCTCAGATACACCTGCCGACCAGGCATCTTCACTTCGCCACCCACGAAATAGAACCGGGTGCCTTCCTGCGGCTTCACGGTCACCGTCAGGTTCACGTAGAGCTTGGGAACGTATCGCGCGCGAATTTCCTTCTCGAGATCGCCGCGGGTTTTGCCGGCGGCGGTGAAGGTTTGGTTCAGCAACAGTGTGATCGTGCCGTCATCCTTCACGCGTTCCTCGAACGGATATGTCGGGTTGGGCAGATCGGAGAAGGTAACCACAATCGGGTCCCCAGGGCGCAACAGTTCCGTGCCCCCAGCATCACCCGGCAGGGTGGCGCTGAGGTTCGTGGAAGACTGCCCCACCGCGGGGGAGTTGGCGTCCGTAAATGATTCGGTATTGGAGGAGGATGTCTTGCAACCCATCAGCACGGTGGCCAGCACCAAAACCGTGCCCACCGCTTTCCAGCGGCCCATTATCGTGGTAACAATATTCTTCATTCTTTCAGCCCGTCTTCTCTACCCATCGACCCAGCCAAATTTATCAGTATTTTTTCTTAATTTCCAGCTTTGCCTGATCTCCAGGCGGCTTGCCGTCCTGGTTCTTGCTGGGCGCCGGTTCCTGGTCTTCGTTACGCGAGTAGTAATCGTGGTAGTAACCGCTGTAGTAGTAGTAGCTCTCGTCCTGCGACATGTTGATGTTGTTCAGCACAATGCCCATGAGGTTGCCACCCACCTTTTCGATCATCTGCTTGGCGCGGATGTTCATGGGCTGCGGATACCGGCGGTATTGGATGACCTGCACGGTCATATCCACTTCGCTCGCCAGGATGGAAGCATCGCTCACGCCCATGACCGGTGGAGAATCGAAGAACACGAAATCGTAATGCTGCTTCAGTTCGGTGATGAGCTCTTTCATCTGGGCGGAGCTCAAGATACCCAGGGAACTGCTGGGCAGCTTGCCGCTGGGCATGAAGTCAAGCAAGGGAAGGTTGGTGCGTTGCACGACTTCCTCCAGCCGATTTTGGCGCAACAACAAATTCGTCAAACCAATGCTGTTCGACACCTTGAGCAGCTTGTGCAACGTCGGGCGGCGCAAGTCGGAATCGACCACCAGCACCCGCGATCCGCTCTGGGCGAACACGGCCGCCAGGTTGAACACGGTCGTGGACTTGCCTTCGCCGGCGCCGGCGCTGACGACCGCCACGGTGTTGAGTTTGTCGTCCTTGCGCGAGAACAACAGGTTGGTGCGCAGCACGCGGTAAGCTTCCGCGTGCGGGCTTTCGATGCCCTCCTCCAGCAGGACCCCCACGTTCTGCGGAATGACCCCGAGCACCGGGGCGCCCAGCGCCCGCTCGACGTCGTCGATGGTCTTCACGCTGGTATCCAAATACTCGATAAAGAACGCCAACCCAATACCCACCACCAACCCGATCACCACGCCCAGGGCGATGTTCAGCGTCTTCTTCGGCTTATCCGGGCGCATGCTGGGCTTGGCCTTGTCCACGATCTCCACCACGCCCAGGCTCGGCAGGTTCACATCGGTGCGCTCGGAGTAAATCTTCGCGTTCAATACCTGCCGGAAGCGTTGCATCTCGTCCAACTCCCGTTTCGCTTCAAAATAGGGGCGACTCTTTTTCGCTTCGGCGATATCCAATTGCTTGGCTGTTTCCACTTCCCGTTGGAGGTTTTCCAGCCCTTCTTTCAGCGAGGCCACCTTGGCTTCCAAACCGAGCAGAATCCCGTCCACCCGCTTCTTGATCTTACTGTTCAAATCCTTGACCTGGTCGCCCAGTTTCAGCACTTCGACGTGCTCCGGACCATAGTCTTTGCGGGCCACCACCAACCGTTGCTCCGCCATCGTGAGTTGCTCTAGCAACGACGAGAGGAGCGGATCCTGGGCCGCAGTAGGAATCGCCTGCGCCAGTTCTTCCGGGGTCAACTTTTTCAATTTGGCGAGGAGCGTATCCTGCCGCACATATTCCGCCTGGCTCTCGATGCGCAACGTTTCAAATTTGCGCAGCGATTCCGCCGTCATCAGCATCGTAGGGCTGTTCTCCGAGGCGAACATGTCGGGGATGTTCAGATCCGACCGCAGCTTTTCGACTTCCTGCTGCTTTTCCTTGATCTTCACCGCCTGCTCTTTGAACCCGGCTTCCAGCGCTTCAATGCCGCGGATACTCGCAGCCTGCCGTTGCGTCCGGCGATAATCCTTGTAGGTCTCCGCGATCGCATTGGCGATATTCGCCGCTTCCTTGGCGTTTTCACTCCAGACCGTGATCTCGATCAAGCTGGTGTTGCGAACCGGGTGCAGGTCCATGTTGCGCCTGAGCAACATCATGGCCTCGTCCGTGGTGAGCGTCCCGCCGGTCATCGCTTTGCCCCACTTATGGGTCAAATCCAAGTCCTTAATCACCTTTTCCAGGATCAGTTCAGACTGAATAACTTCAAACTCGGTCTGGATGAAGAACGGATCGTATCCCAGGGGACTGGCCTGGCCAGTCAACCCAGTGATGTCGGGTTGGTCTCGCTCAATTTTGATGCGGGTCTTGCTGGAATATTGTTCCGTCAGAATGAACGTCACGAGGGTGGCCGTGATGACCACCAACAAAAACACGGCCAGAATTACGGTTTTGCGGATGCGAATGATGCGCCAGTAGTCCAGGAAGTGCAGCTTGGACTCCTGGGGCGTCGTTGGTTTTGACTGATCCATAGATTAAAAAAAAAGGGGGCTAGTCATAATAAACCCAGCCCCCGAGTCATTACGTCTACCGTAATTAATAGGTAGCGGCGATGCCGATGTAAACTCTATTCCGGCTGAAACTGCGATTGGTGTCAGAATCCAGGCGGTCAAAATTGTAGCCCGCGGTCGCCGAAAGATACTGGTTAAAACGATATTCCAGGTTTAAGCCCACCAGGAAGTACAGGTCCGTGCTGTTGTCAAACGAACCGCCCTGGTAGGTGGAGTCCTGGAATTGCGCAATCAAGCCGCCGTAAACCTTCGACGCGATGCGGTGCTTCAGCGAGCCGTAAACCACCAGCGTCTGGGCGTCTGTGGTGAACGAGCTGCCATCATAGCCCACCAAGTCGGTCGAGGTCAGATCGTAGGTCACGCCCAATTCCGCCCAACTGTCCTGCGAGTAATTGTAGCGCAAGCTGGCTTGCACATAAGGGGTGACGCCGTTGTTTTGGGTGTTCGGATCATTATAGTAATCCGCGTATTGAGCGCCCGCCCGGAAGGATCCCGTCAAATCAGGCCGGAAATTGTGATCCAAGCCGAGATAACCAGTGTGAGTGTAGGCGTTTCGCGCGTCGCTCGGCACGGACCCCGTGTTGCTCAGCGTATCAATATACAGACCGGAATTGTAATTGATCGCGCGGAAACGATAGCCGACGATCATCCGGGTCTCCGGCGCCAGTTGGATGAGGCCTTCCACCGGAATGTTCTGATCTATACGATTCAGCGTCGCGGCGTTCATCTCGTCCGCATAATCAAAAAACGCATTGTCGTAGCCGATGGTCGCGGAGAAGGTGCTGCTGACCTGACCCTTAACAACGACGCTGCCGAAATTACGAATGTTGTTGCCGGAAATGCGCTGGTAGGAATCGAAGGCATTGCCCGCACGCAGCGTGTCGGGTTCCTGACCGATCACGAACGAGTCCGAAATGGTGGTCGACAGGCGTTCCGAAAAGCGGTGATCCAACGAGGCGTTGAAAAGGTGGTTCTGGTCAATCTTGCTGGTGCTGCCCGCGGGAGTATTTTCGTAATACTTTAGCGTGTAGGCATACCCGATCAGGAACGTCGTCTGCGGCAGGGTCCAGCCCAGCTTAACCGACGGCGTGACATCGTAGCCCAACGTCTCAGTCACGAAACCGGAATTTTTCGGGGCGGAATTGACGTTGTCGTCGTAGAATCCACGCAAGGCCAAACCCACACTCCAAGGTTTCGAAGCGTCTGGACCGACCAAGCCCTGGGCTTGCGCAGTTTGAAATCCAGTGGCTCCAAGAGCCGCCAAGCCAACAGAAGCAACGATTTTATTCATAATAGTTCGTTTAAAGTCACACCTCAAAATGTGGTGCCGTTCTTTTTTAATCCAACTCGTTTTACAGAATGAACGCAAATCCTGTCAACAGAATATTCTACATTTTTTTCGAAGCGAGTTTTTTCGCCTTTAATCTTGACCTGATTCGCCTGAAAACGAGCCGACAAATCCCCAAAACGGCATCACAATCTTGCTTGTCTCTATTGACTCACAGTTTCACCGTTTGTTCAAAATATATTTCAAAAAATTTTGCGCCCAGCGAAAATTCCGCTTTCTTCTTCAACCCGCATCTCACCTCGCGCTGTAACCAATTCCCACCCCGAGCGTCTATTGCCCTGTCTGGCAGCGGCGTTTGGCCAACCAACTTAACCGCCAACATGACGCTCGTATCTGCCTGCAAACAAACCATAAACGTATGAAATGCACTAAAGTCAGTCTTATCGCCACCCTGGCATTGGCTGGTCTTATCTGGGTCGCCCCGACCGCCACCGCGCAGGACGCGAATTCCGATAAGAAACCCGCCGTTGGGCAACGCCAACCTCCTGGCCGCCCCGGAGAACGCCTGGCGAAAGAACTCAATCTTTCCGAGGAGCAGAACAAGAAGGTCCAGGCCGTCATGGCCGAGCAGCGCGAAAAAGGCACCAAAATTCGCGAAGACGCCAGTTTGAGCCAGGAACAGAAGCGCGAAAAGGGCCAGGCCCTGCGCACCGAAACGCAAAAGAAATTCAAAGAGATTCTCACCCCTGAGCAGTTCCAGAAATGGGAAAAAATGCGCAGCGAAATGCGCCCAGGACGTCCCGGAGGTCCGGATGGCAAAGGGGCCAAAAAAGCCGAGGAAAAGTAAGAAGACGGTGGGGACCGCTCCCGATTTCGGGAGTTAGTCGAAAAAAACCCCGCTCCGGTTGGAGCGGGGTTTTTTGTTGGTTAAGTCAGTGGCGGAAGTGCCCCGCCAATTCAGCCTATCGGGTTACCAGCTCCCGATGGCGCTTGAACGCACCCGCCAGCGAAGTGGACAGTTGATCCTGCAACGCCTGCATTTCCGCGTAAACCGCCACATTCCTCGCGATGGGCACCGCGGTTTCAGCCTTGTTCAGCTTCACAAATTGATCGGTGATTTCTTCGATCGCCACCCGCTCGCCCTGCTGCAGTCTCCAGCACCACAGTGCCTGCAAGGCGGCGCCATAAGCGGCTCCTTCGCTCTCCCGCAGCGTGACTACCTCGGCGTTGAACACATCCGCCATGATTTGCCGCCACACCCGGGACTTGCTGCCGCCGCCCGTCGCCCGAATCTGCGTGGGCTTAACCCCCAATTCCGCCAGGCGCCGCAGGCCGTAATTCATGCCTAAAGTCACGCCTTCCATCGAGGCCCGGGCAAAATGTGCGGCTTCGAAAGTCTTTTGATTCACGCCGAACCACACCCCGGTACCTGACGGCACGTTCGGCGTGCGTTCCCCTTCAAAATACGGCAGTAATAGCAGCCCGTTGCTGCCCGCCGGAATGCGGGCCGCTTCTCGAGCGTACCGGTCATAGGTCCATTTGAAATCCTCCCGCACCATTTCGGTGGCCACCGTCACATTCATCGTGCAGAGCAACGGCAGCCAGCGGTTGGTGGAATCACAAAACGCGGCGATTTCTCCCTGGGGATCGACCACCGGTTTCGACGCGCAGGCATAGATCGTCCCGCTGGTTCCAAAACTCGCGGTAATAACTCCCGCGCGGGTGTTTCCGGTGCCGATGGCGCCCATCATATTGTCGCCACCGCCGGCACTCACAACGATCCCCGCCGGCAGGCCGAGCGCCTTGGCCGTGGCGGGTTGCAGCTTCCCCGCCGGCCGGTCGCTTGGCTGTAACGGAGGCAACTTGCCTTCCAAATCCGCATCAATTGCTTTGATCACCGCCGCCGACCATTTGCGCGAGCGCACCTCCAGCAGCGCCGTGCCGCTGGCGTCCCCATATTCCATTGTCTTTTCACCTGTGAGCCAGAAATTCAGGTAATCGTGAGGCAGCAAAACGCTGGCAAGCTTCTGAAAATTTTTCTGTTCGTGCTGCTTCAGCCAGAGAATCTTCGAGGCGGTAAAACCCGGCAGCACCGAGTTGCCGAGCGTCTTGATGGTTTGTTTCGGGCCACCGAGTACAGCCGTGATTTGGTCGCATTCCGCCGCGGTGGAGGTATCACACCAGAGCTTGGCTGGACGAATGACTTCGCCGGTTTTGTCCAGAGGCACGAAGCCGTGCTGCTGCCCGCTCACCCCGATCGCCTGCACTTCCTTGGGATTGGCTTTGGCCTGCCGCAGCGCGCGCCGCACGGCTCCGGCCGCGGCCTCCCGCCAGGTGTGGGGATGTTGTTCCTTGGCGCCGGGAGGCAACCCAGGAAGTAATTCGTAAGCCTCCGCCGCCGCGCCGACGACTTTGCCGGTCTTGGCGTCTACGACCAGGGCTTTGGTCGATTGCGTGCCACTGTCAATGCCGATCAAGAGCGTTCTCATTATGGTTCCTTTGACTAAACGTTTACCAAGCAGTGCTCGCGGTGCAAAGAACTAATCCCGGCGCGCCCCCAAAACGCGTGGCGCCCTTTCCCCCAAAATCACGCCGGGAGCACCCGCCTGCTTGACCCCGAGCCGGACCGGACTCATGCTTACCAAAATTTTTCCGATGCCGGCCATAGAAGTCAACGGTCTCAGCAAAGTGTTCCGCACGTATAAGAAAGTGCCTGGATTCGCGGGCGCTGTTCGGGGATTGTTCCGCCGCCAATACGAGCAGACCGAGGCCGTGAAGGGCGTGAGCTTCAGTATCGAGCCCGGGGAATTCGTCGGTTTTCTGGGCCCGAACGGCGCGGGGAAGACCACCACCCTCAAGATGCTTTCCGGGCTGCTGTATCCGACGGGCGGTCAGGCGCGCGTGCTGGGTTATGTGCCCTGGGAGCGGGACGACGGCTACCGCCGCCAGTTCGGCCTGTTGTTGGGTCAAAAAAACCAGCTTTGGTGGGATCTCCCGGCACGGGAATCCTTCGAGCTGAACGCGGAGATTTACGGGCTCGAACGCAAGGTGATGGAGCAGCGCGTCGAGGAGATGACCACGCTGCTCAAGGTCAAGGAGAAGCTAAACGTCAGCGTGCGCGAGTTATCCCTGGGCGAGCGCACCAAAATGGAGCTGATCGCCGCCCTGCTGCACCAACCGCGGGTCCTGTTCCTGGACGAACCCACCATCGGGCTGGATGTGGTGTCCCAACAAATTGTGCGGGAATTTCTCCGGGACCATAACGTCCGACACAAAACCACCATTGTCCTCACGAGCCATTACATGGCGGACATCCAGGCGTTGTGCGAGCGGGTGATCATCATCGACCACGGAGCAATCTACTTCGACGGCCAGCTTTCCGAAGTGGTGGACCGCGTGGCGGATTCCAAAATCATCACGATCCGGTGCGAGGCCTCTTCCGGTCACCCGGCGGCCGCCCTCGAGAGATTTGGCGAAGTGGTCGAGCAAACGACTGGGACGGTGCGACTCAAGGTCAAACGGGACCGGGTGATCCCAGTGTGCAAGGCGTTGTTGGATGAATTGCCGATCACCGACATCGACATCCAGGAAGTACCCATCGAGGAAGTGATCCGCCGCATTTTCGCCCGCTGATTCAGCGCCGCCGAACCTGGGCACCCCAACCGGAACGGACCGCCATCGCAAAGCCCCCTGGGTGAAGCGCTACGGGTGGGTGCGACGGCGCCACAACACCACCAAACCGCCCAATCCCGTCAACAACAGGCCGCTTACCGCCATCGCCCCGATATTCGCCACGTGCGGAAACGCCCAGAGCGAAACCGCCCCCAGGGCCGGGCCGACGAAATTGCCGAGGCCAATCGCCGCCTCGTGAATCCCGCCGTGCTCCCCTTTGGCCTCACTACCGTGCATGGAATAATACAGCGAGGAGTAATAAATCAGCCCGACGGCGCCTCCCAGCAGCACCTCGGCCAGCAACAAGGACCAGAGCCTCGGGACGACCATGATGACCGCGAAGGAACCAACCAATCCCAGGTAGGCGCTGAGCAGCCAGCCAAAGTTAAAATGCCAGCCATTCCAGCGCCATAAGATCACAAAAGCACCCAGGCGCGCGAAACACCAAATCGAACAGAAAAAGCCCGCGGCTGCGGTACTTAACCCGAGGCTCCCGGCCACTCCGGGCATCATCGCCAACAGCGTGTTGATCGCGATATATGCAAAGGGATTCGCCAGCCACGCCATGCGCAGGAAGGTGCGCGCCACGGCCGTCGACTGCCGGGAGAATTCCGCATCGAGAGGGTCGGGGCTCGGCGCTGCCGCGGCCACGGCAGCCGGTTCCCGCCGCGCGCGCTTTTCCAGCCAGAGAGTTAGCGCGAGTTGCCCAAAGAGTATCGCCAGCGGCACGTAAAATATGCAGCTCATCCCGAAATTCTCGAGAATCGCTCCACCGCAAAAGTAAGCGACCGCGGCGGTGCCGGCCCAAACGATGTTGTAAATCCCCACCATTTGCTGAATGCCCGCCGGGGATTCATCCGCGCTGACGAGGGCTTCGAGCGTCGGCCAGGTAAAGCACATGCCAATGACCGCCACGAGCATCAGCGCCGCCTGTCCCAGGGCCGAGTGCATAAAGCTGGCGGAGAACAGCGCGACCATCATGATGCTGAACCCTGCCTTCAACGCTTTGAAATAGCCGTAACGCTCGGCGAATTTGCCGCACCACAGCGAAAAAACGGCATAAACGGCGCCGTTCACCGCCGCGAGGCAGAGATTGGCCCGGTTATCGAAACCAAAGGCCTGCTGCATGAAAAAATAGAAATAATAGAAATAAAGGGTCGTCGCGAAGGAGTTGAGTCCTTCGAGCACGAAGTAACCGAGCTTGAGCTTGCGATGTGACATGCGTTGTGTTTCTTCCCGTCAACGGGTTCAACCGGTTGATTTGCCGGTCGGTTCCCGCCATACCGATCCCCGACAGCATTAACAGGATGGGCAGAATGAAAACAGAACAAACCGTGAGAGGTGGTCCCTGACCAAACCCAGTTACGCCCCGCGGTCCCCTCCCGAGGCGCCAAACTCCTGACGCGCATGGAATAATCTCCAGCCGCAGGCAGAATCGGGTTGCCTTAACCAGCGGCTTTCCCTCTAATTATAGGCCAGAATGGCAAATTCGTTCGCGGTATCGCGCGCAGCTATTGTTTATGCGCTGATTCTGCCCGTAGCTGTGCTGGTCGGCTTTTTCATGGCTGACCCCACGGCGTTCGGGAGCGTTGCCATTTTCCTGCTGCTGGCTGGCATCCTGCTAACGCCCATCCTGATGCGCTGGCATCATCCGCTGCTGATCCTGTCCTGGAACGCCGCCATTAATCCCTTCTTCCTTCCCGGCCGCCCCTATTTATGGATGTTGATGTCGGTATGCAGCCTGTTTTTTGCCGTCGTGAACCGCTCGGTCGACGGTGACCGTCGGCTCAACCGGGTGCCGGCGCTAACCCGTCCGCTGATCCTCCTCCTCCTGGTCGTCGTCGCCACCGGTTTCGTGCGCGGCGGGTTCGGCTCTCGCGCCTTCGGCTCCGATACCTACGGCGGCAAAGGCTACTACTACATCATCGCCGCGATCGCCGGGTATTTTGCCCTGTCCGCCCAACGGATCCCGCCCGAGCGTGGGCAATTCTACGCGGGGCTGTTCTTTATCTCCGGCCTGAGCGCCCTTATCCCTAATATTTCCTATGCCGCCGGCAGCAGTTTTAACTTCCTCTTTTATCTTTTCCCGCCCGAATACGCCATCGAGCAGGCCATCGGCTCCTACTCGGTGGTGACCGGCATTTTCCGGATTTACGGTTTAACGATCGCTTCGGCCGCTTTGTACTGTTGGCTGATGGCTACCTACGGGTTGCGCGGCGTGTTGTCCCTCCATCATCCCTGGCGGTTGGGCCTGTTTATCCTGGCCTGGGTCGGGTGCATGTTCTGCGGATTTCGTTCGTACCTGATCCTGTTCCTGATGCTGTTCGCGGCCCAATTCTGGGTCGAGCGCATGTTCCGGACCCGTGTTTTCCCGGTCCTATTAGGCCTGGGTTTAATGGGCTCGGCGGTGATGCTGCATCAATTGGAGGAAATGCCGCTGGTGGTGCAGCGAACGCTCAGCTTCCTGCCGGTCCGCGTCAGCCCGCTGGCGCGGGAAAGCGCGGAAGCCTCGCTGGAATGGCGGCTGGCCATGTGGCAGATCATGGCCCCAGAGGTGCCGAAATACCTGTTGCTCGGCAAAGGTTATCGCATCGACCCCAACGAATTTGCGATCGCGGCGGCCAACACGCAGCGCGACTCGGCAAACACCATGCAAACGGCGATCATGGCCGGAGATTATCACAACGGACCGCTTTCGCTGCTCATTCCCTTTGGCCTGCCAGGGCTGATCGCGGTGGGTTGGTTTTGGGTGGTGACCTTCCGGCACCTGCTGTGGAACTATCGCTGGGGCCACCCGGAACTGAAACGGGTCAATACCTTCTTGCTAGTGTTGTTTACCGTCAAACTGGCGTTCTTCCTCCTCGTGTTTGGCGGCTTCTACGCGGACATTTACATGTTCGCAGGCATTGCCGGGCTCAGTGTTAGTTTGAACGGACTGCCGGTTTCGAAACCAGAGGAGGAAACGACGGTGCCAGACACCGATCTCTGGGCGGCACTGCCGCGCCGGTTCTAAATGAAGGATCAAAGCGATGAATGACTTTCGCTCGATGTTGCAGAATTTTGTGACCATGGTGGTCATCGTGCCATTGGCTATCGTCGTGGGCTGGATGCTCGCGACCAGCACCAGCCAATTGGATTATGTCACGCTCTTCACGCTCGCCCTGCTGGCGGCCGGCCTCATGCTGCCACTCCTGCTCAAATGGCACCACCCCCTGCTGATCTTTAGTTGGAACATGAGCACGGTGGTTTTCATTTTGCCGGGCCGTCCTTCCCTTTGGTTCGTCATGGCCTTCGTGAGCCTGAGTTTCCTGCTGTTGCAACGCGCGGTGGATGCCAATAAGCGCCTGCTTCACTCCCCTTCGGTCACCCTCCCGCTCATGATTCTGGCGCTCGTCGTGCTCATAACCGCCTATTACCGCGGCGGTCTCGGGCTGCGTTCGATGGGTGGCGACGCCGTGGGTGGCAAGCGCTACTGGCTGATCTTCGGCGCCGTCGCTGGTTACCTCGCCATGTCCGGACGCCAGATTCCCAAGGATAAAGTCTGGCTCTACGTGGGCCTGTATTTTCTGGGCGGATTGACCAACCTTCTCGCCGACGCGCTGCCGTTTGTCCCACAGTCGCTCTGGTTCATTTTCTGGATCTTCCCGGTGGACAAAGGGGCCTTTGGTGGCGCACCGATTGCGGGCGTCGAAGGCATCGGTCGCTATTACGGCCTGAGCGTGGGCTGCCTGGCTCTGTGCTTTTACCTGATGGCCCGGTATGGAATACGCGGCATGCTGGAAGGCACACGAATCTGGCGTTTTGGCCTGTTTCTCGCCGTGGGAACGGTGAGCTTGTTTGGTGGGTTTCGGAGTTTCTTCATCCTGGCGGCTATGAGCTTCATGATCTTCTTTTATCTCGAAGGCATGATACGTTCCAAATACACCCCTTTCCTGATCGGGTTCTCGATCCTGGCCCTGACTTTTGCGGTGGTATTTCCTCAGCAAATGCCGCTCAGCGTGCAGCGCTCCTTGAGCTTTCTGCCCATCAACGTCAGCCCAGTCGCCCAGGCCAGTGCGCTGGACTCCAGCGAGTGGCGCCTGAATA
>DBMR01000070.1 GCA_002298785.1 Verrucomicrobia subdivision 3 bacterium UBA693
ATTTCCCATGCCCCAATACTAAGCCAACGAAGCAGCGGTGTCACTATAATATGCGGGTGTCAATAGGTTGCCCGCCTCCGCTGATAGGAAATGGCCCGGAGAATGGTATCCAACACAGTATCCAGTTGCTTTCCTACGTCTTCGGCCAGGAAACGCAATACGAAACAGCCGTTTTCCTGCAAGAGACCGTCCTTCCGGCGGTCGCGGCGGTAGGCTTCAATATCAGCCAGGTGCTGGGGGCCGTCCAGTTCGACCGCGACCCGTTCCTGAGCGCAATACAAGTCAACCTCCATTTCTCCTTCCATGTCAAACGGGATAGGCAGCTTTACATTGAGTCGGAACCGGCCGGCGGTCTCTGGCAGCGTCTCGAGCCGGCGGTAAAGGAAGGCCTCGCTCGCACTCCTGGCCCGGTCGGCCCCGTCGTTATCAGCGGATAGCCGGCGAGCCGCGTGAACGAAGAGATTGGCGAGGGGAAGATCGACCCCATCGCGGACGAGCCGACGCACGCTCCCCGCATAGTCTCTTTTCCATTCCGGATCCAGCGGGAGCGGCGCTTCCGCGGGCCATCCAGCCACCGCGCTGCCGGGGACTTGGATGGTGTAACCGACCGCCTCATATCCCCGGCATCGGCGGTCGAACATCTTTGCCAGCATGGGGACGTTCAGGTCAGCGTAATCATAGACGCGCACCTCACGTTTGCCTTCGTGCAGCCGATGCAGCCGGCCCACATACTGAGCAATGGTTCCGCGCCAGGACACTGGCAGGGCCAAAAGAAGCGTGTCCAGCCGAGAGTCATCGAAGCCCTCGCCGATGTATTTTCCCGTGGACAGAAGCACCAATTGAGCATTTGCGGGACCTGCCGTCATCTGCGCCGTGACGCGCTGCAACTCTTTCCTCCCCATGCCACCTTGGAGCACCGTCAGGCAAGGGATCTTGTCGGAAAGGGATTGGGCCAGTTGCTGCAAGTGCTCGACGCGCTCGGTTAGTAGCAGCGGGGAGCGTCCTTCCCGCACCACACTCATCAAGTCGTCACAGATCATCTGATTGCGAACAGAATCGGCCACCAGAGCGCCGTAAAGGCGGTGAAACTCGAATCGTTGATTGGCATCTGGAGAATCCTGTGCACGGAAATTGGTAGGACGAACGATCACGGTGTGGCCGAAGGGACGGGCGGCGGCTTGTTGTTTCGCATTCACGCAATGGCGGAGAGGTCCGCACTGCATGTAAATGATTGGATGATGCCCATCTTTGCGAGTTACCGTCGCGGACAGACCCACGACGTATTTGGCCTTTGCGCGCCGCGCCACCAATTCGAAACTTCTGGCGGACAAGTGGTGACATTCATCCACAACCAGATGGCCGTAGTCGGCCACCAGGTCGTTCACGATACCCTTGCGAACCACGCTTTGCATGATAGCGACATCAATTATCCCGGTCGGCTTCCTGCGTCCGCCTCCAATGCGCCCGATGCTTGCTTCCGGCAAATCAAGGAATTCAGACAAACGTTCAACCCATTGTTCCAGCAACTGTCGCCGGTGAACCAGCACAAGGGAGTTCACACCCCGCTGCGCGATCAGCCATGCCGCAAGGACAGTTTTTCCAAAAGCCGTGGTCGCAGAAAGAACGCCCGTGTCGTGCGCGAGCAGGGCGGTTGCAGCCAGTTGCTGGTCAGGTCGCAACTCGCCCTTGAAAGTCGCCACGATGGGCCTGCCCCCAGAACGCTCATCTTGGAGAACGGCTTTGATCTTGAGGTTGTCGAGCATGGCTTCGGCGTCGGCCAGGCAACCCCGGGGCAAGGCGATGTGCTGCGGGTGGTCTTCTGCACAGTCGATGATGCGCGGTTTGTCGAAGGTGGGTAGCCGCATCGCCTGCGCCCGATAGAACTCCGGATTCTGAAACGCTGCCAAACGCAACAGGCGATTGCGCAAGGGCGGGGTCAGACTCGCCTTTGCAACATAGATTTGGTCGCCCAAGACCAAATCGATGCTCTCCGGCAATGGTCCGGGGAGGGGAGTTTCCTTCCGGCGCCGCGATGGCGGAGCCGTCCAGGGCTCGTCATCGTCCTCTTCCATGGTCAGCACCGCACGAACTCCGATAATTCTCCCTTTTTGCTCGGCATCTCGCACGATGGCCTCAGCTCGTGTCAGGCTTATCCGCTGAAGCGATGCCAGAAATGCCCACTGATCCTCGTGGGGACGAAACTGGTCGTCCAAAAAGACGCTGTTTCCTTTCAGTCGAGGCTGCTTCTGCAAAGGGAGCGCAATGAGATTCCCAAAGCCGCCTTTAGGCAAGGTATCCTGGTTAGGGAAAAACCGGTCATAGGACGCCAGACCAATATCAGGGCGTCTCTCCATCGTTTCGGTCAGAAGGTATGATCCAAGATTGCGGGCCAAGCGGGCTGGTAGAGCGTTCTCAAAGAAGAGCCAAACATGCGCCCCGTTGCCGGACCGTGAGCGCTCCAACGCCGCCGGCAAATCCAGACCTCGGCAGGTTTGCTGAAAAGCAGCGGCATCGTCCCGCCAATCCTGCCGGTCAAAATCAACCGCCAGAAAGAAGCAGCATTCATCCTGGAGCATGGGATAAACGCCCATCACAAAGTCCCGGCATCGATCGTCCTTTCCGGAAAGGTGCCAACGAACAACCTCGTCCGTCACAGGCAGGAAACACCTATTCGGGCAATCCGCGCATTTGATCTTCGGCTTTTCACAAAGGCCCCGCGCCCACTCGTTGGCGCAAGCCGGTTGGTAACCGGATCGTCCGGTCTTCTTGCTCTCAAAGCGGACAGGATAAACATCCTCTCGCCCGTGAAACAAAGATCTGAACAGCGCGATCTTCTCGGCGGAGGATGACTTTTGCGTGACTCCGTTCTTTGCTGGTGGCGGTTTTGCCGCCGAGTCGACATTTGAGGCTCCGGCTTTTAATGGAACCGGGTTCACAGGTAATTCATCGTTCATCGAAGCATCGTCAAGAAGTTCTGAACGAGTTCGAACGCGCGTCGCTGCTGCCGCGATCTCTCTTCGTTGTCAGTTGAGTTGTGGAATTCAATGACCTGGGACGGCCCGTAGGCGTCCAGTTCGCCAAACTTCTCTTTCAGAATCTCGATCGCTTCGCTGACGTGCCTCCTCCGGGGCTGCGTGTTCCAGGCCTCGGCGATCTTGAAGGCACCGCCCGGGTAGTAGTCGAGGCAATAACAAATGTCATAAGCATCCTTTGGCTTGTCCCGTTTCTTCAGGGCGTAGGACTTCATTACCAGGAAGTCCGCAACGGAGGCCACCCGGAACTGGACTTTGTTCTTCGCCCCTGTTGGCATCGGACCGGCGAGAACAACCAGTTCCGGATGATCGAAGGCGGCTACGCAACCGTCCGCATCCAAAGGACGAAAACGGTCCGTCAGTTTCGGCCTATTCTTCTTCAACTTCACTTCCGACGCCTTGAGGAAGTCCACATCCACGTGAACAGGCGGTCCCCCATCATTCAAATCGATCCGGGTAAGCAACTTGAATGATTCCTCCGCCTGGTGATAGCGACGTGTGTTAAGGAGGGCCTCGATCAATTTCGCATAACGCCCCTCGGTGAGCCTGGCCGCGTCCAGGGCCAAGTCAACATCAATGCTGCCGACGTGCCGTTCTTCGGCATCTTTGATCAGGAGGTCCGGCACCCAACCGCCGACCACCACCAGGCAATCCTCAAACGCGGCCAATACCTGGCCGAGGTCCATCAAAACCCTTCGCGCCGCTTCCGTCTGGCGCGGACTGTATTCACTTTCAAAGCGCGGCTCGTCTTTCACAGCAATCCTCTCGCTTTCCATTCGGGCGTGAGCTTCTGATTGAGGAGGGCTTCGGCTGCTTCCTGGCCCCGGCTGCCGCAGTGCCAGAGATCGAGATGGGTTTGCACTGGATTGGTGGAGGCGAAGGAGCCAACATCGGATTCCTGGCCGTAGAAGACCCCGAGGTCGTCAGGGATGAGAATCCTGAGGTTTTCGCCTGAATCCACGAGTTTCGCACCGAGTGCCGCGGCACATTCTTCCTCCCATTCCGCCCCGACAAAAAGCCAAGTCCGCGACTGCCGCACATGAGGCGCCTGCAAGTCCGCGGCTGAGAAAGCGCAAAAGGCGGCATGTCCTCCCGTTATCGACTCCGTGGACAGAAAAGCCTGTTTGAGTTCCGGCCCACGTTTGAGGGTAAAGTAACGGCGCTGCCGGTGGCGGTCAAAACGATATGCTTCCCGCCAGGCGAACAGGAGCTTTAACGGGTCAATCACATGAAATCCATTATCACTGCTTTCAATCAAAGCCTCGTCCCGAAGATATCGGAAGACTTTGTTCACCAACCCAAGGCTCACGCTCGGCTGGCAGTGAAGCTGCATTTCACGCTGGCTCCATCGTTTGCCAGCGTTCTCCGGCACAAGCAGTGCACGAAGCACCCTGGCTGATTCTGCCGTGCTTAGGTTGGCGGTAGGTCTGGGCTGTTTATGGATGGGCTCGTTGCCCTTTCGCTCGATGAGCAGGGCACCTGGAACTTCCAGCCGGCAGTTGCCGGCAAGATCAAACCAACTCCACCCCTTCTCCTCGCAGACACGGGCCATGTTCGGGGATATATAAGGGGCAGCGAAGACTCGGACGGAGTGCCCTCCGAGCGCGTTGGTCGAGATATAGGGAAACCGAGATGGCCGCGGGTCGGCCTTGCACTGGACCAGGAGTTGGATCGGTTCGCGGTTGCAGACAGTTAGCCTCACCAGGAGGTCGAAGCCTTCGTCTTGCCGTGAGGGGGCACGTTCTACCGTCCACCCCCTGAGCCAGGAGACAGACCCCAGCAATTGCCGCAACCTCTCGGCTGTAGCCTTCTCTAGCATTCTATCCCAATACCGCATATCGTTCACGCAGTAGTCGTGTTCACGTGCACGTGAACGTGCGATATTTGTGAACAGATGTCAACTGTTTTGTGAGAACATCCTATGCCTTGGTCCAAAAAAGTGGTAGGGGTGAACAAAGTGGGCCTGGTGGGGGGGGATGAATGGAGAACGTGGGGACAGTCGGTGAACCAAGTGAACCAAGATTTGCAGGCCGCGGTGGTCCTGTCGGGCACGACAGAACCCTTCTGTAACGGCAGATCTTGGTTCATTTACGCACCGAATTCTCCAGTTCCTGGAGCAGCTTCCGCCAAAGGGACGTTTGGGCAGCCTCGTCTTCGGCAAGGACGATAAGCCGCAACCTCCGTTCCGGGAATGAGTGGATGCTCAAGGGCGCTGGCGGACAGAGCAAGTCGTTTTGGATTTCCGCCGGCAGCCGAAGAAGGTCCATGATTTGCGTGACGCGAGCACGTGAAATCCCTTCTCTGGCTGCGATTTTGGCCCGATTGAGCGTGGGACCGTTCTCGAGTTCCAGGTGCCACATCCGTGCCAAATCGAACGGATGCAGACGCCGTGGCGCCACTTCGGGACTTTCCTTGTTTTCAGGAACGATCTCCTCTATAATGCCCGCAGGAAACGGGATCGGGGAATAAACGAAGGGCGTCGCTCCCCACCGCGAAAAGGGGATGCCGACGGTGAGAGTGAGGTCCCACGAAGTTCGGGTTTTGGCACCGCCAGCGGAGCCAATTCAATTCGATACCCGAACTTCCTGATTGGCTCATCGAGGCGCTATTGCCTCCAATTTGCCGTAATCCTCTGTAATCACACCACTTCACCCCGCCCGGATCTGCAGGCGTGGGCTCACGTTCAATCTGGGCTGGAGTCGCGCTTGGAGGTCCGCTTCCCAGAAGCTCTTGAACTCCGGAGAAGGGCGAGCCAGAGCTGCTTTCCCCAAGGTTCTTGAGGTAATTCGGCGCCGGTCTGCAGGATAGTCCTGTCAGGAATCTCAAGTCCTTTCCGGGGTTCGAACTCAGTCAGAATCCGAACTTGGCCCAAGGCTTAAGGGTATTCGATCAACCTCGGGCGGGCCCAACTGCTGTCTTTGGCCGATCAAGAAATCCGAATGAGATGCTTGATTTCGTCGAAGGCACGTTGATGACTTTGCTGCAAACCGCACAGTTCTAGGGTAGGCGTCGGACAGCGTCTTGTTCCTGCTCAGCCTTCCGTGCCGCTTCGTCGGCAAGCCGCTTTTCTCCGAGTTGGCTTAAGGCTCTCTCGAGCTGGGAATAAGCCAACGCGAGCAAGTCATGAAGGGAGTTCATCTCCGGCCTCTGCTGAAGTTGCAGCGACACAGCGGCGATGGTCCCTTCCAGCTCTGAGCGCGCGGCACCGGGTTGGTCGCGCCGCATCAAAGCATCCGCCAGAGCGAGGCGGAACGTGGCCAGCCAAACGCCATAATAGGGTGCCTCCGGGAACTGCTTCACCAGAGGCGCCTGAACGGCGATTGCTTTCCGGAAGCTCTGCTCCGCATCATCCCAGCGATCCATTTGTCGGCGAAACGAGCCAAGTTTGTGGTGAACACGCGCTTCCGAGGCGGCGTAATCCGGAACATCCGGATGCTTGATCACGAGCCGTTCGAGCAGAGCCAGCGCTTTTTGAAATCGCTCCTCGATCCTGTCCTCCACCGGGCGGGGAATCGGCGGGTCAGGGAGATGTACCCGCACATAGGCTTCGCTAAGGTCATAGGCGTAGTCGGGAATGGCGGGGAACGCCTCAACCAGCGATTGCAGAATCTCGATGGCGCGCTCATCTGCGTCACGCGCTTGGCGTCGGGGACCATCTTCCACCGCGGCTCCTTCCAGATAGCACAGGGCAAGCAAATGCTGATATTCCGGGTTGCTTGGAGAGGATGCCGACAGGGCTTTGAGCAAGGCGACCGCTTGGGCCAAGGTGTCCCGTCGGTCTTCGGGAACAGGGGCCGGACGGGTTCGGTCCCGTGGCGTTGTCGCTGGCAGCGGCCGTTCGCGCAACCCGAGGGAGAAGTAAGTGCGCGCCAACTCGAAGCACATGGCGGGCGGAGCGGAAGGCTCCGCCGCCTCGGCTTCGAGCAAGGCCAGAGCGGCCAAGTGCGCTTGCCGGGCTTCGGATGCCTCTCGCCGTGCCGTGAACAATCGGCCTAGCTCATTCTCAATCTGCGCCATCTTCAGCCTGTGATTTGAATTGGTGGGGGAGCGCGAATCCAGTTCTCGGAAGAGAGCGACGGCACGCTGGTAAGCCTTGACGGCGTCCTCGGACTGACCCAGGCGCTGCCGGATCGCTCCCACGCGCCGGTTGGCTTCAGCGGTCCTGAACCTCAGATCATTGCCGCTCCCGATTTGTTGAGCCAGCCGGTCGTAGAAAGGCAGCATCTCCCCCAGCAGCGCGGCGGTCTCCTTCGACAGAATCGGGGCGTTGGGCACCGCGCTGATGTCGCCTCGCAAGCCATCAATCGTGGGTTGTGTGAGGGCCGCCATCCGTGTCGGATAGAGCCGTTCAAAAGTGCGGTCGAGCGCTTCGACTGCCAGGTTCGCGTTTGCCTCGGCTTTGGCACGTTCCGCCGCTTCTCC
The DNA here is from genome assembly GCA_002298785.1 of Verrucomicrobia subdivision 3 bacterium UBA693. Lineage (GTDB taxonomy): Bacteria > Verrucomicrobiota > Verrucomicrobiia > Limisphaerales > UBA8199 > UBA693. Next base: position 7,455 of record DBMR01000070.1, read on the forward strand.
GTCGAGTGCTCGTTTGGTCCGGACGTAGCCCACGGACGAAACTACCGCCACCAGCACCAGCAGGAACAGCGTCGTTCCCGCCAGCCCGGCTATTGCCGGATTGCGGCGGCACCATCGTCCCAAACGCTCTATCGGCCCCACGCGACGGGCGTGGATGGGACGGTCTTCAAGGAAGCACCGCAAATCCTCCGCCATGTCTCCAGCGGATGCGTAGCGATTGCCAGCTTCCGGGCTGATGGCTTTGAGAATGATCGTCTCGAGGTCACGCGGGATTCCAAGCGTGGTGGCTCCCGGCGGTGACGGCGGGCCTTGCACAATCCGCTGCATCAGGCGGCTTTGGTCGGTTTCCTCGAACGCCGGCTTCAACGCGAGCAGTTCATACAGCGTCAGGCCCAGACTGTAGATGTCGCTCTGCTGATCGGCTTGGCCTTGGAACTGTTCCGGCGCCATGTAGCGCAACGTCCCGACTACATCTCCGGTCAGGGAGACATCTTCGGACTGGGCGGCCTTGGCCAAACCAAAATCGGTCAACCAAACCGTGCCCTGGGCGCTGAGCAGCAGGTTGGCGGGCTTGATGTCGCGGTGCAAAACACCCTGGCCATGTGCGTAGTTCAATGCTTCCGCCGCCTGCAAACCGATCCGTGCCACATTACGCCAGTAAGCCTTGTCCAAGCGTCCAATCTTGGTGCCTTCCTCTCCCAATAACTGTCGAACGGCTCCCGTCACGCCATTCTTTTTCCCTTTGTCCCCTTCTTTTGTGACGAAATTGCCGCCTTGCCGGCACAAGGTTTTGGCCACCTCCGGAACCACAGCGTCCAGCCCAACGCCCTCGATATACTGCATTACGTAATAGTGAAACCCCTCCTGCTCGCCTACGCCGAACACTTCCACGATGTTGGTGTGGTGCAGATTGGCAGCAATTCGGGCCTCGCGCTCGAACCGCTTGAGGTGCTTCTCGTCCAGCAGCACTTGTCGGGGCAGGACTTTGACGGCTACCCTGCGGCCCAAGGATTCCTGCTCGGCCTCGAAGACCACGCCCATGCCACCACGCCCGATTTCGCGGATGATCCGAAAGTCGCCCAACCGTTCGAGCCGGGCAGGGCCAAGGGTCGCACGACCACCACTGGACCGTGCTTGCCGTGCCTTCAGCCGTTCCGTGACGGCAATCGTGGGAAACAGTTCGCGGATTTCTTCCGCCAGCGCGGGATGCCGGGTGGCGTAATCCTCGACCGACGGCTGCTCGCCTTGCCGCAGGCGCTCCATGTATTCGGCCGCCAATACCTCCAGTGGTTCGCGCTCGACATGCGGATCAGCCATACTGCCCTCCGTTGGCAATGCCTGGCACCTGGGCGAGGATTTCCTTGAGCCGCCGCAACGCCCGGATGTAGCGGATGCTGGCCGCCTTCTGCTCGATGCCCAGCGCCTCGGCCACTTCGCTGTTGCTCAGCTCTTCGAAATGCCGCAGCGCCAGCACCTCGCGGTCAATCGGGTCCATCTGTTCAATCGCTGATTGCACCAGGCTCAACACGTCTGCCCGCTGCGCCGCCCCGCTGGGTGACGTGAACAGGCCGACCAACTGAATCGCCACCGACGCCGACGTGGCCTGCGCGAACGGCGTGGCGTCGAGGCTAACCTCGCGCCCCGCGTCGCGTCGCTGTGCGACCAGATGCTGCCGATGCAAGTCCACGAGCGTTTGATTCAGAATCATGCGCAACCAGATGAACGGCGACGTGGCCGGACTCCCGGCGTAATGGCCGAGCCGCTGGCTCGCGGCCAGGAACGCTTCCTGCAACACGTCATCCGGCTCCAACCGTCCCCGCAGCGCCTCGGCCATGCGAAAGTGGACCAGGCGCCATAGGCGCTCCCGCTCCAACGAGAACAACTCGGCTAGCGCCTGAGTGTCGCCCTCCCGCAGGCGGCGCCCAAGCTCTTCCACGGTGACGCTGGATTCGCCAGTCATCCCAGTTCGACACATAAGTTGAAACGCATACGGCGCGTGATCTTCTACCGGGATTGATGAGATCGATTGGGGAACTTGCAGACAGTTAAATTCACAAACGCGTGGCTTCTTCTGCCACACCCGTCAACGGCAACGCCACGATGGCATCGTCCAGTTCGAAGCGACGGGTGCCGGGATGAACCACGAACAGTCGCTTCAGACTCAAATCCGTCATCGCCACACGCATGGACTTGGTGGTGACGGGAGCATCGGCGAATTTGAATTCAAATCCGTACTTGGCACCGCCTCGGCTGATGATGAGGTCCAGTTCAGCGCCACCGTGGGTACCCCAGAAATAGGCGTCGCGCTCTGCATTGAGCAACCCGACGGCGTGCTCCAGGGCGAAGCCCTCCCACGAAGCACCCAGCCGTGGATGGGAGCGGATCTCTGTGGACGTGCGCAAGCCCAGCAACGCGTGCAGAACCCCGCTGTCACGAACATATATCTTCGGTGCCTTGACCAACCGCTTGCCGGTGTTTTCAAACCACGGCGGGAGGCGCCGCACCAGAAATGCGCCCGCGAGGATGTCCACATAGCGGCTTGCAGTCTTCTGGTCCAACGACACCGCACGGCCCAACTCCGCCGTATTCAGCGTACCGCCGTGCAGATGCGCAAGCATCGTCCAGAACCGCCGCAGTCCCTCCGGTGGCAGGGAAATACCGAACCGCGCCGCATCACGGCTCAGGAATGTCTCGATGAAATCCTGCCGCCACGCGTAGCTTCCGCCGTCGTCCGCCGCCAGAAACGAGCGCGGGAATCCACCACGTTCCCACAGCCGTGCAGTGGTTTCCTCCCCGGTTTCCGTCACATCAAAGCCTCCCAGTTGTACGAAGGCCACCCGCCCGGCCAGTGACTCCGATGCGCCACGAATCAAGTCGGGCGAGGCACTGCCCAGCAGGAGAAAACGGGCGGGTGGTCCCGGCCGGTCGGCCAGCACGCGCAACACAGGGAGAATCTGTGGCATGGTCTGAACTTCATCCAGAACCACCAAGCCACGGAGTGGCGCGAGGGTCCGTTCCGGCGCCACCGCCAAGCTCGAGCGGTCCATCGAACTTTCGAGGTCGAAAAACTGACTGCCCGTGCCCGCTACTTGGCGAGCCAGAGTGGTCTTGCCACATTGGCGCGGTCCTAGGAGGGCCACGACAGGTGACCGCTTTAGGGCACGCTGCAGTTCGGCCCGCGCGCGGGGACGCTGGATGAAAGCGGTTTCCATGCTGGAAATTTCGGATATCAACTCCGCAATTTCAAGGATATTGTAACTCTCAGTCGGCTCGACGATGCCCTCGAACAAGCAACGGCGAGTTGGAGGTTTGTTCCTTCAGTTCAACCTGTAGAAACCTCCCCTGCCTTTACGTTCATCCCCTTGGACATGAAGACAAAGAACAGTTCGGCAACGACGGCGGCAGCAGCCGCAGACGCCGGGCAACGAAATCAACCGATTTGAGGCACAATATGAAAGCGAACATCCTCCTTTTGGCGCTGGCGCTCAGCGCCACACCTCCCATGCTTATGGCGCAGGACACAAACCCGCCGCGCGAAGCGCAACGACCGCCCCCGCGCGAAGGCGGCAGGGAACGCGGCGGGGACAGGCTAGCGCCGGCAGAGACGCTCACCGACGCCCAAAAAGCGCAGGCGAAGGCCATCCTCTCGAAATTTGACGCGAACGCGCTCACGGCGGAGACAGCGCGGTCTATCCATGAGGCATTCCGCCAGGCAGGCTTGCGCGGCGGGCCAGCGATGGCCGAGACGATCAAGGCCGCTGGCTTCGATCCCGACAAGTTGCGTGATCTCGCACCGCCACCGGGGCGCGGCGAGGGCGAAAATGACCTTCAGGGCGGGCGACCGGGAGGCGGAGGCGAAGACCGAAAGACCCGTCAGGGCGGGTCGGATCAGCGCGAGCCACAAGGCCGGCAGGCGGGCGGGCAAGGCGGATACTCCATTGAGCAAGCCATCTCGGATCGCGCGCAGTTGAACACGATTGCTTTTGACGGCCTGGCCTTCCTGACTGGCGACTTTGGCGGCAACACCTTCCTGCCGCCAGGCAAGGTCGCGGATTTCTGCGGTTTCCAATACATGCGCGACGTGGACCAAAACCAACTGGGCCACAACACCTCATTCGTGCCTCGTGCGGCGAACAATGTCCTCCACATCCTCACTGACGTGCAGAAGGCGCAACTTGTCGCGCTGGCAAAGGAGCAAGAGGAGATGCTCACCGAGTTCGCGCACAAGCGCTTTCCGCTAGTCAAAGCTTTCTGTCGGCAACTCCAAGGCGACATCCCCACAGGCAGCGCCGGTCTCGATCGCGAAGCGGTGATGAAATACACGGCACAGGTGTTCGAGATGGATGGCATGCTGAGTTATCGGCGCGCGGAGGTGTTGGGCGGCATCGTCCGTTCGCTTACCGCCTACCAGAAGGCCTATCTAGCCAAGATGGCGTTCAACAACTCCGCCACCTGGCCGGAATTGCCGGACGAGGTGGACAAGAAGAGCATGTCGCACACTGCGCACGTAGCCGTGATGACTTACGCGAGCGAAATGTTCAGTTGGTATGCTGGCAACGTGGAGGCCGATGTGTATTTCTGCCCCGAGCGGCACGCGACCTATTTCGGCTCGTTCTACATGAAAGATATTCCGGCGATGGGCAACGCCAACTATTCCATCAGCACATCGCTCACCGGCGACAGCGGCGAAGCTTTCCTGGAGGCGCTCACAGACTCGCAACGCCGACTCGTGACGGGCCTCGTGGATCAACAACGGGCGGATTTGGAGGAAATCGTGAAGACGCGCCGTGCCATCGCCACCGCACTGCGGCGGTTCATGAAAGAAGCCTCGGTGGACAAGGAAAAGGTGATGGCCCTCTCGAAACGCTACGGCGAATTGGACGGCGAAATCTCCTACCTGTACGCCACGGCTTTCGCCCAAGCGGCGAAAACGCTGACAGCCGAACAGAAAGCCACGTTGCTTAAGCTGCGCAACCTCGACGCGAAGTTCAACTGCACCGGCGCTTACCTCTACTCGCGCGCCATCCCGATGCCCGAAGTGCCGAACACGGATTTCCTGTTTGCCTCAACGGGCACGGTCAAGTCTGCCTCAGCCAGCAGCGTCGCAGTGCCTACCACCGCCCCGACTGGCTTTGTGCTCCGCAGTCCCGCCGTGGCCAATGGCGGGCAGCTTCCCGTGGAATTCACCGGCGACGGCGCGAGCGCGACGTTGCCGCTGGAATGGAGCGGTGCGCCCGAAGACACGAAGAGCTTCGCTGTCGTGATGCACCACATTGATCCCGCGGGCAAAGCCAAGTGGTATTGGGTGCTCTACGATCTTCCGGCCACCATGCATAGCCTGCCCAAGAATGTCAGCGGCGTGGGCACGCTTGGCAACAATAGCTTTAATGGGCGCACGGCTTACGCCCCACCGCACTCAAAAGGGCCGGGAGCGAAGACTTACATCTACACGCTTTACGCCCTATCCACGGCAGTGAAACTCGACATGCCGCCTGCCCAGGTCAGTCGGGAGGTGTTGCTGGCAGCCATGAAGGATACTATTCTGGGCACCGCAGAATTGCGGGTGGTTTATTCGCGACCTGACGGTGCCGCAAGCCAAGCTGGAGCGGAAGGCGGTCAAGCGCGCAAATGAGATACTTGTTTCGTTTCATTGGCTACGTCTTCGGGGTGGTGCTGGCTTTGCCGGCTGCCGCGGCACGGCCAAACTTCGTCTTCATTCTGGGTGAGGGCCACGGTTGGAGCAGCACGTCCGTACAGATGGATGATGCGGTGCTGGCGTCAAAGAGCACCTTTGTTCGCACGCCGAATCTCGAACGCTTAGCGGCGGGAGGGATGCGCTTCGCCAACTTCTACGCTTCCTCGCCGCGCTGCACGCCCTCGCGCGCCGCGCTACTTACCGGCAAAAGCCCCGCGCAGTTGCACATGACCTTTGTCGGCGAAGGCAAGAACGACACGGGCGGCGCCGCAAATGGACGGATGCTCACGCCTTCCGCCTCGCTGGAGCTTCCAACCGGCGAAACCACCATTGCCGAAGTGCTTAAGCGTGCAGGCTACGCGACGGCCCATTTCGGCAAATGGCACATGGGTCGTGCCAATCCCCGCGAGCACGGCTTCGACGAAAACGACGGTGCGAACGGCAACGGTGGACCGGACAACGTCGCCAATCCGCATCTGAAACAACTATACGCCATGACGGAACGCGGGATGGACTTCATGACGCAGCAGGTCAAGGCGGGCAAGCCGTTTTACCTCCAGCTCTCGCACTACGCCTCGCGGCAGGGCGGAGACGCCACCCCGGAGGCGCTCGCGGGCGTGAAAACCTGGGGCGGCAACTTGAACGAGCGTGAACTCGCGGAAGCTGCGGCCACGCTCGACCTGGACATCGCCTTCGGGCAGGTGCTCGTCAAACTCGACGAGTTGGGAATTGCCGACAACACTTATGTCATCTTCACCACGGACCACGGCACTCCGGGACGCAATCCGCCCTTGGCCGGTGGCAAAGGCACGGTGTTCGAGGGCGGATTGCGCGTCCCGTTCATGATCCGTGGGCCTGGCATTCAGGCCGGCGTGTGCTCGCATGTTCGCGTGATCGGCGAAGACCTTTTTCCCACCATCGCGGAAGTGGCACACACCACCGAGCCGCTGCCGCAAGGTGTCGAAGGTGGCAGTTTCGCATCAGTTCTCGCCACTGGCGGCAAAGGCATGGTGGCCCGTCCGCGCGAGGATTTCGTTGTCCATTTCCCGCACTACGACAAAGACCCCATCGGCCCGGCGTCAGCGATCTATTCCGGTGATTTCAAACTCATCCGTGTTTATGAAACCGGCGCGCTGGGGCTGTTCAACATCGCCAAAGATCCCGGCGAACGCCACGATCAGGCGGGCGAAATGCCTGACAAGGCGAAAGAACTCAATCAGCGCCTGAGTAAGTACCTTGCGGCCGTCAACGCGCAAATCCCCAAGCCGAACCCGAATTACGATGCCAGCAGACCCGCTGCGACCAAGCGCGGCAGACAGCGAAAGGCGCAGCCATGATCTGCCGATGCCTGATGCTCTTGCTTGGGATCCTGCTGGCAGCGCGGGGCGCCGACGAACGCCCTCTTCGCAAGGGCGGTTCACGTCAGCCGGTACAGGCTGCCAAGTGTAACGAGGTCCCGGCTCATCCTTTCGACCTGATTCTGGCACGGCCAACATCGAACTCGGTAACCGTGAGTGTCCTGAGCTGCGTGGATGCCGAGGGCTTCATCGCCTACGGCAAGCACGCGGGAAACCTTGCTACCCGGACGCCTTCGCGCATTTTCAAACAAGGCGAACCGGTGGAGGTGCTTCTCTCGGATCTGGAACCGGACACCGGCTATTGCTACCAACTCCGCCTGGCACAAACCAACAGCGCGAAGTATCCCTTTCACACCGCCCGCGCGCCAGGCAGCACCTTCCTCTTTACCGTCACCGCCGACTCGCATTTGGATGAGAACACCGATCCGGTCGTGTATCAGCGGACACTGGCAAACGCGCTCGCCGACCAGCCGGATTTCCACATTGATCTGGGGGACATCTTCATGACCGAGAAACATCTCAATCGCGAAGACGCGGGCAAGCAGTACCTCGCCCAGCGTTACTACCTTGGCCAGCTCAGCCACTCCGTGCCGTTGTTCCTCGTCCTGGGCAATCACGACGGTGAAAGTCCGCGGGGTCGTGGCCGAGATGCGGATGGTCTCCCCGTGTGGTCGAACACCATGCGCAAACGGTATTTTCCGAATCCAACTCCCGGCATTTTCTATACCGGCAACGCAATGAGGCATCCCGTCGTCGGCCTGCTGGAGGATTACTACGCATGGGAATGGGGCGACGCTTTGTTCATCGCGCTCGATCCCTACTGGTTTACGCAACGCCAGCGCGGTGGAAACAGCCTTTGGGACCAAACCCTAGGCGCTGACCAATACCAGTGGCTCAAGCGCACCCTGGAAAGCAGTCGGGCGAAGCTCAAGTTTGTATTCATCCACCACCTGGTTGGCGGCGCGGACAATCAGAACCGTGGTGGCTCCGAGGCGGCCCCGTTCTACGAGTGGGGCGGGAAGAATCCGGACGGCACCGACGGCTATGCGCAACATCGCCCTGGATGGCCCGTGCCCATACACCTGCTTCTGGTGCAAAACCGTGTCTCTATCGTTTTCCACGGCCATGACCACTTTTTCGCGAGGCAGGAGTTGGACGGCGTCGTTTACCTGCTTGTGCCACAGCCCGGCTACCCCGGAAATGGCAAACCGCCCCGATCCGCCTCCGAATACGGCTATGCCGGAGGAGTGCTTCTGGGCAGTTCCGGGCATGTGCGAGTGACGGTGTCGGCTGATCGCGCCACGATGGACTGCGTACGTGACAACCAATCCATTGCCCATTCGTTCACACTCCGGGCAGGCTCCAAACCATGAAGATTCTCACCTTCGCACTTGTGGTTACTCTCGCCAACTCTGCCTGGAGCGCAGCGGCACTAACCTATCCCATCGTCGCCACTGTCCAAATAAAATGCTACGACAACCGCGGAAAAATCACCCCGCCGAAAAAGGGCGAGCCGTTCTACGGCCAGGACGCGCAGTCTCAGCTCCACCCCGACAGCTACACGGCATGCGCGAGGCGGCTGGCCCCGCCACGACGGCCATCAGGAACGCGGTGAGCGCGTGGACCACCGGAATGGCTTTGTGGGAGGTGGGCGCGGCGAAAGGCAGGTGCCGTTGGACCTCCTGGGCGAAAGGCAACCGATCTGGCCCAGCAAGGAGATGAAACTAGCCAGGTCGCCGAAGGGCGAGATGGCCTTGGGCGCTTCGTCCAGAAGGAGCTTGGTCTGGCCGAAGAGTGAGGTAAAACAGGGGCGGTTCGTTTTGTGCGGGGCGGGCGTGGTTGATTTAAGCATCAAATCCTACGCCCGCAGCCCCGTTCACCAAGCGACCCTGCTTCTAACTTCGGAGTTTGGGTTCATGCATTTCATCACGGCTGCCTTTTCTCTGACACTCAGTTTCCCGAAAGCATCTCTGTGAAAAGCGGCTGCATCGTATCACTCCAAACGACGTATCCTTTGTCTGCGAGGTGGAGCAGGTCTTTATTGAACAGCTCCTTCCTTACGCGGCAATCGGAATCCGTGCTTGCTGCGTCGTAGAACGAATCCCACATGTCAAGGAACCGCACGTTCTTGCCGTCATCGAATTTCCTGGTGATGGCGTTGATGCGCTTGGCGCGCCCGCAAAACCAATCGTTCTGGCGTGGAAGAATGCCGAGCAAAAGAACTTTGGTCTGCGGCAGTTTCTCGCGCAGCGTGTTCACCACGGTTTCGATGCCGCGAGCAATGTCTTCATCGGAGCCGGAGTTTTGGTCATCGTAGAGATTGTTCGTCCCGATTTTTGCCACGACGAGTTTGGGCTTGAGTCCGTCCACCAAGCCGTGCGTCAACCGCCAGAGCACCTGCCGCGTGGAATCGCCGCCGATGCCGTAGTTCACCGCGCCGAGCGGTTCATAGCGCTGTTTCCAGAGTTCCAGACCACCGTTCGCATCGCCCCAGCCTTGCGTGATCGAATCGCCGAGGAACACGATATTCACGCCGCCTTGCTTGGTGCGCGCAAGCTGGTTCTCGAAATGCGCCAGCCACGCTGTCGGGAACTGCGGGTAAAATCCCCAGCCTGGCTCGGATGGTTTGGCCTTGGGCGGCGGGCCGCTGGTCATGCGTTCACGCTCGGTTTGTGGTTTGCCGGCATCCACGGCGGTGGCGGCTTCGTGGACTTCATCCAGCCAGGCTTGGCCGTTGCCCTCGACGAGCAGGCCGATGTTGAAAAGCGCCGTCCATCCCGGCAACTCGATTTCCTTTTCAAACGCGCTCCAGTCGCTGTTGCCTTGCACAAATCTTATCTGAATAAACTGGTTGTTCGAGTAACCCTCAGCGAACGCTTGCACCATCACTTGCGCCTGTACGTTGCCTTGCGACTTGATCCAGCCGGCCAGTTTGAACTTCGCGCCTGCGCCCCCCTGAAAGCTTTGGAAGGCTTGCCCGCTCTTGCCCGCCGCGCTCACGCACAACGAAGCCGGGCCATCCTTGAACGTCTCTGTGTCGCGCTTCACCTGCACTTCGCCGAACTTGCCGCGCCAGTCCACGGGCACGTCGTCGCCTTGCGTCATGCCGCCGTTCTTGATGACCAGTTGGAAGGGATTCGCTTTTGGCTCCTCGGCGACGGCGGCGAATTTCGTGTCCGCATCGGTGTGCTGATAACGCTTGCGCTCGCCCGGCGGCACGGAGCCATTCGCCCAGCGAGTTTTGAAGAAGCCGCGCCCTTGCGTGCCGACGACCAATTCCTCCGCGTCAAACGGATTGAACCCAATCGCCCACCCGCGCAGCATCGCCAAGCCGTCGTTGGCTTGCGACCAGGTTACGCCGCCATCACTGCTCAGCCACACACCCGTCGCGCTGGAGAGTTCGGTGTAGGGATTTTGGTTGCAAACCATTGCGAGCCGCTGCGCGTCGCTGGGGTCCGCAGTAACACACCAAGCCCAAGCACCGCTCCAGAGCCGCTTCCACTGCTGACCGGTGGGTTGCTTTTCGTCCCAGCGCCAGACGCCGACGCACTCACTTCCTTCCGGCACGGCCACGAGCAATCGGCCCGCTGTGTCCACGGTGAGCTTGCCTGCGCGGTGCGGCCCGCCGATGGGCGTCCACTTCTCGCCGTCGTCGGTGAGGTAAACATTGCGCGAGCCGGAGGCGAAAATGCGTTTCGGACGCTTCGGGTCACCCGCCAGCCATTCGATATCGGAACCGGTTTCCACGTGCTTCCAGGAATCGCCGCCGTCCGTGCTGCGAAACACTTTTCCTCCGATGCAGGCCCAGACTATCTGTGAATCGTCGGGCAGCGCGAAGATGCCGCCCGCGTCGTTCTTGCCTTTGCCCCAGCCTTCCTCCGGCAGCCCGTGCTTCGCGCCGTGAACCACGTCCCACGTCTTGCCGCCGTCGCGCGAGCGGGCGATGCCGAAGAACGCGCCGCCCTGGCCGGTGGTGGCGTAGATGTGTCCGTCGCGCGTGAACGTCGCGTCATCGCCGCCGCCCCACGGCTGCGGTTGATTCAACGGGCGACGCCAGCTTTGCATTGCGTCGTCGGAGATGAACACGCGCCCGGCATCCATCGCCTGCAAGATGACTTGGCCGCGCTGAAACGGATTGAACCTCACACTCGTCGAACACCAGCCCGCGTAGCCGTGCCCGCGCCACGCGCCGGGGGAAACTTCATCGTTCGCGATGTCCCGCCACGTCGCGCCGCCATCGCGCGTGGCGAGAATGTGCTCCGCGCCGGCGTTGTAGGCTACGTTCGGATCGCGCGGGTCCACGCTCAGGAACGTGCCCGCCAGTCCCGCCGGCAAGGCACGCCGCACGTCCTGGCCGGTGGCCGACACGCGCCACGATTGGCCGCCGTTTTTCGTAACGTAAATCTTGTCGCCGTCCCATGCGGTATCCGCGGCATACATCACGTCCGGATTTCTGGGCGACACGGCGAACGCTTCGTAGCGCGAGGTGAAGTTCTCGTTGGCGTTGCTCTTTTGCGCCAGTCCGCTCGAAATGGAAACCCAGTTCGCGCCGCCGTCAGTGCTCTTGAACACGCCGCCGGGAAGTAAGTTGCTTTCCTTGCCGGGCCGCGCGTTGCCCAGCGCAATGAACACCGTGTCCTTCCGCGTCGGATGTGCGACCACGCGCCGCGCCGCGCCGTGGGGCAAACCGGCGTTGCTTCTCTTCCAAGACCTCCCGCCATCGCGCGACACAAGGAAACCCGCCGCCGGCCCCACCGCGTAAAGCGTGTCGCTGCTGCCCGCCGCGAAGGTCGCGCCATACACATTCATGCCTTTTTCCGCGTCGTCCATGCTGCCGTCCGGGCCGATGGTCGCAAGCTTGCGCCAACTCTCACCGCCATCGCGCGATTCCCAGACCGCGCCCCACAACGGACGCGGCCCCGGCAGACTCCAGCCGCGACTCGACCCGCCGATGGCGAGGAGATGGCTCGCGTCGGTTGGATCGAACAAAACCCGCTCCACCGGCGCGCTGTAGCCGAAGTTGAGTTGCTTGGGAAAACCGTTTCGCTTCGCCGTCCAGTTGCGCCCGCCGTCGCTGCTCTTGTAAGGCCCCATCAACGTGCCGATCCACGCCACATTCATGTCCTTCGGATGCCAAGTGGAGTCGTTGATCTCCCAACTCGTGAAACCAAACGTCGACTGCCACGACTGGCCGCCGTCGGTCGAGAGGCCCACGCCAAGCATGTCGCCACCGATGAGCAGACGCTGGCTGTCATCCGGACTGGTCTGAATGCTTGTGACCCAACCGCCGCAGTCGGGCTCGCCGACGGGTTCCCAGCGGAGGTTCTCCGCGCCGAACACTGCTGGGACCAGTCCGGCGAAGGCGAGAATGACAGGTGTCAGTTTCATGCGAAGAAATGGCTGACTGTGCCTTGGCGCGAGGAATACGCAGGCATAATCTTATTGGCCTGCAACTCAGCGTGCCGCCGCCTTGGCGCCAGCCGGACGATAAACGCGAATCGCCACAATGGGCGTGGCGTTGCTGCCGGAGATTTCCAGCGTGTGTTTTCCGTTGGACAGGCCGCTCGCAATGGTCACGAGCGTTTCGGTCGCGGCGTTCGCCACGCCGGGCGGGATGAATTCATCCACAAACCGCGGCTCCACTTTCCATTTCACATCGAAGGTATCCGGTACTGGGTTGATGCCGTTGAGGCTCAGTGCGTAAGTGACGTTCCAGTCTTTGGTTTCGATGACGACGCGGCCAGACTTGGATACAAAGCGCGCCTCGCTGTGGCCTTCACCGTCGTAACCCGTCATCGAACCAGTGAGCGTGAAGCTCAGCAGCTTGTCGTTCGTGGCGTCTTGGCGTTTTACCGCCAGCGTCCAGTCCTCGACCAGCAGCGGCTTCTCCGAGCCGATCGGCGCGATGACGGGCCATTTCACCGGCCACTTGCCTGGAGGTTTGGTGACGGCGCGGGTGAAGCCGTAGAGTTCGGGAAACTCCGACGGTTTGCGTCCGTCAATGCGCAGAGCAGCGGGCGGAGCCGTGCCGGGTTTGCAAACCACTTCGACGCGATTGCCTTCGAAGTCGAGCCGCAACTTGCCGCCGGCCCAGCGCAGGTCTTTGCCGACTTCGTAAGTCTTCACCCAGTCCTCCGCCGGCGATGGACCGAGCCTCGAGTCGTAGCGGAGATACGCCTGCACGCACTCGGCCATGAGCCATTCGCCGTGGGCGTTGAGATGCACGCTGTCGCTCAGGAGCGCCTTCGGTTCAAGGTGGTTTTCCTTGAGATACGCCTTCCACAACGCGCGCTGATCGCAGAGTTCCGCGGCGTATTTCTTGGCCAGCGACGGCAGCCAGTTGTGATTCATGAAGGCGTCCCAGTGCTTGCCTGCGGGCGGCAGTTTCGCAGGATCGGTTTCTTCCGTGAAGTCGGCGGGCTTGGTGACATGGTCCGTCTGTATGAGGATTTCCGCCGTGGTGCGCTCGCGGGTGCGGCGGATGATGTCCTCGTAGGTGTTGTGCGCGCCATAGACGTGGAAGATCAGCATGTCCGGCTGAAACGGATACAAGTCCGTCTCCGCCGTCTTCACGAGCAGTTGCGAAGCGAAGCCGCCGAGCGCGCGGTTTTCGACGATCAGGTTGGCGTGCGGAAAGCGCCGCCGCAAATCGTCCTCGACCAGTTTGGCCCACTTCTGTTCTGTGATGGACTGGCCATAGAAAAGGACGCGCACGGTGTTGCGGTGCTCGGGCGTGCTCGTCGCGAGCAACCGCAGGGTGCGCTGGAGGTTGTGCCCCCAGCCGCTGGCATCGGGAAAGTGCGGTGGGGGGTATGCAGGCGCGTCAGCAGCGGGCAAGGTGGTCCCAGCGAGGACCAAACCAGCCAGGGCACAGGCGAAACCAAGACTGCGAGATTTCATAGGTGGGCGTTGGGGAGAAATTGCGCGCCGGGATAGGATGTGGTTTCTATCTCCCCGCTTCCAGCAACAGCGCCCAGTCCCCGGCGTCGGGAGCGTCGGGAGAAGACCAGGTTGCGTCGGCCGCCAGTGGCAATGGCGGCAGTTCAGTCCAGGCGCCGCGGCGCGGATTGAACCACTGCGCGCGATAACTGCCTCGGGCCAACTGGAGCGACGCCTTCCCGGAGTTCGGCAGATATGCGACGTAGCGGTGGCCCGGCGCGGCGAGGACCAGCGTGTTTTCACCGGCCAAATCCGGACGCGGCTCCAGCGTCCACCACGGAAAGCTCGTGAAGAATTCCATCATGCGCCGGTAGCCAACGAGCATCGTCATCGAGTCGTTGCCGCGACCGTTGACCCAGCCGCCGCCGGTGTCGGGACCGGCGCCGGTGCCGTCGTTGGCACGCTCGCCGGTTGTCTGGTAGCAACCGGCCATGCTGATTTCCCAGGCGAGTCGGCGCCGATTGTCCGCAATGCGCGCGGGCCAAAGCCGCTTTTCGCCCCACGGATACGGGTAGTGATCCTCGTAGCCGTATTCCTCATTGACCTGAGGCATCGGCCGGCCCGTGGCGGCCTGGTCGCGGCGGTTCTTCAGCATGAACCCGTAGCCGCCGTGCTCGTCCCAGCTTTGATACATCGCAAAATCGGCCCAAGGACTCTTGCGAAAACGAAAGTCGGCGTGCCCGTGCGTGCTGGTCAAATGCCGGTAAGGATCGCTCGCCTTCACCAGCGCGCCCATGTGCTCGGCCCACGCGTCGTCGCGGAACAGCCGGTATTCGTTCGCGACATCCCACATGAGATTGGGGAACGCCGCGAGCCGCGCGATCGTGTAGCGGTAGTAACGCTGCTCGTCCTCGCCGCCCATGCCGGCCTTGCCGAACGGGTCCACGCCCTTGTCCGCGCCGTCGAGGAAGAAGATGAGCGACACCTCGATGCACCGCTCGCGGCAAAGGCGCAACAACCGCTCGGCCTTGCGGAAGTGATCGAGGTTGAAGCGCGTCACGTCATAGCCGGGGTCTGGGATGTCGTCGGGCCGCGCCGCGGGCCACGGCTCCAGCTTGAACGCGAAGTTCGCCGTGCGATTCACGAGCGGCTCATTCCAGCGCTTGCCGTCGGGCGTGCGACCCGCCAGCGCGACCCGGATGCGATTGACGCCGAGCTTCGCGAGGCGATCCACCGACTGCGCGATGGTCTCATCGTCCCACGCCAGCAACTGGTAAGTCGTTGTGGCGTTCCAGAACCAGTGTTTGCCCGTGCCTTCCTGCACTAAGTGAAACGGATGCTCCGGGTCCACGCGCACCGGCCCGGCGCGTTTGCCTTGCCGCGCTGTGAACTTGCCCGCGTGCGACTGCATGACGCCGCCGGGCAGGACACAAGTCACCTTGAAGGCATAGTCGCCCGGCTTCGACGGCATGAAACGCCAGCGAATCGCGCGGCCATCCGCCGCGTCGCAAAAGCCGCTCACCTGGACGGACGCGCCGCCGGGCGGCGTGAACTCGCCGGTCGCCATGATCTCGGTGAACGGATTTCCGCTCGGCGGCGTTTCCAGCGCCAGGGTCACTTCGACGAAATCAAAGCAGTCCACGCGCCGGGCCGATTGCTCGAAACGCGGAGCGGCCAGCGCGATGACTGGAAAAAGAGCCAGCAACAGGAGCGATTTCATAATAATGCGTTGTCTCAGCACGGTTAGCACCACACCAGACGATTCTGGATTGACGATCCTTTCGTGGCGAGCCTTAAGCGCCGGAAGCAATCTCAAGGGCTGTGAACTTGAATCACCTTTTCCAACTGGAATGTGTGCGGATTCTCCGCAATCCGAACTTCTTTTGTATGGCACCTGTTCCTTTGTTCCAAGGAGGCACAAAAACGGATCTCCAGGTCCAGCGACAGTCTCGGCGAACGGGTGCCCACCCGGCAGTCATTGATCGAACGCCTCCGCGATCTCGATGACCAGCCGAGTTGGTGCGAGTTCTTCGACAAGGCCCGGAAACGACTCTGCACAGTTTCTGGCGCTTGATCCGCTGGGGAACGCTCTGGTCGCCGGCTACACTACCGGCCAATTCCCGATAGTGAGTGCGTATCAGTCCGGAATCGGTGGTGGAGTTTGGGATGCCTTCCTAATAAAAATCGGGATGGGCGAGAATCTCAAGATTGATTCCGCTGAAAAACCTCCC
>DBMR01000089.1 GCA_002298785.1 Verrucomicrobia subdivision 3 bacterium UBA693
TGGGGACATATGCCGTCACCCCCAACGGACTAACCAGTGGGAACTACACGATCACGTTCAATCCGGGAAACCTGACCATCACGCGAGCCGCGCTCAGCGTTACAGCGGATCCCAAGACCAAGACCTACGGTGCGGCTGATCCGACGTTTACGGTCACATATGCTGGGTTTGTGAACAGTGAAACGGCAGCAGTGTTGGGTGGCAGCCTGGGTTTCACCCGTGCACCGGGTGAAAACGTGGGGACTTATGCCGTTACCCCGAGCGGACTAACCAGTGGGAACTACACGATTACTTTCAATCCCGGTAACCTGACGATCAGTCGCGCCGCGCTCAGCATCACCGCTGATCCCAAGACCAAGACCTACGGTGCCGCTGACCCGACGTTTACGGTGACCTATGCCGGGTTCGTGAACAGTGAGACAGGAGCGGTCTTGGGTGGCACCCTGGGTTTCACCCGTGCACCGGGTGAGAACGTGGGGACGTATGCTGTTACTCCGAACGGCCTGACCAGTGGCAACTACACTATTACGTTCAATGCCGGTAACCTGACGATCAGTCGCGCCGCGCTCAGCATCACCGCTGATCCCAAGACCAAGACCTACGGAGCGGCGGACCCGACGTTCACGGTCACATATGCCGGGTTTGTGAACAGCGAGACCGCAGCGGTCTTGGGTGGCACCCTGGGTTTCACCCGTGCACCGGGTGAGAACGTTGGGACTTATGCCGTCACCCCGAACGGCCTGACCAGTGGCANNGTAACCTGACGATCAGTCGCGCTGCGCTCAGCGTTACTGCCGATGCGAAGACCAAGACCTACGGAGCGGCGGACCCGACGTTCACGGTCACATATGCCGGATTTGTAAACAGCGAGACGTCCTCGGTGTTGGGTGGCACCCTGGGTTTCACCCGTGCACCGGGCGAGAACGTGGGGACCTACCCGGTCACGCCGAATGGCCTGACTAGTGGCAACTACACGATCACGTTCAATCCCGGTAACCTGACGATCAGTCGCGCCGCGCTGAGCATCACCGCTGATCCCAAGACCAAGACCTATGGTGCGGCTGATCCGACTTTTACGGTGACCTATGCCGGGTTCGTGAACAGCGAGACCGCAGCGGTCTTGGGTGGCAGCCTGGGTTTCACCCGTGCACCGGGCGAGAACGTGGGTACGTATGCTGTTACTCCGAACGGTCTGACCAGTGGGAATTACACTATTACGTTTAGTCCCGGAAACCTGACCATCACCCGAGCAGCCTTGAGCGTAACAGCAGATAACAAGACCAAGACCTATGGCGCTGCGGACCCGGCATTCACCGTCGCATATGTCGGGTTTGTGAACAGTGAAACGGCAGCGGTCTTGGGCGGCACGCTGGGCTTCAACCGTGCACCGGGCGAGAACGTGGGGACATATGCCGTCACCCCCAACGGACTAACCAGCGGGAATTACACTATTACGTTCATTCCAGGGACACTGACCATTACTCCGCCCGCGGTGGGACCGACCCTATTGTCGCTTAAAGGTGCGGGGACCTCGAATGTCGTCATCACTTGGACTGCGGTCAGCAACGTTACTTATCGAGTAGAGTATAAGACGGATCTAAATGCCGGCACTTGGAGTGCCCTTCCGGGAGATGTCCTCGCTAGCGGCAATTTGGCGTCGAAGGTTGATGGGGATGCCGTGTCGATCCGGTTCTACCGCATCCTGGTAGTGCATTGAAAGATCCGCGCCGGGCTCTCCCGGCTGCAGATTTAGTGATGAAAAGTCAGGAGCTTGCAGTCGCCGTGCTGGATGCGCGGCGACTCAAGTTGCAGTGGCACTGGTAACTATTGGGGTTTGGCCTCCGACTTCAGCAATTCGGCCAAATTGTAGTGTGTAAACCGGGCGTGCGCCGCTGGATTCTGAGAGTCCGCGTTGGCCACCCAGAAGTCGAGTGAGTCTGGTTCGAATAGCGCCGAATGGATATTGGAGGTCATGCAGACCGGGCGTTTCATGAGGTCGCGCGCCTTCGCGGAGTCAAATTTGCCGTAGCCCTCTTTGACTCGACGGGCCAGTTCTTCGTATCGATCTCCGGCAGACATCAAAACCGTGTCGTCCATGCCGTGCGGGAGCAGTGGGTGGCTTTTTCCGGGCCAAATGGTTTCGAATTTTTCCGGGGTC
The DNA here is from genome assembly GCA_002298785.1 of Verrucomicrobia subdivision 3 bacterium UBA693. Lineage (GTDB taxonomy): Bacteria > Verrucomicrobiota > Verrucomicrobiia > Limisphaerales > UBA8199 > UBA693. The sequence continues at coordinate 2,159 of DBMR01000089.1, forward strand.
GCCGCGATGCCGACCGCACGTTGGGTCTTGGCGTCGGAGATGACATAGTAGTATTCGCAAGTGCGGGGACCTTTGCGCATGATTTCGACCGCCTGCTCGAGAGTGTCCGCCTTTTCCATGACTTCACGGACAAGCAGGGACATGGGTTTGCCGTCCCAGTGGCCTTCGCCACGCCCGCCCATTTCCCCGATCGCCACGTGTTTGGCGTTCATGGCGGTCACTGACCCGACAAAGCCCGCGTACCCGACGTTAACCCACGCATTGCCTTGCTCCGGTTGCATGACGATCACCACGGCGTTTTGCTCCAGCCCCATGCCGCGCAGGTAATCGAGGATGCGTCCATGATACATCTTCCCGCCTTCGGTGGCTTTGCCAAACAAGGCGAAGCCGCTGCAATGGAATAATTCGGGGAAAAAGTTCGCGAGGCGCATCTCCGCCTTTTCGATGCCGGAGGCCGAGGCGAGGGCATCCATTTCCCGCAGGTAACGGCCATCCACATAAGGGCCATTGCGCCGTTGAGCTTCAGCAATTTCCTCGAAGAACCACCGTCCCTTCTCAAACGAGCTGCCAACTCCCACTCCGTAAACGATGCGATCCACCAGGTCGCGGATTTCCTTCTTGAGGAGCAGTCCGTGTTGGCGGCCCATTTCCTCTGGGGTGCCTTTGAGCACGAGCACCCGGGTATCATCCACTTTTTCCAGGCGTCCTTCGCCTTCGCGGGCCAGCACTTCGCGCGCCCCCGTTGCCGGTCCCAGCGGAGCCAGTTTCCGATCTGTAAGCTGCTTGATCATCACGTCCACAAATCGCGTCAGGTGTGAGCGCGCCACGGTCTCGATCTTTTCCCCGGGGTTGGAATCCATTATCCAATTCTTGTCCGGCCAATCATGGTGAAAGGTGGGATTTTTGAGTTCAACAACCAGCCTTTTGCCGCCGGGTTGTTGGTAATCCACCTTGAGAGGAAAGAAGTCGCCTTCCCGGAGCCATACCTGCACCGTGAGTTTGACCAGATGGAATAGCGCGACGGCGTCCGGTTTGGGGGTAGCCTTGAGCACCCGACAAGGGGTGCCGTCGATCTTCTCGTTGGGCAGTGATTCGATATCCGAGAGGATGGGCAGGACCATAATCTGTTCCACCGGGAAAGGCCAGGCGAGCGGGCCGAGCGGGCGTTTGTCCGCGGTGGCGGCATCTGTGCCAAAGCGCGGTACTCCGGGTTTGCCAACCACTCCGAATTTCTTTCCGGGTACATCGACCCAGAGTTCCTCGCCGTTGCGGCCCACGGCCAGGCGTTGGCCATCCCATTCGGTGGAAAGCTTGAGGTGATCCGGGGCGCGCACCGCGAGAGTTAACTCCTTGCCGACCAACTCATTGGCCAATTCATCCGCGTTCACGACTTTGATCGTGGTGGTGAAGGTGTCGGTCGCGGAATTGGTGCCGGGATCCAGGATGCCGGCCAGGCGGGCGAGGCCCTGGCTGAACACCTGGACTGGCGAGTTGGTGTCCGGCGTCTGAGCCAGGCCGATCAGGGGCAGAAGCAAAGTCAGCAGCAGGCCGCGGCAGGTATTTCGGATGATCATGGGCTTACCATACGCAAGGCCTGCGGTTCTGTCACGCGCGCGGTTGATTTTCGGGTCAGGGCGTTGGCTCGGATAATATCGTCGAGAAGCGTTTGCGATAGTTTTGGCCACTACCGCTTTGAAGTGGCGCCAAGGTCGAAATCCAGTATGCTTACAGCGCCGTATTGGCGCCGCGGAATGTGGCGCTGATGTGCGGCGTTGACTGGTTTAAACTTGAATCGAAATTGAAATATGACATCCATCGCACAACTCCTCGGCGATAAGGCCGAGTTCCTGCTAAACTTCCAGAATCCCAAGATCGCCAAAGAACGGCTGCATCTGCCTGGCCCGGACGTCGTGGACCGGTTGTTCTCGGTGTCTGATCGCAACAATCGCGTGCTGGGAAACCTGCAGCGCATTTTCAATGGCGGACGCCTGGCGGGCACGGGTTACGTCTCGATTTTGCCGGTGGACCAGGGCATTGAGCATTCCGGCGGCGCCAGCTTTGCCAAGAATCCGGATTATTTCGATTCCGAGAACATTGTGAAGCTCGCGATCGAAGGCGGTTGCAATGCCGTGGCCTCGACTTATGGCGTACTGGGCTCGGTCGCTCGTAAATATGCCCACAAGATTCCGTTTCTGGTGAAGATCAACCACAACGAACTGCTCACCTATCCGAACAAATTCGACCAAATCATGTTCGGCACCGTGAAGCAAGCGGCGGACATGGGCGCGGCGGCAGTGGGAGCCACGATCTATTTCGGTTCGGATGCGAGCGCGCGCCAGATTGTTGAGGTTGCCCAGGCGTTCGCCCTGGCTCATGAAATGGGCCTGGCGACGGTCCTGTGGTGCTATCTGCGCAACAACGCCTTCAAGAAGGATAAAGACTACCATGTGTCTGCAGACCTCACCGGCCAGGCCAACCACCTCGGCGTCACCATCCAGGCCGACATCATCAAGCAGAAGCTTCCCGAAAACAACGGTGGCTTCAAGGCCTTGAACACCGGCGGTTCCAGCTACGGCAAGCTCGATGAACGCATTTATGCCGAGCTGACCAGCGATCATCCGATCGACCTGTGCCGCTACCAGGTGGCCAATTGTTATATGGGCCGCGCGGGCCTGATCAACAGCGGTGGCGAAAGCAAAGGCGCCGGCGACCTTGCCAACGCCGTCATGACCGCCGTGGTGAACAAACGTGCCGGTGGAATGGGCTTGATTTCCGGCCGCAAAGCCTTCCAACGCCCGCTCAAAGAAGGCGCGCAGTTGCTCCAGGCGATCCAGGACGTTTACCTGAGCAAAGAAGTGACCGTGGCCTGAGTAAGCCTCGCAGCTTTCGGGGTGCGATCCAGGTCGCACCTTGGTTTCTTTGCTTTGAGTCCGAACCACCTCCGTGGCGGTTCGGACTCTTTGTGTACCCGGTTATCCAGCGACTTCGCCGCCGGATCGGTGCGCGGCGGTCAGCCCAGATCGTTTTCCAGGACGATGCGATACCGGGCTTTGCCGGCGCGCAGATGGTCCAGCGCTTCGTTGGCCCGGCTCATCGGGAAAAATTCGGTCCGGGGCAAAACCTCGTGGCGCGCGCAAAAATCGAGCATGAGTTCCAGGTTGCGTGGGTTGCCGACGGGCGAGCCGCTGACTGAGCGCTGGCCGGTGAGCAACGAGAACACCGGAATTTGCGGCGGTTGCAGCACCGCACCGACAAAATGCAGCCGGCCTTTCGGTGCCACGGTTTCGAGCCAGGCCGCCCAATCCATCGGCACGTTGACCGTCACCAAAAGGTAATTGAGGGTGCGCCCGAGCTTGGCCAGTTGACTCGGATCGGTCGAGTTCACGACGTGATGCGCCCCCATGGCCATGGCCTCGGCCCGTTTTGAATCGCTGGACGTGAAAGCCCAGACCTCGCAGCCCCATTTATTGAGGAACTGCAGCGCCAAGTGGCCCAGGCCGCCGATCCCGATCACGCCCACGCGGTCGGTGGGTTTGACTCCGAATTCAACCATGGGAGTGAACACCGTGATTCCGCCGCAAAACAACGGCCCGACGCGATCCAAGCTCAATTTCCCGGGGATAGGCACCGCCCACGACCAGTGGCAACGCACCCGGTCGGCGAACCCTCCATGACGACCCACAATAGTCTGCTCGCCGGTGGCACAGAGGTTGTGGTTGCCGGAAAGGCACTCGGAACAAGCCATGCAGCTCCCCGACATCCAGCCCAGCCCCACCCGATCGCCAATTTTGACTTTCTTCACCTGGTTGCCAATGGCCACCACTGTGCCCGCCGCTTCATGTCCCGGCACAAACGGATACGCAGTCTGCCCCCACTCGTTTTCGAGCATCGATAAGTCCGAGTGGCACACGCCGCAATGGCTCACTTTGATTTCGACCTGCTCCGGGCCCAGGTCGCCGGGATCGTATTCGAATGGTTTGAGTTGTGCGGACATCGAATCCGCCGCCAGCGCTTTGATCTTGTGGCTCATGGTTATTGAATTGTCTATTTCCGATCAGTTTATGCCGCGACTTACAATGCTGTACCACTCGATAAATGCAAGCCGTCCCGCGGGAGGCCCGCCACCTCTCTGATTGCCGCGCGAGCAGGAGGACCCGGTCTTCAAACATTCCGGGGTCTGGGGTGTCTAACCCATTGTGAACAGTACCGCCACGCGCCTTTTGGCACTGCTGGCCACAGTTGCTCAGCCAATTGTCGCCGCAGACGCTCCGTCGGAAATGGTCGTTCCCGGGGCGAAGAGCGCTCCCCGTCTTTCCCCACCGCGGCTGTTCAACCTTCCCCCGGGTGGAGCGCGGTTGCCTGCCCCGGGACTGTACAAATCCGAACCTTACACCTGCCTGATACTTGTGCCGGGGAAGCATCCGGATGACAAAGCGCTCAAAGGCGGACTCCAGTCGACCAATCTTGTGCCTGCGCCAGCGCCCATGCCCGGGAAAGTGCCCGAGCTACGGTTCATTCCCCGCAACCCGGCGAGGCGTTAGCTTAATTTCCCAGCAGCAAGAAGATTCGGAGCAGAGTTAGACTTACTCTTTTGCCACGAACTGTCCGATTTCGCTCGAATTCCGGCGTTGCTGGTTAAGGACTGGAACACCCAATGGTCTGGGGCCAAGGTTTGAGGCCCTTTATGGCACCGGCACAAGGCGGTAGAGCCTGAGCGGATGGCCGATGGTCGTTGTGTCGAAATACAATTGCGTGGTGTTGGTCAGGGTCACTGTGTCCAGCGTGAACCAGGCATCGGTGGGGCCAATCTGGTTGATGGCATCGACACCCACCTTGGTTCCGACTGCACCCGTCAGTGTGATGGCAGGGATCATGCCTGGAAGTGTTAAGACGGGCATCACACCAGGTGTTTCAATTTGCCAGGCGCGATAAAAGCGTTGGGGCGGCAATTGAGTGGACAGATCGAAGCACCATTGCGATCGGTTATTGAGCCAGATGGTCTCGAGTGTTAGCCAACTCGGGTGGTTTAAGTCTTCCGTGTATTCGACATGCAATGCATTTCCGACCTCCCCCGTCAGGTTCAGGGCCAGCACTGGACGACGCGGGACTGGAGCAATGACGTTTAGCATTGCTGGCGCGCTGGTTGCAGCGCCAACCGAGTTAGTGACAATTACGCTGTAAGCGCCACTTTGGGCGGGTTGGACGTTAGTCAAATTGAGCTCCTGGTCCGTTGCCCACGCGTCTGTAATATTGTCGCCGTTGAAAAACCACCGATACCCCAGTGGCGGCGCACCGGTGGCAGACACAACAAACCTCAGCGTAGAGCCTGCTTCTCGCGTTTGACTTGCGGGTGAGTCGAAAATGTTGGGCTCTGCCTTGAGAACGTGGAGCTGTGCCGGTGCGCTCGTCACAGCCCCAAAGATATTGGTAACGATTACGGAGTAGAGACCCGTGTCAGCGAAATGGGCTTCCCCCAGATGCAATACGGAGTTTGTCGCCCACATAACTGCATTCGTGAGGTTGAAAAGCCACTGGTAGCTGAGCGCTCCCAAGCCTGATGCTCGCACCGCCAAATCAACCATGGAATTCACGATCACATCTTGGTTCACCGGGGATTCCAGTACGGTGGGGGGGCAAAGCGACATGCTGAACACAACTCCACCGCCATCATAAACTGGACCAGTAGGGTTACCTCCCTGATGAGTGGTTCCATAAAGCGTGCTTCCTGATACCAGTAACGCTGACATTGGATTCGCACCGTCGATGCCGTCGAAGCTCTTGAGCACTGTAAACCCGGTTCCATCCATATTAAGTGTGAAGGCAGTTCCATGCAGCGAAGCTCCACCATCACTGGCTGTGCCGAACAACCTCGTGCCAGAATGAGTGATCCCCGCCCCACCCGAAATCTCTCCGTCGGTGGAAGGGTTGAACCGCTTGAGAACCGCGAACTCGCTGCCATCGCAGTTGACCTTATACACCGTGCCTGCTCCCCACCCGGGAGACCCGCCCCATGCAGTCGTACCGTAGAGGGTCGTCCCCGCTAACACCAGATGTCCCTTCGGGTTACTCCCCTCTGTTCCTCCAACAAATTCCTTAATCACGGCAAAACCAGTGCCATCAGTATGAATTTGGAACACCGTGCCATATCCCGCGGTTCCTCCCCAAAAAGTTGTTCCGTAGAGCGTTGCTCCGGACAACACCAACTCAGACCTTGGTCCCTTTCCATTTACACCGTCGAAGTGCTTTAGCACTACGAAGCCAGTCCCATCCGTGTTCAGCTTGAACACCACCCCGCTACCCGACATGCCGCCTTGCTCGGTTGTTCCATACAGGGTGTTCTCCGCAAGAAGTAAGCCCGTTTCAGGAAACCAACCGTCTTCACCTGTAAAGCTCTTTAGCACCACGAATCCGCTGCCGTCGGTATTAAGTTTGAATACCGTCCCCTTGGCGGGAGTGCCGCCCATCGAAGCCGTTCCGAAAAGTGTCGTGCCCGCCAAAACTAAACCTGCACGGGGGGACCAGCCGTCGTTGCCGCTGAACCGCCTAAGTTCCGTGAAACCAGAGCCGTCGGTGTTTATTTTGAATACCGTGCCCGAATCAGTAGACCCGATTCGGGACGTCGTGCCGTACAATGTCGCGCCTGACAATATAAGGCTGCCGTCTGGCCACTTGGGTCCTGTCGTGGTGGAAAAGTCGTACACAATCTGGTAGTCCTGCGCGTATCCGTTCAGCAGAACCAAGGTAGATATTATCACTGGCAGTATTAGATGCCGCTTAAGCCGATGCCAAAAGGGCTCCATGCTCAGAGCTACTGACTTCATTATCTTCATGACCGGCTCCTTTCCTATTCAAATGATTACTTTATGATCGCGCGGGTTTCAGTTCAGTGCTTCACGGCACCGGCACGAGGCGATAAAGTCTGGGCGGATGGCCGATGGTCGTGGTGTCAAAATACAATTGCGTCGTGTTGGTCAGGGTCACTGTGTCCAAGGTGAACCAGGCATCGGTGGGGCCAATCTGGTTGATGCCATCGACACGCACCTTGGTGCCGGCTGACCCGGTCAGCGTGAGGGCGGGGACCATGCCTGGAAGTGTTAAGACCGGCACCAGACCAGGTGTTTCAGTTTGCCAGGCACGATACAGTCGTTGCGGGGGGAGCGGACTGGACAAGTCGAAATAGCACTGTGGAGAACTGGGCATTGGCACTGCGTCCAGCGGCTGCCAGTTGGGTTCGGGGCTCGGGGTCTCAGTGAACTCCAGATTTAAGGAGCTGCCGGCCTGACCTTCCAGATAGATGCCTGGAACCGATCTTCGTTGGACCGGCGGGATCACACTGAGCATGACCGGTCCGCTGGTCACCGCGCCATACGCGTTGTTCACGACTACCGTGTAGGTTCCCGCCTGTGAGGATTCTGCATTTGCCACCACGAATAATGAATTGGTGGCGATGCCAGGGGCAGTGGTTCCGTTGAAGAACCATTGGTAGCTCAATGACAGCCCTGTGCACCGTACTCGGAACTGCGCGGCGGTGCCCAATTCGGCCGTTTGACTTTGGGGACCAGACAGTATTGTGGGGAGCAGCGACAGGCTGAATACCACGCCCATTTTGCTCGCGCCGCCATGGTAAGTCGTTCCATACAGCGTTCCTTCCGACCACAGCACGCCGGCGGCGGGTCCGGCGGCGCTGTCTTGTGAGGTTTTGAAAGTCGCCAGTATGTCATAGCCCGACCCATCGGTGTTCAATTTGAAGAGGGTGGCATCATCGACGGTGCTCAATCCGGCTGTGGCTCCAAACAGGAAGGACCCCAGAGCGTCAACCCACCCGCCGGCGCCGCGCCATCGTGCGCCCCGCGGAAATGTTTGAGTGGCGTGAACCCGGAGCCGTCATTGTTTATCTTGAACACGAGCCCATAGCCATAAAGGCCCCCGGCTTGCGCGGTGCCGTAAAGCGTAGTGCCGGAGACCACCAGGTCGGACCGCGGATTGGCCCCGTCTTGCAGACCGAAATTGTGCAGTACGGCGAATCCGGTTCCATCGGTGTTCACCTTGTATACCGTGCCCACGATCGCATCCATGGCGGTGGTGCCATACAATGTTGCGCCCGCCAGGGTCACGCCTGCTTGCGGACGCACTCCAGCCCCAGAGGTAAAATCTTTGATCACCACGAAACCGCTGCCGTCCGTCTTCAGTTTGAAAACCGTGCCGTTGCCGTGAGCCCCGCCGTATTCCGTCGTCCCATAGAGCGTGTCGTCCGCAAGCGTAAGACCGGCGGTTGGGCTTCCGCCATCGCAGCTACCGATCTCGTAAAGCCCGCTAAAGTGCCTGATTACGGCATAATCGCTGCCATCGGTTTGAAGGCGAAATATGACCCCGCAATTGGTCAGGCCGCCGGAAGACGCCGTTCCGTAGAGGGTGGTTCCCGACAACACGAGACCCGCGAGCGGGAAGGCCCCGTCCCCACCAGCAAAGTCCTTTAGCGCTGTGTAACCGCTGCCATCGGGCTTTAGCTTATAGACTTGCCCAAGGTTCGAGGCGCCCCCGAACTCGGTCGTGCCGTAGAGAAAACCGTCCGGTCCTTGAACGAGTTTGGAACGAGGATAACGCCCAGCCGTGTTCGTTCCAAAGTCATAAAGCACCCGGGCACTTTCGGCAGCATTGAGTCCCGCAACCAGGCAAAATACCAGCGCCCCGGCGCAGGCAATTGGATAATGTGCTTTCCGTTCGGGTGTGGGCAGAAACTCCTTGAACCAAAACCACCAGACAGCTCTCGTGTTATTGATCGTTTTCATGACGCGCCTATGGTGCAGAGGGCTAAAAGCCGATCTTCCCAGGACAGCAGAAACCGGTAAGCAGGGGACGGTCTTTTCCTGGGCGGTAAGGGAGGCCCCGAACCTCCGGCGTGCCATCGCCTGAACGGCTTGCTCTGAGGATCCGTTTTCACGGCCTGTGAGTTAGGGGGTGGATGAGAACCAAATATGCCAGAAGCAGAACCCGGCTATCCACGCATTCCTCTCAAGCGTAACTAATCGCACAAAAGCGCAATTTGTCGAGAGGCCAGCGTAGGTAATTGGGGGCGAAACCTGAAACGCAGATCTTATTTCCGGAGCCGAAAGTACTGTTGGGGCTTGCCCGTGGTGTTCGTGATTGAAAAACAAAGATTCAAGCCTTGCGTGACGATGCCGGACGTGACCGGTTGCCAGAATGGAAGTGCAAGAGCATCGGTAGCTTCCAGCGTGTAGCCTGCCGCGGCCGCAGGCCAGCAAAACGTCAGCATCGTGCCGTTTGCCGCCGAAGTGAGGCGAGGCGGTTCGGGATCTCTTCGCAGCAGTGTGCAAGTCGAAAACTCGGAGGTGTTCCCCGCTGGATCTGTGGCGGTGGCGGTGACCAGAAGATCAGATTCAGTCCAAGGCTGGAATGGTAGCTGCACGGCGAAGTCAGCCCCGCCGAACCCATCCGTGACCACGTTTGTCCAACCCACATACACCTGGCCTTCAGCCGAGCCCCAGGGGTCCCAGGCATCGCTCACGAACACTTCGATGCGGTAGGATTGCGGGGCGGCGCTCTCCAAATTACCTGTGACTCTCAAGTTGCCGTTCCCGGAGACGGCGCCGGTCAGGGACGGAGCACTTTGCGCGTCGTTGGCATCAAAATCGATGTTGAGGTCGATTCCCAATCCGGCGTTATCGAAAAGCTGATTTGCAGTGATCCGATTTGCCCGGCCGCTATTGACGCCGATCCCTGACCCGCCATTGAACAGGATTTCGTTTTGCGAGAGGAGGTTGGAGGAGGAGTTCTGCAGAGAGATCCCGCCTTTCAGGTTGCCATAAGGTTCGGCGCCCGATCCGGCGGTGCCGATCCGGTTATTGCGGATGGTGAAATTATCGCACCCGAGCAGGCTGATGCCATAACCATGATTGAAACCGATGTAGTTGGCGTCCACCAACGCCTGGCTGCTGCCCTGCGCGCTAATGCCGTTCTCGAAATTTCCGAGGTCGGTCCACGAGGCCGCCCCGTGCCCAATATCGTTCTCGACAATGCTGCTTCCTGAGGCAGCGGTCAGGCGTACGCCGCAGCCGCCGGCGCCCGTCGATGCCGAGAGCACGTTGCCTTTGATCAGGATATTCGTCGCGGCCTGGATCGAGATCGCCTCAAATATATTCCCCCGCGGGAGCCGGCCGCTGGCGTCGGTGCCGATGAAGTTCCCCTGCACCACGTTGTTGGCTGCGGTGGTGGGAAAGAAGGAGATTCCGGTGCGATTTCCGCCGATCACATTTCGGTCTGCTGGGGTGGGGCCGCCAATCAGGTTGAACATCGCTGCGCCAAACGACAGGCACGTGACCTCAATGCCACCGAAGGTCATCCCTCGCGCCACGCCGTCCCAGTCCACGCCAATTCGGTTGCCGGCAATAGTATTATGGCTGGAGTTGTCGATCCGAATTCCATACGGAAAACGCACCAGGATCAATCCCCGAACCAGGCACCCTCCGGCTTTGAGTGTGAGCGCCGGGCTGAAGCTATTGGAAAGCGTCACCCCATCCAATCGGATTTGAAGCACGGCGTCATTCCCCCAAATCTGGGCGTTCATGCGGGTGCCCGGTTGAGAAAAGCCGTCGATAATTACCGTGTTCGTGATTTCCGGCAAGGGCGTGACTGGCGCGATAGTCTGCACCCCAGCCCCAGGCAAATTGAAGCGAATCTCGCTCGGAGAGGGCGTGTTGTTGGCGGTTAGGATCGCGGCCCGCAATGAACCGGGGCCGGTATCCTGCGTGTTGGTCACCGTGATAACGGTACCCGAAACCTGGAAACTCCACGCCAGCGCCAGCAGGCAAAGAACGCGCATGCCCAACGCATTAACCCGCCGACCGTCCGGCTGTAAATCAAAAACCACCGTGGCTACGCTCGGCTTACTGATGTGGTGGCGAACAATGGAGTCGGTTTGGACAGCATTTTATGCGTCGGCTAATCTACTACCAACACCTCGTGGATGGCCAATTTCGGCACCGTGAGCCGGACTACGCCAGCCTGGTAGTCAAAGGTCAAATTTTGACCGGCTGGTTCGAGTCGAATTCGGGAGGGTTTGGATTTTTGCCGGATGTTGACGTTCAGCGGGCCGATTTCCGGGATGGTGTCGATGATTGGCTCGGTGCGGTGCGGTCCGCCGGTGTTCACCAGGTTGACGCGGAGCTGTTTTCCAACCCGGTTGACCGTCACATCCACACTTCCTGAGCCGGTGATTTCAACCATCGGAGCCGGAAACATCGATTTCACGAGGTCTTGTAGAAACCGCCGAGCCACTTCGTCGTGGGTTTCCATGTAATTTTGGCTGAAGTTAAAGTAGGTTGCGGCGATTTGTCCTTTGCCGAGTCGAGCGACCGAGGCTGCCGGAAAAGCAAGGGAGTTGGTGTCAGCCGCGCGCCGCAGACTGCCGAATGCGGTGGCGCTGGCCGGGAGGGTGGCGGATTGCGACGCGGCCTTCACCGTGCAAAGGCGCTGGTCGCGATCGAGCGTCAGAGGTTTGCGCTCCATGGAGCCTTCCAGTTTGACTCCGAGCTCGTCACGGAACAGGCCGGCTGGCCCGGGACCGATCAGCAGCAGATTCCCGCCCTTCTCGGCATAAGCCACCAGTTCCCGGCGAAATTTCGGTTCGAGATAATCCCACTCCGGCACCACGATCAACGGGTACTCGTTCATGCGTCCGGTTAGGTTGTGTTCACCCAGGACCTCGACGGATTGCTGGCTTTCCAGCAAGGCTTCGAGGGTGCCTTGGAGCGGGCTGGGGTCGCGCGAGAATAGCCCGTTGATCCGACGGTAATGAGCCGCAGTCGAATAGAGCAGGGCTACCTGGGGGACCTGGACCGCGTGGTGACACAGCTTTTGCCGTTCCCGACAGAATTTCGCGACCTCGGCCATCACCGGGATTCGGTCACTGTGCACGGAGCCGTCGCGTTTCTGCCCGAGGTACACCTGAAAACCGCCGCCCAGCGCGATGACCATGGCCGCTTCACGTTCCAATTGGACCGCGGTCTTGATGGAACGTCCGCCCTGGCCTGGCTGGGTGGTGAATCCCCACGCCATCAAGTCCCAGTGCCGGCCCTGGCGCGCAATGTAGCGCGCTGAAATCCGCGCCGAGTTCACGCTGTCCTGCGGCGAATAATCGCCCGAAAGAAAATCCACCGGGGCCGACACCGGCTCGGGCATGTGATCGGTGAAGGCCCAGTTGCTGCATAGTTGGAATTTGGGATTGGTCTTCTTCACCTCCCGCACGTAATGGCGCAGGTATTGGCGAAAGACGTCCCGGTTGAAATCCAGAAATTCGCGCCAATGCGGGTCACCTGGTCGTTTTGGCACGTCGGTAATTCCGGTGGCTTCCTGGAAAGCCTTGAGCGCTGCGGTGCTATAATCCGGTACCGAGGCCCAGCATTCGCCGTCGACCCAGGCGCCGTCCACTTCATAAACGCCCGCTAGTTCCCGCAGTTGGGGGATGAGCAGCAGTTCGGCGTAAGGGCCAAAGCGGCTGGTGGCGTTGGGGTTGATTTTGCCATCGGCGTTTACGACCGCCCACGAGGGATGAAGCGCGATGGCTTCGGAGTCCCAAACCCCGGAGTAATGCATATACAGGGAAACACCATTTCTGGCGGTCACCTCGCGCCACACGCGCAGGGGATCTCCGACGAATCCCGGAGCCGGGTTGCCCACCTTGGTGGGATAGCTGGACAGCCCCGGGTGTCCTTTGCAGTCAATCTGCAAATAATCCGGATGCACCTGGTCGATGATGCTCTGGATCATTTCCGGGGTCGTGTTCTTGCCTACCTCGGTGCAGTCCTTCCCGGCGTGGAAGTCGAAATGGATGCCGAGGAAACTATCCGCCCGTGACAGACGTTTTGGTGCCGAATCAGCAACGGCGACAAACCCGGTGAGCAGCAGAGTGGTCGCCAGCCCCGGCAGGGCAGCGCGGCAAAGTGCGCGGATCAACGAATTGCGGGTAGTTGGTGAGAAGGAGGTTTTGGGTGCGCTCATGATCGTGCCGAAGACGGTAAAAGCGCCCGGGGACGCGCGCAAACCAAAAGAGATGTACGAATGCGTTCAGCGGACCGTTGCCACCGAGAATTTGCTGATCCAAATCGACTTCCTGGAGTTTGATTCTACTCCGAATCAGGTCTCCACACCCAGTCACCTTCCTGGTTTTCCTTTCCAGGGATTCCACCGTCATCGGACTCATTCCAACCAATAGAGTAGAGCACGTAGCTACCTTCGGTGGTCGGGCGGTAACAAAGCGATTTACCGCTGAAAAGATCCGTCGGGAGTTTGTCGACATACTGCGGGACGAGTTTGTCGAGAGATTCCGGGAAACGTCCAGTTGCGAGCCGGTCTCTTTCCAGGGCACAAGCCACCAGCGCCTGGTGTGCCCGGGTTTCATTCCGTGCTACGACTTGCATCGCTTTCGCGAAATTGGGAATGGCCACTGCCGCCATCCACGTGTAGGGGGAAGAGCGCTTTTCTCGATTGCCTTCCCGCAGGGCAAAGGCATCGATGCGCGCAGCCATTACCCGATGGTTCGTCACGTCCAGGGTTTCCATTACCTCCTGATTGCGAAGGGCCAAGGAAGCGATGTTTTGCTCAATCCAACCCCGGGGTGCCAGTTTGTAGAACATATAATAGGGATCACGAAGTCGATCGACGAAGGTGGCCTGCGGTTTCCCGAGAGAGAAAATCTTCGCGATTTCGTCCGGCGAACTCCGCTCGAAAATGGAACACACTGCCACCATTTCTGAATCCAGCGCTGCGGACATGATGGGCAGCAGTTTGATCTGGGCAAGCTGCTGCTGAATCGCCGTCAGTTGTGGTTCGCTCCAGGCTTGGAGCCGGAGGCCATCCTTGACTCCTTGCAGGTACAATCCAGTCACGGCCACCTCAATCATTGCGGAAACGAGGGTCACTGGTTTGGCTTCCGGTTTCGGTCCCAGGACTCGGCACAGATCGCGCACCAGGGAAAGGTCGCGCCAGGCAGCCTCAGGCTGGCCGAGCAGCAGGTGGCATTGCGCCCGTTGTGTCAGGGTTTGCGCTACGGTGCGAACGAGAACGAAAGTGGGGATCGGTATCGCGAACAGATGCTCGTAGTCGCCATCCATGCGGGAGTATGGCCGGGTAAGTGCCTGTCGAAGCAGATCGAAATCCGCTTCGAGCACGTCCGTGGCGGCGAGATATTCAGAAGCCAACACCCCAGGCGACAGGGCAACCGTCACCAGGAATGAGTTGGACGCAGTAGCGGCAACACTGAGACCTTTGGCGCCAGGTCCAATAGTATCGGAAGCGTTGGTCGGAAACAGTTTGGCAAGTTCTTCCGGGGATAACGGCGCGGCGGCCCGTACCAGGATCTGGGCAGGCTTGGTTTGTTCAATGTCTCGGGCGGTGACGATATTTCCGGTAGGGCCAACTACCGAGGGTCCAAGCGCCTCGCTCAGGAGGTGCAGGGCACGGGATTCAACAGCCGGCTCGCCGAGAGTCAGGACGGTTCCGGCCTTGTCAGAATCGAGGGGGGCGTCGGGGGCAAGGAATCGGATTTCAGCCACCAGGATGGGCGAACGGCCAGTATAATGCCGGGCGACACTTGAGGACGCAGTGCCGAGGCGAGGGCTGAACGTGTTGGAGTTGCCCTTGACGAAACTCTCCATGCCTGGGGCCTTGAAGATATTCTGATCATCCGGCACCGGGGGAGGGACCAGGCTGGAAGGGTCTAGTGTTCGGCCCTGTTCTTGCAGGCGTGTTTTGGCCTCCGCCCAGGCGCGGTGTCCGCGCCAGTCTTCAACGGCATACAAAACGGCAATGGCGGTCGCAAGGCAGGCTAAGACAAAGAGGATGCGGATGAGAAACCTGCGGCGCGGTCGCGGAGCGGTCAGAGACGATGATGGGGTGTTCATACTTCAGACAGCGGCAACGGGTTTTTGCCTCTCAGACCTGGGGGCGGCAGGCATGGGCTCCTGACGTCTTCGTTCGGGAGGCCGGGTGGTTTCCGCCGGGCCGAGCAGTTCCCTGACCAGTAGGTTCTGCTCGCGGAAGGCGTAAATCTGAATTGCGAAGTTCGGTCGAGAAGACCTGGCGGCAAGCGGCTGGGCGCCAGGTGAAGCGGCTTTGAAGGCGATCAGTGCCAACCAAACCGCCGCGAGCGTGCCCCAGGCGATCGGTGAAGGCCAAAGAATGGCGGCAACTTGGGCGAAAAAGCCGTCCGGCCTCGATCCTTGCGGGGCATCGACCAAGGATGTCTGCGCTCGCGCTGATGCGGCCAGGACATCGCTTTTCAAGTCGGCGGGTGGCCGGCGAAGCACTTGGCGCGTAAGCCTGGATTCGAAAGGGTCGAGTTTCGGTGCGTTCATTTGATTTCTTCGTAGAGAGGACGCAACAGGTCGCGAAGTTTGTCTATTCCGTAGCGGTAGCGACTGGCGGCGGTGTTGGCCGGGATTTCGAGGACGTCGGCAATCCGGTCAAAAGTCAGGCCTTCCCAGAGCTTCAGGTGGACCGCCGCACGTTGCTCCGGGGGCAGGTCGTCCATTGCCTTCTCGAAGGCCTGACGAAAGGCCTCGGTGTCGGGCTCAGTTGCGGGAGCAAAGGCCGAGGCCGAGGAATCGGCCTCGAATTGGTCATAGTTCTTACGGCGCGTGGCGCGACGGCGGATGAGATCGATGGCGAGGTTGTGGGCCAGCCGCAACAGGAAAGCCCGAGCATCCGCGACGTTATCCAGCAAGTCTGGCCGGTGGGCGAGTTTGACGAACTCCTCCTGGAGCAAATCCCGAGCATCTGCTTCGTTCCGCGTCAAATTGAGGAGGAACCCGAACAATGCCGCCGCGTGGTCATCATAAAGCCGTTCGAGGTTAACGCGCGTTGGCATGTCTTTTCAACAGGACGCGCAGGCCCGGACAATTTGTCTATAGTTTATTTCGCAGCCGGTTCAGCCTGAAAGTTGCAAGAAAGCATGTTCCGTCTCCCCAACATTGCACCCCACTTCCCGCACTCTCTTTCGGGACGAGCCCTTTCTTCGCGCGGGAGGAGTGCCGCTCAACGACCATAAAGCTTGGCAGCCACCGCGCGGCTGGCCTCGATCAATTCGGCATACGGCGTGTCAGCCACATCCACAAATCCGATCTGGTAATTCTCCTCGTCATAGATCCTTCCGGTGGTCGGCTCGTCCTGGTATTGAAACCAATGACAGCCGACGAACGCCGGGTGGCGGCGGGCGCCGAGCACATAATCCGTATACGCCCGGGCGCGGGTTGCCTGGTCTTTGACCGGCACCAGGCCCGTATGGAACAGACCCCGATCCAGAGCGCCGAAGTGAAATTCCCCAATGATCAGCGGAACGTCTGCTCCGCCGTTAAACTGAAAATCCGCCACACTGCGCTGGTAAAGGTTGTAGCTCACCACATCGCAGTATTTCGCGGCCGCAGCCGCCGCTCGCGGATTCACCCAGGCGAAGCGGCATCCCAGGTAAAGCTGTTGCGGCGCCACAGCTTTGATGGCCTCCCGTACGGTGCGGAAATAACACTCGGCCGCACGCGAGTAAAACGCTTCCAGGTCCGCCTGGGCGAGCTTTTGGTCCGGTGTGTTGGTCGCGTTGAGCATGGCCTCCCAGGATGCGTGCTTTTGTCCCCAAGCCTCGTTCAGTTTTCCGATCTCCGTGTATTTGGACTTGAGATCGGTGATGAAAGCTTGTTTCAACGCCTGGTTCGGTGGGGACTTGAGCGCGGCCAGGGCCAGTGACGTTTCGTCGCCCCAAGACATTTCGTTATCCGAGAAATAGCCCAGGCACCATGGATCGTTGGCGCTCCGTCTTCCTTCCACGCTGCGTTTGACCGACTGGGCGAAGCTCGGATCGAAGACGTCCGGGAATTTGCCCCAATAGCCCTGGCTGCCCTCGATCATGCGCGTGCCATGTGAGCTCGCGGCATCCACGTAAGGCGTACGGCGCAAGAGTCGGGTGGCCTCGTCAGACCACATGCCGATGGTATTGATGCCCCAACTGCGCAGCCGGCGCTGGATGAGCTCGGGGTAAACCCGCGCGTGGTCGGGCCCGTATTTCCGGGCGAGGTTGGCCCCGGCAAAAGAGAAAGCGCGGGGCGTTTTACCGGCGTAATACCCGTGCAAAGCGAAGCCGGACGATACGAATTCCCCAAACGCAGACTCCTGCCCCGGGAAATTCTCGAACCACGACTCTCGGCCTTCAATCGGCGTGGCATCCCGCATCCGGACGCAATCGATACCGTGCGAGAAGAATAAGTGTCCCTCGGGATCTACCAGCCACCATTTGCCTTCATACTTTTGAGTGCGAAAGAAGCCGGTGGCCTCGAGCTTGGGCCCATCAGCCCAGCCGCCGTATTTGTCCCAGCCCGCAGGGCTCGGCGTTTTCGCGAGTGCCTGTTCCTCTTGTTCGCGGCGCTCCTGCATTTCCTTGACGGAATGCGTTTTTCCCGGCCAATCCCGATGCCGGTACTGCCCAAACGTGTCAATGAACGGGAAGAACGGTTCGGCATCCGCGGTGCTGGCGGTGGGCGGCGTGTAGGTTCCACTGGCGCGGATCGCGCCGATTTCGAACTGGTGGTCTTCGGAAGGTTTGGTGACGAAGATCAGCATTTGTGTGACTCGCGCGGGATCAATGGTTCCATCCACTCCCGGAGCTACTGGGTAACCGCGCATGCCAAAGAGTTTCCCGCCCAGTTTGTCCGAAGCCGCCCGGACCAATCTCACGATTAGCGAGCCGCTCTTGCCCGGTCCCAGGGTCAGGGATTCGGTCAGGCAATGCCGGGTGCCATCCGCTCCAGTGTTGTCCACGCGGCAATAAACGGTCAGCTTATTTGCGCCGCTATTCGTCACTGGCAAATTCACTTGGTCATAAGCGCTCAGATCCCAGGTGCCTCCGGAAGCAGGCAAGGTGATCCCCGGCCAGGTTTCCCGGTGGCCGGTCCGCACTCGCAGCGCGTTTGCCTGACCTGCGGATACCACCGAAGCCGTCGCGTCACTTGTTGGGATTTTCGCGGGATCAAAGCCACGCCCGAAATCGACCAACACCAACTCCGCCGCAGTACCCGAAGCAGCCGGGAGCCCGCTAATGAATAGCAGCGCCAGTTGCCAGCAAAGCAGCGGTTGCAGAGCGTAGAAGCAGTGAATTCTTAGGCGGGAGAAACGTGTTAATAGTGAGCAAGCCAGCTTCATGTGTGGATAATGCGGTGAAATCGCAGAATTAAAAGGGCGAAGTGAGTATCAGCCGGGACCCCGGGGAAAAGGCGCGATTTAGTTCGATGCAAAACTGCGTGGTGGTTCTGACAACCTTCCGAAAACTTGATCCGCCTTGGCGAAATTTGCCTTTGGAGCGCGGTAGAAGCGCTGCTGCACAGGAAATCGACATTGGCCGCCACCCCCGAACTTTAGTAGGCTGGAATTGTATGAACAGCAAAGTTTCCGTCGGCCTGGGCTTGGCGCTGGGCCTGCTGGCCGGCTTGATGCGATTCCCATCTGCTCGAGCCGCCGAGCAGGATTACCCGTTTAATCCGGTTCCGATGAACCAGGTGCACCTGGACGATGTCTTTTGGAAACCACGTATTGACACCAATCGCAGCGTCACCGTGCCGGTCTGTTTTAAAAAGTGTGAAGAGCAGCGCATTCCCAACTTTCGGCGCGCGGCAAAGTTGGAGACAGGCTCATTTCGGGGCGATCCCTTTGACGATTCCGACTTGTATAAAGTGGCGGAAGGCGCCGCTTACTGCCTGGCGACGGAACCCGATCCGGCCTTGCGGAAGTACTTGGACGACCTGGTAACACTGTTTGGAAAAGTCCAACAGCCGGACGGCTATCTGTACACGTCCCGGATCATTCACGGGGACAAGGCGCCGGGTCGTGCCAGTTCAGTCCCTTGGCTGAACGAGATGGGTGGGGTCACGGGTGATGACAGCCACGAATTGTATTGCGCTGGCCATTTGATCGAAGCCGCCGTCGCGCATTTTCAAGCGACCACCAACCGGGCCTTTCTGGATATTGCCATCCGGCTGGCCGACCTGATCCAAAAGAACTGGGGACCTGGACCCGACCAGTTGAAGATCTCCCCCGGTCACCAGGAAATTGAGTTGGCCCTGGTCAAGTTGGCTCGAGCTACGGGCGACAAAAAGTACCTCGATCTGGCCAAATTCCTGCTCGATTGCCGTGGGCGCTATCGCCGCCCGGCGGGTGTCAAAGTGGCGTTCCCGGATGACTACTACTCGAACGAAGTCGCGTTGACGAATTTGACTCAAGCCGTCGGGCACGCAGTGCGGACCGGTTATATGCTGTCGGGCATGACGGACATTGCCGCGCTGCTTGGTGACGCCGGCTATGCCCAGGCGGTGGATGCTATATGGGCCGATACCGTTGGCCGGAAGCTCTATCTCCACGGCGGCGTGGGCGCGGTCGGCGGCCATGAGGGTTTTGGCGCTCCGTACGAGCTACCGAACAATGGCTACAACGAGACTTGTGCGGCCGTGGCAATGTGCCTATGGAACCAGCGCCTCTTCCTGTTGCATGGCGACGCCCAATACATCGATGTGCTCGAACGTACGCTTTACAACGGTTTTCTGGCCGGAGTCTCCCTCTCAGGTGACCACTTCTTTTATCCCAACCCCCTGGTTTCGGCTGGCGGTTACGCCCGGAGCGAGTGGTTTGGCTGCGCGTGCTGCCCGGTTAATGTGAGCCGTTTTCTACCCTCGGTCCCTGGCCTGCAATATGCCACCCATGGGGACCAGCTTTACGTGAACCTCTTCGCCGGCGGCAAGGCGGAAGCTTCCCTAACCAGCACTCGCATCGCTCTCACGCAGGAAACCCGTTATCCCTGGGATGGCGCCGTAAAATTAATCGTCGCGCCGGAAAAACCCACACAGTTTACCGTCATGGTCCGCATTCCGGGCTGGGCTCGCAATCAACCGGTGCCGACCGATCTTTACCGTTATGCGGAGCAACTCCCGTCTGGCGTGACGCTGAGCGTCAACGGGCAGGACGTGGCCTTGCGGATCGAGAAAGGTTATGTGGCGGTGAACCGTCTTTGGCATAGCGGCGACGTGGTGAAGCTGAACCTTCCCATGCCGGTGCGGAGGGTTGTGGCGGATGCTCGTGTGGCGGATGACGCGGGTCGCGTCGCCCTGGAGCGAGGGCCGCTGGTTTACTGTTTCGAAGGTGTGGACCATGGCGGGAAGGTGTTTCAGCTTGCGGTTCCTGATGCTGCCGCGTTCGAGGCACAATTTCAGCCGGCGCTACTCGGTGGTGTCACCGTGCTTACCGGCACCGGTCAGTCTGCTAGCCGTCGTGCCGACGGAACCGTGGCGAGTGCGGCGGTCCGCGTCACCGCCGTGCCCTATTATTCGTGGTGCAACCGTGGTGCCGGTCAGATGCAGGTGTGGATGCCCAGGGCGCTCGAGAAGGCCACGCCGTTGCCGCTTCCAACCTTGGCCAACCGGGCCCAAGCCAGCGCGTCACATTGCGCTGGACCGGACACCGTGCAGGCGCTCAACGACGGAATTGAGCCCAAAAACTCCGCGGACCAAACATTGCCGCGCATGACCTGGTGGGATCACCAAGGCAAGACCGAATGGGTGCAGTACGACTGGGACCAAGCAGTGACGCTGGGCGGCGCCAGGGTCTATTGGTTCGACGACCGCGGTGGATGCCGGTTGCCGAAATCGTGGAAGCTGCTCTACCGTGATGGTGATGGCTGGCGACCGGTGCGGAACACCTCAAAGTATTCAACCGACCTGGACGCCTACAACCACGTGGGCTTTGCGCCCGTGACCACGAAGTCCCTCCGCCTGGAGGTGCAACTGCACGAGAACGCGTCCGCCGGCATTTTGGAGTGGAAGCTCGAATAACCGCGAGCGGTCGAAGCCGAGTGAAGGTTGTCAGGGCTCGCCTGCCGGCCCTGTTCCCCGCCATAAATAGAACTGCCTGGCGGCCGCGGGAACTTCCACGACCGCCAGGGAAGGGGTATCACCCTTCAGAGGCCGCACCTTACATCAGGTACGGATTAGAGATCACCGTCGCCGGTGAATGTCCGCGATACCGGTAGAACTTGATGGTCTTTTGAGTCGCGGTCGGATAGGGAGAGGCAACGCCGGGCACGTCCGTGTAAGGGCCCGCAACGGAGTCCGCCGATTGCAGGATGGCGTCCGGGCATTGCCAGCGCAGAGTGACGCCCGAGGTGGGGGCGGCGCTAAAGTTGAGCCGCACCTGGAGAGCGCTGCTGTCCACGATGGCGTCGGTACTCTTGATCGATCCCAACTCGGCACCGGTTAGGAGCCGGCTGTATATGCGGACATCGTCCAACAGACCGTCGTACGGCTGCCAAGCGGCATCATGCGACAAGCCGAGTTCCAATTCCTGGGTCGCTGGCCAGGACCAAATGACCGAGACAATACCGTCAATCGCGCCGTCGATATAGAGATTAACCGTGCCGGACTCATCATAAGTCACCGCGACGTGATGCCATTTATTGTCGTTAATAGTACCTGTGGATTGAATGGCATCGCCGCCAACCTTGACGGTGAGGGTGCCGTCGCCATTCAGCACGATGAGCATGCCGCCGGAGGTGCGCCGGTCGAGGATGGCCGAGCCATTGGCCGCCGCGGTGTTGGTCGGGCCACTGGTACGGGTCCAGAACGCGATTGAGCCGGCAGTGGTATTGAGGTTGGTTGCGGCCGGCACGACGATTTGGCTGGCGGCGGTGGCGCTGAACTTCATGACGCCATTGCGATTGAGGCTGGCGCTGTCAGTGCTGGCGGCTTGCCACGTTGCCCCGTAGTTCAAGCCGTCGTGCTCCGGTCCCGACGGGTTGGAGTCCACAACGAAGTTGTTTCCCGGCGTGGTCGAGAGGCTGTCCACGGAAACCGGGGAGGTGGTGGCGGATCCGTAGTTGTTTGTGACCATGAGATCGTAACTGGCGAGATCGGTCCGGGTGATGTTCGTGATGCCAAAAGCCGGGGACGTGGCTCCGGGGATGGCCGCGCCGTTCTTCCGCCATTGATAGGAGAGGGGGGGCACCCCGACAGCGTAAGCGCTCCACACCACGGTATCACCGGGCGAAGCCACCACTGGATTGGGCGGCATCGTCACCACTGGTTTATCCGTGATAATAAAGCCGGCGATGGTGCTGGCGAAGTTGTATCCAGTTACTTTATCGCCAGTATGCGCAGCGCGGTTGCCCCGGATGACCAGGTGGTCGGTATCCACCGCCCCGCTGGCAGTGCTTAAGCCGCCACCCACGCCGCGGACCCAGGACGTGTCACCCGAATCCCCCACCGGCGGCGTGCTGGGATAGAACACCGATTGCGTCGTATTCGCCGTAGCATCGATGATAAACGCGTTGGTGAGATATTGCATGGAATCCGCGGAAGAGATCAATTGCACCGCGAACGGACTGCTCGGGAACAGGCTCTTCAAACCAGTGATGTCGATGTTGTATCCCGGCTGATTGTTATCTCCGCCGCTGGAGCCGGGGCCGAAATTCACACCGTCGCGAATAAATCCCCAATACACTTGTTCGTTGCCCGGTTTGTAGGTATTACCGCCGTAATTGTAATGGGGCCCGGTGCGACTGTATCCGCCGAAGCCGCTGACGTTGGCCGTGTAGCCTGACCAGGTTACGTGGATGGATCCCTGGGGCAGCGGGTTCAGTCCGGTACCGGGCAGGGTGGTGTTGTCGATGACCTGGTCCAGCGTGTAATATGCCGCGGGACAACCGTAGCCCGTATCCATTTGTGGGAGGCTCTCCCAGGCGTTAGTTCCGATGCCGAAAGCCGGAGCCGTGACGACCGCGCCCGAATACGAGTGGGCGCCGCAATAATTGCATTGAAAGTTGAAACCTACCGTGGCTGCCTGGCTGACACCCAGCATCAGGGCCGCGGCCGATATGGTACACGCCGATTTCTTGGCGGGTTCCCGGTGGGAAGCGAAACGTGATTTTTTCATAAGAGTTAAGAATACAAGACCTCCTCGC
This sequence comes from Verrucomicrobia subdivision 3 bacterium UBA693, assembly GCA_002298785.1. Taxonomy (GTDB): domain Bacteria; phylum Verrucomicrobiota; class Verrucomicrobiia; order Limisphaerales; family UBA8199; genus UBA693. Next base: position 25,158 of record DBMR01000089.1, read on the forward strand.
GGCGAACGGATTAGGCGCGCCGCCAGCGGAGAGTCGTGAATCCCAACAAGAGACTCCGAGAAGGGCAAAATGTCAAATGAGCCACTTGCCTCGATACCGCACCGGCCTTATATTTTAGGCGACAAATGTGGCGGTGACGGGCGGTTGAATTTCGGGTTGCTCCCGCGGGATTTTGGCCGGCGGGCGAGGCGAAGCGGCTACCGGATCGGGAGATATATAAACATTAACATGGCTAATTTAATGCAACGATGACGCCGGCACAACTCCAGCAGCGGCTGAGCGAAGCCCGACAGTTGTTGTTGGCACAAAATTTTTCAAAAGCCCTCCCGCTATACGAAAAGCTTACGCGGGACTGTCCCGATGCCGCTGTGATCTGGTTCGAATATGGCAACGTGGCCTCCCGTTTGCGGCGTCCAGAGCAGGCCGAGGCGGCGTGGCGGAAAGCTTTGGAACTGGAACCGCGGAACGCCGAATTGGCCGGCCTGATCGGCCACCAATACCAGGGTTTGCGTCGTCCGGCGGAGGCGCGCGCCTGTTTTGCCCGGGCGGCGGCGGCCGATCGGCGCGGTATCAATCCTCGTATCAGCCTGGCGGTACTGCTGGAGCAGAATCACCAACTCCAATCGGCCCGCGAGGCAGTGGCCGAGTGCCTGGCCATTGATCCCCGGGACGACCAGGCCCGGTATTTTGCCGCCGTGTTGGATCGCCGCGAAAACCTGATCGAGGCGGCGGAACGGCGGTTGCGGGAGTTGTTGGCTTCCGAACCCCGCCATCCCTACGTGCGTTACGCGGCGCGATATGAACTGGCCCAGGTAATGGATCGGACCGGTCGGGTCGAGGAAGCGATGGCCCTGTTATCCGAGGCGAAGCAAATCGTGCGAACCCTCACCGACACAGCGGCGCTGGTGCGTGGCTACGACCAGGCGGCCGAGGCGGCCCGGCGCTTCACCCTCAGCCAGCCGAAGGGCATCTTGCGCGATTGGGATCGATATTTTCCCTTGGACCGCCGGGAGCCGATTCCCGCTCTGGCTTTCCTTGGGGGGCATCCTCGCAGTGGGACGACGCTCCTCGAGCAGGTCTTGGACGCTCATCCTGGCATGGCCGCGCTGGACGAGCCGAGTGCGTTTGTGGAGATCCTCCAGCCGGCCTTTTACCAGTCCCGGGACCTTTCCAGTCCGCGACTTAACGATCTGCGCCGGGCCTATATTCAAGAGCTTTTGCGGGAGCTTGGGCCGCGGGCGGAGGGGAAATTGTTAATCGACAAGAATCCCTCGCCGACCGCCCGCCTGCCATTGTGGCTGCGGGTGTTCCCCGAGCTGCGCGTGCTCATTGCTCTGCGCGATCCGCGCGATGTGGTGCTGAGTTGCTATTTTCAGAATATCCCGCTCAATCCCACCAACGTGAACTTTCTCAGCTTTGAACGACTGGCCAAGCACTACGGTGATCTGATGGATATCTGGCTGGCGGTCCGGGAATGGGAGGGATTCGCCTGGATGGAAACGCATTACGAAGACACCGTGGCGAATCTCGAGCAGGAAGGCCGCCGTGTGACGGAGTTTTTAGGCAAGACCTGGCATCCGGACCAGGCCCAATTCCATGAAAAGAGCCGGCAGAAGCAATTCTATTCGCCCACTTACCAGGATGTCACCCGGCCGATCTATGCGCGCTCAATAGCGCGCTGGCAGGCTTACGAGAAGTACCTGGCGCCGGCCTTGCCCCAGCTCGAACGTTATTGCCGCGAATTTGGCTACTGAGAATGGAGCCACTGCCGCACGAGCGGACGCGCGACTCCTGGTTCAATCAAACACGCTGCGTTCCCGGTTGGCTTTCCGCAATTTATGGCAAAGGCCAAGGCTTAGGTTCTCGAGCAGCTTGATTTTGATTTCCGGATGTTGCTCGCTCAAGGCGTCAAAGTCCTTCAGGCTCAGGAGATCGCAGGCCGCTTCCGTGTCGGCGATGATCCGGGCGGATCTCGGGGCGCGGTCGATGACCGCCATTTCTCCGAATGCCATGCCAGCCGAGAAAGTCGCAAGCCGCCGTTTCATCCCGGAATTCAGCGCCAGCATGACGCTCACCTCGCCCTGGGCCAGGAAGTACAAATGCCCGGCTTCCTCGCCAACCTCGATAATCGTCTGGCCCCGAGCGTAGTTCTGACGTTGCAGCAGGGCGCGCGTGGCGGAAATCTCTTCCGGCGTGAACCGGGCAAAAAGCTCGTAATCTTCAAGGCGGGCTTCGAAGCCGCCCGGGCGGCTTTGCAGGGCGCTTTCCAGGAGCCGGTTTTCGCACCATTCCAGCGCCAGGTCGTCGTCGTCGTAGGCGCGATAGAGCGCTTCATAGCGGGTCCCTAATTTTGCCTTGAGATAGCGGCGCAGCAAAGGCAGTCCGTCGCCATGAACGAAGACGACCTGCTTGCCGGCTGAGTCGCATTTTTGCAGCAATTGACACAGCATGCGGCACGCGCTTTCGTTCAGCGTCAGCACCCGCTTGCAGTTCAGTAGCAGATAACGGAAAGTGGACCACTCCGCCATGATTTCCCGAACCACCGATTCGGTGGTGCTGAACATCAGGTTGCCCTGCAGTTGATAGATCCGAATATGGGGACCGAACTCGCGCAGCGCCTGGCTTTCCTCCTGAGTCCGCACGCGGCTGGAGTTCAGTTCCGCCCCGTTGGTGCGCAACCGCACGACGGATCGGCCCACGCTGGGACGGTTGAACAGGTGCAGGTCGAGGTGGCGGGAGATGGCATCGCAGACGCCGATGCCGCGCACGCTGTTGCCGCGCGCGTCCAGGGGCGGGGAAAACACCCCAATGCCGAGTTGGCCGGGGAGCACCGCGATGATCCCGCCGGCCACCCCGCTCTTGGCCGGCATGCCGATGCGGTAAATCCATTCGCCCGCGTAGTCGTACATCCCGCAGGACCCCATGACACTCAACACACTCTCGACGTATTCCCCGCGAATCGCCTGTTTGCCGGTGACGGGGTTGACGCCCCGATTGGCCAGCGTCGCCGCCATGAGGCCCAGGTCGCGGCACGTCACACTGATGGAGCATTGCTGGAAATAGAGCTCGACCACCGGATTGGGATCGCCGCCGAGGATGTCGAAGTTACGCAGCATATGACCAATTGCCCGATTACGATGGCCGGTCGAACTCTCAGAGCGGTACACCTCCTCGTCCAGCGTCAAATCGCGGCCGGCATAGAGCCCGAAGGTTTCCATCAGTCGCTTGAGTCTGGCGGCCGGAGTTTTCCCTTGAATCAAGCCCGCCGAGGCGATGGCGCCGGCGTTGATCATCGGATTGCGGGGCCTTCCGGTCCCCGGATCGAGGCTGATGGAGTTGAAGGCGTCGCCGGTGGGCTCGACGCCCACTTTGCTCAGCACCGTGGTGCGGTCGTGGTCTTCCAGCGCCAGGCCGTAGACAAACGGTTTCGAGATGGATTGGATCGTGAACGGCTGGCGCGAGTCTCCCGCCTCGTAAACCGCCCCACCCGTCGTGACCAGGCAAATCCCGAACCAGTCCGGATTGGCTTTGGACAATTCCGGAATGTAGGTGGCCACGCGGCCTTCCTTTACCGGGGCGAATTCCTGGTAAAGCTGGTGCAGGTAGTCGGTGACCGGGGAAGTCACGCGGGCCTGGGTTTCGGGGTTAATCAGAGTCTGCATGCGAAGCGAGAGGGAAGTGGTGATGGATGTAGACGTGGTTGCGCGGAGCGCGCTGGATATAAACGGGGTATATCTGAGCGCGGCTCCCGCCTGATCATTGGTTGCTTTAATTTAGTTGTTTAGAATCTGCTATGCACTAGGCAAGACCTGTGCCAAGCCCTGCGGCCGCCGGCGCTCGGAAGAATTTTTCGCGGAATGCGGCGAATTGTAGGGAAATGCCGGTCCTCGGCGCGAGGGAACAGCCATGGGCGCAGTTGCTTTTTGCGCAGTGCGGGAAAATCGCGCCAATTCCCCGGCGATTGACGAGGGTTGTCACCTCCAATATATTAGCTTCCGTAGTTGCAGGCATAATAAACTTTATGAAAAAAATCACAAGAATCGCCGCGCCGCTGCTGGCGATCGTTTTCGCCGTTTCACCTTTCGCCACGCTGGCCGGAGATCAGAAGGAAGCCAAAGCCAAGCCGTATCCGCTGAATACCTGCATCGTTTCGGGGGAGAAACTGGGCGACATGGGGGAGACCTTTACCTTTGTGTATCAAGGCCAGGAGATCAAACTTTGCTGCAAATCCTGCCAGAAAGATTTCAACAAGGCGCCCAAGAAGTATTTGAAGAAGCTGGCCGAATCGAAAGAGAAGAAGTAACCCGCGCGGCGGTGGCTCCGAAAGATATGGAGCCTGACGCGCTACATTTCAGGGAATAGCGATCGAACCGGAACGCTGCGAGCGCGCGGTGTTCGACAGTTCGATTTTTTTTGTGGGGCAGGGGAGTTCGTGGCCTACCGACGCGACCCGGCTACTTCCGGGCCGGCGCCGGGGCAGCGGCCTGGGCGGCAGGAGGCGCGGCCTCCAGGGCGGCGAAGCCTTTGTTCACGAGTTCGGCCGCTTTCTTGTCACGGGTGACACGGTCCACGCTATCGAGCACCACGGCGATCACGCGTTGACCGTTACGGGAGGCAGTCACGGCGATCGAATATCCGGCTTTAGCAATGAAACCGGTCTTGAGGCCATCGCAACCGTTCAATGATCCCAGCAAGTGGTTATGCGAACGCATCACGACCTGCTTAGGGCCCGGCCGGAAAATCCGTTCGCGCGTCGAGGTATACTTCAGCGCCTCGGGATGTTTCGACAATAGCTCCCTGCATACCAGGGAGAAATCGCGCGCGGTGGTCACGTCATCCGCATCACCGGGGGCCGGGGGCAGGCCGTGCACGGAGTTGAACTTCGTCTGTTTCATTCCCAATTGGGCCGCCTTCTGATTCATGAGGGCCACAAAGCCTTCAGTCGATCCCGCCACCCGTTCCGCCAGGACCACTGCCGAATCGTTCGCGGATTGAATCATCAGCGCATACAGCAGATCCTCGACGGTGAAGGTTTCGCGCGTGTCCAACCACACCTGCGAACCGCCCGTTTTTGCCGCTTTGGCGCTGACGGTGGCTTTGTCCTGCAACGACAACTGTCCCGCGTTGATCTTGTCCAGGATGATCAGGAAATCGATGATCTTGAGCATGCTCGCCGGGTAACCTTTGGCGTCGGCCTGGTCCTCGAAGAGCACCTTGCCGGTGGCGGCATCGATCACAATCGCCCCGAGATAAGGGTTCTTAGAGATGGTATTGGATTTGGTCGAAGTCGACTTTTTGGCGGTGGATTTAGCCGTGGTTTTCTGGGCGGCCAACAGGCTGCCCGGGAGCAGCGCCAGCGTGAGCACCAGCAAGGCGTAAAAGAAAATTCGTTTCATGTATGCGATAAAATCGTGCACAGGTTGGGACCCCCCGGCATCCGGGTCAAGCCCTGGATGAATGGCGCAGATTTTTGGCAGACACCGGGGGATTTCTGCGGTTGGCGAACCTTGACATAAGGTCCCGGGAGTGTATTGAGAGCTAATGTCTCGGACCGACGGTGGAGCGGTGGCAAGCAATGGGCGATCCCGGCTTTTTGGGAGCGCTGGAGGAGGCATTTGGCGCTCTATCTTGCTGTTCTTGGTGCTGGTGCTGCTGTGGTTGGTGACTCCGAACACCATTGCGGGATCCGCCTCCACCAACCGTATGGCTCGTCCTTCCCTGGATGGGTTGCTGATCAAATTGGGTTATGCCTCGTTGCCGTTGCAACGTTCGGAAGGGAATCCGCCATACATCCTGGTGCGCTACGGCGGCAAGGAACGACGCTTCCTGCTCGACACGGGTTGCACGTTGAACATTGTCGATCGTGCACTGGCCAAGAAGTTGAAGCCGCTCGATAAGAGTGGCGTTACCCTGAAAGATTCGATCCGGGAGCATTACGATTCGTCCGATACCGTGGTGTTGGGGGAATTGGATTTCGGCAAGGTCAAAGTGCAGAACGAGCCAGCGGAGGTGATGAGCCCCAACTCGAGCGGGTACAAGATTTATGACGGCATCCTGGGAGGCGAGTTTCTGCGGCGCCACCATTGTGTGGTGGATTGCACGGATCCCCGTCTGTATCTGCGCACTGAGAAGCCGGATGCGGCAATCGCTGGCGCGCTGAAAAGCGCGCTGCGCGGCAGCGGTTACGTGGAGGTGCCCCTGACCAGCGCCGGCACACTGGTGGTGGCCGATTGCCGCATTAACGATCGGCCTGCACGTCTCCTCGTGGATACCGGCGCTTCGTTTACCGGAATTTCCACCAGCCACGCCAAACGTTTCGATTTGACCCTGATGCCGACCGGGCTCCGGTTGTCGGGCATCGGCGCTATTGGTGATGCCGATGCGTATGCGGCCAAACCGCGCTCGTTGACCTTTGCCGGTCAGGAAATGCCGCTGTTGGGGCTGCACATTTCCGTGGCGGATTTATCAAGCTGGCGAGTTGGGGAAAAAGGCGGGGTGCTGGAGAACGTGGACGGGATGTTGGGCGCGGAGTTATTGGCCGCGAATGGTGGGGTGTTGGTTTACAGCACCTTGACGCTTTGGTACCAGTCGGGAATCGCCCCCTTAGCCCCGAGAAAATAGACCGACACGTTACATATTTGACTTTCCACAACCTCGGGATTAGGCATGATTTAGACCTAGCTATGAACACAGCCCTGCATCGGACCCAGACCCCGGTTAGTCATCCCTCATTTGTCAGCAATACAGTGCGGCGGCGTGGTTTCACTTTGATCGAGTTGTTAGTGGTGATTGCCATCATCGCGATCCTGGCGGCCATGCTGTTGCCGGCGCTTAATAAAGCCAAAGAAAAGTCTCAAGCCATTCGCTGCATGAACAACATGAAGCAATTGGCTGTGTGTTGGACGATGTATGCCGGGGACAACAACGATGGCGTGGTGCGAAACTGGCTGGCCCCAAGTGGGTTGTCTTCCCCCGAGTCCTGGATTTCAGGCGACGTCTCCAAATCCCCGGGTATGACGAATGTTTACGACATCATGAACAACCGGCTGTACAACTACAACACCAGCCCCGGGATCTACAAATGTCCCTCGATCACTGGTCGCGCGCCGGTAGGTGTGCCCGCCACTTCCTTGGTCCGCACCTGCTCCATGAACGGGCGCATGGGCGGCGGGGATGCTGCTGACGCTGCTCGTTACGGGGTGGTGGATACCTCCTACATCCTCGGCCCAAACTATCCCATGTTCAAAAAGACCGTGCAAATCATCCGTCCCGGCCCTTCCCAGGCGTTTATTTTCCTGGATGAAAGCCTGAACACGGTGGACGACGGTTATTTCGCGGTGCGCCTGACCTTAACCTGGCAGAATTCCCCCACGGCCAGACACAGCCAGGGCTCGGTATTTTCATTTGCCGACGGTCACTCCGAGCGCTGGCGCTGGAAAGCCTTGAACAAAGAGCAAGGCTTCGACGTGGCCGTCGCCGCCAATACTCTCATCGCCGCGGATTTGAAGAAACTCCAGGACGCCACGGCGGTGCCTTGATTTAGCATCTGGGGAGTGGCGATGAGCTATTTCCCCAGCCAATGGCCGATCATTTTTGAAGCCACCTCGTCGCAGCCTTTCTCGGCACCGGGGCCCGCGATGTTCGTGCCCACGATAACCGAGAAATTCTTCTCCGGGGCCAGCCACATCACCACATACCACATGGTGTTTGAGCCATTGTGCATTATCGCGGAGCCACCAGCCCAACCGCGCTGGACCACCACCCAGCCGCAAGCGTAGTCACTCCCCTCGGGCGGCGTATGGAGCTTGGCCAGGGTGGCGGGCTGCAACAGGCTATTGGTCTGTCCGCGTTGCAGGTGAAAAATGGTGAACCGGGCGAGGTCATCGAGGGAACAGTGCACGCGGCCGCCCGGGGCGATCGCCGGCGGATTATCCTCCTGGGATGGGCGTATGGATCTGGGAGTGCGGGTGTGTCCCCACGGCGCATCAATGGCGCCCCGGGTTCCGGGCGGCCCAAAACCCGCGGTATCCATGTGCAGCGGCTTGAAGAGTCGTTCGGTGATCAGTTTCTCCCAGGGGGTGCCTGTGAGCTTTTCCAACATCGCACCGACAACGGAGTAGCCCTGGTTGGAATAGATCGTTTCGGTGCCGGGTGGCGCCTCCGGGGATTGTCGCAGCACGGCTTTTACGAATTCCAGGCGTTGTTCGGTGGGAGTGCCGGTCTGTTCCCAGGCCCGCTTCCATGCGGCCGGGGGCGGTGTGCCGGGGAGTCCGCCACGGTGCTGCAATAACTGCTCGACGGTCACGTTGTCATACTGCGGATCGATGATGCCTTTCAAAGCAGGGAACACGTCGGTGATCGTGGTTTCCCATCGCAATTTTCCTTCCTCGATCAGTTTGGCAGCAAGCGTGGCCGTCATGGACTTGGTGCAGGAACCGATGTGGAAGACGTCGTTGGTCGTAACTGGAGTTGGGTCGCCAAACTTGCGGACTCCGGTGGCAGCGCGGTGGCAGATCTGGCCATCTTTCACCACCACGACCGCTAACGCGGGCAGATCGTGCTTTTGGCGCAGGGCTTCAAGCTCCTTTGACACATCTTCAGGTGTTGCCGGCGCGGCATTCCCCGTGATTGCGAAAAGGGTCAGGATCGAACCGAGCAGAGAATACACTCTTTGCCTGCACGACCATTCGCTGACTGGGTGCGGGCGCCGGTGGAGATGATGAATCCTGGCATTCGTCGAGGTTTGAATGTTCATGAAAAGCTGTGGATTTGAGGTTCCAACCGCGACGGATGTTGGTGGCTCGAATTCTGGATAGCGTTACGGCGAGCCGGCAGGAGCGGCGGAGTTGGGCGGCAGTGCGACGAATGAGGCCGCGCGTGGGTTCGGAATGCGTTCGCGGAAAGTCCAGCGCTCACCCGGGGCGAAATGCTTGCGGCTGAGGGTGCCTACTCCCAAAGGTTTGCCATCAGCATCGGCGATTTGGAACTGCAATTCGAAGTTCTCCACCGCCTGGTTGCGGGTGTTGACGACTTCGCCCACCGCGTAAACCGCTCCGTCAGCGCCTTTCTCAGCGCGGATCGGGGACACGCTATAGCCCGGGATGAGATTCGAATTGGCGGGAGCGTCCACCGTGGCGCGGCGCCCGGGGCGGTTCTGGTCCGCCAGTCGTTCCGCTCGTTTTAGCAGCAATACGCAAAGCGCGAAGCCGGCGACGAGTACGAGCACCGTTACCAATGTCCAAACCACCATGCGCCGGGGAATCGCCGTCCCGATCTCCGGCGTGGCCAATTGCAGCTCGGTTTCCCGGCCGCATAACGGACAGGGAGCCACGAGACCGATATGCTCGGCAGCGAAATCGAAATGCCCGCCGCACTGGGCGCAGACGCCCGGCACATTCTTGGTCCGATTCATGTTGGCAGTGAAAAATGAAAGCGCCGTCAGGGAAAGTTAAAAGTGCGCGCAAACGAAATTAGTTGATCCGATATCGTCAGGCTGCATATCGTCAAGCTGCGAATCCGGCGCCGCATTTGCGGAACCGGACGAATAGAGGATTCTCATTGAAAACGATAAAGTTACTGGCGGTGTGGTCCCTTTTGCTCCTTGGCGGTCAAATCCCGGGCGTGGCGCAGTTCACGCTCAGCGGCCTGTCAGACAAAGGTGTTTACAACGATTCCGTCACATTCACCGTCTCCGCCCAGGCCGGATATCAGGTTGGAGCTGCATTGGATGGTCAGGTGGTCGCGCTGGGCGCGGCCACGAAGGTGGGCGCGGTGGATTATCACGAGTTGCGCGTCTCGGCGACGAACCAAACCACCCTGGCCACAACGAACGCCGTATTCCGGTTCAACGTGGTGTCGACTGAGCGGAATGGCAGCGAAAACGGTTTGCCGCCCTGGATTCCATATCCGTCAATTCCTTCCACCGCCCAGGAAACCGCCGGGGCCCATCTACGCTGCCTGTTGCCTGCGGCTTTTCCCACAAACCTGCCGGTCCCGGTGGTGGCGTGGGTTGAAGGGGAGAACGGCGCGGCGGTGCGTGCCAACGGCTTTTTGGCGATTCAACCTCAAGCCTCGATTCAAGTCCGGCGCGGCGCCGGTTCGGGTTTCTTACCGGGGTATGCCACCGTGGGTGAGACCACGGTCGCTGGGCAATTCAACCAAATGGATTTCTCCCGCACCGTACAGGTCGATTCGAACACCACCTGGAGTTCGGTGTCGGGCGATCTCAGTGGGACAGTTACCTGGCCGGCGCAGTCGTGGATATCCGTCGTCGGTGAGTTTCGGATCCCTGCGGGTGCTGCTCTCACCATCGGTCCTGGAACGGTGGTACGCCTGGCGCCCGGTGTGTCGGTAGCTGTGGTCGGGCAACTTACCGTGAACGGCACGGAGGAGGCCCCGGTCGTCTTCACTCCGTGGTCCCCGGCTCAACCCTGGGGCGGTTTCTTCCTGACCAATAGCACCTCCGCGCTCGTGGCTAACGCGGCCATTTTCACCGGCAGCGGCGCGAACGCCAGCGCCGTGGCCAATAGTCATCGCCATGAGCAGTGCCTGTTCTACCTGGACAACCACGCGCGGTTGGCGCTGACCAATTGCGCGGCCATCTACCTCGCGGGCCAGTTCGGGCATGGAGTGGATCGCGGCCTGCCGTGGAATCAGATCGACCTGGTCCATACGCTCATCCAACGCTGCACCACGGGCGGCGAGTGGAACGGTTCTGCGCTGAAACTGCTTCAATCCGCGCTCATCGAGACGCCCTATGAACGTCCGGTTTTCAATGATGGGGACGAGGACGGCATTTACTTCACCACGGGCGCTTATGAGGTGCGTGACAGCCTGATCGGATGGAACGCGGATGATGGGCTGGACGCCGGGAGTGGGGACGCCAGCAGCGTGACCGTCAGCAACACCTGGGTGGAGGGGTCCTACCACGAGGCGTTTGCCTGGTCCGGCGGCAATCGCAAAGCCACGAACTGGCACACGGTATCCTTGAATTGCGGGCAGGGCATCGAGTGTGGCTACAGCCTCTCCGCGCCTTCTCCGGACGTCTATGCCTTCGATTGCCTCAGCACCGCGAACCTGATCGGTGCGCGGTTCGGCGATAATTATAATTGGACCTACACCGGATTCCTCCGCGTCACCAATTCGTTGTTGCTCTACAATTACCGGGACGTTTGGGGAATGAACTGGTCGGATTGGACCTATCGTACCGACTTGATGGACGTGCGGGGGAACTGGCTGACCGCGCCGAACCCGAAGCATACGGAGAATTTGATCTGGAATCCCGTGATCGACGGCGCGCGTCTTGCCGCCTTCATGAGCACGCCCCCGACCGCTGAAGTCGGCATCGGTCTGGCCGTCCGCACCCGGCAGTTTCCGCTCGGTGCGATCAGCAATGCCCTCCCCGTGCGGCTAAGCAGCTTTACCACCTTGCCGGTCAGTTTCGGTTACCGCTACGCGTCCGCGACCGAAACCCTGGCGGAGGGACGTTTGGAGTTCGCGCCCGGAGAGACCCTTAAGTTGATCCCCGCGCCCGCGGTATCGTTGTCCGGGAATCCACTGGTGCGGCTCCAATTACTTTCCCCGCAGCAGGGGCAAATTACCGGCGAAAGCACGGTCTGGTTTGGGACGTTGGCGACTGCGACCGGCAGCACGCTGATTTCCACAGGTGCGGTCTGGCGTTATCTCGACACGGGGGCCAACGCCGGGACGGCGTGGCGCGAGCGCCTTTTTGAAGACAGCGCCTGGGCCAGCGGACGGGCGGAATTGGGCTACGGCGATTCCAAAGACGGCCGGCCCGAGACTACAGTCATCAATTCCGGGCTCAACGCCACCAACACCACCAATCGCTATATCACCTATTATTTCCGGCACTCTTTCCTGGTGAACAACCCGGAGGCCGTGGGTCCGCTCACCGTGCAATTGAAGCGGGACGACGGCGGCATCGTGTACCTAAACGGGACCGAAATCTTCCGCAGCAACCTCGCCGATGGTCCGGTGGATTACCTGACGCGCGCGACGCTGGCCAGCGATGATGGGGTCAACTTTTACTCGACCAACGCCCCGGCGAGCCTGCTGGTGCCCGGCACGAATGTCGTGGCCGTGGAAATCCACCAGGAAAGCCCCACCTCCAGCGATGTCAGCTTCGATCTCCGGTTGGATGCGGCCGCGCCGCTGCGCCTCGAGCCCGTCCGGTTCGGATCGGGTTGGCTGCTCTCATGGGACAGCACCCAGGGCACCCTCGAGCAAGCTCCAGACCTCGCCGGTCCCTGGACCGCCTCGGCTCAAAGCAGCCCAGCCGAAATCCAATCCGCGGACGGACGTGCATTTTACCGGCTGAAGAAATTATCGGGAGCGCCCTGAGAAATGCGGCGTAACGGAGGAGCCAGTAAATATAAGATTTCTCGGTGCTGAGAGCGAGGTGTTTTAGAGCGCAAGCTTCTTTGAGGGCGCATCCGGGCTTTGTCGC
>DBMR01000081.1 GCA_002298785.1 Verrucomicrobia subdivision 3 bacterium UBA693
CGATAAAGACAATATGCGCCCGGTAGGAATTGGAGCGGGCGATGGGAATCGAATCGGCCACGTGCTTTCAGTGCCGTGCGTAAGGGTGCAGTGCTGTGCAGCATACGCGGGCCCTCGTTTTCCCCCAAAGTGCGCGAAACCGCACCGAAGTGAAAATACCTGGCATTAATTGTCACCAAACTTCGAGACCCTGAATCGCTGAGTGATTGACGCAAGGTAGAACATCGGGCGACAGGGTGGCGGTGTGGGCTGGGACCCGGGCCACGAGCGGACGCCTTGGTCACCACCGGATCGGCGGATTGAAAATCGCACGTGAGCACAAATACTGGTACCAGTATTGTGTGAGAAAGTCGCAGATTATTTACCGACCTAAGGGTGAAATCAGCCACCGCGCGCGGCGCAATCCGGGATTACGAAAAGAAACCGCTTGACGAGTGGCCATCATAGAGGCTACTATTAGGGGTAAGTAAGTCGAATCTCCTGCACGTAGTATGTCGCGAAGCGCACAGTCGCGTCTTCCGAGGGGTCGACTGCCCCTCCGAATGCCTCTGCGCTTGATTTCAGGCGGCTGGGGAAGCCGCTCGAACATGCTGGCGTGGCCGGAGACTCAGGGGTCTCAGCAAGGTCCTGAAACCGTTCCCGAATCTAATGTGCGCGAAGGAAATCTCCGGGCGTGGGGGCGGTGAAGCCAACGAAATCCGACGTACAAAACAGGAGGATCAAATATGCCAGTGGCTGTAAGTTATCCAGGCGTTTATATCCAGGAAGTTCCAAGCGGCGTCAGGACCATCACCGGCGTGGCCACCTCGATTGGCGCGTTCTTCGGGCGAACCCAGAAGGGTCCGATCAATAAAGCGGTCCGGTGCCTGAGCTATTCCGATTTCCTGCGCGAATTCGGCGGAGCTCATCCAGCGAGCGAGCTGGCCGCGAGCGTAAAGCAGTTCTTCGACAACGGCGGCACCGATTGTTACGTGGTCCGGCTCGCGCACAATGCGCAGAAGGCCAGTCTCACGCTCCGGAATCTCGCCGGAGCCAGCGTGCTGACGGTTTTGGCAAAAGATGCGGGCACGTGGGGCAACAACGTCAGGCTCGCGGTGGATTATAACACCACGAACCCGGACGAGACCTTCAACCTCTATGTAACCCAGGAGGAAGGCGGGGAGGTAATTACGAGCGAGACGTTTCTGAACCTTTCCATGGATCCACTGTCTGCGCGTTATGCGGTCAAATTCGTCACCCAGAGCTCGGATTTAATCGATGTGCAACTGGCCGCGGGATTTGACATCCAGTCCGCCCCGCAGGTTGGGTTTAGCGAAAGCCGTCGTCCGATCGGTGTCACCTTCACGGATATTCGTGACGCGCTGAACGGGCTTATCTATACCCCGCCGGCGGCGTCCGCCAACAGCAAGTTTGATATCAGCGTGAATGGCGGACCGTATGTGCCGATCGATATCCGGCAGAACCCGGTCGCACTGGTGGAAACCACCCAGGGGCCGCTTCAGAACGAGCTCGCGGCGCGCATCAATCCTCTGCTTCCGGCCGGAGTGACCATCGCCTGCGTCTTCGAGGAAATCGATGCCGGAACCGGCATTTGTGTGCTACGGATTAACTCGGCCAGTGCAAATAATCACAGTGTCCGCGTCCGCCGGTCGGCGGCCAATGACCTGGCTGGTCCGCTGATGCTCGGCATTGATCAGGGCGGAGTTGAGACCGCTCGATTTGCCAACCACCGTCCGGTTCCCACCGCCACCTGTTTCTCCGGCCTGGTGAATGATCTAGCCAAACAACTGCAAAACGCGATCACCACGATCACCTTTGGCGGCGCGCCCGCGCCGAACGCCGTCCAATTAAACGTGCCGCCCCCGAGCATCCTGGTGACTACCGCAGGCGGCGACCGCTGGTTTACAGACGCGCTTTCTTCGGCCGTGAATAGCCATAGCGACGGGGTGCGCGAAAAGCTTCAGCTCATCGCCAAGAAGGTGAACGAAAAGCCGGACGCCCCGGTCACGGCGGAAGTTTGGGGGTATCACCTGGCGTTCAAGCCGAAGACCGGCGCGCTGAACACCGCTTATCCTTTCTCGAGTGCCGGGGTTGATTTGGCCGGTTCCTTCACCACCAATGTGCGGCAGTACGCGCTGGGCAATATCGGCACTGGCACCTTCCAAAACGGGGCGGGGGCCATTGGCCAGGATGACGATGGCACCCCGCTTACGGTCGCCGACTACACCGGCAGCCCGATCGATCATACCGGCTTCTACGCGCTCGACCGCGTCGATCTGTTCAATCTGATGCTCATTCCCAGGGATGACGATATCGATGAGAACGAATATCAGCAGCTTTTCGGTCCGGCGACGATTTATTGTGAATACAGGCGGGCTTTCCTGCTGCTCGATGCCCCCACGAGCTGGACGAACGGTGAGCGCATGGAGGCGGATGCCGCCAAGGTGAACTCGCTGCGCGCCGGCATCGTCAAAGACCATTCGGCGATTTTCTATCCCCGGGTGAAATTCAGCGACGGCGGAGTCATCAAACCGATCGGTCCTTCCGGCATGATCGCGGGCCTCATGGCCAGAACAGACTCGCAGCGGGGGGTGTGGAAAGCGCCCGCCGGTATCGAGGCTGACCTTCGCGGGGTTCTGGATGTGGAGCTGAACATGACCGACGGTGAGAACGGCGTGCTCAACAAGCTGGGAGTTAATTGCATCCGCAAATTCCCCAACGGCATTGTGAACTGGGGCGCGCGGACGCTGGACGGCAGCGATGACTTCGGTTCGGAGTGGAAATACATTCCGATCCGGAGGCTGGCGCTGTTTCTGGAGGAGTCGCTTTTCCGCGGCACGAAATGGGTGGTTTTCGAGCCGAACGATGAACCGCTGTGGGCGAAGATCCGGATGAACCTCACCGCGTTTATGCTGAGCCTGTTCCGGCAGGGGGCGTTCCAGGGCAGCACCCCGGACAAGGCGTTCTTCGTCAAATGCGACAGCGAGACCACCACGGCCAACGATCGCAACCTGGGGATTGTCAACATCCAGGTTGGTTTTGCCCCGCTCAAACCGGCGGAGTTTGTCATCATTAGCATTCAGCAAATACCCGATGTTTAAAGGAAAAGGAGGACCAGATGGGCAAAGGATTTGAAAAGAACGCCAAACGGTTTGACCCGTATAAAAATTTTAAATTCCGCATACTTTGGGACAACAAGCCCGTGCTTGGTGTCAGCAAGGTCAGCGCGCTCAAGCGCACCACGGAAGTCGTTAAGCACCGGGACGGCGGCGACAACAGCACCGATCACAAATCTCCGGGCCGCACCACTTATGACGCCATCACGCTCGAACGCGGGCTGACTCACGATCCCGAATTCGAAAAGTGGGCCAACAAGGTGCATCCGTTTTCGGGCGACACCGCAATGGATTTGGCGGACTACAAGAAGGACCTGACGCTGGAAATGATGAACGAAAAGGGCCAGGTCGTTTACCGCTATTTCCTCTACTACTGTTGGGTCAGCGAATACACCGCCATGCCCGAGCTGAACGCCAATGCCAATGCGGTTTCCATCGAATCGTTGAAAATCGAATTGGAGGGTTGGGATCGCGATTTGAGCACCAAGGAACCGAACGAGTCCGACGACGTTCCGCAAGGCTAAGGCTCGAGATGAGCGCATGAATTCCCTTTCGAGATCCAGCGCATGGATGCCCTTGCCGACGCTTCCGCCTTCCGCTGCTGGGCTGCTGCCGCAGGGCCGGATCGCCTTCCGGCGTTTCGGCATCTACGAGGAAGACCTGGCCATCGACTTTGCCGGGAGCGATACGCCTGCGCTGATCACTCGGCTGCTCGAACAGTGCGCCCAGGATCCCGAAGGTCAATTGCCGCCGGGCTTTTTTCGTGAGCTCTCCGCCGGCAAACGGCTTGAATGCCTGCTCATCCTGGCGGCGGGACCGCAACGCCCCGCCTTTAGTTTCCCGTTCGGCTGCGCGGCTTGCGGGGAAGAACTCGAGCTCGAACTGACCCTCGAGGAAATTTCAAGCCTACAGCAGCAAGCCGACCAGATTGAGGCCATCGAGGTCGAGCTTGGCGGCCAGAGAGTCGCATTTCGCAAACCGAAGGGGCGCGACCAGGAAGACTGGGCGCGGACAATCTTCCAGGACGAAGGCGAGGCGGCGCGGGCGATGCTCGGCGCACTGGCGGTTCGCGGGACCACTGCCGAGGCGTTGGATTCCCTGGCCTTTGATCGGGTCGACAAAGCCATGGACGAGGCGGACCCACTCGTCAATTTGGTTTGCCAGGTGTCGTGCGACGCTTGCGGCGAACAGAATAATCTGAGCATCGACCTCTGCGAAACCGCCTTGGGAATGCTCAGCCGGCTGCAAAAGCAACTGATCCTAACGGTTCACCGGCTTGCTTCACATTACCACTGGAGCGAGAAAGAAATCTTTGCCACCCCGCATTGGCGGCGAAACGAATATCTCGAGCTGATTGCCGCCGGGAGACACTCGTGAATGGCTATTTCTCGCGTATAGCAAAACAGAGCGGATTCCGTTTTGCTGCACCGGCCGTGGGATCGCCCCGCGCGTCCGAAAAGCCTGCGGCTGCAGTGCCGAGCCCGATCGAGCTCGAAGAAACGATCCTGGTGCCTCCGAGAGTCGCCGAGCCTTCCGGAATCTCGTCCGAACTGAAGGCACCGTCAGAACCAAAGAAAGTTGTGCGCCCTCTGCCGCAATCGCGCGCCGCTGAAAACCCAAGCCTCACAAACGCGGGGAAGGAGTTGGCAAATAAGTCTGACGCGCCGGGAGAACTCGTCTCCCGCCCTCGCCCCCAGCAAAACCAACCAGACTCGCTGGCTGGCAAAGCCGTCGGTGAGTCGCGCGGCCTCGAGCCAAGCGTGCCCCAGGATTCGCACTTCACGGAACCTGGCCAACGAAGTGATCCAATCCAGGCGACGGAGCCAAAAACCAGAACGATTGAAACGGAGCAGTCTGAAACGGGGGCCAAACAGCGATTCTTTACCAGGACCGCCGAGGTGATCGAACGCGGTGGAGCGGATTCGGCGGAAATTCAAAACATCTTGCTGCTTGAAGTTCAGGAATGGGCAGCGGCGGCTCCAGTCAACGAACTAGAACGAGGCGAGAATTTGGAAACAAAGGCTGCCACAAAGCTGGCCCAGCCATGGTCGGGACGCGAGCCATCCGCGATTAAGAAACGCGCGATCCACGAGAGACCGAGCGCGCGGCATGCGGAGGAAACCGAGCAGGCACGTATCGAAGAACAGACCTTTAATCTCGCTATTGGCACGATCAGCGTCGTCATCGAAGACGCGGCGCCACCCTTGCCGCAACCCGAGGCGAGACCGCGGGGACCGGAGCGGCAAAATGCCCGACAGGAATCGTCGCGGCCACTTTCGCGCCTGAACCGGAATTACCTTTAAGGAGCCATGGCCCTTGCTGATACCATCAATGCGATTGGGGCGGTCACCGACCTTCTTAAAACTCGCATCGCGTTCTTCAGCGGCATCCCGGACATCAGCGCGGGCCGGCCCGAGAAGTCCACCGGGGCCAACGACCACCTCAACCTCTTTTTGTACGAGATTGGCTTCGAACCTTTCCTTAAGAACACCGCGCTGAACGAAGGGGAAAAACCTCCGCTCTGGATGGTCCTGAAATATCTCTTAACCGCTTTTCACGGCACGGATGACAGTGATTCGATTCAAGCCCATAAGAACCTGGGCGCCGCGATTTGGGCGGTTTATCAGGATGACCTGCTCACGCTCAAGGGGGCGTCGGCGGACACTGTAAAAGCGCTGGGCCCCAATCCCGAGAATTTGCACGTCACGTTCAATGAGGCGCCGAGCGATCTTTTGGGCAAGTTAATGCAGGGCACCGATGAAAAGCTGCGGCTTTCGGTCTGTTTTGAAGTTCGCCCGGTGATGATTGCCTCGGGAGCACCGCCGAATCTTTCGCTCCTGGTGGGGGTGGATTATACCCTGCCGCCGATGGCTCTGACTCCCAAGCCCGTCGGCCTGGATGTGATTCCGTCCATGGGCCCGTTTATCTCGGAGATTTCGCCTACGGGATTCGAAGTGGGTGAAGAAGTTACGTTGCGCGGGACCGATCTGCATTTGGCTAATCTCTCGGTGATGCTGGGACCGGTCGAACTGCCGGTGACGATGCAGCGGCCCGACGAGCTCAAGTTCAACGTTGATCCAGCGCTTATCGCCGCCAGCCCGATCTCCGCGGGTAGTCATCCGGTCATGGTGGTCCTGACGCTAACCGGCACCGGCAAGCGTCGCACCAGCAACATGGTAATTGGGAATCTGGTTCCGACGCTTAACACGGCGACAATTGCCGGAGCCGTATCGATCAAGCCCGGGCCGCCGCGCGAGGCGTTCGCCACCATTGACCTGGGTGGAAGATTGCTGGGCGCTGATGCGGATGATGTCCTCCTCGCGTTTTACCGGGACGGAACGGTTATCCGCGTTTTTGATGTGTTTACCCCGCAACCAGCGCCGCCGCCGCCTGGTCAGCCATCGAAGCAATTGGTGATGGCCAGCGCTGACGCGATTGGGGAAGGGGACTACTTGATGATCCTCCGAGTCAACGGACAACAAGCGCCACAGAGCCCGGTTGTCCATCTATTTGGACCATGAACGAAAACCGGTCGCCATCCGAATACGTGGTCTTCTCCCCGAATTTGACGGGGGATGACCCGTTGGCGAACTATTGGCTGCGGCAGGCGACCTTGCGCTCCCGCCGCGAAATCGCCTGGATCTGGCATGAGCGCGGCCTGAATTCACCGCCTCAGCCCGGCGAACTGCCCCCGATGGTGGACAAGGCCTCGGACTCGCTGGATCTGTCGCGTCATTGGGCGGCAAAGCAGCATTTCTTTGCGACCAACACGGCGGCGAAATACCTGACCGAGCAATTGGCCGCGCCGCCGCCAAAACCGGAACACTTGAGACGCGGTTCCTTTGGGTGGGTGGTCAAGGAGTTGGCGCTCGAAGATGTCTCGACCTTCGCGCTTGCGCTCAGCCTCGCTGCGGCCCTCGACGCGAGCTTTGGAGCGATCATCGCCGCGTGCCTCAACGATCCGACGCGCACCTCTCCGAACTTGATGCTGATCCAGCGCTTATGGGAGCGTCCGGAGGAGGTTCTGGCCCTGGCTAATCCGATGCATCCTGTCTTCAGCCATGGCCTTTTGCATCGGGGCGCGTCCGCCGCGCGCCCATACACCGAGGTGCTCTGGGGTCAACCTCTGACTGTGCCGGCGCTGGTGGCGCAAGTGCTCCTGTTCAATCGCCCGCTGAACCCGGCCGGGCTCCTTCTGCTCGATGCCACCAAGTCCCAGGGGAGGACGCAAACCGAAACCGGGAATCTGATTGCGTACCGACTCAAATCAGAACCCCTTCAACACCTGCGCGTCCTGCCGTTGCAGGGCAGTCGGCGTTCGCCTTACCGACAAACCGCTCTTGGCCTGGCAAAGCGATCTGAGCGTTCGCTTTGGGAATACCGTGGCGATCCGGCGCTGCTGGGGGATCGAGATTACCTCAACATGCTCGTGACCCTGTGCTGGCTGAGCAATCGCGATCTCTTCATCCCGCATGAACTCTTCGACGGAGCGGAAAGACCCCGCGAGCGTAACGAGGGACTGCCGCTCACGTCGGTCCCAGTTACAGTCTTCCTGCCCATCTCCGAACGCCGCCAGGTAAACCATATCGAGCCCGAGCTCTTGCTGCCCGTCGTCAGAATCCCGGCGCTCACGTTTGAACAACGGTTAGCCGTTTGGCAGGGCGAGTTTGGCGAGCGCGTCGATGAACTGGGCGACATTCTAAAAGAAATGGCGCGGCGGTTTCGCTACGAGCAGGAAACCATCAGCCAGATTTGCGCTGAACTTAAAGCTCTACCCGGCAAACTGACCGAAAGCGATTTCATCGCCGCCTGTCGGGCCGAAATGAGCTTCGATATCGGCGAGCTGGCCGCTTGTGTCGAACCACGATTCGCGAACGAACGATTGATTCTGCCTAAAAAGCAGACGCTGCAGTTTGAAGAGCAATTGGCGGCGATGACCGCGCTCACCGAAGTCCACTACGACTGGGGGACGGCGCGCGCTTGGAATGAAGGCGGCATCACCGTGCTCTTTGCGGGCCCGCCGGGGACAGGAAAGACGATGGCCGCCGAGATCATGGCGCAGCGGCTAAACCTTCCCATGTACCGCATCGACCTTTCGCAGGTCGTCAACAAGTACATTGGAGAGACCGAGAAGAACTTGAAGCGCATTTTTGACGCTGCGGATATTTCGGACATGGTGTTGTTCTTCGACGAGGCGGATGCGCTGTTTGGCAAACGCACCGAGGTGAGCGATTCTCGCGATCGCTACGCCAACCTCGAGATCAGCTATCTGCTGGAGCGCATGGAGCGTTTCAAAGGACTGGCGATCCTCGCCACGAACCGCAAGAGTGATCTGGACGACGCGTTCCTGCGCCGGCTTCGGTACGTGATTGATTTTCCCGCGCCGGACGAGGCGCAACGCACAGAGATTTGGAAACAGGTGATCCCGCCTGGGGTGACCAAAAACTCCCGAATCGATATTCCCTTCCTGGCGCGGCAATTTCCCCTTTCAGGGGGGCACATCCGCTCGATCGTTTTCAATGCCTGTCTGCAATCGGCGCACCGGCACAAAGGGGTCAAAGAGCTGCACACCAGCGACGTCCTGGTGGCCGTGAAACGAGAATATGACAAAATGAACCGGTCCCTCAGTCCTGACCAACTGGGACCCTATGCAAAGGAGATCCAGCTTTTGGATTAATACCATGGGCAATCGCAACCTTTATATCGGGAACTTGAAAGTGCGCCTCCCTCGAAACGCGGCGGGCTCGGCGCAACAGTTCGCGAGGGAGCTTGGCCGAGCGATCCTTCGGAGTTCCGTCGAGGTCACACGCGGGCGCCAATGCAGGGTGCGGATGGAGGAACTGGATCTCGGAAACATCAAGTGGGCCGGCGGCGTTGATGCTCAAGGTCTGCAAAAACATATTTGCGGCCGAGTGGCCGCGGAACTCGAAAAACGGCTCATCTAGAGAGGAGACTTGAATCATGGGCTTTCTAATGCGCGGGGCCTTGATCGAATACGGCAGCGGTCTGATGGGACCGATACCGAATGTCGTTATCTTTCAATTCAATCCCGAGACGCTGACCCGGACGGTGCAGATCCCCCCGCGGCCGACCTCTGGAACTTCCCGCGAAACGACTCAAGCCGGTGAACCTTCGATCGAGAAGATCACGCTCACGGCCAAATTCAGCGCGGCCGACGAAATGGGCGACAACAAAGTGCTGGCAAGGCTCTTTGGCGTCGGCACGCGGCTGGCGGCACTGGAGAAGATGGTGCATCCGTCCAGCGACCTTTTGGGGGCGATTGGAGCTGCTCTGGGCCTGAGCGGCGGCGGAGCCGGCGAGCCCAGGCAAACGATGCCCAGGCAAAAATTCCCCCGCATCCTTTTCATTTGGGGACCGTTCCGGATTCTTCCGGTGGTGCTCGAATCGATGAGCATTACCGAGCAGCAATACGACTTTGTGCTCAACCCCGTTCAGGCCGAAGTGTCGATCTCCATGTCGGTGAACGCCATCGATATCTGCTCCGACGACGATGTCGCCAAAGGCGCGCTGAATTATTCGAACATGGCCAAGGAGGCGCAGGCGATGGCGAATCTGGCCAATACCGCCGAGCAGATCGTGGAACTCATCCCATTTTAGTTCGAGACGCTTATGTTCGATTCCAACTCACGCTACGCCAAGATCCCGGTGGTCGAGGTCACAACGGCCAAGGGAGCCAAAGCCCATGCCGTCAAGTTGCGGCGGTTGCCGTACACACCCGGGAATTTGACCGAGGTTAAAGGAACCGACCGCCTCGATCTTATGGCCAATCGCAAATATGCCGATGGAACGTATTTCTGGCATATCGCCGACGCCAACACCGAGCTCGAGGCGAATCGCCTGGCCCAGCGGGAACCGAAAGAAAACCCGCTGTCAGCCGAGCAAACAAACTTCATTCTGGTACCTGGAAGCTAAGCCATGAAAAAGGAATTCCGGGTTTACTACAACGGCACGCTGGCCACCAAGGAACAGCTCGATGACATCGAGGAGATCGTGGTGGACCAGGAGGTGGGGCGCGTCTGGGAGGCCAAAATCAAGATCCCGGTTTGCATCGGCGAGGACGGCAAATGGCACGGAGAGGAAGATCCAGTGCGGAAGGATTTCTCGCGCGTGCGTGTGGAAGCTCGCATCAACGACGGGGATTGGATTCCTCTGATCGATGGGCGCCTCGTTGGCAAAGACGAGGTCCGCACTCCGGCGCCAGGACATAGTTCCGTGACGCTGGTGGTTCATGACGATAGCGCTTTGCTTCATCGCCAAGCCGAGGCGGAAAAATTCGCGAGCCAGACCGATAGCGAAATCGCCCGGTCCATATTTGAATCGGCGGCGCTCGGCGGAGAACCCGACGTCGACGATACGCCGGCCCATCCCGACAACAAAGCGGTGATCAATCAGCATGGTACCAAGATGCAGATGCTTCGGTCCATCGCTTCACGGTATGGGAACTACTTTGCGTACGTCCTGCCGGGTGAGACGCCCGGGGCGAGCATCGGCTGTTTTAAAAAGCTGCCGGACGCTGTGGACCCGTCGCTGCCGGAACTCACGCTCCTTGGTGATAGTCGCAACCTGGCTGAGTTCAACGTGCGCGAAAATGCCAGCACGGCGTCGACGGTCGAAGTCGCGGTGCTCAGTTTCAGCGATAAGAGCGTGGCCACCGGCACTTCGAGTTATCGCGACACCACTCTGACGGATGGAGAATTATCGACGACAGCCCCTGAAAGTGAGACGCGCAAACGGAGGCTTCCGCCTGGACACAGTGGCCTGACCGATCCCCAGGCGGCGGCAGATGGAGCCGCGGCTATGTCCAGCTTCACCCTGACTGCCGACGGCAGCGTGTTGCCGCTGCGCTACACCGGGATTCTGCGGCCGTATCGAAGGGTTCCGGTCAAGCTTTCGGACACGCGCTACAGCTCGAGTTACGTGATTTTCAAGGTCGTGCATACCCTGGGTATTTCCGATTACACCCAGAGCTTTACGATGCGGGGCAACACGGTTTCACCGGCGAAATCCGCCAGCGCCGGGCTTCCGGCTCCGTCGGCATCGGTTGCCGGCGCCGCTGCCGTGAGCTTTAACCTCCAAGGGAACATCTTTTGATGCAAAACTCCGAATTCGAAGATCATTTAGTCGAGCTATCCGAATGGCGCAATAGCAGCTATTTCGGCAAGTATCGCGGCCTGGTCGAATCGGTCGAGGAGGGCGACGACCTCGGGATTATCAGCGTCAAGGTGGCGGATGTTTTCGGTCCCGATTTCGTGCTCGAAAAGGTCCGCCCCTGCAGTCCGTTTGCCGGAAGCAAGCACGGCTTTGTGGCGATTCCTGAGGTTGGGGACGGGGTTTGGGTGGAATTCGAGGCCGGGCGAATGTCGCTGCCCATCTGGACTGGGTTTTGGTGGGCGGACGGCGAGATGCCGGAGCCCAAAGGTAAACTGGTCCGCAGCTTCATCACGAGCAAGGGACACAAGCTGCTGCTCGATGACGATGCCAACGAGGTGAAGCTTCTCCACGCGGGCGGAGCCGAACTGGTACTGACCGATAGCGACGTTACGATCAAGATCGGCGACTCGAGCATTCAACTGACCTCGAGCGATATCACCCTCCAGGTGGGCGCATCGCCCACCTCTCCGCAGATCAAGATCGAATCCAGTCAAATTACGGTCCAGGCCAGCCCCATTGGTTCGGTCAAACTAACATCGGCCGGGGTGGATATCGGCAACGGGGCAATGAAGATAGGAGTCTGAAGATTATGCCAGGATACGTCCTCACCACCACCAGCCAGGTCCAATGCATGCATGGAGGAACCGCCATCCTGACGACGGCAAACACCGAACTGAAGATCGATGGTGCGCCCGCGTTGCTTGAATCGGACGTCCATCCGGTGGTGGGATGCCCGTTCACTATTCCGCCCGCCAAACCGTCCCCCTGCATCAAGATCGAATGGGCGATGGGTGCGGTGATGTGCAAAAGCCAGGGCACTCCGGTCCTCGTTCAAACGAGCCTGGGCAAATGCGTCAGCGCGGAGGGCGCGACGCAAGGCCTGGCGATCGTGGCTCAAACCCAAATGAAGATTCAAGCTAACTGACCAATGAACCTCGTAAACGGTCCTCATTTATCCTTCCCGTTCCGCGTCTCCTCCGACGGGCGGATGGCAACCGTGAAGACGCTGGATGAGCACGTCCGCGATGAACTCATTCAGTTGATCCTGACGAATCAGGGCGAGCGTCCGTTCCTGGTGGATTTTGGCGGCGGGGTGCGGCGATTGGTTTTTGAGGCGGCAGACGAGACGACGGGCGCTATGGCGAAGGCAAATATCACTCAGGCGGTAAGTCGCTGGCTGGGACATCGCGTGACCCTGGAGTTTATCAATGTGAAGGTCGAGAACTCAACGATTGCGGTGGACCTCAAATACCGGCTGGCGGGATCCGAAGATAGCCGCGTCCTGAGGTTCCAGCGGCAAGGAGGCTAGCGTGATCCATGTATAACGCACTGGAAACTCCTCTGAGAGAACTGGCCCGAGCCGAACCGCTCCTGGAACGGGCGCGGCTCATGAGCGATGCACCCGGACCAGCCGCGCCTAACGGCATCAAATTGCTGCGCGTCGTCCAGATCGACAAAGCCGCCGACACTGCCCGATTCGAGCTCTATTTTTACAATCTCAATTACCTTGCCGACCTCGTTGCCAATTACACCGGCAACAACAGCCTGGCGAAAACCTTGTTTCCCATTTTCGGCGGCACCCGCATCCGGGCGGGTAGCGCACTGGGCCAGGTGCAGGTCGATTCCACAGGCAACCCGCCAAACGCCGCGGTGACCCTGCCTGATCCGACGAAGCCGGTCTTGAACCTGATCGTCAGGCCGATCGGGGATTACTCGACCTACACCTTGGGCCTAAATACGACGGGCATTCCCGCGGCGCTCATTGATCCGATGTTTGCCGAAATCCGTTTCAAGTTTCGCCCGGGTTGTTTCAACAACAATTGCGCGCCCGAATGGGAGGAGGCACCGCCTCCCCTGGAGGAGCCGGGTATCGATTATCTGGCCAAAGATTACGGCTCGTTCCGCCAGACCATGCTCACCGCCATGTCGCGCCGCGTTCCGGGATGGGAACCGACCAGCGAAGCTGATCTGGATATGGTCCTGGCCGAGTTATTCAGCGTCGCCGCCGACGAGTTGAGCGATTACCAGGATCGGGTGATGAACGAGGCCTATCTGGCCTCAGCTCGCAAACGCGTCTCGCTCGCCCGGCATGCGCGGCTCATGGATTACCATATCCACCAGGGGAGCCAGGCTTCCACCTGGCTTGCCTTGGAGATCGAACACGATGCCGGTCCCAAATCTTTCGAGCTCAAACCCGGGCTGCATGTCTGGGCCGGCGAGAAGCGGACCGCCCTGTTCGAACAGGAACGCGACGCCTCGGTGGATTTCCTTTCGAAATATGAGGGCACGCAAAAGGTGCATCAATTTCTGAACAGTATCGGGTTGTATACCTGGAGCGATACGATCACCGCGCTCAAAGCCGGCAGCACTCGCGCCGACCTCAAACTTTACAGCAAGCTCTATCTGGGCGATCCCAATCCCCCGATCGCCATCCCGACGCAGGCTGCTGCGGAGGAAATCCGGGATTTGATTCGCAATCAGCGCATTCGTCGGTTGCTCATCCAGGAGCATCTTAATCCGAGGACAGGTCTTCTCCCCGGACGAAACCCCGGCAAGCGCCAACTCCTGACGCTAATCCCGGAGGGCGCCGAAGCGATCAAGGATCCCATCACCAACGAATGGCTGGTGCGGGTCCGCTGGGAACAAACCGACGCTCTCCGCTATGATTACTGCTTTGCCGTGGATTGTCCCATGAACAATCCCGGCACGGCTGTTGGCCAGGTTCAAAACGTTTCGCTGTTTCATGGGAATCTCGTCCCGATTTTCCACGGGCGGACGCAGACTACGATTTTTAAGGATGAAGCCGCTTTGCTGGACGCAACTGACCCCACAAGACCCCTTCAGTTTCATTATCAGCGCACCCGGTGGGGGGCCATTTGCCGTCTGCCCGAGGTCGCCCTCGCCTACACACAGACTAAACCCGGCGGCGATATTCCTCCGGTCTCCACTTTACAGGTCTCCGTGGGCGCCCTCGCCGATCCTTGGGACGAAGTGCCCAGCCTGATCCACAGCGACGATTCCAGTGAGAATGGCGACCATTTCGTCGTCGAGACCGATGAAAATCGCCGCAGCGTCCTGCGCTTCGGCAACGGAAAAAATGGACGCGAGCTGCCCGACGGAGCCGAGGTCACTTGCGAATACCAGTATGGACTGCCGCTTGAAGGCAACGTCGGCGCGGACGCGATTGCTAATTTCGAGGACGCGACGGTGATCAGCGATCCAGCGGCTCCGGCGATCGAACTGCGTGCCTGTTGGAATCCCTTTGATGTGACGAACGGAGCCGAGCGCGAACCTACGGCGGAGATCATTCGCCGCGTCCCCGAAGCCTACCGTTATCGTCAATTGCGCGCGGTCACGCTCGCCGATTACGTCGCCCGGGCTGAGGAGATCGACGGCGTTTCCCGGGCGGCTGCCCAATATTCCTGGACTGGAAGCTGGCGCACCGTCCGCGTCACCATCGACCCGGTCGGCACGACGGAACTCTCGTTCCAACTCCGTAAGACCCTGAGTGATTATCTGAACGCCGTTCGACTTATCGGAGAAGACCTCGAGATACGTCCGCCGGCGTTCGTGCCGCTCGAGATCAAAGTGGTGCTCTGCGCTCAGCCGGATGTTTGGCCTGAGGATATCAAGTTCGTGCTCGAACAGGAGTTTTCCGCAGGTTGGACCCCGGATGGCCGCAAGGGGTTCTTCCATCCGGACGAGTGGACGTTCGGTCAAACACTCCACGCGAGCCAGATTATTGGGCGCGCGCTCCAGGTGCAGGGCGTCGAACACGCCGTCGGCCAGAAAATCATCTCGGGCGGAGTCGAGAAGAGCATCAGTGTTTACATCAAACGCTGGAATTCGCCGTCCGAGCCGACCGAATCGCTAACCCAGTTGGCGCCGAATGAAATCATTCTGGTCGAGAGCGACCCCGATCATCTGGAGTTGGGTTCGATCGCCTTTGAGGTGAAAGGAGGCCGGCAATGAGCGATCAGGACTGCCGCAACGATTGCACGGTTCCTCTGCGGTTTCCGCGCCGTCCCGGCACTCAGCCACCGTCCGGGTCTGGCGTGGGTTGTTCCTGCTGCGGTCCGACCTTGGCGGGAATCAGCGCGGACAATCGCCCGTCGCTGGCCCGGTTCAATTACCGCATCGGGAGTTACGGTTCGATCCGCGAATTCCTGTTTCATCAAATCAACGAAACCCCGAATCTCCAAAACTGGACACATCGCGCGGCTGACGACCCGGCGGTTGCGCTGCTGGAAGGGGCATCGATCCTCGGTGATATCCTGACTTTTTATCAGGAAACCTACGCAAATGAAGCGTTCCTGAGAACCGCGACGTGGCGCGAGAGTATCGCCGACCTCGTAAGACTTCTGGGCTATCGCCTTTCACCGGCGGTCGGCGGGAAGGCCGTCTTCGCCTTCGAAATCAAGAAGGACGAGCCGGTTTTGATCCCGGCCGGATTTCCGCTCAAAGCGCCGCTCGAAGCGATACCCAAGCCGTCCGAATTCGAATCCACCGCCCCAGTAACCGCGTATCCCTGGCTGAGCCAGTTCAACCTCTATCGTCCGCTCGAGGATGGCGCCATCACGCCGGCGACGGCGGAGTTCTTCATCAGCTACCCGGAGCAACTCCTCGAGCCCATTAACCTGAAAGTGGGAGACCGGTTAATGGTCGGTGATCCGGATTTGCCTGCTCTCTTTGGCACGGGCAGCCTGCCGAACGCAGAAATACTCATCGTCGATTCCATTACGGAACTTCACGGCCGCAAAACCTATAAAATCAAGGGCAACCTGAAGCGGACATCGAATGCCGGCGCGCTGTTTGCTTTCCGGCTGGGGCGAACTTTTCACCATTTCGGCTATAACAGCCCGGCGTTGATTGTGGATGCGAACGCTCCGGTGTCCTCGACGGCCACCGTTAGCGGATCGACTACCACCACCTCATCCACAATTCCCAAGTTGTTTGTGCCGCAGTTCAAACCGCTTTCAGAGGACTTGTCCGATTCGACCGTAAGCCTGGTGATGAGCCATCTGGAGTTTCCGCTGGATGCCGAGGTAAAGGACCTGGCCGCAAACACCGCCATGATTTTCGAATTCGGCTATTTGAATTCCTACCGCGAGACCTCCCTGCCGCATATTTCGTTGATTCGCAAAATCACGGATGTCCGTTCTTCCGCTTTGACCTGGGGTGCCATCGGCGGAACCGCCAGCATCGTGACGATCTCCGAGTCGCTCAATTCAGCCATCATCGATCCCTATGTCGGAGGCGAAAATCCCGCCTACATGTACCTGACGGACGCGCTGATCCACGAAGTCACCAGCCCGTTGTTCACCCTCTTGCGTGCGAAGTCTGAGACCTTGGCAGCCTCCGGGAATAAACTTCATTTCTATGGAACTGTGAATCAGGCGGAGACGCTAAAGAATCGGCGCGTCATGGTGGCCAAGGCCGGCGCAGAGCCCGAGATACTTGTGATCGCAGAGGTGAACGTGATTGCACCCGCCGGAACGGAGGACATTCCACAGTTGCATGAGGTCACCCTCTCAGCAGATGTGGCGTATGCCGATTTTCCCAACCAAAAGCCGTTCGTTACGGTATTCGGCAATCTCGTCGACGCCGATGAAGGGAAAACTCAGCCCGAAACGCCGATCGGCAGCGGCGATGAAACGCTGCTATTCCAGAATTTCAAACTGCCCAAAGCGCCACTTACCTATCACCTGGTACCAGCGAACACTCCCTGCGAAACGCCGGAGATCGAAATTTACGTCAATGGCCGCCAATGGACGGAGGTGGACAGCCTGTTCGGGCGCGGCCCGGAAGAGCAAATCTACATCGTCCGCGAAGATGACGCGGGCAACAGTTGGGTGCAGTTCGGCGATGGTAAGACCGGAGCCAGGTTGACCAGCGGCGCCAACAATGTGACTGCGGTTTATCGCTTGGGCAACGGCGCTTACGGGCCGCTCAAGGACGAGGCCAAGGTCCAGGCTTCCGCGAAGCTCAAGAATCTGGGCCAGATCAACATGCCTGCCGAGGCCTCCGGCGGAGCCCCACCCGAATCGGGGGATAACGCCCGGAATGCCGCGCCTGGAAAAGTCCAGAGCCTCGGCCGCATCGTCAGCCTCAAGGATTTTGAATTGGAAGCGGCGGCGATTCCCGGCGTCGCTTCCGCCTCGGCCGCATGGCAGTTGGTCGATAATGTGCCCGCCGTCGTGGTGACGGCTTTAATGGAGACCGGCCGGGGCACGGAGTTTTCCGCCGTGCGGGAAACGCTCGAAGCTTACAATCGGGAGCGCGGGTCTGCGCGTCACGCGATCGACGTCGTTTCTGGCAAGCGGTTGTATGTCGCGGTCGGTGTTCAATACGTGCTCAAGCCCACCTACCGGGCTGACCTGGTCGAACCGTTGATCCGTCTCGCCCTCGGCCAGAATCTCGGAAAGGCAACTCGTGAGGAAGACCAGACGGGTCTGTTCAGTCTGCGGCGCCGGCGCTTCGGCGGGCGTGAATACGCCTCTTCCATTGCCGGCGTCGTTCAGAATGTGGAGGGCGTCTTATGGGCGAAAACGGTCGCTTTTATGGCGCTCAATGATTCGGATGACCCCGACGGGATTGTTCTGCCCTCGACGTCGACTCTTGATCCAATCGTTAGTTGCGACAGCGGCCACATTATGAGCCTCTACGAAAAACACCTGGCCATCACCGCAGTGAGAGAGGGAGGGACTTGAAATGACCACCGAAAAACGTGTCGCCCTTTATCCTCGCCTGCCGGAAATCTACCGGATCAAGGACGGCGATCTTTCGAAGCTCTACCTGCTCGAGGGGGAGCCGATGCCCTCCCATCAGCTCCGCAGCTACCTCGAGCCGGTCGAGGCCATGTTTTCCGCGATTCACGAAAACATCGAGTCGCTCTACCACGATCTCTTTATCGAGACCTGCGACGAATGGGTAATCCCGTACCTCGCCGACCTTCTGGGGACGACCCATCTCTCGGGCGACGAGTGGACGCTGCGGGCGGACGTCGCCGATACGATTGCTTTGCGCCGTCGGAAGGGCACGCTTGGCGCCCTCGAACTACTGGCGTTTATCCTAACCCAATGGGGGGCGCATTCTGTTGAATTGCTGGAAAACCTGGTGTGGAACCAACATCTCAATCACCAGCGCCCGGACCAAGGCGGGCTGCCGCCCTATTCTCTGCCCACCATTCGTCCCGAGACCCCGATTCGCGGCGGGACCATCTCTCTGCGTGATCCTTCCTTGCTCGCCCAGCTTAACACCCCGTTCGATCCGTTCGCCCACGTGGCTGATGTGAAGCCGGCCGAAATTGGGCAGGTCAGATATAATTTGCCGAATCTCGCGATTTACCTGTGGCGCCTCAAGGATTACCGCTTGAACGTCACCAAGCCGCACACACAAAAAGCCTCCCAGGCGGCTGGCGCGCCACGGGTCGTGCGCGTTAATGTGGATGATATCCCGGTAAACACGATTTCCGCGCCCTACGTCAAACCAGTGAATCTGCCCGCCGGCAGACCTGTCGTTTTGTACAATACGAACCGGCTTGCCCTTTTCGGCCAAAACCGTGCTGGCACGGATGCCTTGAATCTGTCTGCAATCGCGCCCCGGATTTCAAGCGTGGACCACGTCCCCGGCCCCATTCCCCGCGAGCGCGTTTCCGACTATGACATCGCCGCGCTATACGATGCGTCCCTCGCGTCAGCAATCCCACAGCCTCTGAGGTTTTTCACCGATGCCTCATTTACCGCGCCCCAGGATTACGTCTCTGTCGAGTCGTACGATCCAGCCTTTCCCGTCGGAGCGCCGGACACGGATCTCAGTTCTCTCAATCTTTCCGAGGTCGGGCTGCAACTGCATCTGCCCGACGCGACATTCCCGGGAGAAACGTGGCCCCACACCGCCGCGCCTCGTTTTTGGACCATTCGCGGGGAAAATCTCTGCGCTTGGGAACGCGGACTAAATCCCCCGCTGGCGGAAAGGGAAATTGCCATCGATCCCGTACGCGGCCGTATTTGCATTGGAGTTTTGGATGATCCACGGGCGGACGCGCTGGAAAACGATTTATTGCTGACCTACACCTACGGTTCCGTCGGTCCGGTGGGTGCGCATCCGATTTCCTATCCCGCGCTTCCGAGCGAATTTGATCCAGCGATCCCGTCCGTCTATTTCAAAGACGTGGTTTTCCGGAATCCGGCGAAGCAGCTTCAAGACGTACTGAAGAAGGCCCTCGAAGACGCCCGCGCTGCGGCCGGAGCGGGTAATCCCATGACGGCGATTGTGATCGAGATCAAAGACAGCCGCCGGCATCCGCTGGACATCGCAGCGCTCAATCCCGCCGATGTGAACGACGAGCTGGGGAAGAGCATTCTCCTCACTTGCCCGCTCATCATCCGCGCGGCTGATGGCGAACGCCCGGTAATCAGCCTCGCGATCCCTCTAGCCTTCCGACCGATCAAAGTTTTGGGCGCCGATGCCGCGGAGCAGGCCCGGCTCGATGCGCAGGTCGAAGCCCTGTTCGTCCGGCTCGAGGGCCTTTATTTGGCTCGAGGGTTGGATTTTGGGGCGGGACTTCCGCTGATTTCCCGAGCCGCCTTGAACAAGCTGGAATTCATTAGTTGTACCCTCGATCCCGGAGGGTTCCGTTATTACAACCAGACTCGCGCCCCGCTGCTCCCAGGCATCGCTCTCAAAGAGCCGTATGGCTTTAATGCGGCAGCAGATGAGGTCGCTTTCAAACAGTCGCCCGAGATCATTATTCAACGCTCCATTTGCGGGGCCGTTTTCACCGACGAAGGCTACACCCTTTGTCTGACCGACTCGATCATCGAATCCATCCCCATCACTGTGGGGCTCGAGACCTTTCCATTTGCAGTCACCAGCACCACAAATCCCGCCACTGGATATGCCGCCCCTACGACCCTCAGAAATGTCACGGTTCTCGGTCGCGTCCGCGTCGCGAACATTGGTGGAGCCGGAGGGATCTTTACCGGAGTTGTGGAGGCCTTCGACCAGCAGCTTGGATGCCTGAAGTACTGCTATTTTGCCGATGATTCGCTGAGCCCGCCGCCGCCCAACGAAGTCAAAAACCGGTTGCCACCCCACTTCGCCTGCATCTTCGGCGAAGACGCGCGGCTCATCTTTACCAGTGACTATTTTGGCGATCCGGCGTATTGCCAGCTTTCACTCGAGTGCGATCCCCGGCTGCTTGATGGAGGTGTCGACAGTGATCAGATGGGAGCCTTCAACTTTCTGAAGGAAGCTCACAAATGGCGCAATCTGCAAATCCGATTCCGCGAATTCATGCCGGTGGGAATCCGGCCGCTCTTAATCCCAGTTACTTAAAGGAGGAACTTATGCGTGGCGACTTTTCTGCATGGAACAAAGACCGAGGTCACAACTTCAGGGGAACGCTCCACCAACAAGGCCGCGTTTTGCTCGACCGCGACTGGAATGCGCAAACCGAGATCACCGGTGAGTGGCAGGAAACCGCCGCGCGCGATGCCTTTGGAGCCGGCGTCGCCGCCGTTCCCGCCGACGCACCGCTCAGTTTCAAGGTGCTGAAGGCTGAGATCGTGGCTAGCCA
Source organism: Verrucomicrobia subdivision 3 bacterium UBA693 (assembly GCA_002298785.1). Taxonomy (GTDB): domain Bacteria; phylum Verrucomicrobiota; class Verrucomicrobiia; order Limisphaerales; family UBA8199; genus UBA693. The sequence continues at coordinate 20,869 of DBMR01000081.1, forward strand.
GGTGAAGATCTCCCTAACCAAAGGTCGCCTTTGGGCCGATGGGCTGCTGGTCGAGTTGGAGGCGGACGATCCCGCCCTAATCCCCCCGCCCGATGCGGATGCGATCCGCACGGCCACCTATATGAATCCGCCGCCGGGATCCGTGGCCGACTTGCCCAATGATCAACAGGACGCCGTGATTCTTGAGACCTGGCTCGAGGAACTGAGCCCTTTTCAAGATCCCAACTTACTGATCGAGCCGGCGCTCGGTGGGGTCGATACCACTGAACGCGTTCAGACGGCTTATCGCTTTCGCCTCTTTCGAATGGCCGCGGGCGAAACCTGCGATTCGATTATCGACCAGCTCAAGGATGACTTCTCCGCCAAAGGCAAGCTCAAGGTAGAACTGAAGCCCACCACAGCGATCGACGGCGATTGCCCCGTGGTTGAAGGCGGCGGCTTCACTGGCTTTGAGCATCGCCTTTATCGGGTGGAGATCGCCGACACCGATAGGCTGGCCCCCGAGGCTTATTTCAAATGGTCGCACTTCAACGGCGGCCTGGTAGGCACCGGTGATTTCGATGCAGTCAATAAAAGGGTCAACATTTTCGGCAATAAGAACGCGATCCTCTATTCCGGGTTGAAGAATTTCTACCTTGAAGCGCTCGATTATGATGCCTCGCTCGGCTATTGGAAGGTGGTTTATGGCGCAAAAGCCGTGCAGGCTAATGACAACACCCTGGCCCTGCCGGACCCGGCGATCACCCCTGGGGACATCTTTAAGGGCGCAATCCCACCGGCGCCCCCGCAGGGCCGTCGCTTCTTCCGGCTTTGGAACGGGATCGAACGGGTCGACGCTTTCAAAACCAAAACCGATCTGCCGGACAACCTCGGCATTCAACTGACTTTCGGGCCGGAGGGACCCGGCCAGTTCACGCCTTCAGATTTTTGGACCTTCGAAGTTCGGGCGGGCGAGATTGGCAATCCGCAGGTCTTGATCCCGAACCTCCCGCCGCAAGGGATCTTCTATCATCGCGTCCCGGTGGCGGAAGTGCATTGGACCAGCAATTCCGTGACCGGCGACGATCTCGAGGATTGCCGCCGGCCCTTCCAGCCTTTAACCAAACTCAAGACGTGCTGCACCTATCGCGTCGGCGATGGTGTGCACTCACACGGCGACTTCAAAAAGGTACAGGACGCGATCAACGCCCTGCCCAAAACGGGCGGTGAGGTTTGCATCCTGCCGGGGCGTTATGAGGAGAACGTCGTGTTGCAAGCGCCGCACAACCGGAATGTCATCCTCAGTGGCTGCGGGCCGAGGACCGTAATCAAGGCTCCCACCGACAAGCCCGGAATTTATGTTCAATTCGGACAGGGCATCACGATCGAGTCCCTGGCGGTCGAAGCGCACGACGACGGGATCGGAATCCTGCTGGAGGGTGAGGAACTGACGGCGGATGGCGAAGAAGAGGACAAGTATCTAAAAGACATTGTTCTTTCCCAGTTGTCGGTTCGGGCCGTAAAGAACAATGCGATCAAGGGCTCTACCGCCCAGACTCTCGCCCTCAGCAATTCGGTAATCCACATCCAGGAACGCGAACGATTCCGCACCCGGAAACCGGCCGTTTACCTTGAAGGCGACGACATGCTGATCGAGCGCAACGAAATCCGAGTCTTGTCCAGCAATGCGCCGGATGACGACACGGCGCTGACCGATGATCCCAATCGATTTGTTCCGGCACAACAAGCGGCGGGAGGCCTCCAAATCGGCGGCGGTTCTGAGCGAGTCCGCATCATCAACAATCTCATCTCGGGTGGTATTGGTAACGGGATCTCCCTGGGCCGGATTGATTTGATAAAGGATGGCCAAACGACGCCCGGACGGGATCCCTTCGACCCGAAAGGGGTGGTGGAAGACTGGTGCAATCCCGACGATGGCCACGAGGATGATGGCGAAGAAAACGACGGCGGTTTCGCCGCCATCGCCGGCCCGCCACTCTACGATATCCTGATCAAGTTCAACCGCATCTTCAACATGGGGCGCAATGGTATTGGGGTCGCCACGTTTTTCAGCATGGGCGATAAACTCGATCTGAGCGGGATCGCGCTCCCGGCGAACGTCGCGGTGAAGGGGAGCATCGTAATCTCGAAGCTGGTCATCCTGGAAAATCGCATCGCGCTTTGCATGAACATTCCCCCGCAACCCATCCCCGACAAATTGTCATATTTGATGGGGTACGGTGGGATTGCGCTCGGTTTTGTTGATGGTTTGGTGATTCGGGACAATTTCATCGTCGACAATTGCCAGGATTGCCGGGATCCGATCTGCGGGATTTATGTGCTGGCGGCCACCGCGCTCGACATCTCGCGAAACGAGATTACCGAACATCTTCCCCAGAATTTTGACGAGATAAATCCTGGCAGTGTCAAAATTGGCCCGCGGGGGGGCATCTGGATCTCGATCGCCATGGGACAGCTAACCGCTCCGCCTGGGTCCGCGTTCGATCGGCTGGAAAGCGTCGGTGTGTTTCGGCAATTCTCCGGCGCCCAGGCGGCCAGGATCGAGGAGAATGTTGTTTCCACTCCGCTGGGGCGCGGCTTGACCCTCATGATCCTGGGGGATGCCGCGATCACGGGGAACCGGTTTACCTCCCTCGGCATCCAACCGGTGGACCTGGTCAAGCTGCTTATGGCCATCTTCGTCCAGAAACAGCTAAACATGTCGATCCTCCTGCAAGTGTTGGGGCTGCTGGCCGGGAACGTCCTGGTATTGGATCTGGGCTCGTTCCAACTGGTTGGTTTGGTCAAGGCGCAGCAGCGCGACGCGAAGCTCAAAGCCTATATGGCAACGCCGGCCGGTCAGCCCGGGGCAGCGGCCAGCAATGTGAATGATTACAGCGCAAATTACGGTCTACCCATTGCCAATATGGTGATCCGGGGAGGCCTTATTCAATTCTCCAGCAACCAGTGCAACCTGGTCCCGTCGAGCCGCGCAATCACGGTTGGCTTCAGCTCGATCCTGATTGTCGGGGTCGCCGATGTTGGATTTCACAATAATCAAACCTCGTGCAATCTCCCGAGGAGCCTCCTGGTCACCAACGCGGCGCTGGCCGGAGGCACCCTGCGGGCAACGGGCAATTGGCTGAAGGAAACGCTGGGGCGAGTGGGCGTCTCGGCCATTACCGGTGGCGTGTTGAACGTGACTTCTGATAATGAGTCTGTCCACTGCCTGTCCATTTCGGGCGCGCTCTATCTTGACCGCTACAATCTGGTTTTAAGCGCGTTCGCCTCCGGTGTGCTTGGTTCCATAGCCGAGGTTGCCGAGGACGGCCAGGAAGGCTTCTGCCGGAAGCAAAGAGGCCTGGCCAGCATTCTCACTAAAATGCTGAGGATCATCTTGAGCGATCAGGCGGGGACGAACGCGGCCGAAAATTTTCGGGCGATGGGAATTCAAGTCAGAACCACCGGTGGAGGATAAGTCATGAATATTAGCACCGACAACAGTACCGAGTTTGATTTCGGGGACAAGTTCACCGCGCGAGCGCTGGAAATGCTGGATGCCTCTCAGGCGCTGGAGTTTGCCGAGGGGTTGAGGCTGGGCAGCTCATTGAGCAGTGTCCATGCCCGCGAATACGCCAGGCTCGAACGGAAATATGGAACGGAGCATCCACGCACGCAGGAAATGGCGTTGCGGCTCCAAGCGAATGAAATCGCGAAGAAGACGCTTTTCACTCGTTATGTCGCGGCGTCGACACCCCAGCCGGATCCGGGCGCGGGCTGGGCAGTGGATGGCTTCGTACGCACCGCCGCTGGTGATCCCGTCGCCGGCATCACCGTCGCCTGTTATGACCTGCAAGATCATTGGCACAGAGATTTCGGCTATGGTTGCACCAACGAGCGAGGTTATTTTTCCACCATCGTCGCGAAACTCCCTAACAAGGAAATAACGGTTTACCTGCGACCATCGAAGGGGAAGAAGCTCGTCCCTGCGAATGAGGTTCAGCTCACACCCAAGGCTAAATCAGCGGACCGCGTGGAGATTATCCTCACCGATGAAGGAGGTCAGGGCGACTGCACTCCGCCCTCCGGCCGGAACGAACCTCGACCGCCGAACGAACCACCCGGTAATCCGAAAGATTCCGCCTCACCGACCACAAAAGGGCCGCAGCCGGGTGGTGTTCCATCCGGACCTGGGGGCGGGACCGGAAAGGCGTCCCCAAAGACTCCACGAAAAGCATAAACCGAAATCGGTAGCTCACTCGGCGATTATGTTCGAATCACACGCCAAGGGATCCAAATCCTGCGGGAGATTTTATGAGGACCTTTGCCTCGGCCGCAAAGACTGCTGATTACTATTCGGCGCATCGATCCGCATCGGCCTGCCGCGGGCCAGGAAGCAGCGCCGATGAATACGCTTATTCCATTGCCGTTCCCCACTTGTACCGGAAAGGATCCTGCGCTTGTGGCGGAGCCTGCCCCGAATGCCAGGCGAAAGCCAAAGGCCTGAAAATCTCCCAGCCCAATGATGCTGCTGAAATCGAAGCTGACGAAATTGCCGAGAGGGTAATGCGGATGCCCAAAAACGAAACTTCCGATCATGAAATGCCAGGTAAGACTGGCGAGGCTGTGCCCAAAATTCACCGCAAATGCACCGCGTGCGAAGATGAGGGAACGATAATACGAAGAAACCCTCTGCCCCTTGGCGATAGACCGGCCGAGATTAAGTCGCAATTTAGCCATGCCCCATACTCAAGCGGACAGCCTTTGGATGAGCAAACCCGGAGCTTCTTCGAACCCAAATTAGGTTATGATCTAAGTTCCGTCCGTATCCATACCAATTCCACCGCCGGGGCTTCTGCTCGCGCCCTGGACGCAAGAGCCTATACCCTCGGCAGCGATATAGTATTTGGCAGCGGCGAATATCAACCACATACCCAATCAGGAAAGCGCTTAATCGCCCATGAACTCGCGCACGTTGCGCAAACGAGCAATTCCACGATTAAGAAGCAGACGATTTTCAGACAGCCTGCAGGCGGAGCCAATGGGGATTTGGCTGCTGTGGAATATGAGATCAAGATGCTCAGCGAGATCCCGGCCTTGGGTCCCGAGGCGGCTCCGATAATGATGCGGCTTGCCCAATTGGAACAGCGCCGAATTCAGCTTCTGGCTGGCGGGGCTGGGAATGCCCCCCCTCCGCCTCCGCCTCCGAAGCCGGCTCTCGATTTACCTTTTGCAGGGCGGTTCGCCCAAGCCTGGCAAAAAGCCAAAGAAACTGCATTGCAGAAGGTTCGCAATGACGACAAAGCTTATCGCGATTTTTCAATTAGTCGAGGCCTGATTGACGTTAAGGATTTGGTTCCGAGCGCTAGGGAGGTTTGGAAGGCCGGCATTTATGGCGGCCTGTTTAAGAATGATGAAAAGGAGCTCGTGGATGCGAGTTCTGCGGAGCTTGTAACTCAGAGTTTTGAGAAAAGATACAAAGCCTCCAAGTATGGGCATGTGTATGGCGATGAGAGATATTATGAATCCTCCGGGAGACGTCGGGATGATGATACGGAAATCTGGACGCGAGGCAGATCCTACGGGCTTTTTTTCCCTGATGAAAAAGCTGCGGTTCTGCGCATATCTCAGGTCGACATCGGCATGGCAACCACTTTAAACGCCCAAGCCCGAGTCGTCGATCCCAAGACGCTGGAAGCCGGCAAGCTCATGGACGCTGTTCACAAGTTTACGGATAATCCCGGCGTGGTTCTCTTGGGCCCGGAGATGGAGCGATTATTCGGACCCTTTGGCTACACTTACCGCGAGGTGGAAGATCGGTGGACTGCCGCTACTGAAATTAACAAGGCCTACGACAAATCCCTCCAGAGCGGACAAATCCTGAAGGACCCTAACGCATCTGTGGAAGAAAGATGGGATGAGTGCATGAGGCGAAGGAGCTTAGGCAAAAACGACCTCGAAGCAGCCGCGTTCGACTCGAGGTGTTTCCAATCGAAAAGTGAGTTTGATAAGGAGTATTACCGGCGCGCAGCCGAACATGACAAACAATTCGAAGCGTGCGGCCATTCCGGGCCAAAAGATTATGAATGCCGCGACCGGATTGATGCCGTGTATTATCCCCGGCGAGCGGCGCGTGAAGATATTCAACTACGACAGGCGTACCAACAGTATCAACAGAATGTTGACAATGTCGTAAATAGCGGAGGTTTTGCGACCGGTGGACGGTTGGTTGGATACGTGGCGGCGAAGTTGTCTGGACGCGATGAAGCGGAGGCTCTCCGATGGAGTGAAGGTGGAGCCATTATCGGCGGGATTGGTGATATTTATTACTCGATCAAAGCGGGAGTCCAAGCGCGAGCGGCATCGCAAAATTATAACGAAGGAGGGGGGCATGTCGTTCGGCAGGATGCAGCAATTACTCAGACAATTGCCCCAGACCCGTGGGCACCGACGCCGGCGTCACAGACACCAAGGCGTGCGTATATCGACGGCCAGTTCCACGACCTCACAGATCAGCCCAAAGTCGAGGCTCGGCGGGGCGGTATTCCGCTAAATGCCAATGAGCCTTCGAAGCCTACTCCTGCGCGGGACACCACACAACGTGATGACCAGAGGCGGCGAGAAGTCGCGGAGGAGTTCGAGCAGTCCCAAAAAGGTGCCAGTCGTGAGCCGGGTCTCCGGCGCGACGATCCGAGATGGTCCGAGGCTGCGGCACGGGTTGAAGAAAACGCTGTGTACGGTCGAATGAACGAAGCGTACCTGCGCGGTGCCCTGAATACGAAACTATCGAATGACTATGACAAAGTAGGAGAGCAGGTGCGCATTCGCCCCAATTTGGCCAATGGTAAGCCCGCGGATTTCTATTTCATCGCTGATTACCTAGCGAGAACGCGGCAAACGGGCCGGTTTGTCAACATTGACGCCAAGCTGACCCCTTCGGCGACTCTCTCGCCAAACCAAACATCAGGATATCCGCTTTTGTCGAAGTACGGCGGAAAGGTCGAGAGCCGGAACTCTGTCAATTATCCATACGGGACGGTACTACCACCAACGCCTGCCTTTCGCGCGGAACCCACCGTCAATCTAAAAAACACAGTCCGGCCAAAAGGGACTGACATTGACTTCAAGATTACAGCGATTCCATAGAGCATTGCGGTATGAAGAAAGGGGGATCGAATAGACTGATGAACGGAGAACCAAAATGAAATCCTATACAGTTCAACCATTATAGGTGTCGGCTCTAAAATGTGAAGTGAGGTTCCAGTGGTATTCGTGCTTGGCAGCACTAATTTGAAAATGGTTTTGACGACAGAAAAACTGAGTAAGACCGGAAATGCGATGAGGAAAGCGCCGCCGAAGTACGCGCCCGCCTCGTTTTCAGGTTCAAATTTTAAAAAAGCTTCATATATCCAAGAATATGTCTTCCGCAAAGCCTCCTGTGCCTGTGGCGGCGGCTGCCCCGGGTGCCAAGCCAAATCCAAGGGTCCAAGAGTCTCACAACCCAACGACGCCTCCGAGATCGAAGCTGACCAGATCGCCGCGCGGGTGCTACGAATGCCGGAGGATCATGTAGGTGACGCAAAGAATCCTCCGACTGAATCGCACAAATTCGACAAGGGCGAGCAAGAAGCGCCGAAGGATATCCTGCAACGAAAAGCCGGAATGGCTGCACCGGAAACCGCTCCACCCGGCGGCATTCGTTGCGGCGACGGTGTCGCTGCGGTCGAGAAATCCTTGAGCACTGGTGGCCACCCATTAACCCAGGAGTCTCGCCGTTTCTTCGAGCCGCGGTTTGGGCTGGATCTCGGCCACGTTCGGATTCACACGGGAAGCGATGCCGCAAGATCCGCCCGCCAGTTCCAAGCGAAAGCCTATGCGTTTCACAGCGACATCGTATTCGACAGCGGCGAGTATCAACCCGACTCAAACGTTGGCAGACGGCTATTGGCTCATGAACTGGCCCATGTGGTTCAGTCGGGTAAGGCCGGAGCTCATTATGCCGAGAAAATACACCGGGAGGCGAGAGGCTCCGCCGGAGGCTGCGGCATCTGCATGAACGATCCGGGAGGCCGAGAGGCGGGAACCATGGCGCATGCCCAGATTCAAATGGCATTTGCCGCCAACAATCCCGATCTCGTCGCTGAATATGCAATTCCCGTCGTCGAACCTGGCACCCCGCCGCCCTTTGTCCCTGAGATCGATCTATCTTACGTGACCCGCGACCACGGCCAGAAGATCATGCACATCGGTGAAATCAAACCGCTGGATGATGCCGGAGTGCAGGCCGGAATCGCCCGAAAGAAACTTCAGGACTATGCCCGCGAGCTGAAAGCCAATCCGAACCTGAAGCTCGATGAGGTCTTCCGGATGCAAGACGCTCCACCCGCCAAACCGATTCGCTTCTTTAATCCGTCGCATCCGCCAGGCTGCCCCCCGCAGATGATCCATGTGCAAATGACGGAGCCGGGAGTATATCAGTATTATTGTGAACCGCCCTGGTCCACCCTCGTAAAGGATCCGAAGTGCAAATGCCGAGAGCGGGACGACGACGAAGACCGGAAAAAGCAACCGCAGCAGGTCGACGTTCCAAAGACGGATGAGAAGCAAAACCAGGTCAAACAGGACGACAAACAGAAGATGACGGACAGCGGAACACCGACGTACGTGGTGCCTGCGGCAATCGGTGCCGGTGTTTCCGTAGCCGCCGCCGCATACCTTCGCAAAAAGGCCATCGAGCAAGCGGAACGGCGCGTTGCTCAACTCGCCTGGCGCAAAGCCGCCGAAGCCGCCGCCGCTCGCCGCGCCGCCACCGCCGTCGGTAAAGGCGCGGCGGGAAAGACTGTCGGCAAAGCTGCCGCCTATGTTGAGATCGCCGCCGCCGCCGCCCTCATTATCTTTTATTCCGACCGGGTGGAAGCCAAACCTGGTCCGGGGGACAGCTCTATCGAGACGTTATACAAGGCGATGACGTCCAACGGCACCACGCCTTCTCCGGAAATGAAGGCGCTCATTGAAAGCGATCCCTTGCTCAAACAACTCGCCGAAGAGGCCGGCTCGACCGGCGACGGTTCGAAACTTCAGGAAGAAATGGCCCGGCGCACCCTCGAGTTGATCAAGAATAACCCGGAAATGTTTTCGGCTGAAGACCTCGAATTCCTGACGCAATACTCGAAAAGCGCTAAATCGCAGCAGGCCCCCCAGACTGCGGAAGCCTTGCGCCAGGCGATCGATGCGGCGAAAGCGGGCAAAACTAGGGGCACGGGAACCGGCGGAAAAGGCAGCGGCGACTCCAAATCTCCCTCCACTGGCGATGCGCCGACGCCTGCCAATCCGGATGCCGGCAAATCTCAGTCCGGAGGTTCGGGAAGCGGGACGCCAACCAGTGACAAGCCGCAGGGAACCGGTCAGCAACCAGGCAGCGGCAGTGGCAGTGGGAGTGGCCAAACCGGCGTGCCGGGGACGACCAGTGGGGTCCAGGACGATCCCAGATTCAGCAAACTCAATGATGAGAACAAGAAGCGGATCAAAGAAGCCCCGCCGCAAATCGCCAGGCTCTTTAAGGAATTCGCCTCGGGCGAAAAGGATGATCTCAAACTCGATGACAACATCGTCAAACAGTTCTTTGACGTCGTGCCGCCTGATTTGAACGACAAACAAGTGGATTCCCTCATCGCCGGTCTGGGTCCGTCAAAAGGGAAAACTCCTGACGAAGCCATCCAAGCCTTGAAACAGGCAATTCAACAAGTTCAGAAAACCACTTCAGCGACCGCCCCCGGCCCGGTCGCCACTACCAGCACCCCACCTTCGCCGAAACCGGCCAAAACCCAGGCGGAGATCATCGCCGAACTCGCGGAAATCGCCAAAAAGACCGATTTCAGCAAGATCCCAAACAACAATGTCAAAATTCAAAACGTCGGGGACAAGGTGGATGGCAATACGCTCACCACTTATGTATATGGGAAAGCGAACGGTATCGGCGTGGTCGGCTATATCTCTGGGACGATTCCTCCGGGTGTGGACGTCAAAAAGCTGAAAAGAGGTCAGAGCTTCACCATCACGATTACGTCGCAATCCCCGTTTGTGGACAAGAACGGCAAAGTCCAGAATTTCCGAATGGGCACCACCTTTAGCGTGCCGAAGTGAGCGAACGGGCACGTCCTGGAGGACCGTGATCGATGACGAGCATCGTCCAAATTTCCGAAAAGCAGCAACATAGCCCAGCGAAGATGTCCCAGTCCCAAGCCTTCGAGGAAGGAGCGAATTCAGTCTTGCCCTCGTGGCCCGGCATGCTGCATCGCAAGACCTCCTGCGCGTGTGGTGGTGGTTGTCCCGCGTGCCAGGCGGAAGCTTCTAACCTGGCGGTTAACCGATCACTGGATTCGGGGGAAGCCGAGGCCGATGCGGCGGCGGATAAAGTAATGAGGGCAGGGACGAACCCTACCTATCTCACACCTTCGGATCGCCAAGCCGATTCTGACCTGCCGGATGCTGCCGGCCCCGTGACCATGAAGCGGGAACCCACGGGCCGAGACGAAAATCCCCTGGCGCCCAAAAGCGTTGGCGAAGTATTGAGTGCTACCGGCAAGCCGATGGACGAGGGCACTCGCGCTTTTATGGAAGCCCGCTTTCATCACGATTTCAGCAAGGTGAAAATTCATGACGATGCTCAAGCCGCCGAGAGTGCGCGTTCTATCAACGCCCTCGCCTACACTTCAGGTGATCGCATCGCCTTCGCCGCTGGACGGTACGATACCAATTTCGATTCGGGAAAGCGCTTGCTGGCGCATGAATTGGCGCATGTCGTGCAACGGAAGGGCACGGTGTCCAAAGCCATTCTGCGCGCGGTGGATGACGCCCAGGTGGAAAAAGAATTTGCCGACTGGGCTGATGCCAACAAGCGCGTAAAGGACAAAACAAGCCAGGAATTTCCGTGGGCGGTTTGGGACTTCGTGAGGCCCAAAATTGTAGATGCAGGAATGCAAGCCTTCCCGAAGCCCAAGGACGCCAAGAAAGCCGCGGAATGGCAGGATAATTTGGACCGAGCGGAAATCATTGCCCGCTGGTTATTCACCCTAAAGAGCACGACGAAGGATGACGGGATTAAGAAGGACGCCGATACCAAAGCTAATTACATTCTCACGGCGCTGGCCCAGGCCGGCTTGGTTTCGAAAGCCATGGCCCAATCGGGTTATCTCAGCACTGAGAACCGCAAGAGCTTATACGACTCCATTTTGCAGAACCCTTCCGCCGCCAGTGCGTCAGAACTGGAAACGATCTTCAGGTTTCAATCCAACGGCGTCGCCGATCCCGCCGATGTGCCAATCATCCAAACCTTCACCGATGGCAATAATTCACCACTCAAATCACTGCCGGCTGACAAAACCAAAGCGATTTTCGGAGTGCTGGCCACCAAGTACGGCACGCACGACGTTCTCGTGAATGCAATCGCTGAAGTCCTGATGTTCAATCCCAGCATTCGCAACAGCGTATCCGATGCGATGATGTCGAGCGCCATCGGCAGTCCCCAATTGCTGTTCAAGGTCCTGAAACATAAGTTCTTTATCGAGCCGGAGTATGAAGGGGGCGAAATTCTGAAAACCCTGATACCCACCGGCATGTCCACGGCGACCTATGACGCCCAACGCATGACGAATGACATGCCCTGGGTCTACACCTACAAGCAAAAGTACTACGTGGATTACCTGGTAGATCTGGCCAAAGGGCAGAACATCACCATTCCCAAACCCACGGCGATGAATTTTGCCGGATTAAAAACCTGGCTGGACGGAAACACGGAAAAGATCGGCCAGGCGGCGAAGGCAAAATATCCCTCCGACCCCAATGCGGTCTTTGAAATTTACCAGAATATTGCCGACATCTTCTTTTATCACATTCCGCACGACCGCGATGTGCCTCCCGACCTGGAGGGCAAAATCGGGCACCTTAAAGAAGGGGCTCCCGCGAAAAAACGGTTTGAGGCCGATTGCGATGTATTCGCCACGTATGCGATGCGGCTGTTTTTCAACGCCGGTTTTGAACCGATCGGCTATATGGCATATGTGCCAACGGGGAGCTTTCAAGCCCGTGCCGCCCACGTGTCCGCGCTGCTCCGCAAGGACGGCAAATATTCCATCATCAACAACAAAGGGATCCTGGATGCCGGTGTCACAGAAGCCAAGACTGACGAAAAGAAGGATGAAGCGCTGAAGTCCATGCGCAAGAAGGCGCTTCGCGATGCCTATGCGGACCCGATTCCAACCGAACTGAAACTGTATTATCAGGATGCCGGGCCAAAAGGACAAATGTCCCAGCAGTTCAAAAACCAGGACAGCAGTTTGGAAAGACCGGATCTGCTTTGAAATGCCGCGGACATCCCCGAATCGCGCTCTGTGGGTCTATCGTCGTCAGCTTTCCAGTCAGACTCATTTCCGCTTGAACAAAATGCCGGTGACGCGTCCACCGCCAAGAGTCATTCCGGAGACCTTGCCTGCCTGATCTCGCTCGAACTTCACTTCCGCCATAAACCAAGTCCGCGTCGCGAACTGGTCTCGCAGTACCGGCAGCAGTTCAATGGATCCGTGCCGGATATGTTCGGCGGTCAGTTTACCGTCCTTCAGCTTTACGGTGTACTCGGTTTCCAATTCCTCGCTCCAATAAACGCCCGGGAAGTCTTCGAGATCCTTTGGTTCCCACGATTTGCTGGCAATCCGTTCTCCGCTGACCATGCCGCCACCTTGGGGTGAGAACTTCAACCGCATGGCTCCGTCCGGCTGAGATGAAAATTCGAGCTCGCCCGATGGCGCCTCAATGAGAAACCTGTTGGTGCCGAGGGGATGAAGTTCCACGGTCCCTTGTCCCGGGATTTCAGCCATGAACCGTCCGTCTTTTTCATAGAAGTTGGCGGTTAATCCGGCATCAAGTTTATATGCTCCGGAATACTTCTGAAACGTACGACTATCGAGTTTGACGTAGTCGCGCTTTTTTTGATCTGCCGCCGCCGGCTCCTTGTTCGCTTCCGGCGCCAACTTGTCCCCAAGCACGATGGCGGCGACTTTAAAGGCCGCTCCACTACAATCGAAACTGGCGAGCCCAGTCAGTACCGCCACGCCCAATTCCTGCTCCGGAAACCAAACCACGAAACTGCGATACCCGGCATCGCCGCCAGAGTGCGAAATCGTTTTGAGGCCGCGGTGGCTCCCGAGGCCCACGCCCAAGGCATAATTAATTTTGTTGCCGCCAGCGAGTATCGCCTGTTCCTGCAAGCGCTCGATGGCGCGGCGTCCACCGACTTTGGGTTCGCGGAAGTTGTCCAGCCAGCGTGCGAGATCCGGTGCCGTCGTAAATAAGCTGGTGGCGCCCACGTTGGCATAATTTAACGGCTCAGCCTGGTAGCCGTCCCCAGATTTGCTGTAGGAATAAGCCCCGTCGTGGACAATGGTGCGGTGGTCGATGTGGAAGTGAGTATGTGCCATGCCCAGCGGGTTGAAAATGCGGTCCCGGCAAAAGTCGGGAAAGGATTTTCCGGAGACACGGGCGACAATTTCCGCAGCGAGGGTGTAACCGCCGTTGGAGTAGAGATGCCGTGTGCCGGGAACAAAGTTCAATTCCTTTTGGCGAAACAGCAAACGGAGAATTTGCTCCTGCGTGATAACGTCGTCCAGGCGCCAGCCCGCCAGGCCAAGGGTTTGCCATTGGTCGCGAATGCCGCTGGTGTGTTGCAGCAACTGGCGAATGGTGGCGGGGTGCCCGTAATCAGGAAGTTCCGGCAAGTATTTATGGAGGTCGTCTTCGAGCGAGAGTTTACCATCCTGTTCCAGCAGCACCACGGCCATGGCTGTAAATTGCTTGGAAACCGAGGCTACATGATAAACCGTTTGAGGTTTGACGGGCATATCGTACTCCAAATTGGCCAAGCCAAAACCCTTTTCATACACCGGTTTGACATGCTGAATTACTGCCACTGAAAACCCCGGTGCTCCTGACTGCCACGAACCGCTGAGGAGTTCGTCGAGGCGGGTGGAGAGTCCGTCATTTGCCGCCAGCACTGACAACGGCAGGATGAGCAGGCTGAAGACGCTAAAAAGTGGTTTGGACCTCAGCCTTCCGCTCATGAAAGCCAAAGGGTTCAGGCGGGTGGATTTACTCATGATGGAAGTGGACCGTACATAGGCGGAGCAGGAGCGGTTAAGCAGGAGCGTGGTCATAGTCGTTTGGCGTGAGGTGCATTCAATCCTGATTCCGACCCGATGCTAGACCTTTCAGAAAATCAGATCAATATGCCAGCCGCCCGGTTCTGTTCTTGCAGCTCAATGCAATAGAGCGTCGTGTGGGGAAGGGCGGTGATGCAGATGAGAGTCCTGCCGGGAGCGCGATTCTCCGACACGGCGCCAGGCTCTGCTCTGGCGCCGTGGGGTTTGGCCTGCGGTCAACCTGGCTACTCCGTTTCGACCTCGATCTTGATTTTGACTGGGTTCGCCAGGGTGTCATAAATCGGGGATTTGCTGAGTAATTCCCTCACGGTCGCTTCGTCCAAATCGCCCTTGACCCTGAATTTGACCCGGATCTCGCGGTAACCATTGCGGACTTTTGGATCGAGATCCAGGAAGCCGCGAAGGTCGACGTCCCCCTCATACTCACTCTGGATATTCTCGATTTTCAGGCCACGCGCGGAAGCATGGCATGCCAGAGTGCCGGTTAAGCAGGCGGACAGACCAGCGAGGATATATTCTCCCGCGCTGGCACCGGCGTCCCCGCCCAGCAACACCGGCGGTTCATCAGCCACCAGCACGAAGGGTGTCTGGTGCTGGAGTTCCTGGCATGTACCGTAGAAATCGGAAATGGTCGCCACGTTATGGGCGCCGAGTTTCCACTGGTTGCGGGCCCGGAACTTAAACTGCGCCAGGTCAGGTTTCTGTTGGATGGCTTCGATGGTTTGCCCGAGGCGTGTCACATTCACGCCGTTGAGCACGGTTTCTTTGGTTTCCAGCGTCGTCTTCATTTTATCTATGTCTTTCTTGTTCACTGTTTGTTTGCGTTTCATTATTGTCCTTGCCGAACTGCTTCGGTGCGACGCCAGGAAGAATGCTAGGAAGATGCCAGGCCGGGTGTGCCGGTATAAATCATTGTGAACCAATCAATCCCACTCAAACAGGATGGTGTTGTTACGGTCCGAGATCTCGGGACTAACGAAATCTCGGGAGCGGGATTCGCGGGATTTCGTAACGGGACGGCGAGCCGCGACCGCGGGAAGTCCAAGCAGTTCCGCGCGGCTCAGGTTTTGGGCCGTTGCAGGCCTAGAGCTTTCATCCGTGAACCAAGGGTTGTGGAGGGGATTCCCAGCAGGCGAGCAGCTCCATTTTCGCCGGAGACTTTTCCGCCGCTTACAGCAAGCGCTTTCTGAATGTTTCTAACCTCGAGGGCCTCCATTTCGCGAGCGGTAAGCACCCGGTCTGCCGGTGCAACGGGGAAAGCCGCCAACGGCGCCTCAGGGAACCGGCCGCCGCTCAAGGCGCGCTCCAAAGGGAGTTCGGATCCCGAAGCAAGAATGATGGCGCGTTCAATCACATTTTGCAGCTCGCGAACATTGCCTGGCCAATCGTAAGAGCACAACAACCGCAACTGCTCGGTGCTCAGAGAGCCGACGCGCTTGCCCATCCGCCGACCGAAACGCTGCGTGAAGCTCACGGCGAGGTGCTCAATATCCCTTCCGCGTTCGCGCAAGGGCGGAATGTGAATCGGGAAAACATGGAGCCGAAAGTACAGGTCCTCGCGGAACTTGCCTTCGGCAGCCATTTGTTTCAGGTCGCGATTGGTGGCAGCTATCACGCGCACGTCCACTTTGAGAGTGCGTGTCGCGCCCAACGGCTCGAACTCCCCCTCCTGCAACACGCGCAGGAGTTTGGCCTGCAGCTCCAGGGGAAGCTCGCCGATCTCATCCAAAAAGATCGTCCCCCCGTGCGCGATCGAGAAGCGGCCTTCCCGGCGCGTAACGGCGCCGGTGAAGGCGCCACGCTCGTGGCCGAAGAATTCGCTTTCGATGAGGTTGGCGGGGATTGCGGCACAATTCACCAACACCAGGGGTTTGTCGGCCCGGTCGCTTGCGCGGTGAATGGCTCGTGCCACCAGTTCCTTCCCGGTGCCCGTTTCGCCGGTGATCAGGACCGTCGAACCAGTTTTGGCCACTTTCTCGATGGCCTCAAACACCGAACGCATGGCGTCGCTGCGGCCGAGCAGTTCGCCGTACCCGGGCGCTTCACGGACCGCTTCGCGAAGGTAGTCCGCCTCCTGGGTAAGTAGCTGGAGCTGCCGTTCGGCCTCTGGCCGCTCGTCGGCGTTCCGCAGGATCAGGGTGTAGAATGGCTCCAGCCTGCGCTCGAACCGTGACAGCGTCGCCTCTGCGGGGAAGACGGAGTGATCCCAACGTCGGGCGATGAAGTTCTCCGGCACCCACAGTTGTGGCTTCCCCCCAGGTGCGCCCGCAACGCGATTCGTGAACTTCTCGACCAGGGCGACGCTTTCCTGAACGAGAAAATCGCCGAGTTGCTCCCCGACCAAATCCTCCTGTGTGCAGCCGAACAGCCGTTCGCTGGCCGGGTTGGCGCGGACAATTCGCAACTGGCCATTCAGTACCAGGACGGCATCCATGGCGGTAGCCAACAACAGAGACAGTTGCTCCTCGCTTTCGCGAACCTCCTGTTCAACTTTCAACCGACGGTGCTCCGCGGCGGCCCGCGCGGCGAAGATTTCGAACAGCGAAATCATGCGAGCGTCGGCGGGCATGGGCTTGGTGTCGAGCACGGCGAGATGACCCATGACTTGCCTTTCAGTATCCAGCAACGGGACACCGAGGTAGCTGCTGGTGCCGGACGGCACTAAATCCACCTCGTCTGGGTAGAGTTCCAGGATGCGTTCGGGAATATGGACCAGGCCCCGGTTCTCGACCACCGCCTCACAAGGGGTGCCAGCGACGAGGTATTCGAACTGGTTCACATAATCCTCGCCAAGCCACATTGCCAGAGCGCGCAGTTTGCGCTCTTCCGGAAGCCATTCGGTTACCCACGCCCCGGTTGTGCCGAGCGCGCGGGCCAGGTTCTGGACCAGCGCTCGAAAGAACTCCCTGCCGGTTTCGGATACGGTTCCCGCCACCACCAGTCGGAGAGCCGCGGCGTCATCCTCCCTCGCTGCGGTTTCCACGACGGTGCCGCGCGGCGTGGAGCTGTTCTTGCGAACGGGGTCAACGCTGGCATTGGGAAGTCCAGTTTCCATCGAATGAACGCTAACACGTTTGCCGCTTCCCGCAAATTCACCGGAAGCGCCTCACGCGCATCAGCGGCTCGGGGCGCTGTATCTGAAGGCTAAGAACGATGCCGCTAAAGGCCAGGCGCGCACCCAGGAGGCGCCGGGCTTGAACCCCGGGGATGGCTGTGCCCATTTTGATCCGGGGCGGGCGGTGGAATTGGCGCGCCGGAAAGGCCAGTCGGCATTGATCCAGGCCTGCGAAAGCCTGGCGGCCCAATTGGAAGACGCGGGGGCAGGCCTTTGAATCCGCAGGGGAAAAGAACCAACCGCCCTATTGGCAACGATCACCATTTCTCCTCCAGCTTGAGGCTCTGAAGCTGACGTTTTTGTTTAATGATCCAATAAATTCTTCCGCGTGGTCTGCGGTTTCGGCACTTGGCTCGATGAAAACCTTTCGGAAGTGTCATATTCCAGTCAGGGCTGTGTCATCTTCACAAAATCCAATTGAGTGGAGCATCATCAGCTTACCGCGACTATTGACACCACTTCATTGGCATCGTTACGTGTCATGCCTGTCGCTTGCGGGTCCAACTGGGGTCGGCCGTCAACCAGAAACCGATACCGGTGGTGGCCGTGTGTAACCGGGACCTGCAGAAACCACCAACCATCGACTCGTCGCTGCATGGCTAACGGGATCCAATGGCTGAAGTCACCCTGTACTTGGACTGATTGGGCTTGAGGCGCATTGCAGTAAAGGTTTATGGGCTTGGCCATATTCCGGGCTGAATAGCGACTCGAGCCCTGTTCTTCGTCGATCATTTTCATAACAACAGCGTCCTCCAAAATGTCAGCTTAGCCTGTCGTTCGTAAGGTGTACCTAGAGATAATCTGAACGGTGCTGGCGCGCCTGCTTCAGGAGGCTAAGAATACGGGCAGCTTCTCGAAACGATTTCCAGCACGGTTCGCATGCACCGTGTTCGTCGGTCCATCCCTTGTGGTGAGCCTGGATGATCTGGACTGTTTGCTCACGGGTGCGCTCACACTCACAGGTAATGTGTGAATAAAGTTGTTCGCGCAGGCAGACCTGGGAACAGAGTGGGCAAACGCTTTCGAGAGAAGTATCCATGTTATGTTGATCCTGAAGATTTCAGCACGCCATCCGATGCAATTCCTTTAAGGCACCTGGATCGAATCGCCTGATAGGCGGGCTTCCTCCTGAACTTCTTGCTAGAGATCGTGTGAGTCGCACGTTGACGGGAAATCGACCTGTTCGGAAGGGCTTGATGAAAATTGTCCGTTTCATAGGCTCGCGTGTGCCTCCGGGACCTTTGCAGGGTCACGATAAGCTACCCGCCACTCTCTCATGGCATCCTCAACGGAAATACCGCCCCAGCGCTCCGCTAAATGAACCGGGATTTCGCAATGGCATTCGGCACACCTGTATCGACGTCGGAGCCTTGCCGCCCGAGCCACAGGTTCCTGGAAAAAGTCGTGTTCGGGCTTAGTCGAACCACATTCCGGGCAAAGAAACCGTCCTTTGAAAAGCGCCCCGCTCATCGATCCCTCCTTTGTGGCCATGACCGCAGTCTCAAGGTCGCCGGCAACCGCACATGTCGCTCCACTTTCATTTGAAGGTTTAGACGCACCGAGGCCTCGCCTTGTTGAGCTTTTAATGTTGCTTTAATCTGTTGCTAATCCTGCTTTGCCTAATTCGCTCCGGCTCAAGCACCGAATTCGCCAACATTAAAAGCAGATTAAAAGCAGGCCACGAAACTCCCCGAGGTATCCGCGGGCTGCTTGTGGTCTCGGAGGGGTTGCTTGAGTGGGCGCAGCTCTTCAGCCAGTTCGACGCACTCTACCAGGCTTTCGACGAGGAGGGGTTGTTGGAGGCCATGCGCTGGTTGGTCGCCCACGCCGAGCGTTACTCCACGGGCAATGATACTTTGCTGGGCGACGATTTCTACGCCCACCAACCCTTCTGTCGGCAGGTGCTGCTGCACGGGTTTCACTTTCTGTTCACCTGCAAGCCCACCTCCCACCGCCACCTCAGCGGGTGGGTGGAAGGGTTGGACCCCGGCGCGCCCCACCTTGAAGCGGCGCGTCAAAGGCAAATCCAACCGTTGGGAACACCACCACTATCGCTGGGCCAACGGGGTGCCGTTGACGGACAGTGCGGACGCCTTAAAAGTCAACTGGTGCGAACTGACCATCACCGACGCGGCGGGGGCGGTGCTTTATCGCAACAGCTTCATCACCGACCGGGAGATCACCGCCTTGGTCACGGCAAGCAGCATCTGGCCTCGTTGCTGATGACGATGAACCTGCTGGCCTTTGGGTTTCACACGCTCTTGGAGTTGGCGGACCAGAGCTATCGCCTCATCCGCGCCATGGTGGGAGCACGGCGGAGATTCTTTCAGCACCTTGAAGCCCTGACCAGGTATCTGCATTTCGAGTCCTGGGAGCGGCTGATGAATTTCATGATGCAAGGTCTGGAAATCGGCCCGTACGCCGTACCCAAAAGCTGAACCAGCCTGGCGGGAGGAAAACACGCTACCAGCGCGTGGGGGCTGCGCATTGTCCAGTTGGCTTCAGAAACACCAAGGATCCCGCCAGCAACTCTCACCCGGCGCGAAAATACCCAGATCTTCCCAATAGCCCCCACTCCAGTCGCCTACAATGAGAACTGCTGAATCCGAGCTTGCCACTATTTAGCTATCGTGCTAAACACTATGTAGTGGCGCATCAGACTAACAAACGAACACCGGCAGATTTCCGGGATCAAGCGAGGGTCATGAAGGCCTTGGCGCACCCTACCCGGATGTTCATTGTGGATGAATTGTCCCGGGGGGAACGCTGTGTTTGCGAGTTGACCGAAATGATTGGAGTGGAGATGCCGACGGTGTCACGACACTTGAGCATCTTGAAGAAGGCGGGCCTGGTCCGGGACGATAAACGGGGATTGAAGATCTTCTACCAGCTGCGGGTGCCCTGCTGCCTGAGCTTTTTGAAGTGTGTGGAGTCGGTCTTGCAGGCGGACGAAGCCGAGGCCTGCCGCGCAGCATAATTTTTTTGCGTGTTTATTTAGCCATATTGCTAACCAGATTAAACGACCGAAATCATGCAGCCTATGAATACGACATTGCAGTTGCTGGTGTTGGGACCCGGTTGCACGAAATGCAACCAGCTTTACGCGACCACTGAGCAAGCGGCGAAGGAGCTGGGGGTCCCCTATGAACTCAACAAAGTGAGCGACCTCCGGCAGATCATGGCGCTCAGGGTGATGACGACTCCCGCGCTGGTCGTGAACGGCTCGGTGAAACTTACCGGGCGAGTTCCCGGGAAAGACGAGCTTCTTGGAATCCTCAAAGCAGCGTGCGTTTGAAACAATGGAAGAGAGGATCGCTATGAAAGAACTGAGCGTGGGTTTCGTCGGGGGTGGCCGTGTCGTCGGCATCTTGCTCGAGGGTTGGAAACGGGCGCAGAAGCTGCCCGTTTCCGTAGTCGTGAGCGACTGCAATGCCGATTCGTTAAACAAACTCAAAAGCCGCTTTCTTCAGGTGCAAATCGTCGTGGGTAAACCCGGTCTTGCCGCCGGGCAGGACGTTGTCTTCCTGGCTGTGCATCCGCCGGTCATGGCCGAGGTGGCAAGTGGCCTTCGTGGAACCATTGGAGCGGATTCGATGGTGGTCTCCTTGGCACCGAAATTCACGATCGCAAAGCTCACCGAATTGCTCGGGGGCTTCTCCCGCGTGGCGCGCTTGATCCCGAACGCTCCGTCCGTGGTCAACCTCGGCTTCAATCCGGTGTGTTTCAGCCCGGCATTGACCTCCACAGACCGCACAAATTTGACCAGCCTTCTGGATCCTCTAGGCGAGTGCCCGGAGGTAGCCGAAGCCAAACTGGAGGCCTACGCGCTACTGACGGGCATGGGCCCCACTTACCTCTGGTTCCAGTTCCAGGCATTGCGCGAGCTGGCTGTAAGCTTCGGGCTCTCCGAGACGGAGACCGCGGCGGCCTTAAAACGGATGGTCTGCGGCAGCGCACGTACCCTGCTCGAGTCAGGGATGTCGTCAGCCGAAGTCATGGACTTGGTTCCTGTTAAACCCTTGGCCGAAATGGAGGCTCCCATCCTGGAGGCATACAGGACCAAATTGCCGGGCCTGTTCCAGAAGATTAAACCTTAAGCCTCAAATTCAATGAAAACATCGTTCGCGAAAGCCGTGGTCTGCGCCGTCGCAGTCCTCCTGGCGCTGAGCGTGTTTGCTGGCGAAAGCAGAGCAGCCGCTTCTACCAATGCCCCTGCCAAATCCACCGTGCCACGGCTGGTGGATCTCGGGGCAGACAAGTGCATCCCCTGCAAGATGATGGCTCCAATCCTCAAGGAGCTGAAAACGGAGTTCGAGGGGCAGCTCGACGTGGAATTCATCGACGTCTGGAAGAAACCGGATGCAAGCAAACCGTATAAAATCAACCTGATCCCCACCCAGATCTTCTACGACGCCAGCGGCAAGGAGTTATTCCGGCACGAGGGGTTCTTTTCAAAAGAAGACATCCTCGCCAAGTGGAAAGAACTCGGCGTAAGCCTCAAAGCCAAATCCGAAAAGCCGAAGAAAGCCAAAAGCTAGAGAAAACGGGCCCTCTCCATGCAGGAACTCTTCACCTCCCTGTCCCACGCCGTTGAAGGCGGGCCGCTCCTGGCCCTAACGGCCGCTTTGCTCTGGGGTGTGCTGAGTGTCGTTCTCAGCCCCTGCCACCTTTCAAGCATACCGTTAATTGTTGGCTTCATCAGTGGCCAGGGACGGGTTAGCACCGGGAGAGCGTTCGGAATCGCGTCCTGCTTTGCCGTGGGGATCCTGATCACCATCGCCGCAATTGGCGCGGTGACGGCCGCGGTGGGACGGATGATGGGGGATATCGGCCGTTGGGGTAATCATTTCGTGGCCGCCATCTTTTTCCTCGTCGGACTGCACCTGCTGGGCGTCATTCCAGCTCCGTGGTCTTCACCGGGACAAGTCGGCGTGAAAAGCAAGGGGCTGGCTGCCGCGTTCCTGCTCGGGCTCATCTTTGGCATCGCGCTGGGGCCTTGCACCTTCGCTTACATGGCACCTGTGCTCGCTGTCGCGTTCAAAGTAGCCAAGACAGCTTGGCTTTACGCCGGCGCTTTGTTGCTCATCTACGGGCTTGGGCATTGTGCCGTCATTGTGGTGGCCGGCACGTCGACCGAGTTGGTGCAGAGGTACCTCAATTGGAATGAGCACTCTCGGGGAGTGGCGATCGTAAAGGGCATCTGCGGGGTGCTGGTGATCCTCGGCGGGGTTTACTTGATCGTGAGCTCCTCTTGACAGGGGACGGTCGAGGGATTAATTATATTTCGTTGTATGTCGAAATATACGATATGACACTCCGCGAAACCATGGCCATTACCAAGGCCCTCAGCGACGAAAACCGGGTGCGTATGCTCCTGGCGCTGCGGGACGGGGAACTCTGCGTCTGCCAAATCACCGAACTGTTCGGGCTGGCAGCTTCCACCATTTCGAAGCACCTCTCGATCCTTTATCAGGCCGGGTTGGTGGACTCGAGGAAGGAAGGGCGGTGGATTTACTATTCCCTGCCGGGAAAGGGATCTGCCGCACCACTGCGGGAAGTCACGCGATGGATACACGGAGCGGTCGCGGACGATGCGCGCATTACGGTCGACGCTGCGCGGCTGAAGAAGGTCATGGCTATGGACCCGGTGGAACTCTGCCGGAAGCAATGTTGCAAATGAATAAACCAACGATTTTGATTCTTTGCACAGGTAACTCGTGCCGAAGTCATTTGGCAGAGGGAATCCTGCAACGAGCGCTCGGGGAGGATTACAACGTCCGCAGCGCCGGTTCCAAGCCGGCGGGCTATGTCCATCCCCTCGCTGTCAAAGTCATGCAGGAGATCGGCATCGATATCTTTGGGCACCGATCCAAGCACCTGGAGGAGTTCCTTAAGCAGCAGGTAGAGACGGTGATCACGGTTTGCGGCAATGCGGACCAGGCCTGCCCAACTTTTCCCGGCCAGGTGAATCGCTATCATTGGGGATTCGACGATCCCGCGCACGCAACCGGGACCGAAGAAGAGAAGATGGCCGTTTTCCGGCGTGTCCGGGATGAGATTCGAAAAGTGTTTGAGGCCTACGCGGCCGGACGGCGCGATGAGGCGAGTAGGAATAGATAGAAAGGAATAGATTATGACGGACTCGACGAAATTTACCGACCCCGAAACCGTGCGACAGAAGGTGCGAGCGGGTTATGGCGAAATCGCGCAGCAGGGCAGCGAAAGGCGGGGTGGCGGCAAGAGCTGCTGCGGAGCGCCGGCAACCCAAACTGAGAAATTGGCCAAAACGGTTGGCTACTCCGCCGAAGAACTGGCCACGTTGCCGGAGGGAGCGAACATGGGCCTTTCCTGCGGTAATCCTAATGCCCTGGCGTCCTTGCAGCCTGGAGAAGTGGTGCTGGACCTGGGTAGCGGCGCGGGTTTTGACGTATTCATCGCAGGCAAGAAGGTGGGGGTCACGGGACGTGCGATCGGGGTAGATATGACAGCAGAGATGCTGGCCAAGGCCCGGAAGAACATCGAAAGCTATCGTAAGCAAACCGGGCTCGATAATGCAGAATTCCGTTTGGGGGAAATCGAGCACCTTCCGTTGGCCGACAACAGTGTGGACGTGGTTATTTCGAACTGCGTTATCAATCTCTCCCCTGACAAGCCACAGGTATGGCGGGAGATCGCGCGGGTGCTCAAACCCGGCGGACGGGTAGCCGTGTCGGACCTGGCCTTGCTCAAACCGCTGCCGCAGAGAGTGGTTGAAATGGTGGAGGCACTGGTCGGGTGTATCGCGGGAGCAGTGCTGGTTTCAGAAACCGAACGCATGGCCCAGGAAGCGGGTCTTTGGGACATCGTATTGAACCCGAAGTCGGGCTATGTCGATGCCATGCTGGACTGGCAGGATCCGCTGTATCAGAAGATAATCGAGAAGCTTCCGGCCGGCGCCAAACCCGGGGAATACATAACCAGCCTGGAGGTTACCGCGAGTAAACCCGGGACTCTTAAATCAGAAAACAATCCCAAGGGTATCCAGGTCTTCGACCCACCGATGTGCTGTTCGACCGGAATTTGCGGGCCCAATGTGGATCCGGTGCACGTCCGGTTTGCCGCGGATTTGAGTTGGCTCCAGGAACAAGGCGTCAACGTCGAGCGTTATAATCTCTCTCAAAGCCCTGCGGCGTTTGTAGAGAACGCCCTCGTCAAACAGGCCCTGACTGACAAGGGGGAAGCTGCCCTTCCTCTCGTCCTCTCCAATGGAGAGATTCAAGCAAGCGGTCGGTATCCCAAAAGAAATGAACTGGCAGAATGGGCAGACGTCACGCAGACCGGGAACGGCACCTTTTCACCTGCCGTGGGTGAGTTGGTGGCGATTGGGGTAGCCATCGCAGCGAACTGTGAGCCCTGCCTGAAACACCATTACAACGAAGCGCGCAAATTGGGAGTTTCGAAATCGGATATGGCTCGAGCAGTCGAGATGGGAGCCAAGGTAAAGGACTCGCCGCATCAGGCCATCCTCCGCCTGGCGGACAAGTTGACCGGAGCGGCTTTGAGCGACTCCAACCCGGAACCGGATGCGTGCTGCGGCGCAAACGCTGAAGGCCATAAGTCTGCCTCCAAGTGCTGCGGATAATCTACGGTATGAACCCGCACCGGACCATCGACTTCCTTGAACAACCCACGCGTTACCTGTTTTTCACAGGAAAAGGTGGTGTGGGAAAGACGTCTTTGGCCTGTGCGAGCGCGATCGCCCTTGCGGACCAGGGGCTCAAAGTGTTGCTGGTGAGCACAGACCCGGCCTCGAATCTCGATGAAGTGTTAAGCCAGAAGCTCGGACCCGCGCCAGTGCAGATCCCGGGCGTGCCCGGCTTGAAAGCCCTGAACATCAATCCCGAAGCGGCTGCCCAAGCCTACCGCGATCGGATGGTTGGCCCATACCGAGGCGTGCTGCCAGAAGCTGTGGTTCGGAGCATGGAAGAGCAACTCTCGGGCGCATGCACGGTGGAAATCGCGGCGTTCGACGAGTTCGCGGCCCTGTTAGGTAATCCGTCGGCGACCGCAGATTACGACCATGTCATCTTTGACACGGCACCCACGGGCCACACGCTCCGGCTGCTGGCACTTCCTGGAGCCTGGACGGGATTTCTGAACACGAACTCCACGGGGACTTCTTGCCTTGGTCCTGTCTCAGGACTTCAAAAACAGCGCTCGTTTTACGAAAAATCCCTGGCCGCGCTTTCGGATGGCGGCCAAACAACCGTTCTCCTGGTTACTCGGCCGCAGAAGCAGGCATTGAGCGAAGCGAAGCGAACCAGCAATGAACTGGCCGCTCTCGGGATGCTTAACCAACGACTGATCGTAAATGGCGTTTTCCATAGCACGGTTCAAGATGACCTGGGTGCTGCCCTGGAGCAGCGAGGTTCGAGGGCTCTAGAAGAAAAGGCGGAATTTGTTCGGAACATTCCATGCACAGAGATACCACTGCGTCCCAACAACCTGCTTGGCGTCGCGTCGCTCCGTGAGCTGATCGGCAATACCTCTAGCGGATTAGAGTCTTCGGTGGGAACTGGAGCGGCTCCAGAGGTCAGCGCCACCAGTTCGTTGGCCGAGTTGGTGAGTGAAATGGCGCGCCCCGGCCATGGGGTGATCATGACCATGGGCAAGGGAGGCGTTGGCAAGACAACCCTCGCGGCCGCGATCGCCGCTGAACTGGCAAGGCGCAGGTATCCCGTGCATTTGAGCACCACCGACCCTGCGGCCCACGTGCTGCCGACCGTTGGTGGAGTGCCCGGATTTGAGGTGAGCCGGATCGATCCCCGGAAGGAAACCCAAGCCTACTTCAAGCACGTGATGAGCACCGCCGGAAAAGGGCTGGACGCCAAAGGTCGGGCTGTGTTGGAGGAAGACTTGCGTTCGCCTTGCACCGAGGAAATCGCCGTATTTCGTGCCTTTGCTCGGGTAGTAGCTCAGGGTGAAAAAGGATTCGTTGTTTTAGATACGGCCCCCACTGGCCACACATTGCTACTCTTGGACGCCACAGAAGCATATCACCGGGAGGTTTCCCGTAAGAGCAGCGACATGCCCGAAGAAGTGGTTAACCTCTTGCCTCGGCTGCGCGATCCGAACTTCACCCGCATTCTGCTGGTGACCCTGCCTGAGGCGACACCGGTGCATGAAGCTGCAGCCCTTCAGGAAGACCTGCGCCGGGCCAAGATCGAACCCTTCGCTTGGGTAATCAACCAGAGCCTGGTTAAGGCCGACACGTCCGAACCGCTGCTCAAAGCCCGCGGATTCGGGGAGGTGCGATTCATCAACGAAGTAATTGAGAAGTTTTCCAACCGCACCGCTCTCGTTCCTTGGCTTGCCGAAGAACCGGTTGGAGTGCGCAACTTGCAGCAACTCATCCAACCATCTCGAATCCCTGTGGAGACTTGATATGACCACAGTCAGCTCTCAAACCGCCCCTCCACCGGCAGAGCCAAGACGGTTGGCATTCTTTGATCGCTACCTCACGGTCTGGGTCTTCCTGTGCATGCTCGTCGGAGTTTTATTTGGGAAGGCAATGCCCGGAGTAACGGCCGCGCTGAGCAAATTTGAATTCGGACAAGGGTCTCAAGTGAATGTGCCCATCGGGGTTCTGCTCTGGCTGATGATTTACCCGATGATGCTGAAGGTCGATTTTGGTGCGATCCGAGGCATCGCTCGCAAGCCAAAGGGACTGTTGGTGACATTATTCGTAAACTGGCTGGTGAAACCATTCGGCATGGCCTTCCTGGCATGGGTCTTCATGCAGCATCTGTTTTCTGGGTGGATTGACCCGGAAACCGCGAAGGGTTACACGGCGGGGCTGATTATCTTGGCGGCGGCACCTTGCACAGCGATGGTCTTTGTCTGGTCGTATCTCACGGAGGGGGACCCGGCATACACGCTGGTGCAGGTAGCCGTGAACGACTTGATCATGCTGGTGGCGTTCGCGCCGATCGTAATGTTCCTCTGCGGTGTAGCGCATGTCGTGGTGCCGGCCAAGGTACTGATCACATCGGTGGTGGTCTTCATTGTCATTCCGTTGACAGCGGGTTGGCTGACCAGGACAGCCCTGCTGAAATCGCACGGCAAGGAATGGTTTGAGACGAAATTTCTACCGAAGTTTCACCCGGTGATGATCGGAGCGCTGCTCCTTACCCTGGTGCTCATCTTCGCGTTCCAGTCGAAGAACCTGACGAGCCGCTGGCTGGCCGTGCTCCTGATCGCCGTGCCGATCATACTACAGGTGTATTTCAACTCCGGCCTGACATACATGCTAATGAAATGGTTTCGTGTTGAGCACAACGTTGCGGCGCCGGGAGCTTTGATCGGGGCGAGCAACTTCTTTGAGCTGGCCGTTGCGGTGGCCATCACGCTGTTCGGGGCCGATTCGCCGGCGGCACTCGCGACGGTTGTCGGAGTGCTGGTGGAAGTGCCGGTAATGTTGTCCGTGTGCAAGGTGTGTAACCGGACGCGGGGATGGTTTGGAGCATAGTCGGATCCGCTGTTCACGTTTGAAACTTAAACCTGTGGTTTCAGACTCCTTCTCCACAACAGATGCTCCGGCCCGGAGTGCCCATCCGTTATGTGATCACGTTTGTTCCTTCAGGCCCAAATCCGCGTGTCGCCTGCAGAGCCCTCATCTCTGGCGTATAGCTTCCGTCCTCGAAGGCCACGACCAGCGGATCCTCGACTGTCACCGCGCCGGTGAAGCTGAGCGAAGCGCAATAAAGCGAGAACAACGCCGGCTTGCTCTTCATCGGCACCACATCGCGGATGGTCATGAGCCTGAACCCGACCTCGGTCACCAGTTTGATGCACCGGCTCTTTTGTTGAAACGGAAAGCAGAACACAAACAATCCATCATCGGTGAGGTGTCGTTTGGCGGCCCGCGCGTAATCGCCCACATCGCCTCTAAGCTCGAATCGCGCGTGCGCCTTTTGCGAATCCTCCGGCAACGTTCCATTCCCGATCGGGAAATAGGGGGGACTTCCGGTGATCAGTGGAAACCGTTCACCTAAATCCAATTCTCGAATATCCCCGTGAATTGCCCGGACACACCCGTCCAATCCATTCCCCCGGATATTTTCCGAAAGCAGTTTGTAACTAATGTCCTGAGCCTCGACGCACGTCAACTTCGCTCCCTCGCCGAGTCCCCAAAGCACGGCCAGGCCGACCGTTCCAATCCCAGTGCCCAGATCGAGCGTCTTCTTTACCGGGGGCGATTTCTGCAATGCATACCAGGCCGTCGTGGCATCATCAATTCCGTGGCGATGTCCTTTCGCTCTTTGAAAGATGCGGTAAGGCCCAACCAAACCTGAAACAACCAGCTCCTCGCCCATTTCACGCTCAAGAGGCGCGAGTCGCGAAACAAAATGCTGATGAATCATGGAGGCCATGCCGGTTCCAAAAGCAACCTGAGCTAGAACGCTGGCTGTAGCGAGCGGATTCAAGCCCTCCATGCACGGGCCGCCTCATCCTG
>DBMR01000080.1 GCA_002298785.1 Verrucomicrobia subdivision 3 bacterium UBA693
TCGCCGCCCCGCGCCCCGCTTTGCCCGTCGCCGCCGCCCCGACCGTCAGCGGCCTCGATAAAGGTCTCGCCATTGCCGCGGCCATCATTGGCCTGGCGGCGGTTGGCACTACCGCCTATTTGATCTGGGGTTTGCCCGGACCGGGTTGAGCCCATTTGCGCTTGCCGGATTTCGCGCTACCTTTGGTCTCATTTTATGGCTTCTGATAAAATTGTGACATTGACTGCGGACAACTTCGCGACGGAAGTCGTGAAGTCTGCCGCTCCGGTTTTGGTGGACTTTTGGGCGGAATGGTGCGGTCCCTGCAAATCCATCGCCCCGCTGCTCGACGAACTGGCCGAGGAATACCACGGCCGGGCGAAGATCGGCAAAGTGAATATCGACGATCACCAGGGCTTGGCGCTGCAATTCAACGTGCGCGCCATCCCCACCCTCCTGCTGTTCAAGCAAGGCCAGGTCATCGAGCAAGTGGTCGGTCTGCGCGGCAAGCGCGAGCTCAAGGCCAGCCTCGACCGCTCGCTAACGGCCTGATTTGGCGGCACGCCCTGGCGCGCTACTGGAGAAACGGCAGCGCGCGACGAATCGACTGATCCGATTTCAACGGGCTTACCAACGCCACGTTCACTCGATCCAACCGCAAGAAATCCCGCGCGGCCTCACGGATGGACTGCGCCGTTATCCGGGAGAGCAGCCGTTTCACATGCGCGGGCGTGAAGCATCGCCCGTAACCGAGCACCTGTTCGCCAATCCAATTCATTTGGTTCTCGGTGCTTTCTGATCCCATGTCGATCTGGCCGATAACGTAATCGCGCGCCCTCCGCAGTTCTTCGGCTGAGACCAATTCCTCGCGCAGTCGCTTCAGCTCCGTCAGAATTAACTTCAGCACCTGCTCCAACTTGTCCGCATCCAGTCCCGCCGAGATCACCAGGTCGCCGGTGTCGTGAAAATAGCTCGGTGTGCTATAGATGGAGTAAACCAGTCCGCGATCTTCCCGCACTAACTGAAACAGGCGCGAACTCATGTTTTCGCCCAGGATGGTGTTGAGCAACCGCAACGGCAGACGCCGCGAGTCATGCCGGGAACACGTCCGCAGTCCCACGGCCAACTGCGTCTGCTCCGTCTTTTTGGTCAGCAAACCAATCCGCGGCCGTGTTTGCGCTTCCACGGCGAGAGGGCATGCTGGTCGCCGCCCGCGTTTCACCTGCTTCCCATAGGGCGCCACGGCCTCGAGGAGCTGTCGATGGGAGAGCTTGCCAGCAGCTACAATCACCGTGCTGCCGCTGACATAGTTCTCGTTCAGCCACCCGGTCAATTCCGGTCGGAGCAAGCCTTTCAAACTCGCCGGGGTACCGGTAATCGGACGCCCGAGCGGTTGCCGGGGCCAGAGCGTCGCGTTGAGCAGTTCCTGCACCAGGTGTTGGGGCTCGTCCAGGCTCATCGCAATCTCTTCGTTAATGACCTCCCGCTCCTTCTCGATGTCCTGGGGATCGAACCGGGAATGCAGCAGCATGTCCATCAACACCGCCAGCGTTTCCTCCAGCCGGCGATACCCGGTCCGCGCATGGAAACACGTCGCTTCCTCGCTGGTGAACGCGTTCAAATAGCCACCGGCACCCTCGATTTCCTGTGAAATGTCCCGCGCGCTGCGCCGCGAGGTGCCTTTGAACAGCAGGTGCTCGATAAAATGACACACCCCGTTGCGCGGCGACGGCTCGTAGCGAGAGCCCATCCCCACCCAGACCCCAACGCTGACGCTGGTCATGTGGTGCATGGCGAAGCTGGCGAGGCTCAAGCCATTTTTCAGGTGAGTGATTTGGTACATATGTAGCGTTTACCCCCGCCCCCGGCAGGAGCCCAGCCTCAGGCGAATGCGGTCGGCACCATTTCCGGCGGACCGACCCGCCGCTCGTAATCCTGAACTAGGCGGATGACTTCCTGCGGATCGTCCGTAATCGTCAGCAAATCCAAATCACCCGGACTGATGAACGCGGATTCTTCCTCCAACCGGCTCTTCATCCAGCGCAGCAGTCCCTGCCAATACTCGCGTCCGAACAAAATCAGCGGGAACTCCGGAATGCGGCGCGTTTGCACCAGGGTGAGCACTTCAAACAGTTCATCCAACGTGCCGAATCCGCCCGGCATGAACACGAAGGCGATGCTGTATTTCACAAAACATACCTTTCGGGAAAAGAAGTAGTGGAAATTGATGGGCACGTTGGCGTAACGATTGCACTTTTGCTCGTGCGGGAGTTCGATGTTGAGTCCCACGGACTTTCCCCGACCCTGGGCGGCACCCCGGTTGGCCGCTTCCATTATACCCGGCCCGCCGCCCGTGATGATGGCGAGATTCGCCTTGGCCAGTCCCTTGGATAACTCGACCGCCGCCGCGTAATAGGGGTTGTTAGGCTTGACGCGCGCCGAGCCAAATACGGTCACGGCAGGTCCGAGTTGGGATAGCGTCTCGAAGGAGTCCACGAACTCGGCCATGATGCGAAAAATCCGCCACGGATCTTCCTTGATGAAAGGCTGCTTGGTCTCAAACATGGCTAAACGTTAACACTTCACCGGTGGGACTCAAGCGCCGGGAGCGACCGCCAGCCATCTGCAACCCCGAGGGACTCCGCCACCAACTCAGTACTAGTTATCGGATGCCTGCTGCTTCGCCTGGTGGTAGGCCGCATGGAGATCGTCGTGCTTTTCCTCCGCCGCCTCATCCACTGCGTCGCCGCGCTGGATCTGGACCCCGGGTGGCAGGGAATCCAGCAGGCTCATGACTTCCGCCGCAGTGCCAAATACGTACTCGGCCCGGCGCACGTCCACCGGCAGCTTGAAGAATATCCCAATGCTGGTCCACTTCCCCGTGCGCCCCAGCAAAAACTCATCCGGGCGCGACATCAAATCCGCGGGGTCGTAGCCTTCTTGAGAGATCATGTACGGACCACCCTGGTCGCGAGGCGAGATTTCGTTGGCCCGCTTCCAGCTTTTAAGGCTAATGAGGCGGCTATCCTGGTAACTGTTCGAGATGGGGTGAAGGTTTGAGATATCCATAAGCTTTGAGGGATTTAGCGGTTGAGCGTGAGTGGAGCCAGGTTGGCGCTTCAGGAGCGACGCAAACCGACCGCGTGCGCAATGTCGTCGAATTCCTCGCTGGTAACCGTTTCGAGCCGTTTGCCCTTCTCGGCCAGCTTTTCATTGATTTTAATGGCCTTTTCCGTCATCACGTCGTGCGTCTCTTCTGAACCGCCGACGAGCACAAAATTGTCACCCCGGGTCAGACGCTTGTGCCCATCTGAATCCAGGCCGACTCCCAACATCATCGCCTTGCGATTTACTTTCTTCTTGCCGCCTTCAGGCATACTAAAGCCTAGTTATAAAGCGCAACGCCGTCAACCACTGCCGATTGATTCACCCCGACTCAAGGGGAACCACGGCCAACACCGCGATGATTCACGACCGGCCACCGCCGTGCGAGGCTCGAGATTTGGCCGCGCTACGTTCGCAGCTACCGGTGCACTCTTGACGGTCTCCGCCGCAGAAGGCAGCATGCGGGCGGTCACGATTGCCGGGCGTGCCGTCGCTTGTCGCCATAGGCGAATGCCCGCACCCCGGCCTGAAATTAACAGGCATTATGAGCACCGTAACACGCAGAGAATTTCTACGCAGCACCGCCGCGGTTGGCGCCCTCGCCGCCACGGTTCCCACCGTCCTGGCCCAGGCCACGGATAAACCGAAAGTGACCCTCGCTTTTGTCGGCGTCGGCCACATCCACACCCCGGGTTTCATTGACCTTGTCAAGACCAGGCCGGATGTGCGCGTCAAGTCGGTCTGGGATCACCAACCCGATCGCGCCGATAAGCGGGCCAAACAAATGGGAGCGGCGGTGGTCCAGCAAGCCTCGGCGGTATGGTCTGATCCGGAAATCAACGCCGTCATCATCTGCTCGGAAACCAACCGCCACTTGGAATTGGTCCTGGCGGGCGCGGCGGCCGGCAAGAACATGTTCATCGAAAAGCCGCTGGGCATCACCGGCAAGGAAAGCTTCGAGATGGCGAAGGCGATCGAGAGCAAAAACCTGCTGTTCACCACCGGCTATTTCATGCGCACCGACGCCAAACACATTTTCCTGAAGGGAGAAATTGCGAAAGGCAATTTTGGCAAGATCACGCGGGTGCGCGGCTCTAATTGCCACAGCGGCTCGCTCGGCGGCTGGTTCGACACCGAATGGCGGTGGATGGCCGATCCAAAAATCTCGGGCGTCGGCGCTTTTGGCGATCTCGGCACCCATAAACTGGATATCCTGATGTGGATGCTGGGACCGATTGATGAGGCGACAGCAGAAATCAGAAGCGTGACCGGCCGTTACGGTGATTGCGATGAGACCGGCGAAGGCCTCATGCGCTTCAGCACTGGCGTGATCGGCACCCTGGCGGCGGGTTGGGTGGACATCGAGGATCCGGTGCAACTGCTCATCAGCGGCACCGAAGGCCACGCCGTCATCCATGACAACCATCTTTATTACCGGAGCAAAAAGGTCCCCGGCAGCGACAGCAAGGAACCCTTAACCCAACTGCCGCCGCCACCCCGGGCGCCGTTGCACCAGTTCCTCGATGCGGTGGGCGGCGTGCCCGACATGCCCCTGGTCAAACCCAGCGAGGCTGCCGCGCGCGTGGCCGTCATGGAAGCCATGTATCAAGGCTCGCGGGATCGCCGCTGGGTCAAGGTCCAAGGCGCCTGATCGTTTGGAGTCCGATGGGCGGCACGGCGGCTCAAAAAGCCGCACCGCCCGGCAACAGTTCCGACCCGCCTGCGAATTACGAGTCAGCCGGGTGCTGTTTGCTTTTCAACGCTCGCAAGATCGTCCAACACTTGCCCACAGGGTTTCGGGAAGCCAGACTTGTGATTTTTCTAACCTGCCACCTCCCTCCAACCGCTATAGATGAAGGTGCTCTGGAAACTCAAGGCACGAGCCCTGCTGTCCCGTGGATGAAGGTGTCCCATATCCACACAGCCGGACAAGAGTTTATGCACTTGGAATATGTTATCAATTAAACAGTTAGAGCCGTGTTGCGTGTCGGCACGAAACATGCTATAGAATCTGAGGTTCCAGGCCCTGTAACACATGAGTCGACCGGTAAACATTTTGCACTTGGAAGATGATCGGGATTTTTCCTGGTTCCTCGAGCATTTACTGATCGAGGAAGGTTTGTCGGCCAAGGTGTTATTGGCCACCAACCAAAAGGAATTCGAGGTCGCCCTGGGAACGCTCCAGTTTGACCTGGTGCTCGCCGATTTTGTCCTGCCAGACTATGACGGACTAGCCGCACTGCACTATACCCGGGAACGTCTGCCCGAGCTTCCTTTCATCCTGATCTCAGGAGCGGTGGGGGAACAGGTGGCGATCAACTGTTTGAAGTCGGGCGCCACCGACTTCGTGCTTAAGACCATGCCGGAACGGCTGGTGCCCGCCATCCAAAGGGCGGTGAAAGAGGCGGAGGAACGTCGGCACCGGCGGATGGCTGAGGCGGAACTCGTCCGCAGGGAACACTATTTTCGCACTTTGACCGAGAATTCGCTCGATGTGCTGGCGATATTGGATGGTGAGGCGAAGTTCCGCTACTGCAGCGCCTCCTTGCAGCGGGTGCTGGGTTACCCTCCGGAAGCGGTCTCCGGCAAGAGTTGTTTTGACTGGGTCCACCCCCAGGACCTTGACCTCGTGCGGAATGCCTTCGGCCAGAGTCTGCGGGAACCGTTCGCGCAGGTACGGGTGCAATTTCGGGGCCGTCACCAAAACGGCGAATGGCGACATTTAGAGGCCATCGGCCAGAATCATCTCAACGATGCGGGACTGGAAGGCCTGGTCGTCAACTTGCGCGATGTCACGGAACGCATCCGCGCCGAGAACGAGCTGCGCGAAAGCGAAAAACAGTACCGCCTCATCTTCGATCATAACCCGACCCCGATGTGGGTCTTTGACAACGAAACGCTGGCGTTCCTGGAAGTGAACGACGCGGCGATCCATCATTACGGATACAGCCGCGAAGAGTTCCTGGCCATGACCATGGCCGATCTGCGGCCCAGCGACGAGCTTCCCTGCATGCTCGAGTACCTGCACCGCCTCGTGGATGAGGAGCAGTCCACTCGCTTGGGATTCGCGGGCATCTGGCATCATCTCAAAAAGGACCGGTCCATTATTGATGTCGAAATCAAATGGAGCCGCATGAATTTCCAGGGATGCTCGGCTTCCCTGGCCATGGCCAACGACATCACCGAACGCAAACGCGTCGAGCATCGCGACGCCATTCTGGCCCAGTTGGGTCAGAATCTCAGCTCGGCCAGTTCACCCCAGGAAGCTGCCCGCATCATCCTGGGCGTAGCGGAGAACCTCTTCCAATGGGATGCTTTCACCCTGAACCTGTATTCCACCGAAGAAGACCTGGTCACGCCGCTGCTCAACGTCGATACGGATCGTGAGGGCCGCAAGTTCGAGGTCAAAGACGATTTCTCCCGCAAGCACCCCACCCCGCTCTCACGGCGCATCGTCGAGCAAGGCGCGGAGTTGATTCTCAGATCGGCCGACACCGATCCAGCCTCGGTTCAAACCCGCCCCTTTGGGGATACGACTCACCTCTCGCAAAGCCTGGTGCTGGTGCCGATTCGGAATCGCACCAAAGTCATCGGGCTGCTTTCGATTCAAAGCTATACACCGCAGGCCTATACCCAGCGCGATTTGGCGGCTCTCCAAATGCTGGGTGATCACTGCGGTGGCGCGCTCGAACGCATTCGCGCCGAATCCGCGCTGCACGAAAGCGATCAACGGTTCCGTCAGATTTTCGAGAATTCCCCGGACGCCATTTTCGTGGAGGATGCCGAGGGCAACGTGCTGGATGTAAACCCGGCGGCGTGCGAACTCCACAACCTCAGCCGACAAGACCTGGTCGGCCGCAACGTGCTCGACCTGGTGCCCCCGGAATACCGGGATTCGGTCAAAGAAGGATTCGAGGGACTGCGGACGGGAAGAATCCGGCAGGTGGAGGGCTTCAGCCGCACGCAGCAAGGAAAGTGTGTGCCGGTGGAAGTGCGCGCCAGCCCGGTGGAATTTTCCGGCATCCAGGCCCTGCTCCTCCATGTCCGCGACATCTCGGGACGAAAAGCCGCCGAAGAAGCCTTGCGGAACTCGGAGCTCCGCCTCCGCTCAGTGTGGGAAAATTCGATGGATAGCATGTGCCTGTCGGATCGGAACGGCATCATTGTCACCGTGAATGAAGCCTTCTGCCGGCTGGTGGAACGGCCCCGTCACCAACTCGAGGAATCCCCACTGACGGTCATTTACTCCCCGGAAGAAGATCTTGCTGAAATCCAGTCCGAGTACCGTTCCAGTTTTGAAAGCCGCATCGCGGATAACCGCCTCGAGCGCCGGCGCAAGTTGTGGAACGGCAATGTCGTGATCCTCGAGGAAAGCAGCGCGTTTATCGAACTACCCGGCAAGCCGCCCCTGCTGCTGGGGCTGTTCCGCGATGTGAGCGGGCAGAAGCGCCTCGAGGAACAGCTCCGGCATTCGCAGAAAATGGAGGCCATCGGCCAACTGGCCGGCGGCGTGGCGCACGATTTCAATAACATCCTCACGGTGATTCACGGCCACGGCTCGCTGTTGTTGACCGACCCCAACCTGAACGGCAATTCCGTGATCTCGGCGAAACAAATTGTACAGGCGGCGGAAAGAGCCGCCGCCCTGACCCGCCAATTGCTGCTATTCGGCCGGCGCCAGGTGATCCAACTGACGCGTCTTGATCTCAACGACAGCGTTAGCAATATGACGCAAATGCTCAGTCGCATCCTGGGCGAAGACATCGTGCTGCAATTGTGCTACTCGCCGCAGCCGGCAGTGGTGTCGGCGGATTCGGGCATGATGGAACAAATTCTCCTCAACCTCGCGGTAAACTCCCGCGATGCCATGCCGGCCGGAGGCACGCTGCAGATTCATCTTCAAACTGTCGCCATCCAGCCGGAGCACCTGCCGCAGCATCCGGAAGCCGCCGTGGGCGAGTTTATTTGCCTGAGTGTCAAAGACACCGGTTCCGGTATCAAACCCGAGCATCTGCGCCGGATTTTCGAGCCGTTCTTTACCACCAAACCCATCGGCAAAGGCACCGGGCTCGGGCTGGCCACCGTGTATGGCATCGTGAAGCAGCACCAGGGCTGGATCGAGGTCTCGAGCGAAATCGGCAAAGGCACGGAATTTAAAGTCTACCTGCCAATGTCCCACGAAGAAACCAAACGTGGTCCGGTCAAGGACCAGGAAGAGAACCTGGAAGGCGGCGACGAAACACTGCTGGTGGTCGAAGACGAAAAAGCGGTGCGCGACCTGGTCAGCACCGTACTCAGCGGTCTGGGTTACAAGGTTTTCACCGCCGAATCCGGCCTGAAGGCCCTGGGAGTCTGGGTGCGACACAAGACCGAAATTGATCTCGTTTTGACCGATTTGGTAATGCCCGACGGTTTGAACGGCCGCGAACTGGCGGAAAAGCTGTGGTCCGACCGCCCGGATTTGAAGGTCATGTTCACCAGCGGGTATAGTGCGGAGGTCGTCGGTGCGGACTTCATTCAGCGACACCAGCTCTATTACCTGCAAAAACCCTATCACCCGCGCAAACTAGCGCATTACCTGCGAGCCTGCCTGGAGGAGCGCCAAACCGCTCCCGCCCAGTTCTTGCCCGTCTAAGTTGAACCAATGAGTATGGGCTTATTCAAACCAAACTGCGGCTGCAAGCGAAAGTCGTGCCAACTTTTTCTTGTGCTCCGATCAACCCGGTTTAGTATTTGACCATGGCACAGGGCCTACAACTTTCTCAACGCCTGACGCAGTCGCTGGTGCTGGCACCGCAACTGCAGCAATCCCTGGCGTTGCTCCAGGCACCCACCCTCGAGCTTAAAGCTCTGGTGGAGCAAGAGTTACAACAAAATCCCGTGCTCGAAGAGGCGGCAGTCTCCGAGGTCGAGCTCCAGGAAAAAGACGGTGCCGATCCGGATAAGCAACCCGCTGAGCAGGTGGACCTTAGCGAGCCACCGGCGGATTTGAATTTTGATCCGGCCTCAGAAAAATCTCCCAACGAGCCGATAGACGATTTTCAGGCGGAATTTGAGCGCCTGGTGCAAATGGATCAGGAATGGCGGGACCATTTTGCCCAGACCAATATCCCGATGCGCGCTTCGGCTGAAGCCGAGGAAAAGCGGCAGTTCATGTTCGATTCCCTGGTCGCCTCGACCTCTTTGCAGGAAAACCTCCTGGAACAACTGCGCGAATCCACGCTCAGCGAGCAGGACCGGCAGATCGGCGAGATGCTCATCGGTAACATCGATGATTACGGTTACGTTCAAGCCACTCCGGAAGAACTCACGGCCACCACCGGCGTGCCGCCCGAGAAGATCCAGGGAGTCCTCAAGGTCATCCAATCGTTCGACCCTCCGGGAGTGGGGGCGAGGGATTTGCGTGAATGCCTCCTGATCCAGTTGGATCGGACCAAGCAGCAGGACACCCTGGAATACCGAATTGTCCGGGATTTCATGGAAGCCCTGGGCCGGCGCCGGATCCCCGAGATTGCCCGCGGCACCGGGACCGAAATCGACGAGGTGCAGGACGCCCTCGAGAATATCGCCCGGCTGGAACCCCGCCCGGGGCGCTCGTTCCTGGCGGATAACGACCAATTCGTGCTGCCGGAAGTCTTCGTGCACCGGAATGGGGACGAATTCACTGTCTCCACCAACAACGAGCACATTCCCCACCTGCGCATCAGCAACACCTACAAGGATCTCATGTCGCAGGGAGAAAACTCCTCGGAAGTCCGGAACTATATCCGGGAGAAGATCCGGGCTGGGAAATTCCTGATCAAGAGCCTGCATCAACGGCAGCAGACGATTCTCAGTATCGCCCGCGAAATTGTAAGCCGCCAGCACGAGTTCATGGCCAAAGGGGTGGCGTTTCTCAAACCGTTGACCATGGTGCAGGTCGCCGAGGTGGTGGGGGTGCATGAAACCACGGTGAGCCGGGCGGTTTCCGGCAAATACATGCAGACTCCGCAGGGTATTTTCGAAATGAAATACTTCTTCACCGCCGGCATTCAGACTGCCTCCGGAAGCGGCATGTCGAACACCAGCGTGAAGGACATGATCGACGAGATCTTCAAGAACGAGAATCCCGCCAAGCCGCTCAGCGATCACCAAGTGGTGAAAATGCTTTCCGAGAAGGGGATCGTCATCGCCCGCCGCACGGTGGCCAAATACCGCACCGAACTGAACATCCTGCCCTCGAACCTGCGCAAGGTTTACTAAAGGGCCCGGCTTGGCGGCGCCTTACTTGCGCCGCTGTTTCGTCTCCGCCTGGAGCGCCTCCAACTCCGGGCGCAGTTCATCCTTGGTCTTCTTGTCCATGCGATCGATGAACAAGATGCCCTGGAGATGATCCACTTCGTGCTGCACCGCGCGCGCCAGCAGCCCGCCACAACGGAATTGAATCGGCTTCCCCTCCCCGTCCAGAGCCTTCACGTCCACGGATTCCGGCCGACTGATGTCCGCAAAAATCTCGGGGAAACTCAGACACCCTTCCGGACCGGGGACCGTTTTGCCCAGGGGTGTGATCTCGGGATTGATCAGCACCAGCGGCATGAATTCATTCACATCGGCCGGCTCGCCTTTGAGTTCCAGCGTCGAGGGCCGGTCGGTCACTTCCCGCACATCCAGCACCGTGACTTGAAGCGCCAGGCCCACTTGCTGCGCGGCCAGGCCGATGCCCCGGGACTCATACATGGTTTCGAACATGTCGGCCACGAGGCGCTTGATCTCCGGGGTGATGGTTGCAACCTTCGCCCCTTTCGCTCGGAGGACGGGCGTGCCGTATTTGACGATATCCAGGACCATGAAAACAATCTCGGGCGGCTTAGGCGGGCCAATTGCGCAGCAGTTGGACCAGGTCGCTGGCCGACGGACTCTGAGCGGTGCGCACGTAAAAGCCGCTGGTGGCCACGCCAATCAGCAGGCTCTGTTCCGTACTGCACCCCAGCAACTTGCCCAGGCAGAATCCGGAATTAAAATGATCGCCCGCGCCGGTGGTGATCTTGGGTTTGGGCGTGAACGGTCCCTGCACGAGGGAACTGCCGTCCGGACCCGAAGCCAGCGCAAAGGCTGTGGGATGGACCACCACGGAATCAATCTTCAGGTGCCAATGAATCTCACCACATAACGCTTTCAATCCCTCGGGCGTCCGGTTGCTCGTGTTCAGTCCCAGGTTTTGGCCAATCTCCTGGCTCTCTTTCTCGTTCAGACCGAGAACGACATCGAAGGTCTTTTGAAATTCGCTGATCAGACCCAGCGCGCGGGTAATGTCCGCTTTCGTGCGCTTTTCCGGATCCGCCAGGTCCAGGAACAGCTTGCGTTTCGGGCCCTTCACCGCGGGGCAAACTTCCTTCAGAATCGCGGACCAAATGTCGCTCATATAGGTGAGCATCGTCCAATTGACGAATCCCACCAGGTTGACGCTGTTCACCTTGGCCGTAAATTTCTCGAGGCCGAACCGGGCTTTGAGGTTCTCCCAATTCACCTGCTTGAGCGACTGGTGTTTCCCCAGCATGATTTTGCCATCCTCAAACTCGAGCGCATCGGTGTAGCCGGGTTCGGCAATCGTATGCACCTCGGCGCGCTTGGCGAAATCGGCGAACACCGGGTGAAGATTGGGGTAGCCCAGGTTGCCGACGTAGGTCACGCCCAGGCCCAGGCTGGCCAGGGCGTTGCCCATGATCGGGCCATTGCCGCCCAGCTTGGTAAGCTGGCTCACCAACTCCACATTCGTGCTGCGCCCCGCCGCCCCCGCCAGGCGTTCCGCAAAACCGGAAATCGTCGGCAGCCGCGTGTACTTTTCCGCGTCTTCACGTTTGTCCACCACGTGCAAAATCTCATCCACGAATCCATCCAGCCCGATAAAGGCGGAGAGACTGGTGATTTGAGCGGCGGACGCTTCGAGTTTGACGGCGGTTTGTTCGCGCAGTTCGTTAGTGTTCATTTCTAATAGAGGGAGTATTTAATATAATAAGTAAAATCTGCAACTCATTCCATATCAATGCCGAGCAAGCCCAGCAACCGCTCGAGTTCGGCATCGGTGAAAAAGCGGATCTCCAGGGAGCCTTTGCCGCCGTGATAGCGCAGGGCGATTTTCGTGCCGAGCTTTTCACGGAGCTTGTTTTCCAGGTCGGCCAGGTGCGGGTCACGAGGCAAATGGGCGGAAGCCGGTCCGCCGGCGGGCCGGGAGGCCAACCGGGCCACCAGGACCTCGGTTTGCCGCACGGACAGCCCGTCCTTGACGATTCGGTCGGCAGCCTGGATTTGCAGTTTTTCGCCTGCCAACCCCAGGAGAACCTTGGCATGGCCGACACTCACCCGGCCTTCACGCAACTGGGTTTGTACCGGCACCGGCAGCTTGAGCAGGCGCAGGGCATTCGCCACCAACGCCCGGCTTTTGCCCACCTTCAGGGCGATCTCCTCCTGCTTAAGTTGAAATTGGTCCGCCAGTTGTTGGTAGCCCTGGGCTTCCTCGAGCGGGTTAAGATTTTCCCGCTGCAGGTTTTCGATCAGCGCCAACTCGAGCACCGCCCGATCATCAGCATCCCGGATGATCACAGGCACCTCGGTCAATCCCAGCAATTGGGCGGCACGCCAGCGGCGTTCGCCGGCAATTAGCTCATACTTCCCGTTCCGTTCCCGCACTACCAGCGGCTGCACAATCCCCTGCTCCTTGATGGAATCCGCCAATTCCTGGAGCGCCTCCGGCGCGAAATACTTCCGGGGCTGAAACGGACAGGCCACCACCCGGTCCAGACTGGCTCGCACCACGCGCTCGCGCGGATCAGCAACCGCCGGGGAGGGCGGCACCGGGTTGGTAACTGGGGCCGCCACAGGGGTCTTGGTCGCCGGGTTGCTACCCAGCAACGCCCCCAACCCGCGGCCCAAAGCTGGCTTTGCCATGGAGTCAGAGTGGCAGAACGCTGCCGTCATTGTCAATTTGTCTCAAATTGCATTTCGAGGTTTTGATCCTATCTTCCCTGCGTGCACCACACTGACCCCGAGCTTCCCTGCCCTCCGCCCGGAGCCTCACAAAATTTTGACCACCGCTATACCGCCTTCTTTTCCGCTTTCAATGAACAGCGTTTCTTCGAAGCCCACGAGATTCTGGAAGCTTTGTGGCTGCCAATTCGGCGCCAACCGGAAGGGGATTTTTACAAGGGCCTGATT
Source organism: Verrucomicrobia subdivision 3 bacterium UBA693 (assembly GCA_002298785.1). GTDB lineage: Bacteria > Verrucomicrobiota > Verrucomicrobiia > Limisphaerales > UBA8199 > UBA693. The sequence continues at coordinate 13,276 of DBMR01000080.1, forward strand.
CAGTTAGCGGGCGCGTTCGTCCATTTTCAGAAAGATCGACTCGGCCCGGCGGTCGCCTTATTACGGTTGGCGCGAAAACACCTCTCAGCGTACCCATGTCACCATGAAGGTCTGACTTTGGAGGTGGTATTACGCTCGATTAATGAATGGGAACACCGCACCGCCCGGGCCGCTCCCGGCATCAATCCTTACCGCGTTCATCCACCACCACGACTCGACCCTCCGGAGTTGCGAGTCACAGCAGGCTAAGTCGCAACCCCCACTGAAGCCGTTTTCCCACCTTCGGGTCAGACACCAAACGCACCCGGTTCGGCTTCGTGTGCATATCCCTGGAAGGCAGCGAGGCCGGATGGTAGGTCCGACCTCGCGCATGCAATATTCCGCAACGTTTAGTTGCTGGCGCGATAGAACATCCTTAGGGCCGCGCCCGTGGGGACGGTGTAAGGACTGGTCGCACCCGCTACGGGCTGGTAATCGCCAGTAACCGTCGCCGCGGCGCGCAAGATTCCGGTGTAGTAGATTTTGACCACGCCACCAGTGTTAACCACTTTGATCGTCGGCGTGGGCAACGCGGTGACCCTGCGGTAACCGTCCACTGATCCGGGGGTCAGGGAGTCGTTCACCAGGACGCGCCGCACTTCATCAAACGCGAGCGTGTCGGAATAAACCGTGGCCCATTCCAGGCCGGCGCCGCCGCCGCCCTGCATATAGGTAAGGTGCAGCGGATAGAGCCCAGGGGCGGGCACAACGAACCCGAAGTCCGTCCAACCCATACCGCGGCCACGGTCGTCAATGCTGATCTGCATCTGGGCGTCCGCGCCGATGCTGGCCACCAGTTCCGGGTGGGTGGCCCACATCTGTTCCTCTCCGCCGAAACCGCTCACGCACACCACCGGCACGGTAATCGGGGTCGAAGGCGTGGTGCCGCCGAGCACATAGGGCAGGCCCCATTGCGCATCGTTAATGATGATGACACCCACGGCGCCGTTGTCCTGCGCCCAGGCGACGTACTCGCGGTCGTAACAGGTGGTGTTGTTAATCACGGCGATTTTGCCCGTCAGGTTCGTTGCCGGCATCGGGCACAGCCCGTTGTTCGGGAAATAAACCACCGGCGCGACGACCGGGGTGAGCGGCATGCTGGGACCGAAGCTGCTGTTGTTCGTCGAGACCACCACCGCGGCGACGTCACGGTCAATGCCCGTGCCGGTGATATGCAGCACCTGGCGCGTGATCCCCGTGCCTTCGCTGATCCGGAACCCGTCGTCGCTGCTGAGGCTCATGCGGTAAAAACCGGCATTAGTGAAGGCGGCGTAGCCTTTGATCCAAACGGCGAAGTTTTTGCTGCTCCCGGTCACGCCCGGAATGCCAGGCATCGGTTGGTTATACGGGAAATCACCCGCGCTGGTGACCATGTCGAAGTCAATCGGGCTGGTCCAGTTCCAGACATTGCTGTAGGCGGGGAGGTAGCCGCCGGCTCCACTCAGATCGACGGTGTTGGTGCCGTACCACGGATAGTAGCAACCACCGAGAACAGCGTTGGCGGAGTCGACCTGGTTGGCCACGCCGTCATCGGGCCGGCCGATCAGGCTCGGATCGACCTGAGCCACCTGGAGAGTGAATCCAGGCGCGGCGGTGTCGGCGGCGCTCAGCGGCACGCTCAAACCGGCATTCAACATCACCCAGTTCGCCACGGCGAACGTCCAGGTGTTGCTATGAACATTGCCGCCGGTATCCGCCCAGGCCAGCGTGGCACTGCGGGTTCCCGGCTGCATCATGTTAGCCGGCGTGAAGTTCGCGGTAACCGTCGTCGTGCTGCCCACCGTATTACGGGTCGTTCCCACCTCTGCGCCATCAACGAAAAGATGGACCGTGTTCGCACTCAAAGCGGTCGAACCCGCAGTGATCTGCGCCACTAACTTGTCCGCGCGCGCGCCAGTCGCTCCCTCATACGGAAACACATGGGATACATAGGCTGGAAGCTGCGGTCCCGCATAGTAAGCCACGATGCCCGTGGTATTCGTCGCATCCAAGTCGTTGATGAGGTACTTCACCCCATCCTTGATCGTGAACCACTCCAGGTTCGCACCGTTGCCAGCTTCGCCATTGCCGTTTTCCCAAATCAGACGCACCGGGTAGATGCCTGGGCTGACCACCGCCAGGGTGAACTGCACATCCGAATCGCCCTTGCCACCGTCATACTGGCCCAACCGAACCGCGAACCGGTCCTTGGGGTTCTTGCCTTCCGTGACGCGAAAGCCGTCATCGCTGTTCACCACCATCGTATACAGGCCACCGGCGGAGAACTTCAGGAAAGTAAGCACTTCCATCGCGCTGTTGCCATTCATGCCCGTCGTGCCCGGAAGCCCGGGGAAGGTGCTGTCCGGATATCCCGCCGCGGTGCGGAAGCTGCCCGCATCCCCGCCCCCGTTCACCGCCGGAGTGATGTTAAAATTGATGACCCCGGTGACATCCACATAGCCGCCATCGGTCGCCTGCGAAAGCTCGGCGATATTGTCGCCGTGGAGTCCGAGCAATTGCTCTTCCGTCCAATAAATCCGGTTCGGCTGGCTGCCCGATTGCCACGGTTTCACCCGGAAACCACGCTTCGAGGTGTCCACTCCCGTAACCGCATCGGCCGCGGGAATCGTCCCGTAATAGCCCACCACAAAGGAGCGGGTCGCTTCCATTGGGTTGTTGTTGGTGTCCCGCATCGCGATCACGACAGTGTTGGTCGAACCCACCGGCAGCAGGGTCGGAAAACCGTGATAAGTCACCGTGGTGGCCGTGCCCGTTTTGGTCACCGTGAGCGGGGTCACCGGCACGCCATTCAAGGTGGCGGTGACGCTGTTGGGATTAACAACGCTCGCGCCCGAGTCATTGATGCCTACGGTAAATCCGTCCGGAAGTCCCGTCGCGTTGCCCACTTGGGCGAGGGTCGCCGCGATCGTGGTAATCTTGATGTTATCCACGTGCTGGTTCTGGTGGTTGCCACCGGTGCGACCAGCGAAGACCAACCGACCCGGGCTTGGGTAATACCCCGCCGCGACGTAGTTGGTCAGGATCTGTTTCCCCTTCCAAAACACGTTGAGCTTCCCGGTGACATCCAGGTCCACCTTCAGGTGAGCCCAGCAAAGCGAGCCATATTGGCTATTCGCATCGATCGGCCCGGTTTGCAGGGAATTGGCGTCGGTACAACTGCCGTTCTTGACCGGGCACGGAAACTGGCTCACGAGGGTGTTGTCGATCCGAATGCTCACCCCAATGATGTCGTCCCCGGCCTGGCTGCATGCCGAACCGGCATCGCTCTTCCAGGCATCAAACCCGATCGCGATACCAGTCTTGGTTCCCTCCTCGGGCAGGTTGGCTTCGCAAGCCGGGCTCGAAGCGAAAATATTCCCGTCCGTCGCCGGGTTTTGCGTCGGGTAATTGTCACCCGCCACCAGCGCCGGGTCGCCCGCGCGCGCGTAGCTGATGCTGAACCCGTCGGCAGGATCGCCGGAACCATTGCCGATCCGCAAATCGCACTCAAATGTGAACCCCTGCACCACGGCGCCATTGTCGAAATCCTGGAAGATAATCGCGCTCCGCTGGCTGCCCTGGTTGGCGGTGATTTGCAGAAAGCCGTCCGTGGCGTTCGTCGCCGCGCCCACCCCGTCATAGGAGAACCAGACGGCGTTACCGTAGTTCGTGAAGGAACCGGTCAGAGCCGGGTCCTGATTGAAGTCGAAGTAGGCGGTACCGGCCCACCCCTGCGCTGCCAGCGCCAGGGAGCAGGCCATGATGTTCAATGTTCTTTTCATTTCTTTTCGTTTTCTTTATTTAGTATCTGCGGACGTTCCACACGCCCGGCAATGGCTCCGGATAACGATATCGGACGGAAACTCTCGGCTGAGGGGATGAGGGATTCATCGACCGCGGCACGTCACCGAAACCTTTGGTGCATTGTGCCGGGAACCGGAAGCCAAAGACAAGGAAGATTCTTGACAAAATTTGTTCTGATTATTATTAGGAAACAAAATCTCTAACGTAATATATCTACTCAATAAGCTCTAATGCTTATTCGTGCCTCCTTGCCCTCTCTCCCCGACCGGTTCCCGAGCGCGCGCTTTCGCTCACACCTTGAAGGGAGTGATCCCTGGGCGCGCGTCCGATTGACCGCCCTGGGTCAGCCTTGGGCTGCCCCCACCGTAAATCTCCAATTACCGCTTCAAGGCAGTAAAGCCACGCGATAATAGCGGTTGGGCACGCCGGCGAGCGGTCCATCCACTTTCGTGGCCGTGGGACCGTTCGCTACCACGTCGCCCGGCAAGTCGGCCCACTGCAGCGTGGCGAGGTCTGGCTTGAACTGGACGCGATAGGTCCGGTTGGGAATAGAAACCCAGGTTAGAGTGGCGACATTTCCTGACACTATGATCCGAGTGATTTCCGGGAAGTCGTCCAGCAGGATCAAATTGCCAATCGCCCGCTGGGCGCCGCTTTCCTGGCTTTGGCAAACCACTAACAGCACTCCCGGGGTGCCAGAAGCGAGTTTGGGATACTGCTGATCTGAGGGACCATTATTAATCGGAAACCCGGCCAGGTCTCCCACCATGCCGTCAGCACTGACCCGGGTGCCAAAGAGATCCAGGCCGTTCAAGCCCAGATTCCGGCCATCCTGCCACGCCACGAAGTAGCCAATTCGAGTGGTGGTGACTGTAGGCGCAGCCTGCAATCCGGGAGCAACTGAGATCGCAATCCCCGCTGGGTCCAGCACCCCACCGCCGCCACTTACTCGGGCACCATAAATGTCATCTTCCGTCACGGCGGCATTGCGTCCGTCTTCCCAAACCACGAGGAAACCTCCGCCAATCGACGCGACTGCTGGAAAGACCGCATCTCCCGGGGTTTGGGAAATCGGTATTCCCTTGCTATCGAGCACCGCTCCAGCCGGACTCACGCGAGTCCCGTAAACATCCACACCACTGAATCCCAGATCCCGTTCATCCGACCATACCACCAGGTAATTAGTGCCGTTGAAGGCCACTGCCGGAGCATACTGAGCCCCAAGCGCCAGGCACAACGGGAGCCCATTAGCATCCAGAACCTGCCCGCCGGCCGTGATTCGAGCGCCGTAAATATCGATGCCCTCATTGGCAAGATTGCGTCCGTCTTGCCACACGACGAGGAAACCGGACCCGTCCCCGGCGACGGATGGAGCGAGTTCATCGTCGTTGATGTTAGTGCTGATAGGAATGCCATTCGGATCCAGCACGACCCCCGCGCTGCTCACGCGAGTTCCGAAGATGTCCGCCCCGGAGTTGGCGGCATTGCGAAGGTCCTGCCAGACCACCAGGTAGTTGGCACCACTGACCGCCACCGCGGGTATCGTCTGATCGCCGGCAGCGCCGCTGATCAGAATCCCGCTCAGGTCCAGCACGCCGCCATTCGTCCCCACCCGCACCCCGAAAATATCGACACCATTGGCCAGGCTGTTGCGATAATCCTGCCAGGCTACCAGGTAATTTTGTCCATTGGACGCAACCACCGGATGCTGCTCACCCACGGCACCGGTACTGATGATCAGGCCAGTGGGCGACGCGACGCCCCCGCCAGTCGAAATCATGGTGCCGTAAATATCAGCGTCGGTCGTGGCCAGGTTCCTGCGGTCGCACCAAACCCCCAGGTAAAGCGAACCGTTGAACGCCAGCGCTGGATTGGATTGATCATCGGGAGCAGTGCTCACTGCGATGCCTTTGGCATCCAGCACTTCGCCTTTGGTGCTGACCCGGCTGCCGTAAATGTCCATGCCGCTATCGGCCAGGTTGCGCGCATCCTGCCACACCACCAGGTAATCGGCCAAACCGGACGCCACGGCCGGGGTGAAGCGATTGCCGCTGCCGACGCCAATTTGGAACCCCCCGCGATCCAACACACTGCCGGCGCCAGTAATGCGCCCGCCAAAAATGTCAACGACGCCCACGCCTTCGTTACGGTGATCCTCCCATACCACCAGGAAGTCGGCGCCGTTGGCAGCCGCTTTCGGGAAATACTCACCCCCACTCGTGAGGCCCAACTCCAGGCCATTGGGGTCCAGAATTACGCCGGTCCTGCTCATGCGGGTCCCCTTGATTTGGAAATCTCCCGCCCCCTGCTGTTCCGACCACACCACCAAATAATTGGTGCCGTTGAAAGTAATTGCCGGGCTGGCTTGGATACCCAGGTTGCTTCGGATAGGGATACCTGTGGGATCCGACACCACTCCGGCGCTGGTGACCCGGGTTCCGTACACATCCGGCGCGGTATCGACATTGCGTCCGTCCTGCCAAACCACAAACGAGCCAACGCCATCGGAGCAGGCAGCCGGTGATAGTTGATCGCCCGCCGCGGTGCTGACCGCAAAGCCGCCCGGATCGAGCACCTTGCCGGAGCTGCTAAGGCGTGAGCCAAAAATGTCCAAGCCGTTCTTCGGGGCGTTGCGCCCGTCCGACCAAACCACGAGAAACCCGGTCCCGTTGGCCGCCACTGCGGGTGACGACGCGCCCACGGGACTGATGGCAATCCCGTCAGGGTCTTTGACGCCGCCATTACCCGTAACGCGGGTGCCATAGATGCAGGGGCCGCTGGCGCTGGCCAGGCGGTCATCCTCCCACACTACCAAAAAGTCGGTGCCATTGGCGGCGACCGCCGGGTTTTGTTGCGCCGCCGGGGCGGCCGAAATCACCGGAACATCCATCCCAAATTCGGGCCCAATAATCGGGTCGATCGCCAATGGGTAGGCGGCCTGGCTGAGGATACTCTGAGAGACCGTGATCAAGAGCGAGCGCTCCGTTACCTGGAGGGGTGCCGACCAGGTCGCCCCCGCGGCGTCCACGATAGTAACATTGCCCACGCGCATCCTGGAGATGCCACTCGCATCGGCGAAATGGTGTCCCTGTGAGGTGTCACCGGCATAGGTCAATCCGGCCAGACGCGCTTCCACCACCAGATCACCTTGCGCGCTGGGAGCCCGCTGCAGACACCAGGTCACCGCAACACCCTCTCGCCTCGCTTCAAAATGTTGCACGAGTCCTGCCGCAGAACCGAGCCACGCCTGGGCGGTATTCCCAGCCACAGCCCAATTCAGCGCCTGGCCTTCATCCGAAAACAGGAGCCGACCCGCCTGCCGAATCGACGCCGTTTCGAAAGTAACAACGCTCTTGCCCTCCTCGCGGGCTGAACGCGCCCGGACCGCATCAGCAGGAAGCGAGGCAGATGCTGCGGATTTTTCGCCCTGGAGTGCGATTATTCCGGCCATCAACGCCTCTTCTTCCTCAGGTGTCTCCGGCGTTTTTGGCGCCAGGGCGGCGAGTCGCTGCTCTTCCGAAATGGGCGCCGGCGAGGTCCTCGGGATGTTGGAGTCCCCATCGATCGAGAACTGCAGCGCACCACCTTGAATTCGTACCGCGTAACTCCGCGTCCGCATCGCCGGCACACCGTCGGTCGAATCGATTGAGAACGAGTGCGACACACGACTGATCACCTCACCCAGATCGAAAGGATGGGTGGGTGAATCAGATCCTGGCTTCGCGCCTTGCCCCCGTGAGTCCGTCGAGTGCTTTGGTTTCCAGAATTCATTTCCGTAGGGAATGCACCAAGCCGGCATAGCTTCCGGGCGGGGATACTGATGTGCGGCAGTGGCCACCCGGACCGCCGACGCCGCATCCTGGCGAACCGCAGCGCCGCTTACCGGCGAACCCGGATCGGAACCAACCCGGGTGCTCGAATGAGATGGCAGACGCAGGAGCAGCATTCCCAGCGTACCCATCCCGACGACCAAGCCCAACCACAGCGTCTTTTTCATAGGTTTGATGGCGGCGGAAAACGCCGGCTGCTTACGGACAATTGATGGAACCAGCTCCGGTGCCTCGCAGGATAGTCAGGCTCTTTTTGTAATCCACATAAGGAAACACCAGGCCATAGCCGTTTTGAATCCGGCTGGAAGCGGAGAGGAAGAAGGTATAGGCGCAGGACACGGGCGCGCAAAAGGGCGGGAAGGGCGGAATAATGCCACTGGTGATGCCATTCCACCGCTCCGGTCCATCCTGGTTGACGTGGCCCGCCGCGTAGGATTCGCTGGTAATGCCGCCGCTATGATTGTTCCCGTAAGTGTAGCTCAGCGCGTAAGTCCCCAGGGCGCCATTGGGATCGTTCACCGTAATATCAAAAGTGAATCCGCGGAAAATCAGTGGCGGCGTGAAGCAGTCGCCTTGCGTGACGATGCCGCACTCGCAAACAATCGACCCGTCGTAAAACATGTTGTTGATGGTCGGCACCGGTGGCGTGTTGTCCACGAAGAGGGTGAGGCTGTTGCCGGGCGGGCTGGCGAGCACTACCCCGGACGAATTGAGCAGTTGCAGTCTCAAATTATATGTGCCGTCCGCGAACCCGGCGGCGGTTTGCCAACTGATCAGCAGGTTCGGCAGGTACCACAGTTCCCAGGGCGGGGGCACCGGGTAGGAATCGTTCACATCCGGCCCGATCGCGTTCGGCACCCACACCAGGCCATTGAATTTAAAATTCGTCCAGGTCTGCTTCAACCGGGTATAGGGACCGCCGTCTTTCGAGTACAGGACACGGTATCGTGCCGCGCCGTACGCGAACCGGAGCGTGTTCCAATTGCCAAACACATTGAGACTCCCGCCAAAAGGCGCGTTCGTCGCAGAGTAGTAGCCACTGATGTCAATATTGGCGTATCCGGCCGAATCAATGTAGTTGAACGGCACGAGCCCCACGCCCGCGAACACCGGCCCGGTGCTGCCCGGCGGAAATGAGGGAGCGGTCGCCAGGTCCAGTTGATACATATTCGAGTTGTCCGGAGAAAACGTGGGATCCGGCTGGCACGAAGTGAAGCTGGGGTTAAGGGAGAAGACGCAGACATTGATTCTCACTTTCGGCACCGAGCCCGCCGACGTGGTCCACGTCGTCGGATCCACTCCCAACTCGTCGAAACTCAGGCGCAGTTCCCAGAACCGATGCGGGGTCGCCGAACTTAGCGTCGGCCCGAATCCACGGGCGCCGAGAGAATTGGGGTTCACGGACTGACACCCGGTCGAAGTGTTCAGGCTCAGCCGGGTTGATTTGACGAAAGTCCGGCCGTCCTGACAGGTAGCGTAGGTAAAGTCGACATTCGGAGTCACCGCCCGGTTCAAATCCTTATCCACATCAATCGTGAAAAAGTCCCCACTGAACGGCCCCGTCAGAATGTTATCCGCGACCGTGTCATCCAAAACGTCCAGCAGGATGTAAAGGTACGAACCGTCGTTCATGGTTCGCATTTGGCCGTGGCCGATCAGCGTCACATTGGCGTAATTCCATTCGCCAGGGGAAACAACTCCGTCGATCGTCGGGGCGGTGATCGCCCAGCGACGGGCAATTTCCACGTCGGCGAGAGCGGGCGCCACCAAACCCATGGTCGCCGCGGTCAGGCCCAGAAAGAGCCAGGATAATTTGTACGGTTGGATCTTCATACGGTAGTTCTTGGTTATTGAGCTTCGAGGACCCTGAAAAAACGCCGGCCACAGGTGTGGAAACTCGTCCGTGAAATCCGGTGAGAACCGGAAGCCGCGTCACGTCGTTGGCCACCGAAGCTTTTCATACGAGTGACTCTCGTTTCCGGCGAAAATGCTCCCCCACTCGCTTCACTGACTGAACAGGAAAGCCGCGCCGAAAACGTGGGTTATCTATTACAGTTACCTCAACTTTTACTACTGTCAAATATCACCCCACTTCAAGTGGCTTCGCAGGCTGGCGGTCGCGCGAACCGGCGTTTTCCAGATTCGACAACCGCACCCGCCTCGCTTAGGCTTGAATTATGGCGGAGACAGTTGAGCCTCAAGTAGTGCCGGGGTCGGTCGAGGTCGAGGAAAGCAAATCAAAATCCGGGCTGGAACCGGGTTACCTGGTGATCTGCTGGAACGACCCCGTCAACTTTATGCAATACGTTACGCATGTTTTTCAGCGCGTATTCGGCTGGAACCGGGAGAAAGCGGAATTTCACATGCTGCAAGTGCACGAACAGGGCAAAAGCGCCTTGACCAGGGAGAGCTTTGAGAAAGCCGAACATTACGTGCATCAACTTCAGCATTACAGCCTCCACGCCACCATGGAGCGTGAAGATTGAAGCTCCTTAGCCGTCAGGAACAGCAGTTGGTGTTCGTCCTCACCCGGCGCGAGCAGGCGCAATTACTGAATGTGCTCCAGCTTTATCCCCGCATCCCGCCGGCGCACTATCGTTTGAGCAAAAGCGGTCGCCTGCCCGAACCGGAAGAAAGCCAAAAGCTGCTCGATGAAGCGCTGGCGGAAGTCCGCGCCAGCAACCGTAAAACCCTACAGGCTTTCCTGAGCGAACCCACGCGCTTCACAGCCTCCGCCAAAACTCTCCAGTTCACATTGTCGGAAACCGAGGCGGAATGGCTGCTGCAAGTGCTGAACGACGTTCGGGTGGGAAGCTGGGTCTCGGCCGGTTCGCCGGAGAACTTTTTGGCGGCGCTGAACGAAAAGACGACAGCGGATATTTGGGCCATGGAAATCGCAGGTTACTTCGAAGCTCACTTGCTCGATGCGCTTTCAAACAGCTAAATCCAATCGCCACTGATCCCAACCACACTCTGCCCGCTGCCGTTCATATCCCATGTCCCCCATGATCCTCGATCATCGTTTGCGCTTTCCCGATCCGCGCCGGGCGGATGCCGAGGGACTCGTGGCGATTGGCGGCGATCTCTCCCCGGAACGGCTGCTCCTGGCCTATCGTTCCGGCATCTTTCCCTGGACGGTGCATCCCGTTACCTGGTGGTCTCCGGGAATGCGCGGGATTTTTGATTGGGATAAATTTCACATTCCGCGGAGTTTACTCCGGGTGCTGCGCAAACCGATCTTCGAGGTGACCATTGACCGGGCTTTCCGTGAAGTAATGCAGGGCTGCGCGGAATCCGCCCCGGGACGCCGCTCCACCTGGATCTCGCCGGAATTCATCGAAGCTTACACGCGGCTGCACCAAGCCGGCCAGGCCCACAGCGTCGAATGCTGGCAGCAGAAACAGCTCGTGGGAGGCATTTACGGCGTCCACGTCGGCGGACTCTTTGCCGGTGAATCCATGTTCCACCGCACCAGCAACGCCTCCAAAGTGGCCCTGGTCGCCCTCGTGGCCCACTTGCGCGAACGCGGGTTTTCGCTCTTTGACGTGCAGATGGTGACTGATGCCACCCTGGCCTTTGGAGCCATTGAACTTCCAAGGGATGAGTACCTGGAACGCCTCGCTAAAGCGGTGGTTAAAGAGGTTGCTTTTACCTAAACCAATCCTTTCCAGTTCTTCGGCCGGTGATGGTCTGGTGACACCCGCCCTCGCACGGCCTCAAACCGAAGCGCGCTGCTGCAACAACCATTCGATGTAAGGCAGGTCCTCGGGGCGGGTTACCTTGGGGTTCGGCTCCGCGCTGACCACCAACTCCACGGGTTGCCCGATCAATTCGCAGGCGGCGGTGTCATCGGTAACGGCCACACCGCGCCGACGCACCTCGGCCAGGGCGCGCTGGATGATTTCCAACCGGAAAACCTGCGGCGTTTGCACAGCCCACAAGCGCGAGCGGTCAAGCGTGCGCTCGACGCGCCGGCCATCGGCTGATTCCTTGATCGTATCCGTCACCGACTGTGCCGCCACCGCTGCCCCGGTTTTTCGCGCTGCAATCATCGCTGCGGCAATGACCGCCGCAGAAGTGCATGGCCGGGCGGCGTCCTGGATCGCTACGAGTTCCACCCCAGCCGAAACTGTGGCCAACCCGTTCCAAACAGAATCCTGGCGTTCCTTGCCGCCGGTGGCGAAGCGAAAGGGTTTCTTCAGGTCGCATTTCGATGCGATTTCCGCGAACGCGCTTTCCATTCCCGCCCTCACGACGACCACGACTTCGTGAATTTCGGGTGAGGCATCAAATCGTTTCCAGGTGTGCGCCACCACGGGAGCGCCGGCCAGTTCGAGAAAGACTTTGTCGACATTTGGCCCCATGCGAGTGCCTTTGCCGGCGGCGACGAGAATAGCGGCGTTCATGGCAGTGCTTCCGTAGGACGCCAGTCGAGGACTTTCAATTGGACCTGGCGGCGTCCGTTATACTGGTTGATTTGAGGGGTGAAAGCGAGGTCGAACCGGCCCACAGGCAAGGCCTCCTGCCCCGCCCCCCACCACACACATTCCTGCTGGCAGGTCTTGTCTGTGACCCACAGCTTCACGTGCTGGCGCTCGGTGCCCAACCGCTGCAGCGGGCGATCATGCGTGAGTCCGCGCGCGAAGAAGTGCACCGGCGGATTGCCCTGCCCCGTAGGCTTGAGTTTGTCCAATTGTGCCAGGGTATGGAGACTCATGTCGCGAAGGCTGACCTCACCGTCAAGCCTCAGCGCGGGTTGCAGGTGCTCGGTCGCCAGGACGCGTCGCGCCACCTCGTTCAGCCGCAACCGGAATTGCTCGAGGTTTTCCGGCGCCAGGGTGACTCCGGCGGCCATCGCGTGTCCGCCGTGTTTGAGCAATAAATCGCCGCATTCCCGCAGCGCTGCCGCGAGATCGAATCCGGCAATGCTGCGGCCGGAACCACGCAGTCCTCCACTCTCCCCACCCAAAATAATGGTCGGCCGATAAAAGTGCTGCAACACCCGGGAGGCCACGATCCCCACCACGCCCACATGCCATTCCGGCCGGGCCTCCACGATCACAAAATCGGTGTCCGGATTGAACCGGCCCTGGGCGGAAATCAGCGCCTCCTGTGAGATCGCCCGCTCGATGCGCTGACGCTCACGGTTCTGCTCGTCCAGGCGAGCGGCCAACTTGGCGGCCAGCGCGTCGTCCGAAGTCAGGAGCAGATCAAAAGCGGCCCGCGCCGTTTCGAGTCGGCCCGCCGCATTCAATCTCGGTCCCAGTTGATAACCGACCTGGTAGGCGTCGAGATGCTCCGGACATTTGGCCACCTCCATCAAACGGGCCAAACCCACCCGATCGCGCCGCCCCAGGCACGCCAAACCTGCCGTCACCAGGGTCCGGTTCTCTCCACAGAGCGGGACGATATCGGCGATAGTCCCCAGCGCCACCAAATCCAGGACCTTTTTGAGGTCAAATTGCTCCGCTCCCTGCAATCCCGTCTCCCGGCCACGCTTCAACACCGCGTGGGCCAGCTTGAAGGCGAGTCCTGCCGAACACATCTCGAGAAAGTCCGGGCCGGCTGCTCGCGGCCGCCCATCCTCACCAAGATTAACCCGCGGGTTCACCAGGGCGGTCACTGCGGGGCTGGGAACCGATAACTGGTGATGATCCAGCACGATGATGTCGATGTCGCGCTCGCGCAGCCAGGCTACCGGCTCCAGCGCGCTCGAACCGCAGTCCACCGCCAGCAACAACCGAGTGGGATACGTGTTCAGGCAGTTTTCCAGCGCTTCCCGACTTAAGCCGTAGCCCTCGTCAAAGCGATCCGGTAAATAGCAGTTGACCGACCAACCCAGGTGGACCAACACCTCCATCAGCAGAGCGGAAGCCGTGATGCCGTCCACGTCGTAATCGCCGAAAATGGTGACCCCTTCGCCACGTTCCCGGGCTTCCCACAAACGCGCGACCGCTTTATCCATGTCCGGCAGGAGAAAGGGATCGCTCAGCAGCCTGAGCCGGGGTTCGAGGAAGTCACCGATGCGTCCGGGCTCGGTGAGGTCACGATTAATCAGGCATTGCGCCAGCAGAGGCGGGATGTTGGCTGCTTGTGCCACGCTGGAGACCAGGAGCGGATTCGGCTCAGGCAACATCCAGCGAAATTTCATCGCGCGCTACCCTTCTTTTCGCGCCAGGTAGCCAGCAGCGACCAGATAATCGAGAGCAAAATGAGCGCCGCCACAATCCCCAGAGACCAGGAAATCGGGATGTCCACCTGGATCCACCGGGGAGGATCGTCGTGCGGGTCCAGCAACATCTTGACCCCGATGAACACCAGCACCAGCGATAACCCGTATTTTAGATACCGGAAATAACCAATGGCGCCGGCCAGCACGAAATACAGCGAACGCAGTCCCAGGATGGCGAAGACATTCGAGGTGAAAATGATGAATGGCTTGGTGGTCACGGCGAACACCGCCGGAATGGAATCCACCGCAAACAGCAAATCTGTGGTTTCCACCATGATCAGCACCAATCCCAGCGGCGTAAGCGCCTGGCGCCCCTGCCAATGACTAACGAACTTTTGTCCGTCGAGTTGCGGGGTCACGGGATAAACCTTGCGCGCCCAGCGCACCACCGGGTTCTTCTCCGGCTCGACATGCGTCTCGACCAGCATCATTTTGATTCCGGTGTAAACCAGGAAAAAACCGAAGAGGTAGAGGACCCAGGAAATCATGGCGATCAGGGCCACCCCGAGCCCAATCATCGCCCCGCGCATCACCAGCGCCCCCACAATCCCCCAAAAGAGCACCCGATGCTGGTATTGAGAGGGAATGTGGAAGTAGGAGAAAATAAGGGCGATAACGAACACGTTATCCATCGACAAAGAAAGTTCGATGAGATAACCGGTCAGGAACTCCAGGGATTCCTTTTCCCCGCGCAAGGGCCGAAGCGCCATGCAAAACAGCATGGCCAGCGTAAACCACACCGCTGTCCAGGCCAGTGCTTCGCGGAACCTTACCGTGTGGGCTTTGCGATGAAACACCCCCAGGTCAAGGCCCAGAAAGACCAGCACGCAGGCAATGAACCCGACGTAATGCCAGACGGTGATTTGGATCACTCCAAGCATAGCTCAACGGCCTCGACCATCGGCGTCAACCACATCCTGAGCCCAACCTGACCCACCGCTGGGCGAGGTCGCTGGCGCCCTGCCCCTTCCGCACTGACAACCGCCCCGCACGATCAGGCGGGGGTCTTCACACTGGCCGCGTTGTCCACGGTCACTTGTGCGCCGGAACCAAGGGTTGGGCGTTGACCTTTGTGCCACCACAGCACAATCGCGCTGGCGATGTAGATGCTGGAGTAGGTGCCCGTCAGAATGCCCACCAGGAATGTGAACGCAAAGTCGTTGATCACGCCGCCGCCGAAAATATACAGCGCTCCGGTCGCCAGAAACACGGTGCCGGAAGTAATGATCGTGCGGCTCAACGTCTGGTTCAACGCCTGGTTCATCACCTCGCGGAAGGAGCCGCGGACCCCCAGTTTCAAGTCCTCCCGAATACGGTCGAAAATCACGATCGTATCGTTAATCGAGAAACCGATGATGGTCAGCAGCGCGGCGACCGTGGTGGCGTTCAATTCCCGACCCGCCAAGAAGTACCAACCGATAGTCATGAGCAGATCGTGAATAATGGCGATGACGGCCCCGACGGCGAACGAGAACTCATATCGGAAGGCGACGTAAACCAGGATGCCGAACATAGCCAGCAAGGCCGCATAGATCGCCGTATTGCGGATCTCGGCGCCGACAGTGGCCCCGACGCGGTCCACTCCCGCGACCTGGAAGGCCGCCTGCGGAAAGTCCTTCCGAAGCTGGTTGATAACCTTGTCCGCCGAGTCAACCGTGGATTCCTTTTCTCCCTGAACCCGCACGGTCAAGCGCAGGTTTTCCTTGTTGTTCGCAATGTCGCGCTGGTAGGCGATCAGCACCTCGCCCACCCCGGCGGCGGTGGCGGATCGGCGCAACTGATCCACATCAATCTTCTGACTGAAGTTCATCGTGATGGTATTGCCGCCGGCAAACTCAACGCCGAGCACGTCGTGGCCACGATAGATACCATAGCCATTGCCAATCAGAATTAATGACCACGATGCTACGAAAGCGGGAACCGCCCACTTCATGAAGTCGTACTTGGCCCCCTTCACGATGTGCAGCATGTTGAAATTCTTGATGAGATTCCGCGACAGCAGGAAGTCGAAAATCAACCGCGTCACCACCAACGCGGTGAACATGCTGACCGTAATACCGATGGTCAGCGTGACACCAAACCCTTTCACCGGACCGGTACCCATGAAAATGAGGATGACAGAGGAAATCAGCGTCGTCAGGTTCGAGTCAAAAATAGTCCCAAACGCCTTGTCATAACCGGCTGAAAGCGATCCGCGCAGGGACTTCCCGGCCGCAGTTTCTTCGCGGATACGCTCAAAAATCAGCACGTTGGCGTCCACCGCCATACCGATCGTGAGCACGATACCCGCGATACCGGGGAGGGTGAGTGTGGTGCCGATCGAGCACATCACCCCGAGAAGAATGACGATGTTCAGCATGAGCGCCGCATTGGCGACCAGGCCGGCCATCATGTAGTAAACCAGCATGAAGATCACCACCGCCACCGTGCCAATGATCGCGGCTTTGATGCCGCTGGTGATCGAGTCTTTGCCCAGGGTCGGGTCCACTTCGCGCGACTCAATAATCTTGAGCGGCGCCCGCAATGGATTTTCGAGCACGTTTGCCAGCTCAAAAGCTTCTTTCTGGTCGAAATTACCACTGATCGATCCGCTGCCAGTCTCGATCGCGGAACGAATTACCGGCGCGGAATAGAGTTCGCCGTCGAGCACGATGGCCAGTCGCTGGCCAACGTTTTCCCGGGTGATCTGTGCAAATCGTTCCGCGCCTTTGCTATCCAGGGAGAAAGTGATTTCCGGTTCGCCCAGGTTGCCACGCACGACCATGGCACTGCGGAGCCCGCTGCCGTCCATCTCCGCATGCTTCTTCACCATGACCGCTTCCGTAGATTCACGCCCCTCGACGCTCCGCTGCTTGCGCTTGAGCAACACATAACCAGGCTCGGTCAAGCCATCACGGATCAGTTCTTCGCTCTGTGGATGCACCAAACGAAATTCGAGGTAAGCGGCTTTCTGGATGGTGGACATCGCGGTTTCTTTGTCCGACTCGGAAAGACCGGGCAATTGCACCAGGATCCGGTTGTTGCCAGCCGGCTGGATGATCGGTTCCGCCACACCGAAACGGTCCACGCGCTTGCGCAGCACCTCGACCGCCTGGTTCAAAGCGAAGGACGCATCCGATGCCTTCTCCAACCGGTTCGTATCCATTTCCACGAGGAACGAACTTCCGCCTTTGAGGTCAATGCCCAAACGCACTTTGCCCGCCGATTCGCGCTGCAACCGGTTGAGGATGTAACTGTTGGGATTCAACTCGGCCCGCGCCTCATACATCGGGAAGTAATGCGCCAGATCGTTGGTTCCGACCGCTTCCAGCAGGTTGGCATATTGGCGGAGTGGCCGCACCTTTTGAAACTCCTGGTAGCGGGTCAGGATTTCGCCAAAACTCGCGTCGCGATTGACCGCCTTCTCCCTGAATATCTGTATGATCGGCCGATCCTGGGGCGGGTATATCTCAAAAAACGCCCAGATCACCAAGCCCACGATGAAGACCAGTTTCCAAAAATGATTTCGGTTCATGCGACGAAAAATGGGGGTATTACTATGCTTAGGCTTAAGATTGGGTCGAAGCTTCGCCATTACCACGTTCGGTAATCTCGGCGATCGCGCTCTTGGTGATCTCCAGTTTGGCGTCGGCGGATCGAACGGTCACCGTGCGCTCCTTGACTGTGAGCACTTTGCCACAAATACCACCCGAAGTGATGACTTCGTCGCCGGGCTTGACCGACTTGAGCATTTCCGCGTGCTTTTTGGCCTTCGTTTGCTGGGGACGAATCAGGGCAAAGTAGAAGACGGCGATTAACAGCAGCATGGGCACCAACGAAACCCAGAACGGCTGCTGCGGTTGACCCGGTTGGGCTGGCGGCGGCGCCAGCGCTAACAGCGTATTAAGACCTGATAAGTTCACCATAGCAAATGAGCTGACTAATCTAGGGATAGCAAGGCATTTGGCAAGGCTTAACATTGGTTTGTCGCTTAGTTTTTCCAACGCAGGAGGTTTCCATAGCTGGCGAAGCTGGAGCGCATCGCCGGTGGCGATCGGTAAAAACCAACGCCAGTTTTTCTTTGGACCGGCCGGTGTGGCGGTTTGATGAAAAATGGTGAGAATAACCGAGAATAGGTGAGAATTCCCCAGAAACCCGGACACTTGGTCGCGCCACTCCTGTTCATTCATAGCCTTCCTGTCAGTCACACATCGTCAGCTCACCCTAATTGGCGTGACAAAGCATGTCCCCGAGCCGACAAATCGCGTACCAAGGAAGAAAAAAACCATTGCCCCCGTTTCACACCTTAATTTCGGCTACGATTACGCCGGGCGGGTCAAAACCATGAAGACCTGGCAGAATTTCGCCTCCGGCTCGGGCGCGGCGGTGACGACCTGGAACTACAGCGTTGCCCGGGGCTGGCTTTCCGGCAAGCGTTACGAAGATGCTGGCCAGGGTTCGCTCGGTCCTGACTACACCTACACCCCCGGCGGGCGGCTCAAGACCCGCACCTGGGCGCGTGGGGTGGTGACCACCTACGGCTACGGGTTTGATGATGCGAACTCCGGCAACGACTACCCGGAACTCGTGCAGGTGGACTACACCAACGCTCCCCAAGCAACGCCTTCGATCTCATACACCTACGACCGCGCGGGACGGCAAGCCACCATCGCTCAAAACCCGACCACCACCACGCTGACGTACAACCTGGCCGGGGAGCCGGTGCAGGAAAGCTACAGCGGCGGGCCGCTCAACGGGTTATCGGTGACCAATGGTTACGATCATTGGATGCGCCGTACCAATGTGGTGTTGCGCTCGGCCAGTGCCAGCCTGCACAGCGCCGGCTACTCCTACGATGAAGCCAGTCGGCTGCGCGCCGTCCTCAGTGGGCAGGTCAGCGCCACCTACTCCTACCTTGCCAACTCCCCGTTGGTAAGCCAGATTGCGTTTACGAATAACGGAGTGCAGCGCATGGTGACTTCCAAACAATACGACCTGCTGAACCGGTTGGAGAACATCAAGTCCGTCCCTGCCGCCTCGGCGGCGGTTTCGTTCGATTACACCTACAACCTGGCCAACCAACGCACCCTGCGCCGGGAAACCGACGCCAGTTATTGGCGGTATGAATACGATTCGCTCGGGCAGGTGGTTTCCGGCAAGAAATACTGGGCAGACGGCTCCCCGGTCGCGGGACAACAATTTCAGTATGCCTTCGATGACATCGGCAATCGGTTGGCGACAAAGGCCGGAGGCGACGAATTTGGCGCGAACCTGCGCACCAATGCCTATTATCCCAACCTGCTGAACCAATACACCAGCCGCACCGTTCCCGGCGCGGCGGACATCATCGGCGTGAGCCTCGCCACGAGCACCGTAACGGTAAACAGTCTGGTTCCCTACCGGAAGGGCGAGTATTTCCGGAAGGAACTGACGGTAGCCAACTCCAGTGCGCCGGTGTGGACCAACATCACAGTGGCCGCCAACGGCCAGACTTCGGTGAGCGCGAACGTCCTGGTGCCGAAGGCTAACGAGAGTTTCTGGCACGATGCGGATGGAAACCTGCTTTCGGACAGCCTCTGGACTAACACCTGGAATGGGGAGAATCGGCTCGTGGTCTTGGAAAGTGCGGCAGGCATGCCGACCGGGGCCAAAATGCGTGAGCAGTGGAACCACCTGCCGGACGGACGCTGGATCGAGCGAATTGTTTCTACCAACAACGGGAGCGCCTATTATCCGGCTTACACGAACCGGTTCGTCTGGGATGGGCAGGTTTTGCTGGCGATCCTCGACCACACCAACGGGCTGGTGATGTCCTTCATCCACGGCCTTGATCTGTCCGGCTCCATTCAAGGTGCGGGCGGCGTGGGCGGCGTGGTTGTGGTGGTGTTCAAGACCAACGGCACCCATTTCGTTTCCTATGATGGGAATGGGAACGTGGCGGGACTTACCGATTCGGGAAGCGGCACAAACTCGGCCATCTACGAGTATGGCCCGTTTTCCGAACCCATTCGAGTGACTGGCGTGTTGGCAAATCAAATGCCACTTCGCTTCAGCACGATGTACGAGGATAACGTCACTGGAGATCGCAAGTATTTATTCCGCGACTACGCCCCGAGCACGGGGAGATGGAAGAGCCGGGATCCTTTGGAAGAGAAAGGAGGCAAGAATCTCTACGGCTTTGTTAACGATGAACCTGTCACGAAGCTTGACGCTCTCGGCAGGAACATTACGGATTTGTTCCTCAAACTCCATGGGCGACAGATCCCCAAGGCCATTGGTGTTAACGCGGGCGGCCTGCTGGCCATCAAGCTGCCTTGGCTAACCGGCTCTATCGCTGGAACGTGGCTGCACAGTTTTCTCCTCGGAGTGGGAGCTGGGATTTATTTCTTTCCTGATTCTTGCGAAGTGGGAGTTTATTCAATTCGGGCAGGCCTCGGGAATAACCTCGTAGATTGGCGTCCTATTAGCGACTTTGACTTCGGTCAGAATTATGAAATGGGCTTAATTGCCTCTATTGGAGCGTCCGTAGAGACTGCCGTCTACTACGGGAACTCGACTCCCGGATTTGCAAACGCCGACTCGTTTGTTGGTCTTTTCCACACGATATACATTGACACTGGAGCCTTTAGCCTTGGTGTGTATATTGGCAAGCCCGACGCGAGCACCGGCGGAAACTGGGTTGGAGGGACTTTCGGAGTGGGGGCTGGCCTAGGCTTTGCTGTCGTTGATTGGAATTACCAGTACATGGTCAAACCGTCCACAAAGTTTATCCTCCCGCAATGCGCATGCTACGCCGCTATTGCGGCGATGCCTTAGTCATCCAGGCCGTTGGCGAAACTCGTCCTGTCGTGATATGACAAAACCGCTCTCAGTCTTCCTCATCCTGACAGCCGTCACATTATTCGTTCTTCTGGCCGATCGACCGCGGGCGCTCAAAGCCAGGCGCAGGAAACTTTTACTCATCGCGGCACCGGCTTGGGGTGTCGTCGTTTGCTTCCTGGTTTTCTCCCTCACCCAGAGGAATCCTCTGTTCCTCGCGGTTGATTTCGACGACGTTGGCGAAGTGAAGAGGCTCCTTTTGAAGAATCCTCGGCTGCTCAATCGAACGACATTGCGCGGAAAAACACCGCTTCATCGCGCGGTGGAACTTTCGAACAGCAACATGGTCGTACTCCTGCTGGGAGCAGGCGCCGACGCTAATGCAAGGGACGGAGCGGGAATCACGCCATTACTGGAGGCCTCCCGGACCGGGAATTTGCCTGTTGCTAAAATTCTGATTGACGGTGGGGCCGATGTGAATGCGATCGGTGGAAGACACAATGACAGTGCCCTTCATGTCGCAGCATTCAATGGACGTGCGGAATTGGTAGAGCTACTAGTATTACGAGGGGCCGATCCGACCATGGAGAACATGCTAGGCCGGACTCCCATACAGGAGGCCGAGCAGATGAAAAGAACAAACGTTATTGCTGTTTTTTCCCATCAGCAGAGGAAGGCTGGCACACCGTAAATGGCTCGATTCTGAATGGGGGTCAGGCCTGTAAAGGGGTCAACCATCGAAGGTGTCAGACCGTAGAAAGATGGGGTCTTCATTGCAGTTCAGAGCTTTCCGAGAGGGTTTCGGGACGGCTTGGGACCCTCGTTGGGACGGCTAAAACATCAATCGCACCCAACGTTTACGGCTTTGGGAGGGCGGAGCCGTCTGCTCGGGCTAATAAGGCGCTGAATGGCGGCCCAGCAACGCCTGCCAGCAACTCATGCGGTGTGAAGGAGCCCCCATCGTCGAAGGGGTCAGACCGTAGAA
>DBMR01000090.1 GCA_002298785.1 Verrucomicrobia subdivision 3 bacterium UBA693
CGTCCCAGGGCGCAGAACAGGTTGTCGAGAAATGATTGTTTCAGATCGGCGACACTCAGGCCGGTGCGGACGCCCGAGGCCGGCGCGGGATCGCCGGAATTTATCGGAGATTTCCTTTTGGCGGGAGACATAGATCCTTTCAGAGCGCGGAGTTTGGTGGCAGTGTCGAGGTTCGGTTAAACTGCAGAAATTCGATGCGATGATTCGCCTGTGGGTTGCGGGGCGAGGGGCCGGCGACCAGCATGGCGACGGCGGCGGGCACCTCATGTTCGCGCAGCCAGTTCCCGGCGAAGTCGTGCCAGTTTTCCGGATCCTCCGCGAGCGACATCGGGTGGACGCCGTAAGAAAATGCCAGGCCGCGGCACACGGCCGGGTCGCTGCTCACCGCGACGATCCAAACCGGGGGCGTGAATCTCGAGATCATCCGCGCGGTGGTGCCGGTTCGCGTCGGCACAAAAACGGCCGCACACGGCACGGTCTCGAGGGCGTGTTCCACCACCGCTGCGATGGCTTCCGCGGCGCGCGAGGGTTTTTCCTGCCGCAACAGGGAACGCAAATCACCGAGGCGCGTGGGGGGGCGGTTCGCTTCGGTGTAAGCGGCGATCCGGGCGAGCATGGCGACCGATTCCTCGGGGAACTTGCCCATGGCGGACTCGCCGGAGAGCATGATGCAGTCGGTGCCGTCGAGAATGGCGTTGGCGACATCGGTCGCTTCAGCGCGGGTTGGCAAGCGGCTGGCGGTCATGGATTCGAGCATCTGGGTGGCGGTGATGACCGGCTTGCCCGCAAGGCTGGCTTTGGCGATCAACTTTTTTTGGAGGACCGCCATCTCCTCGATTGGCACCTCCACGCCCAGGTCCCCGCGGGCCACCATGATGCCGTCGGCCGCCTTCAGGATTTCATCCAAGTGCGTCAGCGCGTCGGCGCGCTCGATTTTGGCGATGATGAAAGGGTGTTTGCCTTTGGCCTTAGCCACGGCACGAACTGCTTCGATGTCCGCCGCGGTTTCCACAAACGATTGACTCACCGCGTCCACACCGTGTTCGAGCGCAAACTCGAGGCAGGCGCGGTCGTGGTCGGTAAAAGCGCTGATGCCGAGGTTGATGCCCGGCAGGTTAAGGCCTTTCCGGGAGCGGAGTTCACCTCCCACCGCTACCTTGCATTGAACGCCGTTGCCGGTTACGTGCTCGACCACCAACTGGACCAGCCCGTCGTTGAGAAATAGCCGGTCCCCGGCCTTTACCACTTTGGGCAGGGGCGCGAAGCTCATGGAAGCGCGCGTGGCATCCCCGGTGATGTCGTCGGACGTCAGAGTGAAAGTGTCCCCGGGGGAAAGCTGGATCGGTTCGGGATCGATTTTACCGAGGCGCATTTTGGGTCCCGGCAAGTCGGCCATGATGGTGATGCGACTGCCCGCTGCCTTTTCCGCGGCGCGCAGGCGCGCAATCCGCTCGCCGTGCTGTGTGAAGTCGCCGTGGGAAAAATTCAATCGCGCCACGTTCAGTCCTGCCCGGATGAGGCGTTCCAGCATCTCCGGTGAATCTGAGGCCGGGCCGATGGTAGCGACGATTTTGGTTTTGTTGTTAGGTAGGTGCATTTGGTGAATTAAGTGAGCACGGAACCGGCGACGAAGGGTGTTCCTTCGGCCAGGGCCCGGAGATTGGCGACTGTGGTGCGGGCGATATCCGCCAACGCTTCGCGGGTGAGAAACGCCTGGTGCGACGTAATCAGCACGTTCGGAAAGGTGAGCAGCCGCGCCAGTTCGTCGTCCTGCAACACCTGACCGGAGAGATCTTCGAAGAAAATGCCTTCCTCTTCCTCATACACATCGAGGGCTACGCCGCTGAGCCGGCCCGTCTTGAGAGCCTGGATAAGCGCGGTGGTGTCGATGAGCGCGCCGCGGCTGACGTTGATCAGCACGACGCCCTGACGCATGAGTTCGAGGCTTTCGCGACGGATGAGGTGCCGGGTATCCGGCAGGAGCGGGACGTGGAGTGAGATCACGTCACTTTGTCGCCACAACGTTTCCAGGTCGACATACTCGATCCCAGTCTTTTGGCTCCAGTCGAGGTTTGGGAACGGATCGTACGCCAGCACTTTCATGCCGAACCCGTGCAGGATTTGGGCGGCTATGCGCCCGATCTTGCCCGTGCCGACAATGCCGGCCGTCTTGCCGTGCAGATCGAACCCCACCAGGCCGTTCAGGGAGAAGTTCAGCTCGCGCACGCGGTTGACTGCGCGATGAATTTTGCGATTCAACGTCAGGAGCAGCGCCACGGCATGCTCGGCCACGGCGTAGGGGGAATATACCGGCACCCGGGTAACGGTGAGCCCGAGTTCTTTGGCGGCGGCCAGGTCCACGTTGTTGGATCCGGTGCATCGCAGCGCCACGAGTTTCGTCCCTTGCGCCGCGAGAGCCTGCAAGCAGGTTCGATCCAACTGGTCATTCACGAAGGCGCAGATCGCCTGGGCATCCCGCGCCGCCAGGGCGGTGTCAGGCGTCAGCCGAAAATCCAGGAAATGCCACTCGATGCGTCCGTCGGTCCCCGCCAACAAAAGCTGCTCGCGGTCGTAGGGTTTGGTATCGTAAACAGCGACCTTCAACATGGTTTTTGACTATCGCTCATCCGGGCCTTGCGGGTCTAGCACTTAAAGTGCGTTAGTCGGCTCGAAGGTCGATGTCAGGACGGCGCGCCCAGGAATGCCGATATTCTGTTTACCACCAACTTTCCATCTGCACGCCGTACGTCAGCCCCGAGGTTTCCGTGAGATAATCGTTCCCGCCCACTTGTCCTTCGAACCCCTGGCCCCAGGCCGCGTAAGTGATGAACGCCCGGATGACCGGACGGCTCATGAAGCGTCCGCCCAGGGATATCTGGGGGGCAAGTGTCAGTTTGTACAGGTAATCGCTGGTGTGGGCCGATTCGTCCTTCACCCAATCCACGCCGCCCTCGAAGGCCAGGCTGACGTGTTGGTTAAAGTGCAGGATCGGGCGCACGCCGGCCGAGGCCCATTGCACGCGCCCACCCTGGTCT
Organism: Verrucomicrobia subdivision 3 bacterium UBA693; assembly: GCA_002298785.1. Lineage (GTDB taxonomy): Bacteria > Verrucomicrobiota > Verrucomicrobiia > Limisphaerales > UBA8199 > UBA693. The sequence goes on from DBMR01000090.1 coordinate 3,036, forward strand.
CCATAATCGGTAAACTGGTAAACCAGTGCCGGGCCGATGGAGAAATGGTCGCTGACATTGGCAGTGAAATGTTCCGTGGCCCGAAAGCGCCAGGAATTGTCGGTGTCGGGGCGGATGTAGACCCCGTTGTTTAGCGTAAAGGTCTCGAATCCGGACGTGAAGGTCTTGGCGGCGCCGGTGCCGTATTGGAGCGAGAATTTGTTGACCCCATCATCGCTGATGAACTTTTCGCGCGTGTGCAGGAAGGTGAGGGCGATACCGTCGGAGTTGGGGGCGCTGTTGCCATTGGCGTCTTTGCCACTATCGGCGCGAGCCAGCACGAGGCCAAACTCGCCTTTGCCCAACGGCACCGGGACATCGTAGAGGCGCAAGTCTAGGTTGCCTTTGCTGAAGCCGGCCTGGTTATTGGGGTCGGGCTCGGGCAGATCGCTGACGCCGCTCCTCGAAGCCGCACCAATCCAGGCAAGGGCTAGCTTTCCGAACGGCAGTTGGAAATCCTCCACTCCACCGCCCGTGCCGCTCAGGTTGTAGAAGAAGAAATCACTGATGTGAATGTCGTGCCGCCGATAGTAACGACTCCCGGCCCAGAATTTCATCGAGGGTTGCGCCGCTACAACATTGCCGATCGAGCCCCAAACTTCGGGCAGCCCGAACTGGGTCTCCCCGGATGACAGCAAGTCTTGGTAGGGATTATAAATGGAGAGCGTGGCCTGGAAATGGGCGATGGGACCGGTCGGAGTGCCGTCCGGGCGTTGTTTCGGATCCAGCTTGAACAGGTTCGGTACGTAGAAGTTTTTATCGAAGGTAAGTTCGCCGTAGTTCTCCGCCTCGTTCCCGAGGCGATACTTGGAAAAGGCGCCCGGGGCCTGGAAACCCACCTGTGGGCCGCCCTGGTTATCGCGTCCGTAACCCGCCCGGAAGTAGCCGTGAATATCGACAAAATCCTGCAACACCAGCTCGACCCGTTCCCGCACGGGATGCGACTCCGCGGCCACGGCCAGTTCGCGAGATTCCGTCGTGCGTTGGAATTGCTCCTTGGCAAACGCGCGTGCGGCGTTGATGGCATTGGTTCCGGGCGGGGTGGCGGCGGGGGTGTTGGTAGCCAGGGCGGCGACAGCCACGGGTTGGTTGGTTGCGATTACCGGGGGCGAGGCAGACTCCAACTGCTGGAGGCGCTGCTCGAGCAGTTGAATGCGGCGTTCGTAATCCTGTTTGATCTGACGCAACTCTTCGCGAAGTTGTTGCGCCTCGGTGGCTGGCGGAGTTTGTGCGAGTACGGCGGTGGAAGCCAAAGTCGTGGCGGCCAACGCCAGGAAGCGGGAAACCCGATGGTCCATCATGCGAGCGACTGTAGCCTCCCACCCCCGTGAGTGCAGCTTAAATTTTCAAATTGCGTTCACTGATCCTGCTTTGCGTCAGGCGCGGGATTGGTTATTCTGCCCAGGCTTGAAAATGTTGCTTAATACCGTCCGCGGCCTCCTGCTCGCCTTTCTGCTCGTATGCCACCCGGACGCTGCCTGCGCCGGATCGGCCGTATTCGGTGGCGGCCCTTTCTACTCGGGCGGGAGTCCGGTGATGAACACGCTGCGGGCTTCGGGTTTCACCACGGTAATTCTCTGGTGCATTCATGTGGATTCGAACACGGGCAATTTGATTCTCAATGATCAGCTCGTGGTGTCGAACGGGGCTTACGTGGGCAACGCCTCCTGGCCATCCCAGTTGGCCACCTTGAAGACTGCTCCCACCTCCGTGAATCGCATTGAAGTTTCCGTAGGTTCCTGGGGTGTTAACGACTTCCTGTCGGTCCAGACCCTGATGAACAGCCAGGGGACCAACACCAGCAGCATTCTTTACCGCAACTTCCAGGCTCTGAAAACCGCCACCGGCGCGATCGCGGTGAATTTCGACGACGAAATGCTTTACGACGTCGCGACCACGGTGAAGTTCGGCCAGATGCTCTCCTCGCTCGGTTTCAAAGTGACGCTGTGTCCATACACCAACACCGGTTTCTGGCAAAGTGTCTTTGCGCAGCTTGGGTCGGTGGTGGATATGGTTTATTTGCAATGTTACGACGGCGGGGCGGGCAACGATCCTGCCTCGTGGAATAATTACTTTCCGGGGGTGAAGGTTTCACCCGGGCTTTGGTGTGCGCATGGGACGGGATGCGCTTCGGGCGACAACCCGTCTACGGTTGGTTCAAAGATGTCGACCTGGCGATCCAGTGCGGGTATTCCGGGCGGTTTCATGTGGCTCTACGACGACATGCAGGCCTGCTCGAGCCAGGGTTCGCCCGCCGCCTACGCCTATGCCATTAACCAGGCGGTGGACCCGCTCCAAATCACGCCCGGCGCCGGTTTCAGCGCCGTCACCGCCTACAACACCCAATTCCTGCCGGCGACCACGCCCTTCATACTTTCGAACGCCAGCGCCGCGACCCTGAACTGGAGCCTGGCGAATACCTCGACCTGGCTCAGCGTCAGCCTGGCCAGCGGCGCGCTTGCGGCGAACGGATCGGCCACTGTCACAGTTAGCCTCAACTCGGTTACGGCCACCAATCTGCCGGCGGGCCAATACGCCGCCACGGTCTGGTTCACCAACCGCACCAGCGGCGTGGTTTCCTCGCGCGGCTTCACCCTCAACACGGCGGTGGTGAATTGGCCGGTGGCGCTCACCGGTTTCAACGCCGCGCTCCTGGCTCCCAGCACGGCGACCCCGGCTCTTCCCGGGGCGACGGCTTTCGATCTGCCCAATAACTATTGCTTTTATCAACTGGGACTGAAAGGCGCATCTCGGGGTCTGCCGTTGAATGCCTCTTTCGCCAGCCTGTGCGATCCGGCCACCGCCTTTCAATTCGGCGCCTACGGTACGACCAACGCCCTGTTGCTCGGCTACAATTACCCCAAATCCGGCACGCTGACGTTGACTCGTCCGCAAGGCTTCAACTCCCTCGCGATCCTGTCGTGTTCCGCCAACGGTGGCGGCCTCGGCACCCTGGTGCTCAATTTCACGAACGGCACTCGCAGCCCCGTGTTTTATTTCAATGCCCAGGATTGGTTCTATACCGTGACCAACGTCGCGCTGCAGGGTTTTGGCCGGCTCAAGCTGGGCGCCAGTCTGGTAGCGGAAGACAACGGCGCGTCCAACCCCAATTTCTACCAGACCACGCTGAATCTCGCCGCGCTCGGGCTCAGTCAGCCAATCAGTTCCATCACCTTTTCCAACCCGGCCAACGCCGGGGCCAACCAGAATACCGCGATCTTTGCGGTTAGCGGCATGGCAACCACGGTGCCGGTGGCGCCGCCGCTCGGATTGAAAGCGATCCCCGGCACCAACGCCGCGGTGCGCCTGAGCTGGAACAGTTCGTCGGGCGCCACCCAATACCGGCTCAAACGCGCGTTCGTCTCCGGCGGACCTTATGCGTCGGTAGCTTCGGTCGCCGGAACGAGTTTCACCGACGCCGGGTTGGCGAACGGACAGAATTGTTATTATGTCGTTTCTTCGATTGGGGTGAGCGGCGAGGGCGCGGACTCCGCCGAGGTCAACGCCACGCCCGGTTCCTACAAGGCATGGACGCTGGGCTGGAATCCTGTCGCCTACTGGGCCTTGAATGAAACCAGTGGCACGACGGCCAACGAGGCGGTTGTCGCCAGCAATGGCGCCTACGCGGGCACCTTTACTCTCGGGTTCAGCGGTGTCATCGGGGCTGGGTTCGGCAGTCCGCACCGGGCGGTTCATTTCGACGGCGCGAGCGCTTATACCCAAGTGCCGCGGTTGATCGGCGGCACGAATTTCAGCATTACTTTTTGGGTCCAGACCACGGACACGGGCGGCAGTCCGAATTGGTATAATGGCCGCGGGTTGGTGGATGGCGAGGTGACGGGGAGTGTGAACGATTTTGGCGTGGCGCTGGTGGGGATTAAGGCGGCGTTCGGCGTGGGCAACCCGGATACCACCCTGGTTTCGGTGAAGCGCATCAATGACGGGCTCTGGCACCAGGTGGTGGCCACGCGCGATGCCGGGAGCGGGTTGCTGCAACTCTACGTCGATGGGAATTTCGACAGCAGCACCATCGGCCCCGCTGGAGCCGTCACTGCTCCGCCAAACCTGCGCCTGGGCAGCTTGCAGACCGGCGCCACCGGAGGCTTTCTCCTCGGGAACCTCTCGGACGTCGCTTTCTACGATCGCGTGCTGACCACGGGCCAGGTGGCCGCACTCTACCGCGCCGCTGCCGGGTTGTTTTACAATCTCACGCTGACGAACACCTGGACCGGAGGTAACCTCGTGTTGAGCTGGCCCGGGGGCGGAAAGTTGCTCGAAGCCACGAATATCCTGGGACCCTGGACGACGAATAACACCCCTTCACCCGTTTACATTACTCCGAGCCAACCGCAGAAGCTGTATCGGATACAGATTTTGTAGAAGGTTGTGGTTGTCGCTCTGGACTGAAGACAGGATGTCAGGATTTACAGGATTGGGCTTTGGGCAAACTGCATCCGGGACGGTGCACCTCGGTTGGAGCGCGGACTTCCAAGTCCGCTTTTGCAGGTACGAGCGGGGGCCGGGGTGCGCATGGAATCGCAGTGAATGGACTTTGACAGGTGGCGGATCAACTTGGGCGGCCTAGCCACCAGTTCCGCCATTGAGCACCGGGACGGCTACGCTACGCCGGAGTCCAGGACGTTGAAAACCGGCGATAGCGGTTCTGAAAACGCGGTAGTTTAGGTGGCCTCGTCTGCAAGTGGTCGTTTCGAACCCGGACGCCCTTTAGAATGAACGCAGCCGATAGTATTGCCGGGTACCGTTCGTCGCCTGCGGATCACTAAAGCGGTATTGGCCGGGAGAGACCTCGATGATCCTGCCGAGCACGGTCCACTCATTCATCGGCAACGCGGGATCGGCGGCGGCGAGCACCCTGAATGAAGCTCCCACACGATTGGTAAAGGCGAATTGGAACGAACCATCCGCCGCGCGGCTGGCGCCGGTAATCGTTGGCGGGACCGGTGCCGGAGCTTCGATCAGCAGGATCCTACTGGGACCCGAGACGCCGTTCACGAAGACCGTGACCATTCCATAGCCGGGCGGGAAATTCCACACAGGTCGGGATTCAAAGTTCGTTCCGGTCCAATTGGCACCGCCAAGAAGAATCGTCTGTTCGCCTTCCAGTCGGCGCAGTTGCACCAATGGATAATCGGTCGGGGAATCCTGGGAATTGCCGCCGGACCCGCCCGAGTCTCCCCGGAACCCGGAACCGGTCAGTGCCAGGCTGCTGCCGAACGGGAGCGACGCGGGTATTCCGGTGATTTGTGGCGGCGTGATGTCTGTGGAACCGCGACCGGGATCAAACAATTCCGCGCTGGAATAGGGGATGCCGCCGCCGGGGTAGGCGCCGGCGGCAACCAGCACCTTGCCCGAGGGTAAGAGCGTGGCGGTATGATAAAACCGCGCGCTGGCCGGGGAACCCGTTGCCGTCCATTGACCGCGCGCCGGGTCATAGATTTCCGCCGTGTATTGGTAAAGGTCCCCGCCCGTGATCAGCACGCGTCCATCGAGCAGCAGGGTGGCGGAATGTTCGTCACGGGTGGTGGTCAGAGAACCGGTGTCCGTCCAGGATTCGGTGCCGGGATCGAAGCATTCGGTGGTGGTTACTATCATCCCGCCACTGGTGCTCGGGGAGGTGCTGAAGGTGTAGCGTCCGCCTGCCACCAGGATTTTGCCGCCGGGCAGCACGGTAGCCGTGTGTTCGGTCCGGAGCGTGTTCAAATCCTGGGTGCGCCGCCACGACTCGCTGGCCGGGTCGAAGAGCTCGGCACTGGCGAGGGTCCCGAAATTCGTTTCATAGCCGTGGCGTCCACCCGCCATTAACACCAATCCGTTGGGCAACAGGGTGGCGCTGTGCGCCACGCGATTGGTGGTCATGGCCGCGATGGTGCGCCAGGTGCCGCTGGCGGGTTCGAAAATCTCGGCGCTGGCCAAAATGCTGACGCCGTCGCTGCCCCCGGCGACCAGCACCTGGCCGCTGGGCAGCAACGTGGCGGTGTGCCGTCGGCGCGCGGTGTGCATCGGGTCGGTCAAGGTCCATTGCCGGGTCGCCGGATCATACAGCTCGGCGCTGGCGAGCGCCCCGGCAAAGCCGATCTGCCCGCCGGTGACCAATACCTTTCCGTTGAGCAGAAGCGTCGCCGTGTGGGAGGCGCGCCCTTCGTGGGGCGGATAGGTTTCCTCCCAATCCCCGCTGTCCGGGTCGTAAAGAGCAGCGCTGTCCAGGCTGGGGCTCGGTCCGAAACCGCCGCACACCAGCACCGTCCCGTCGGGTAACAGGTTGGCGGTATGTGCGGCGCGTCCGACCGGCATCGCGCCCGTATTGGTCCAGGTGCCGGTGGCGTACTCGTAGACTTCGGTGCTGCTGAGGGCCGAGACACCGTCGCTCCCGCCGACGATCAGCACGCGGCCATTGGCCAGCAGCGTCGCCGTGTGGGAGTACCGGGCGGCGGCGAGCAGGTTCGTGACTGCCGACCATCCTCCCGCCGGGTCGAACAACTCCGCCGTGGCCAGGGCGTTGGTGTGATTGAAGCCGCCCACCAGGAGCAACTGTCCGTTCGGCAAAAGGGTGGCGCTGTGCCATTGGCGCGCCTCAAGCATGGAGTTGGTGGCCGCGAAGGTTCCATGGGCTGCGTCATACAGCTCGACGCTGGCGGTGGGCCGCAGGTTGCTTCCCTGACCGCCGGCGATCAGCACCCGCCCACCCGGCAGCCACGTGGCGGTTTGATAACACCGGGCCGCCGACATCGCTCCGGTCGGCAGCCATTGGCCGAGGGTCGGATCGTAGAGGTCCGCCCCTTGCTTGTTGACGCCCCCTCCACCCCCGGCGGCCAGCACCTTCCCGTCCGGCAGCAAGGTCGCCGTGTGAAAAAAGCGCTGCTCGCTCATAAAGTTGCCGATCACCGACCAGGTCCCGGTGGCCGGGTCGTAGAGTTCCGCGCTGGGAAGGAAGACGTTGCCGGTGGAACCTCCCGCAACCAGCACTCGGCCGTCGCGCAGCAGGGTGGCGGTGTGGGCCGATCGCGGATATTTCATTGCCCCGGCATCCGTCCAGGTGCCGGACACCGGATCGTAGACCTCCGCCGAGGCAAACGACTGCATGTTTACGTCATAACCGCCGCCGGTGACCAGCACTTTCCCGGTGGGCAGCAGGGTTGCGGTATGATCTCGGCGGGCGTGGATCATCGGGCCTGTGGGGGTCCACGATCCGGTTGCGGGGTCATACACCTCGGCACTGGCCAGGACGCCGTTCGCTCCTCCCTGGTCACCTCCGGCGACGAGCACTTTGCCGTCGGGCAGCAGGGTGGCGGTGTGATGCTGCCGGGCGGTGAGCATGGGGCGGTTCGACAGCCAGGTGCCCGCCGTCGCGGACACGGACGGCCACAGATAAACCGACATGACGCACAGTGTCAGCGTCAGCAAACAACGCATTGGAGATCGGGGAAACATAAGACGCCTCGGATTCCAACTATGTGCATATCAATCGAACTGAATCCCGTCAACCTCACGAAATACGCGGATAGGAATTGGGGAGGCAGGCACGTGTTCCACCACGTCCGAAACTTCTTCCGTGGAGGGAGAAAATGTAGGTTAGGTGACTGGGTCCGAGGGTCCATCAGAGCTGAATGCCGCCCAGGGGGAGGGAAATCGAACATAAGCAAACTAAGGAAACAAAGGGAGCTGAGCTGGTGTTGGTACAAGGGGAAAATAAGTGCTCGCTTCCCCTGTGCTATACCTGGCCTCTGAGAGTGCGAGATAGCAGAGTCGCTTCTTAATCTTTAATGGCTTGTGCAAAAGCTTATTTGACAGGTAATCACCTTCGGCCCAAGCTTGCCCCGTGAGAACAAAGGAACGGCACTTTAATATCTTCGGCCCGATACCTTTCTCCCAAAAATACTGTTCGCTAAAAGCCCCATGACTGCCGAGCGGCGCACTTACCTTGTCGTAATTGGAGCTCTGCTCTTGCTGGTCGGGGGGCCGCTCGGAGTCCGGCAATACAATATTGCGAGGACCGCCGCCTTTTGTCGGGCGGTTGGAGTGCTGCCTCCGGCGGAGTTGGCCGGGTTTGCAGACCGCTGTGACCGCTTAATGTGGGAACGAGGTGGTCCTGCCTCAGGGCTGGAGTTCATCAGGGACACCAAGACTCTAGCTCAGTTTGCCTTGGTGGGAAAAGCGCCATACGAAATCGTAGTGGAGAAAGGCCATGTTGGTCTCAAGTACCACGAGGGACACTGGTCGTATTCAGATCTGCTATTCTGGGGCGAAGATTACGGGCCAGATGGGGACCGAATAAGGATTTTAAAGATCGCATACGGAAGCTACGGGTTTCGGGTTCTCCACCAGCGGGAGGGCGGACACAGCGAACCCGGCGGTCCGGCCAACCGGGGCCAGCCGATTCGCTCAGAGACAAATCGAGCGTCAACGGCGGCTGGCCCCGGTGGCTGACCTTCACGTTAGAGCTGGCCCAATGAAAGCGCAGTCCACAATCAAAGAGCCTGACAGATTGGCTCGCCCGTTGTTCGTTTGTTGCGCCATAATTCTCGCAACGGTACTTGCAGTCCTTGCAATGGGTGTTTGGAGTAGGGTGCCCCCGGAGGAGGCTAAGATCACAACCAGTTTTCAGCAGCGCCGCGATGCTTACGAGCGACTTAAAGAGATGCTCGCCACTGATGTCCAACTCAGGTGCATCAGGGGTGATCAGGTCATAGCGGAGGGCGGAGGTCAGCTTCCGTCGCAAAGAGCCAAGACCTACATCGCGCTCCTTAAGGAGACGGGCGGCTGGCTTGTACTGCAAAGTGGTGGGGCGTCCAATCGGGAATTTCGAGTTTACAAGTGGACTTGGGGCTGGGCTGGGTTATCGAGGGATGTCGGTGTTTCGTGGAACGAGCGGCCCCCTACAAATCAGGTTGAAACGTTGTTTGCCCGCAGGCCTTCGGGCACTGTGCCAGGGCGAGACGTGTTTTATAAGCACATTGATCAGAACTGGTATGTCTGGGCGAACTTTTAATGGCTCTAACCATCATCCCGCACGGGATGCCGCGAGGCCGTCCTGTTTGCATTCCTGGTTTTATTGGCGCGGCACCAGTGAGGCTGAGCCTTAGTTTTCGCGAGAGCCAATATGAGCACCGAGATTCCAATTCCTGATGACCCGATGAGTCCTGAAGAGGCGGCAGCGTTTGCCAGACTCCGCAAAGAGGAGGTCAAAGAAATCGATGACTCCATCCTCTCGTGCGCTACCTCCCGCTGGCAGAAGGTTGCGAGGGTTGTAAGCGACGTGAAGAGAAAGTTGGCCGCTAGATACCCTCAGTTCTCATACAATTTCTACGCCGAACGTACACGGTTCCTCGCGGAGTCGAATCGCTTGGATTCGCAGGGAGATCTCTCATGTATGAGATTTAGCGAGGTAAAGTTGCCGAATGAAAAATAAATAGGCGTGGCACCCGATGCCGGCCGGTCGACTCGTTGTTTTCGATGGCTTTAGGCCTGGCGTGACTGCACTCTGCATGCGATGAATGAATGAAGCGCTCCTGGAAAATCGCTGCAGCGGGCACCGCCACGCTTCTTATCCTGGCTCACAAACGAATCGAACGTTATCAGTGGCTGGCTCCCGGCGCTGATCCTCGCGAGACAACACTCCCAATATGGCTCCCCCGGTGATCAAACTGTTGGCCAGCGCCGTTGGCTTGGCCTTCATTTGCCTGGGTATGGTGTCCCTCCGACGCGGGTGGATCTCAGGCAGGGCAGGCATAATACATAGGGAATGCATTTATCGAAGGCACGACCCGGTTTCCTTCTGGTTCTACGTAATTTTCTACTCCACGCTGGGAATGGTTACGCTCCTCGCAGCGATACTGAACCGGTAACAAATGATTCGTAAAGGAGGTGTCGGTGAGGTTGGAGGGGATCCGGGACGGCTTGGGTCGCTGTTTGGAACGGCTAAAATATCAAGATCAACCAATGTTTACGGCCTTGGGACGGTGGGACGGCTTTTTCAGGGTGTGCCCCCTCCCGCCTGTGCTCGCCCGCTGTGAGGAAAAGGGATTGATGCGCGTAATGTGCAGATGCATCTTGGGCTGACGAAGGCTGCCTGTCGTACCGTGCACGAGTTTCTGCGCGGGCACGGAGACAACAGCGAGGACCAAGAAACAGTGAAGCTATGACCGAATCAAATGCAATGAGTGACCCGAGGTCCGGTCTGACCCGTCTTCTGAAAAGGCAAATTGGTTTCATCGCCCTGCTGCTGGCGTGGGCGTATTCGGCGCCGGCGCTGGAGTTTAACGTCCAGACGCACCAATTGACCAACGGGATGAAGCTGCTGCTCCTGGAGGATCACGGGATCCCGAATGTGGCGATGCATTTCTTCTACCGGGTTGGTTCGCGCAACGAGCGTCCTGGCATCACCGGTCTATCGCATTTCTTTGAGCACATGATGTTCAATGGCGCGCGGCGGTTTGGTCCGGGAAAGTTCGACCGGGCCATGGAGGACCATGGCGGGGCGAATAACGCCTTCACCAGCGTGGACCTGACGGCCTACCAGGACTGGTTCCCGACGGCGGCAATGCCGTTGATTTTCGAGTTGGAGGCGGATCGCATCGCGTCGCTGGCGTTTGAGCCCCGAATGGTGGAATCGGAGCGCGGGGTGGTGGCGAACGAACGGCGGTTGAGTGTCGATAACGACAACGACAGCCTGTTGCAGGAACAACTGGTGGCGGCCGCGTTCACCGCTCATCCGTATGGCTGGCCGGTCATCGGCTGGGCTTCGGATATCGAGACGTGGAAGCGGGAGGATCTGATCCAGTATTTCAAGACCTATTACGCGCCGAACAACTGCGTGGTGATCATCGTGGGCAGCTTCCAGCCAGCGGAGGTCATCAAGCTGGCGCAGCGGCATTTGCAGCCGATTCCGCCGCAGCCCGCCCCAGCCCCGGTCACCACGCGGGAACCGGCCCAATTGGGGGAACGGCGCGTGCAGGTCCAAAAATTCGCGCAATTGCCCATCTTACAGGTCGCCTATCATGGACCGGGTGCGCGTGATCCGGATTTTGTCCCGATGAGCGTGCTCGAGTATGTGCTGTTGCGCGGGCAGAGTTCGCGGCTTTACCAGCGCTTGGTGGACAAGGAACAGGTCGCCAATTCCGTGCAAGGCGGCCAATCGCCGCACATCGACCCGTTTCTTTTCGAGTTCAACATCCAGCCCCGCAGCGGCGTCGATACCGGTAAAATCGAACAAATCCTGTACGAGGAATTGGACCGGGTGCGGCAGGACCTGGTGTCCGAGCGGGAATTGCAGAAGGCCAAAAACACCGCCCTGAGCGATTTTTATCAGTCGATGAAGACCATTCGGGAGAAGGCGGATCAACTCGGCTATTATGAGGTGGTTTTCGGCGATTACCACCGGCTGTTCACCCAGGTGGACCTGATCAACCGCGTCACCCGCGAGGACCTGCGGCGGGTGGCGCAGAAGTATTTTCCGGCCCGGAACCGTACGGTGGCGGTGCTGGTTCCGGAGGCGTCGGCGCCGGACCAGACCCACCCCTGACCCATGATTATGCGCTTCAGAAATTTTCCGATGCCGGCGCTGTGGCTCCTGGCCGCGTGCTGCGCGCTCGTCCCGGTGCCGGGTGACGCGGCGCAGGATCTTAAAATCAACCTGCCTCCGTTCGTTACGTACCAGCTCGACAACGGGATGACCGTGCGCCTGATGGAACGGCATCAACTGCCACTGGTCAACTTTGTGTGGATCATGAAATCCGGCGGCGGGATTTGTGACCCGGCGGGCGGCGAAGGCATGGCTTCACTGACCGTTCAACTGCTGCGCCAGGGGACGGCGAACCGCACCGCCGCCCAGATATCCGAGCAGTTGGATTTCGTGGGCGGATCATTCCGGGCGGAGGCATCGCATGATTATGCTTCCGGGTCGGCGGAGTTTGTGAGCAAAGACGCGGCCCTGGCGGTGGATTTGCTGGCGGACCTCCTATGCCATCCGGTGTTCCCGGAGGAGGAAGTGTCCAAGCTGATCAAGCAGGAGGTGGATGGCATTGCCGAGGCCAAGGAAGTTCCCAACGAGGTGCTCGACCGATATTACCGCCGGTTGCTATTTGGGGCGCATCCTTACGGGCGCCCGGTCAGCGGCACGGAGACCAGCCTGCCGCGGATTACCCGCGAGCAACTGGTGAAGTTCTATCAGGCCCAGTATGTTCCAGGTCAGTTGATCCTGTCGGTGGTAGGTGATTTCAAGACGGAAGAAATGCGGCGGCAACTGGCTGTGGCATTTGGCGGTTGGAAAGCCCGGGAGGCGGTGGTGCCGGTGTTGAAGCCGCCGCAAGCCTCGCCCGGCAGCCACGTGTTGCTCGTCGAAAAACCGGATGCCACCCAGACCTTTTTCCGGCTGGGCAGCGTGGGTCTGGCGCGGACCAGCCCGGACTGGATTCCGTTGCAAGTGGTGAACACGCTGTTTGGCGGGCGCTTCACCTCGATGATCAATACCGCCTTGCGAATCGACTCCGGGCTTACGTACGGGGCCAGGAGTGGATTTTCCTCGAGCCTGGTGGCGGGTGAGTTTTTCATTGGCTCATTCACCAAGAACGAAACCACCGGCCCGGCGTTGGTCAAGACTTTGGAAGTGCTCAGGAGCCTGCATGAAAAAGGCGTGACCGACGAGCAGCTTCGGTCCGCGAAGAATTATCTCGAGGGCCAGTTCGGCCCGACGCTGGAGACCAATGACCAACTGGCCGGCGCGCTGGCGGAGCTGGCGTTTTTTGGGCTCGCACCGGAATATCTCACGACTTACCTGGAGCGGGTTGAAGCAGTGACGCCTGAGGATGCCCGGCGCCTGATTCGGGAACATTACCCGCTGGAGAATCTTTCCGTGGTGCTGATCGGGCAGGGGAAGGTGATCGAGCCGGTGGCGGCGAAACTGGGCAAAGACATTCAGAAAAAATCGATCACGGAACCCGGCTTCTGAGTCAGCCTGGCGGCATTGGCCGTGTGGATCTTGCGGCGAACACGCGGAATTGGCATGCTGGGCGCACTATGTTTTCCCGGTTATTTGGAACCTGCCTGTTGGGTCTGGCGTTGAACCTGAACCTTTTCGCGGCCGCTCCTGCCCCGGCGGCCTACGGCCCCATCCCGACTGAACGCCAACTGCGTTGGCACGAAATGGAGTTCTACGGCTTCCTCCATTTCACGGTCAACACCTTCACAGACAAAGAATGGGGTTACGGGGACGAAGACCCGGCGGTGTTCAACCCGACGGCCTTCGATGCCGACCAGATTGTGGGGGCGGCCAAGGCGGCCGGGATGAAGGGGCTGATTTTGACGGCCAAACACCACGACGGTTTTTGTCTTTGGCCCAGCCGGTTCACCGAGCACTCGGTCAAAAGCAGTCCGTGGAAGCAGGGTAAAGGCGATGTCGTGCGGGAGATTTCCGAAGCCTGCAAGCGTCATCACCTGCGGTTTGGCGTATATCTTTCGCCCTGGGACCGGAACCGGCCGGAATACGCGAAGGCAGAGTATCTCACTTATTACCGGGGGCAATTGCGGGAGTTGTTGACCAATTACGGGGACATTTTCACGGTATGGTTTGACGGGGCCAACGGGGGCGACGGCTATTACGGTGGGGCGCGCGAGACGCGAAAGATCGATAACCGCACGTTTTACGACTGGCCGACCACGTGGAAGCTGGTGCGCGACTTGATGCCGGGCGCGGTGATGTTCAGCGATGCCGGCCCGGATTTCCGGTGGGTGGGCAATGAGCGGGGGATTGCCGGTGATCCCTGCTGGGCCACGCTCAATGCCACCGGGCGCTACCCGGGCGGCTCGAGCGACGGCCTCAATTCCGGGGAACGCCCCGGCACCGCTTGGATCCCTGCCGAGTGCGATGTTTCGATCCGGCCAGGGTGGTTTTACCACGCCAAAGAAGACGCCAAAGTCAAAACTCCCGCTGAATTGCTGGCTATTTACTATCAGTCCGTCGGGCGCGGCGCCTGTCTGAATTTGAACCTGCCGCCGGATCGCCGCGGGCGCATCCACGAAAACGATCTGCGGAACCTGAGCGAGTTCCGGCGAATCCTGGACGCCACTTTCGCCAAGAACCTGGCGCGCGAGGCCAAGCTAAGCGTCAGCAACGAGCGCGGGGGCGGGAAGGCGTTTTCCGCCAAACATCTGGTGGACGGCAAGCGTGAGACCTATTGGGCCACCGATGATACGGTCACAACTCCGGAAGTGGTGCTGACGTTCAAGCGGCCGGTGCGGTTTAATGTGGTGGATTTGCGGGAATACCTGCCGCTGGGCCAGCGGGTCGAGGCCTTTGCGCTCGATCAATGGCAGAACGGGCAGTGGCAGGAATTTGCGCGCGGCACCAGTATCGGGAACCGCCGCCTGCTGCGCACCGACTTTGTGACCACGGAAAAGGTGCGGTTGCGGGTCACCGCGGCCCCGGTCTCGCCTGCTTTGTCGGAACTGGGTCTTTATGCCGAGCCTGCAGGGGTCGCCGTCGGGAAGAAGCAGTAAAAGCCGATCGCGGGGGGGCGGACGGTCACTGGACCATCTGGGAAGACGAAGAGCCGTTTGTCGAATGGGGTATGGTCGAGGGCTGCTGGGACACGCGGTAAAAGTAACGGTCCGCCGATTTCGGCACGGTATTGGTCCAGAACGTGGTAGCACCGGTGGCGGTGATGGGGTCTCCGGCCGGTAGCCAAGCGCTGCCGACCAAGGTGTCGGTCCGTTCCACGACGTAGGTTTTGCCCCGGAGCGATTTCCAGCGGGCGATGGTCTGGCCGTTGCGCAACATGAAGGTGACCATGCGCAGCGGTTCGGGGTCGGCCTTGATGATGGTAAACGAGTCGTCGATCGCGCCGGTCTCACGCAGAAATACCAGGTCCAGCCGGTTGCTATTGATGTCCACCACCACCGAGCCCAACTGCATTTCGTCCGTGAACATCACCGGGTGATGTCCGTCCCGGGATTCGGCGGCTCCCCCATTTCCAGCCACCACATACAGCGTCCCCTGGTTCGCCAGCGGACCCGAGACCGGTTTGATATAGGCACCGGTCTCCTGCTCGCGACCGCTGCCACGATCCAGGATCATTTCTGGCTGGAGCGTCGTTGATTTCCCGTAGTGCCCCCGCAGGAGGAACGAGCGTTCGTAATTATGGCTGTGGCCACTGAAGACGAGGTCAACCCCTTTCGCTTCGAGGATCGGCCCGAAAGTCTGGCGCATCTCGATCAATTCCACTTCCCAATCCGAGTTGTGCGAGCCCATGGAGTACGGCGGATGATGCCAATAGGCGATGATCCATTGACTGGTGGTGGCCGCCAGATCGGCTCGCAACCAGTTGGCCATCGGACCGTTGGTGCTCCGATCCGGGGTCATCGAGTCGAGGCAGACGAAATGAATATTGGCGTGATCAAAGGAGTAGTAGTTCTCCGTGCCGGAGGGTACGCCGCCGGCCTCTCCCGCCGTGGGCAGGGTGAAAATATCGAGATACGGAAACCGTTGTCCGACCGGGACCGCGTAGGTTTCGTGGTTGCCGATGGTGGGCCAGACCGGGGTCTGCCGCAGCAACCAGGCGAAGACATCGAAGAAGTTGTGTTGGTATTCGAGGTCCGTGCCGCTCAGGTAAGCGTTGTCCCCCAGCGCCAGCCACACATCCGTGCGGCGTTTCCGGGTGTAATCATAGTACGCCTTGCGCACGCTGACCACGTCGCCATAACCCGTATCAAAAACCCCGCTGTCGCCAATGACCCAGATCCGGGTGGGGTGCGCCTGGCCGGGGATCGGAGCGGTGACGAACTGGCAATCGGGCCCCTTGGCTAGGGTTTCTTGCGGTGTTCCGATCGAATAATAGTAGGTCGTGGCCGGGGTTAGCCCGGAGAGACGCACGGCATGATCGGTGTTGGTCGCCGCTTCGTCAGTGGAAAACGACAGGTCGTTGGGCTGGGCGCCGTAACGCACTGTGCCTGAGGTGGAAACATCGGTGCGCCAGCAGATGGTAATGCTGTCCGGAGTGGCGATTTGCAGAAAAGGGCCCCGTGTCACCACCGCCCCGTGCAAGTCGAGTGTGAGCCATCCCGCCGTCAGCGATAGCAGACAAATGCATCGTGAAATGAACCCACACTTCATGCTTAGGTAAGCTAACTCTGCCGGGAAATTTCATAGAAGTCAAGGATTAGTCATCCTCAGTCAAACCCCGCTTCGACTGGATAAATACTACTTTTACCAGCCTGGGATCAACTTTCAGAATTAGCTGATTTTATATACGGAACGGGTGGAATGCAGACGCCTTCCCCGCTGGAATTTACACTAGCTCCGGTCAGCGCGCGGGATTCGGCGTAGTGTCCCAAGTCGGGGCGATTTTGTCTTCGACTGTCTCAAAATGCGGCATATTTCCCGGCAAAAAAATTCGCAAATTTAATACGAAAAAGCTCAACATTTTCCCGCATTTTACCGATACTCGCGGTAGGATGATTGATTCCCGAAGCCGCGTGTGGCATTCTTCAAGCAACACCCCTTCGTGCTGGAGCAATCTGGAAGCTCACATTTATGCAGGGAAATAGTTTGAAAGGATGGTTTCGGCCCACGAAAACAGTCCTGGCCGCAGTGTTGGCGGTTTTCGCGATGGCCCCGTTTGCCATGGCTGAAATTACTCATTGCGCCACCAATCGGATCTTATCGGCCACTAGCCCTGGTTGTCAGGGCGTCTTGCCGGATTTGACCGGCGAGATCGAGACCGATGACCCGGCCGCGGTGGTGGCGATCACGCAAACGCCGCCCGCGGCGACGCTACTGCCCCTGGGCACGAATGAGGTTCAGTTTACCGTTACGCTTATCGATCAGGTCACTTACACCTGCTCGGCTTTGGTTATCGTTGAGGACACGCTGGCCCCGGAGCTGACGGGGCTGACCAACCGGACGGTGGAATATCCGGTGGCGTGGGAGTTTGACGTGCCGGTGGCCAGTGACTTGTGTTCGACGACCGCGGTGAGCGTGGTGGAGACCGTGACCAACGCGACCGGGTTGGCGAGTTACACGGCGC
>DBMR01000097.1 GCA_002298785.1 Verrucomicrobia subdivision 3 bacterium UBA693
CGAAGCCGGTAGGCCAGATGTTGGCATTCGTCGACCGCACGCTCTTCCCAGGAATTCTGGTTTCGTTCCGCCGGGTTCGGACGCGTCAGGAACGCGGTTCCTCCCGGGCCGACTTTTGCGGTTTGCGTTGCCATAGGATTTGCCTCTCTTTTGATAACAGCTGCAGCCTTGATCGCTCGTATTAACAAAGTCCTGACGCACATGACGCCGGGTCTTTGGCACAAGCTGAGCGCACCTTGCAGCCAACCCCGTGGCTCGGAATCAGCGGTTGCAGGGTCGCGGACGACCAATCAAGCGGCGGGCTTTCTGATCTCCGCCACCGCCCCTCCAGAAGCAAAACTTGAGCCAACTATTACGGTAGTGCGCACGGAGCCCTCTCAGAACATCCCCGGATGAGGGGAAGCAAGGGGGGCGGTTCGCTTCGGCCGCCTTCCGCAAGGAGGACCGCGACTATCGGACTTGCCCGTAGCTTCATTTCTTGAGCAACTCGCGAAGGCTGTGCAAATCTCCGCTGCTCATGTGGATGTAGGTTGTCATCGTGCCCTTGCCATGCGGGTAGTGATACACCACGCGGCAAATGTATTTACCCACTTCATCTGAGCGCATTGGCCGATCGGCCTCCTTGAGCAGGCGTTGTCGTTCGGCCGGCTTGTCTTTTAGGGTCTCGGCCCGTTCCCGGAGTACTTCCCTGGTTTGCTCAACGATTTCCCGATACTCCTCGGGAGTGACCGTCGCGGACAGGATGGCCTGTATCAGTTGGTGAATGTCTTTTGGGGTGTAGTGAGGAGTGCCTTGTTTGTTGACGGGAAAGCCGGGCGCCGGGTGCTCAATGATCCAGAACGCACAGCCCGCACTCGGGGCCATGCCTTTACGAAAGTAGGAGGGGTCTTGAACCTGCACGATGATCGGCGCAGCGTATTGGTCCGAGAGCCCGAATTGCCGCATCAACTCCGCCGTGGGATCGACGAGCGTCATGCCGAGACACGTTACTCCGCGTTTGGTTACGATCCCCGCCATATCAAGGTTGGTTCCCGGCGAGCTTTTGGCGTCTACCGTTTTCCCAGCTTCGGGCTTCGCCGGGGAATCAGCCTCTTCGGCTATCGAGACAGCCGTTGCGAAGAAAAAGATCGTTATAGCTACTCGGAACATGCTGTTGCGCGTCATGATTATTTGTTCCTTTCGTCCACGGCCGAACAATCATCAAACCGACCATGTGTTCGGATAGTGAACCCTGCCAACCCAACAAGCAATGCGTTGGTGGGAGAGACACCTGACTATGTATGACTTCTTCGCCTTTGTTTAAGACCAAGCGTCCAAAGGGCTTTTCCTCTCGAACTGCGATGCACTCATGGTTCAAGGACGTCTATGAACGTGTCCCACATCACCTTGCCACCCTGTGGCGAAGCACTCACAATACTTTCCGCGTTGCACACCCAATCGCCATCTGGACCACCTGAAAGCCTTTCCGGGCTGATCGAGCGCGTCCCCTTTTTCAACGAGGAGAACGGCTGGGTCGTGCTCAAGGTGAAGGCCAAGGGTCACCGCGACTTGGTAACCGTAGTCGGGTCGCTGGCATCCGTCAGCGCCGGGGAATGGGTGACCGCCGAGGGCCATTGGGTCCAGGATCGCGAGTTTGGCCTCCAGTTCCGCGCCGACATGCTGAACAGCACCGCGCCCACGACGAAGGAGGGCATCGAGAAATACCTGGGTAGCGGCATGGTCAAAGGCATTGGCCCGGTTTACGCCAAGAAGTTGGTGGAGAAGTTCGGCGAGGAGATTTTCAACATCATCGAAACCGACTCCGGGCGGTTGGAGGACATCGATGGCATCGGGCCGAAGCGCCGGACCCGGATCAAAGCAGCCTGGGCAGAACAGAAGGTCATCCGGATGATCATGGTTTTTCTCCATAGCAACGGCGTGAGCACCAGCCGGGCGGTGCGCATCTACAAGACCTACGGCGAGGGGGCGATCGATAAGGTTCAAACCGACCCTTACTGCCTGGCGAAGGACATCCATGGCATCGGCTTCAAGACCGCAGACCAGATCGCCCAGAAGATCGGCATCCCGCACGACTCCATCCTTCGTGCCTGTGCCGGTCTGAGCCACGTATTGTTGGAGGCGACTGGCCAGGGGCATTGCGCCTTGCCAGAAGGAATGCTGAAGGAGGAGGCGGGCAAGCTGCTGCTGGTCAATGAAGAGATCGTAAACACAGCACTGGAGAAGACCCTTGCGGACCGCGATCTGGTCCGGGAGAAGATCGACGACCAGGAACTGATCTTCCTGCCCACCCTGAAGCGAGCCGAGGAAGGCATCGCTGCCCGGATCAAGGCGCTGGCTTCCTCCCCGCCGAACTATCCTCCCATCGACGTAGCGAAGGCCGTAACCTGGTGCCAGGGCAAAACCGGCAAAGAGCTTGCCCCCAGTCAGCAAACAGCGCTCCGCCAGGCGCTATCCAGCCGGGTGCTGGTCATCACCGGCGGGCCGGGCGTGGGGAAGACGACGCTCGTGAACACCATCTTGCTCATTCTGCGAGCCAAGAAAGTGCGGTGCCTGCTATGCGCCCCCACCGGCCGCGCCGCCAAGCGCCTGTCGGAGACTACCGGGGTCGAGGCCAAGACCATCCACCGGCTGCTGGAGGTTAACCCGGCTTCAGGCGGGTTCACGCGCAACGAATCGCGACCACTGGAGTGCGACCTGCTGGTCGCAGACGAGACATCGATGGTAGACGTGCTGTTGATGAACAATCTGTTACGGGCACTGCCCGGGAACGCCAGCCTGCTCCTGGTTGGCGATGTGGACCAACTCCCTTCGGTAGGACCGGGCATGGTGCTACGGCACTTGATCGGCTGCGGCATCGTCCCGGTGGTTCGGTTGACGGAAGTCTTCCGGCAGGCGGCGAATAGCCAGATCATTACGACCGCGCACCGCATCAACGATGGCCAGATGCCTCAGATGCCACCTAAGGAAGCAGAATCGGATTTCTATTTTGTGGATCGGGCGGAGCCGGAGCAGATCGCCGCCACGATCCTGGACATGGTGAAGACGCGGATACCGGCCAAGTTCGGTTTGGACGCAATTCGGGACATCCAGGTTCTTTGCCCCATGAACCGGGGATCTTTGGGCATCCGGGAACTCAATGTGCGGCTTCAGGTAGAGCTGAACCCGGCCAGACCGGAGGAGCCGGTTGTGGAAAAGTTCGGCTGGCGGTTCCAGGTCCGGGACAAGGTGATCCAAACGGAGAACAACTACGACAAGGACGTATTCAACGGCGACATCGGGCAGATCGTGAAGATCGACCCGGTGGAGCGCGAGGTCGCGGTGAAGTTCGACCAGCGTGAAGTCGTCTACGATTTCGGCGAACTGGACGAGGTGGCGCTCGCCTACGCCATCACCATTCACAAGTCACAGGGATCGGAGTTTCCGGCGGTCGTGATCCCACTGGCAACGCAGCAATACCTGCTGCTCCAACGCAACCTCGTCTACACGGGCATCACGCGGGGCAAGAAGCTCGTGGTCGTCATCGGGCAGCGAAAGGCCCTGGCGATCGCCGTGAGGAACAACAAGACGGAGCAGCGGTTTTCGGGATTGCTGGCCAGGCTTAAGATCTAACCTCCGAAATGAAATGCCTGATTCATATAGTAACCGCCGGTGTGCCTTACCCGGGCCGCTTTTTGACACTGCCAAAAGTCCAGTGAAGGGATTATATTGGCAACATGAGACCCAGAATCCACACGTGCAGCTTGCTGTGGGTGATGGCAATGAGTCTGGTCGGCGCTCGGGCCATCTTGGGTCAAGCACCGGCTGGGTTTGTCTCCCAGATTATTGAACCTGAAAGAAAGTCGCTTGGCGGTGGATGGAATGAATGGGTTGGCCTTGTTGCCACTGCAGGCTTAAACACGGAACGGATCACCAGCCTAGCGACGGATGGACGAGGGTCGATCTGGGTAGGGACCAGCGTGGGTCGCGTCTTAACCCGTTCAGGAACTAATTGGGTCCTCCAAGCTGACTTGGACGCGCAAGTCACCGGGGTCGCAGTTGAAGCACCCGGTCGAGTCTGGCTCAGCACCAGCGACGGCATCAGGCTGCTGAACAGGTCCGAGACCAACCGATGGCAAGTCACTGCATTCCGCGTCTACTATCAGGGGCAACCCGGCTTCGTCAGCGGTGGCTACATTCCAGGGGTGGATGCAGAAAGGCTTTGGGGTTATGTGGATGCGATTTACATACCACCCCAAAAGAGGACCTACGCGCCCTTCGTCATTTCTACCGAACATGGCCTGTTCACCTGGGGCGGTTATCACGGGGTGTGGCATCACTTCCTGCCGCACTACTGGGGAGCCAATTCCCCCTGGCTCGACACGAGGGAACTGATCCCGCACCGCCGGCCGACCTGCATGATCGAGGACGGCGCTGGAAATCTCTGGATCGGGACGGATGGCGACGGTCTGGTGCGGTTGAACGCCCATGCCCGAGACTATTCTGGACGTGGACCTGAAACTAATGCCAAAGACGGAACAGAGTTCACGTCTTTCGGTGCCAAGGAGACTGGCTGCGATTTTGCCACGGTGGTGGCCATGAGTGCGTCGACAAATCCCCAGGCAGTGTGGGCGTTGCTTAAGGAACGTGACCGTAAGTGGACACTGGCCCGATTCGATGGCGCACGTTGGAGCAACATCCCATTGGATCAGGAAGCCCATTGTATCGCTGAGACTAAACCCGGCGTCGCTCACCTGGGCATCAGTCGTGGGTTAATGAAAGTGGAGTGGCCACTAAAAAAGTTGGACTTGCTCCGGGGGCCAAACGAAGCTGTGTTGAAGATCGTGGGCGGTTCCAGCTATAGCGTCTTCTGCGCTTCCTGGTTCCGACTTTACGAAAGGACACCGGCTCCAGATTAGAGGTGCGGGATTCCCGGCAAGGGCTTGGCGACAGGGCAAGCTCCTTCGCTGCAACTTCGACGAGTTACCAACGAATCGACACGAGTAGAAAAATTAGAACCAGTAAAAGTAGAGTGGTGCCAATGATCCGCGCCCGCCTTCGCTGGGCCGCGAGGAATGCCGCAGCCGCCTGCTCGTTCATGTAAAGCCGGTCCTCTCCAACAGGGACAAACACCCCACGATCCAGCATCTGGTCGAAGACCCACGAACGCCGCATTCCCACTTTGTCAAACGGAATGGCCTTGTCAGCGGAGGTCGCGTCCAGCTCCGCAAACCTGCGGATGAACTTCTTCCGGCGAAGCATGATGACGGCGGCAGCGCTCACAGATTGGCCTTATTGTGCTTTGTTACCCAGGGTCATGTTCATGCTGCTTCAATACTTGATCGCGTAGTAGATCACGTAAGCCCATGACAACACACCATGGACGATCGCCCAAAGAATGGACTTATTGGCGCTCCAGGAGATGGTGATGGCGAGCGCCGTTCCGAAGCCGATGCCAACCTTAGCGGCATTGGCGGCGGGCGATGCCTGTGGACACTTTGTTTCTTCACTCATACGATTCCATCGCTAACCAAGGGTTATCCCATCCAGAATCCCTGCCGGTGCGAAACACCCAGCAACTTCCGGCAGTCAGTGCAGTAGTACACGAACCGCACACCAAGGAGCGATTCCACACGACGTGCTGCCAGTTCGTGGACTTCCTTCCCGCAATAAGGGCAGACAGGCGCGGCGGGGAGGTCCTCGCGGATTCGCACTCTCGTCGTTGTCATGCCTCAAATGTCGCCGAGCACCAACCGATGTTCCATTACAATGCGACCGTCTGGTTGGAATGGCTGGCGGGGGATCGAGGCTCGAAAATGGGTCAAACACCCTGTTGTTGATGGACTGCAATAAAACCAGCACCAAGAGGGCTGCGATTGCTCCAGCGACTAAGCGGAGCATGAGCTTAGGCGTAACGCGTGCTCGCGTCTGCCAGAACCAGAACGCAATCGCCATCACGAATAGGCTGACAAAGAGCCAATCAACCGCGTGCCCGGAGTAGATCAACCCAAGCGCAGCCTGAGCCTCCTGAAACTCCGTCGCATCATGGGGACGTCGTGACGCCGCGGTGCCTCTCAGAGGTAGTTGGACGGGTTGGCGCGCATACCATTTTAGTGCTTCAACCCAGCCGGGGCAGGAGCAAGCGGCAAGGCCCTAGCGGCCAAGGATTGGGCGCCGGAGGTTGTCGAGGCGCGTTATCTGACATCGCGTGAAAACTCGGCTCACGTTCAAAGGTCCACTTGGATTGGTTTGGAACTCCTGTTCGATAGACTTGCAGTGTCGTGGTGCATCCTCGCATCTCTGCCGTTAACTGGATCCTGCTCACTCGGCAGTTCGGATTCTTTTACCTCACTTCGTCTTCGCCAGTAATCCCATGCCTTGGAGATTTGGTCCTCAAAGAATTCGCGATATTGAGTTGCATGAATACTCGTGACAGTTTTTAGGGTTGCAGCTTCAAAACGTTTTCTTTCTTCATCACTCGAACCCGCGTCCGTGGTTAGCGTCGAATAAGCTTTGGATGGCAACTGACCACTTGCTAACATTCTGCCATCACGATCGTAGCTTCTTGCCGCTTGAAGGCATTGCAGCGCCGCTCTGATGGCCGCCTTTTCCCGACGCTCCTTCGAAAGCTGATAGCCCTCAGCGAACAATGAACTAACTGTATGATTCCTGAACTCAATTTGATAAGGCTCGTCTTTGTCCG
Source organism: Verrucomicrobia subdivision 3 bacterium UBA693 (assembly GCA_002298785.1). Taxonomy (GTDB): domain Bacteria; phylum Verrucomicrobiota; class Verrucomicrobiia; order Limisphaerales; family UBA8199; genus UBA693. The sequence goes on from DBMR01000097.1 coordinate 6,680, forward strand.
GAACAAAGAACAATGGCCTTGTTTCCTCAGCGGTAAGCCTATCCCGCGAAGACTCTATGGTAACAAGATTTGTCAAAGCTCCTCCTGCCTGCTTCGCCAGCATCTGCAGCTCGGAATGTTTGCGCTTGTTCTCCGAACTTGCCTGCGAACGTCGAACGCGAAATGTTTCGATCGTCACCATTATTGGTTGAAATCTCAGCTCAAGCTCGGAGTCCACGCGGGAAAGGCGCTCAATGCGTTCCGATTCGATTCTCTTGGCAGTCGATACCGCTGAATAGACAAATGTGAGACCGCTGAGAAACACTGAGGATAACAGCCATAATCCGAGGCTGCTATTCAAGAAGGTCCACAGCCCCTTCTTGTCGCGGGGGTCAATCTTGCACGCCAGGCGAGCGACTTCGCTTCGCACTACCTCTCTAATTTGGGCCTCGTTCATAGTCGAGTTTGATAAATTGTCAGGGCCAGCTCAAACGGGTCAGTGCCGGTAATTGTTTGCCTAGGAATTATGCGACTGACCAGCTTTCAAAGCTTGACACCTGGGCCTTATGCAGACAATAAGTTTGTTAGTGAATGATTGGCAATCCAATCACTTCAAGACCAGAATTGGCCGACTAGAAAGCGCGCCGGAGCCGATGAAATCGCCTGCGACCCCCTGATAGGAATTCTTGCGTGTAGATGCGGGGCTTTGAAGGTCGTGAGTGGGCGAACATGGCGACCGTTCTCCCGGTCGGTCCAGGACCGTGAGTCGCCAAAACACATCGTCGGCTAGCGGATGGCCGATACCAAATAGGACATGTCCACCGTTGGAGCCGGCGGGACTTGGCTTTGGATGGCGGTGGATTGCCCCGAGCGGACGGTCACAGATTCACCGAAACTAAACTCAAGTCCGGTCATCCCGACAATGGCGAGAAGAAACACGACAACTCGGATTCTCAGAATGCCGCAGGCGTAAGGGTTTATTTTCATGCGCCCACTTTATCCCTCGCAGCCCGGAAGGTGTTAATCGAAAGAAAAAGCACGGGCATTGAGGGAAGCGATGGAAGGCAGAACGCTGGCCTGAGCGGGATCAAGGCTCATCGCCTTCAGGATCCCGGCGCGGGAAAAGCGCAGTGAGTCGTTGCTGGCATGCTTTCGCAGATTCCTGATAATCCGGATCAGCCGGCCCCAAAGACTATCGGTCATCATGTTCCCCGGTGAATCCCCGGTGTGATGTCACGGTATTGGCCCGGTTGAAGTTAGCCCAATCCGGGCGATACACTCTTACCCATGGATAGTGACATTCGATGGTGGGAAACTGATTGGTTCAAGGAATGGGAGCGCCTCGCACACCACGGGCACTGAAGGCGAGGCCAGACGAGGTTATACGCTTCTAGCTTTGGCCTAAGAATCGCTCGCCGCAGCTGAGGCGTTAATTAGCCAAAAAGCAGAACATGATTCGCGGGAAACGAATACTCCTGGTGGACGACGAGCCAAGCATCCGTGCGGCGCTACGCATGCTGCTCGAATTCAACGACCACACGGTCACAGAAGCAAACGATGGCACGGAGGCGCTTGATTTGTTCACCAAGGGCCAGTTCGACCTGGTGACGACCGATTTTCAGATGCCGGGCATGAAGGGGAATGAAGTTGCGGTCAGGATCAAGAAAGTGGCCCCAAAGCAGCCTATCCTCATGATCAGCGCGTATGAAAAAAGGCCTGGCGATGCCGACAACCCCGTGGACGGCATCCTGAACAAGCCCTTCACGTTGGAAAACCTGCGCGGAGCCATTGCAAAGCTCCTGTCCAACTAGCCGATCCCACCCGTGCCCGTATAACCGGCTCGGCGCACAGCGTAACCATTCAAACCCCCTTAGGGTCGCCAGATGATTCGGATTTCAGCCCCTTTCCGAGCGCCCGCTCGAAAGCATCTGGCCCAATCCGCCAGGAACCCCAGAACGGGTTGTCCAGGTCAGCGACGAGAAAGAGGATAAACGCAATCGAACCCGCCAAGGCCACTGTCATGAAGGCCTGCGCCGAAAACGATTCCAGCCCAAAAATCCACATTGAGCCAACGACCAGTCCCCCGTTGGTCAATAGCAAGACCCACAAACTCGGAGGCAAGCGCAGCAGGCTGCAGTGCAAACGGCGGCTGCGTGCGTCACTCAGGTCGTTGAACCTGGCCAAGGCTTCAGCGTAGAGCGCCTCTTCACGACTGGTGCGCGGTTCGATGGCTTGCAGAGCGTGCCAGACTTCTTCCAATGCCTGCTCGGCCTCCCGGCTCCACCGGCCTCGCGCCATCTCCATCCATTCTTCAGCCACGACTACTTTGCCGTATTCTTGAACGGACTCTCCTATCTGCTGCGTTCCCGGCAGCGCCTGGATGATTCGGTAGAAGTCGGATAACTCGTTGGCCTCGCTTTCCACAGCACTGCGGGTGTCATTGTGCTGCTGCCAGACAACGAAGACGACAAAGGCCAGGAGCACCGCATAGATCGTCCCCACGGTCTGCAAGTAATTTCCGGCCACCTCGTTGTTGGCGTGCAGCCACGAGGCTGAGGCCAGGCACCGCACCAGGAATAATCCGATCACCGCCACCAACATGCTCGCGATTAGACCCAGGCTCAGCCGGATAGCAGGGCTTCGTTTAGCTTCAATCGTATTGTTCATGGCCGCGCCTGGCGGCGGCTGACAGCAACCGCCACCGCGAAGGAGTTCACAAAACCAGAGGGCGCCTAGAAGAGCAACATTATTGAGCCTGGTATCGACCTTGATGGACTAGTGCCCACCGGTGAGGGTGTATCCAGCCCGGCGCAAATCCTCCGCCAAGTCCGTTTCCATCTGGGCCGCCGCCTCGAACGGCATCGGGTTTAGAGCCTGTCATTGACTTTTCAGAAGAAAAGGACGTACAAAGTATTTACATTCCGGCACTAAGCTCGGGATGTCGACGAAACCAAAGCCTTATCCGAGTGATGTCAGCGATGAAGAGTGGGAGTTTTGTGCGTCCTACCTGACGCTGATGAAAGAACCCGCGCCGCAACGGACACACAGCTTACGGCGGGTGTTCAACGCATTACGCTGGCTGGTGCGAGCGGGTTGCTCCTGGCGGATGATGCCGCAGGAGGTTCCGCCGTGATGGGTTGTGCAGCAGCAAACGCAACGGTGGCTGCGAGCCGGTTGTTTCGAAGCGATGGCTCACGATTTACGAGCTATGCTTCGCATGGTCCAAGAGCGAAATCCAGATCCGACGGCGGTGATTATGGACAGCCGCACCGTGCAATCGACGCCTGAGAGTGGCGGACGAGCGGGGTTCGATGGGCATAAGAAACGCAAAGGCTCGAAGGTTCACGCAGCCGTGGATACTCTGGGGCAGCTCCTGGCCTTGAAGGTGACAGCGGCCAATGAACAAGATCGGGCGCAGGTTGCCGAACTAGCCAAGGCGGTACAACAAGCCACCGGAGAGAACGTGGAGATGGCGTATGTCGACCAAGGCTACCCCGGACCACAGCCGGCTGCGGACGCCGCTCAGCACGGTCTGCGGTTGGAAGTAGTCAAACATCACGAGGCCAAAAGAGGATTTGTCCTGCTGCCCCGGCGATGGGTGGTGGAAAGGTCGTTTGGTTGGGCCGCAAGATTCCGGCGTCTGTCCCGCGATTACGAGCGACTCGCCTCGACCATCACCGGCTATCATTGGGTCGCTTTTGCCACGCTCATGCTACAATCTCTTTTTCGCAAAAGTTAATGACACCCTCTAGCCAACAGAAACCAGCGATGACAAGTGTATGTCCTTTGGGCTTCTTTCCAAATATGTGATAGTGCCTGAAGGGCAAGTCATGCTCCATCCTTCAAAATCAAAAGGAGCGCCAGCAGAAATGTCCGCCTTTCCCCACCGGGGCACTAAAAGGGTTAGGAGGCAGAAGAGAATGGTGACGTTCGTCCTTCGAGTATTCATACTGACTACTCACCGCCAGCCGAGTCCGCTGGTCAAGAATTAGTCCTAGCGAGGATAGGACATCCTCGAAATCTTTAGGCCGCTCAAATCATCGCTTGGATTGAGCAAGAAATGGTTGGTTCTCCAGTAGATTGCAAGAGACCGCGCTAACGCCTTGCCCCTGACGACGCAACATTATGTTCAGGCATTATCCAATAATTACCAATTTGTATTTAACTGGTTTAGTAGGCGATATCGGCTCATTTAGTGCGTCGTTCAATTAGCAACGATCCTAATGCAGCGTCGATATCCGGGTACATGCTAGTGTAGCCAGGATTCACGAGCACGTTGACTTGAGCAACAAGGCTTGGCTCAGCCACCGACCAGTACGAAAGGGTGATATTGCGTGCTCCTCCACGCATCTCCGCGTCAACCTTGATCAATTCAGATTGCCCTATCTTCCTGCGTCCGAATTCAACAACATTTGTGATCATACCCTGTTGTTTAGCCCAGGCGATCTTTTGTTCTTGTTCTTTCTCCATAGTTGTCATGTAGTCTTGCTGCGGTGGAATGCGAATGGTGTAAGCCATGAACCAACCCGCACCATTGGGCATCCGCACGGCTTTGAAGACCTCGATACCTTTAAAGCCTTGAAGAGAACCTGATCCAGACCGATACCTGTCGATCATCTGTTGCACGCCGCTCTCAATCTCGCGCTTAGCTTCGCGCTCCTCTCTTCCTGAAACAACTTCCCACGCGGCGGGGACCTTGAAGGTGAAGACCCCCACTTGAAGCACCGAATTGCCTAGTAGCTCCTGTTGAGCAACGTCACTTTCTTTATGGGTTCTCGTGTAATGCACATAGTCTCTAATGCCAAAGCTCACTGCGGACATGACGAATAATAAGATGATTCCAATAAAGGGGATTGACTCCTTTCCAAAGCGTAACCAGGAAAACGACTTGTACGCGTACTTCGGCACTTTTCCCTCCCCAAAGTACTCGGTGAAGCGCATCCCGCCGAATTGATATGCCAAAACATATATTGCTGGGACGACGATGGGCAGCATTCTAGCGTCGGGCGAAGAAACCAGGAATGACAATGCGAAAACGACGACCATCATGAAGGGTATGAACAACAAACGTTCAATGCAGAAGCGGCTGTAACTCCGCGATGGAGTTAGGACACCGCCGCAACCGCCGCACTTTTCCACCTCTCCCTGATATGCGGTTTGACACTGCGGACAGTAGAGGAATTTGTTGACCGTAATGGGGGGCACTTGCTCACGTTGCGGTTGGCTGGAGAACTCGGGGAAGTGGTAATACAACGGTTCCCATGGTAAGATCTGGAGCAAGGTGTGTGCAATCTTGCACAGTGTGATCGCAGTTATTTCGTGCGCCGCGTGTCGTGCCCTCAGTTCGGTAGCGGTAAACGGGCCGGTTATTCTCCCATTTTCAAGAAGATTCCATTTCCGTTCTCCCTTTTTCATACAATTCCCCCTTTAGAAACCGGTTGACTTTAATAATGATGACTATTTTCTTCAAGGTGTGCAATTTGCGCTTCCGGGATTCTCTCTCATATTCTTCGATTCGTTGCCAAGCGCAAGCCTCGCCATGTTTGGAGTTGGACAGTAGAGGATCCGGGCGAGATTGAACGCGGGCACTGCTGGGAAATCGCTTTTCGCTCACCCCATGCATGGTGCAACCCTAAACAATGGGAGCAGTGGCGTCAATGGGAATTCTTGCACGCTACCTTGGCACAAACAATCCGGGGTCCTTGTTCAGGTTGCCCTTGCTGATCCGCCAGCTGCGCCCGAACGAGAAACTGCAGGTTTTCGACGGCGCTTTGGACATCAGCCTGCAAACTTACAACCACATCAAGTTTGACCTCTCCATCCGGGCGAGTCGAAAAGGACGCCCGAATCGCCGCGGCGCTTTACTGGGGGTAGTTGCGAAATACGTTGAAGCTCCCAATAGCTATGAAGCGCTTGGAGCTTGCCCGTCCTTTCATTACAAGTATGAAGTGGTTAGCCACACGGGCGTGCCGGACTCAAAGGCTAACACTCAGCCACTCCCTCATCCCGGCTGCAACAAACGGTAGCATCCGGGGTCGCGTGCGGTTTACCGATAACCAGTCTTCCGGCGTGCTTCTGCCACAGCGTCGCGATGAGCCTTTCTAGGGCCTCACGCGTAGCCGGGTCGTGATTGACCCGGTGACCGCGCCCAATCGAATCAGTGAATGTCTGCAAATTTGGCGGCACTGCTTCCCGACTCTTGCCAAAGCATCGAAAATCGGAACTCAACAGGACCCGGGCATTACGATAAGCAGGGGCCGCACCCACATCCGTCGCCGTGTTCTTAGAGTCTTCGTGATAGGCAGCGGTCTTCTTGCGGACCAGTTCTCCATCCCGCAGTTGGTAGATACAATCCGGCCGGCGAGCGAATTGCCTTTCGCGGTAATACTCGCTGCCGACGGTGCCCGTCACCCGGGCAGCGTAGATGATGCCCTCGCCCAGCTTCTTTCCGCCCAAGCCGATGATCCAATCGCCCTCCTTTGCTTTGCGCCGAATCATGGGCTTGCAGATGGCCAGGCTCAACAAATCGTCATCAACGCAGGGCGCCCCGTTGTTGTCGGTGGTCAGTTTGTAAACGAAGATGCGTTGCTCGGGGTTCATGTTTTCAGTTGTTTCGGTGCAACAATCTAGGGTTCTGGTTTTGGAACCACGCGTAGAAGAGGGCTGGATTTTTGAGCCTGGGCAGGCGTGCGCTGCGCTGGAGGTACCCATCCTTGGAAGTAATGCCACCCCAAGTCTGCAATAACTCCTCTCGCACGCGATAAGCCCGATTCCGGAAATTGCCAATGGGAATGCATCGGTCCAATCGGCCGGAAATACCGCTGCGAGCACGAACCACGATGTCCGATCCGTCGGGAGACAACAGGCGGCGGGTGTGCGCGTTTTGGTCCCAGGCCGATTGCTCCACCGTTGGCGCCTCTAAAATTGAATCAATCACGAATAGGCCGATGATCGCGTAGACCAAAGCGCCGGGAACGTGCCGCGGTTGTCGTATGTCGCGAAGCCCAGCGTAGAACACAAGAATGTCTCCTGGCTGCCAAATCCCGTCGGCATTGGAACCTTTGATTTGAAGGGCACGTTGGCCTTGATCACCATAGGACAACCAGGAGAAATCCGGGTCAAGATGCATCTGCCGGGGGCTTAGGTGCACCGGCAATGGAAGACCGAATGGTTGCAGGGCTGGCGCGATTAGCGCATAGGGTTTCTCTAATCCCGGTCGGATTGGCTTCTCCTCGGGGATCGGGATGTAGGCGAAAGACCAGTCCTTCGAATCAACCAAACCGTTCCAGTTTCCTCCCCCGTCCGATTGATCGGCGCCCACTCGAATCAATAGTCCGCGTTTCGGCTTCATTCTGAGGTGGAACACGTTAGCGATAAAGGCAGCTACTGTCACGTCTGTTCCGCTAAGTTCCTTCGCGCAGACCTCCACCTAAAAAAGCACGAGGGCTTTGGCCCTTGCACCGACGCAGAGGGACTCGGTTTTCGCTTTGTGATCACGGTGAGAAAAAAGGAGGTCCACAACTGGAACAAATGGAACAGCGTTCCGATTGTTCCATTTACGCCGGCCGGGCTTTGGTTCCAGGCACTAATCCCTGCCCGGGGTTGAAACAGACAGCACCCGATGACGACCTTGATATCGAGCATCCTGCCCCAGCAGGGACATTTCCATTAAGTTGGAGTAGGGACATTTTCACTAAGTTACGACAGGAACCCAATCAATGGTTGCTGATGCTATTTCGATGGCTTAGCCTCCGTCCCCTACATTGCCGTTGTGATGTCAAATATGTCAGCAGCCGATTTGCCAGTGCACCGAGGGCCTTACTCAAACGGGATGGCCACTCGGTTGCGCTCTTCCGGCGGCCTGGCGCGCAGGCCGCTAATGAAAGTTGATCGCGCATTTTGGCTGGGGCGCTGTTCGAGGAACCTGGCACTAGCCACCTGTATCCTGCAATTCGCGGGTCTCGGCGTATTCACGGCTGCAGGGGCTGAGCATCCGAACCCGGATTCAGACCCCCTTTCGACTTTACTGGCCGCCACCTTCAAGATCACTGCCAAAGAATCCTCGGGCACCTGCTTCCTCATTGAGCCTCCGCCAGCCTCTGGATGTTCCAATGGCGTCGTCATCGTGCTAACCGCCGCTCATGCACTGGAACAGGCCCCTGGCACCGAGTGTCGGATCGTCATGCGCGAAAAACGTGCCGATGGTGGCTTCGTTCGCAAAGATGTGCCTTTGACCATCCGTTCCGGTGAACAACCGCTCTGGGTCAAGCACCCGGAGGCGGATGTCGCAGCTATTAGGATGTCGTTGCCGCCGGGAGTCTCGTGCCAACCACTTTCCCTCGACCAATTGGCCCGGGCCGATGATTTCGCCCAGGGCAAAATCCCGATGGGGAGTGACACTTGGATCTTCTGCTTTCCAGCAAAACTGGAAGCTAACGAGGCCGGGTTCCCCATTCTTCGTCATGGCTCTATCGCCAGTTTGCCTTTGATGCCGCTCTCGACCAACCGAACTTTCCTGGTGGACTTCAACACGTTTGGAGGCGATAGCGGAGCGCCTGTCATGTTGAAGGATCGCGCCGCGGTGCAACCCCGATGTCTGATCATTGGTTTGGTCCTGGGCATGCACCGCCAGACGGATAAGGTCTCAATGCCCTTTGAGGAGCGCACCGTTCACCATCCGTTGGGATTGTCCATTGTGGCTCATGCGGAGATCATCCGCCAGACAGTGGAAGCTGTCCTCAAGTGATTTCGAGCATTGGAGGTCGTGCTTGGTCTCCGAAGGAAGGCCACGAAGCCCTCGGCCGCGCTTGAAATGGGCTACGTTCGTAGTTTCGTACCGGCGCCGCAGCTTGGAACCTGATGAGGACGTCCCCAGCCCCAACCGCTCGATCGCTTCAGGTTGTGCCGTGCATGTATCTATAAAGCACTTCCATTCCCCTCCATCTTCATGCCATCCGAGATGGTGGACCAAATGACACCAAATGACTCAGTTCATGAAGCAGCACAACCTGGACAACTGCTTCGGTCGAGCACCCTACCCCATCAAGGCTGCTGTAGGAGGGGTTCTCTGAGTCCACGTCGATGCCCGTCAAGTTGTCGCAGGAAGAGAATGCCCCGGGCCAGATCATTGCGACGTTTTTGGGAATGAAGATGCTGGTCAAGCTGCGGCAGTGAACAAACGCATACCCCCCGATGTTGATGAGGCTACCGGGAAGGCTAACGCTGTTCAGCTTGAAGCAGGAATAGAACACATTGTGCCCGATGCTGGTGACACTATTGGGAATGGTAATGTGGGTCAGGCTTAAACACTCACCGAACGCCGAGTTTCCAATGCTGGTGACGCCCGTGGGAATGGTGATGGTCATTAGGCCACTCCCAATGAACGCAAAGTCTCCGATGCTGGTCACGCTGTTGGGGATTGTGATGCTGGTCAGGCTGGTGCAATGAGAAAACGTCCACTCCCCGATGCTGGTGACCGGCAGGCCATTGATGGTGTTGGGAATGGTCACGTCACCGCCGGAACCAGTGTATCCCGTGATGGTGATTGTGCCGCCGTTGGTCGTGTACTGGAATTGAGCTTGCAGCGCGACAGGTGAGGCAAGGAAAAGCACCAGTAGGAACGGCAGGAGGCTATTGGCAGACGCGGCTCTTAAACGGCGAGCCAGCTTTTCCGGTCGAGTGGCTTTCGCAAGGGACCTTGTTGTTTGCATGGAATCCTCTTTCTGTTGAAAAGTTCACGCGTTTGATCTTTCAGACAGTCGATTCAGAGCCTAGGGTTTGGGGTGTGCCAGCAGCCAGTCGATCACGCGTGCTGAAAACTCGGAGCTTCTAGTTCCACTGAAGAAAGTTGGAACGTGTTGACCGCCGTTAATCGTCCACAGTTCAACCGCGCCTCCCGGAGGGCAGTTTTTGTAGCGCAGCACCGAGGCGTCGAGTCCCGATGAGTCGAGATCCAAATCCATTCTTAGGGTCGTGTCCCACTCAGACTCCTGGCAACCGTTGAAAGCTGCCCAGGTTTGAACTGTCGTGATCGCGCCCGGAAAGAATGCCGCATTCGGCAGTCCAATTAAGAGTCCTCCGCCATACGGCACCATTTGGTCAGCGGTGCCGTGGATGTGGAGAACGTTTACCGGTTGACTCGGTCTCGGCCTGTTTGGATCGAGAAAAGTCATGCCCGCCAGGCTCGCGATCCCGGCGATGAGATCGGAATGGTCGCAGGCCATGCGGTAGGCCATGAACCCTCCATTGGAATGCCCAATCAGATAAATCCGTTTGCGGTCCACCTTGTACTGCCGGGCCACCTCCTCGATCAGCGCTCGGAGATAGGCGGAATCGTCAACTCTGGTGCTGTAGAAATCGCAGCACGCCTCCGTGGCGTTCCAAAACTGTAAGCCGCTACGGTCTAGCGTTCCTTCGGGATGGCACACCAGGAAACCACGCTCTTCTGCCAAAGGTTCGATCTTAAAATAGTCGAGGTAATTACCGCCATTAAGTCCGTATCCGTGTAGCACGAGCACTAAAGGCAAGGGAGTGTCGCGGTTATAGGTTGATGGTACGTAAACCCGAGCGGGCCGCGGGCTGCGGAGTTGATAAAAGGCACCGGGCAAACCGGCTCGGGCCAGCAGCGGACTATCGTTGGTGCCCAGTTGTTCCCATGGTCCGGTGATGGCTTCCGATCGCGACACCACTGCTGATCCCTGCCATGAAAGGTGGAACAAGTCTTGATCCAGCCGAATAGCAGCACTTAGCGGAGGTTGTGCCTGCCCCACCAATATCGGCGTAGCTTTTTGGATGAAAATGTTTGCCACACTCCCGCCAAAAGGGATCTCGCCCGTGAGATTGCTCAAAGTCACGGTGAAATAGATCGACACTTGTGAGACCGGATTCGACAGCAGCAGGAGGGGGATGACCTTGAACATCTCGTTCATTTCGAACTTCAGTGTCCCGGACGCTGACTGGTAGTCTATGCCGGCTTGGGCTGTCCCGTCTGTGGTCTGATAATCCACCGTGAAAGGCCCAACCCACCCGTCGTTGCCACGAGCTACCCTGAGATTCAGCCAGGACTGCCCCTTGGAAACCGTAATGGTGCTATTTGGGAACCCAACACCGGGATCGTTGTCGAGAATCGTAACGGTGAGGTTGGTTATCGATCCCAGCATGGCCCCGCCGGTAGGATTGCGCAGCGCGATCCGGAAGGTCTCGGAGGTTTCCTTGAGGCTGTCGTTGAGAATCGGGACGTTAATGTACTTCAGCCGTTCCGCCGGCGCGAACGAAAGGGCGTTGGTAATCCCTGTGTAGTCGTGACCGGCGATCGCCGTGCCATCGGCAGTGGCCACCTCTACTGTGGCCGACCGCTCGCTTTCTCCTCTGCTCACCGCGATTCGGGCGAAGGTCGTGTCTTCCCGGACGGCGAAAGTCGAGGACTGAAACGCTACAAGCTCGTCGGTGTCGGTGATGGTGATCGTCGCCGAAGCGGTTGTCCCGAGAACCCCTCCACCGGAGGGGTTGCGGAGGGTGAGCCGAAAGGTCTTATTTGTTTCCGGGATAGCATCATTGAGCAAGGTGACCGTGACCGGCTTCAAGATCTCTCCCGGCGCGAAGGTCAGCGTCCCTGCTGTGTCCAGATAATCCTGGCCCGCCACCGCAGTGAGGCTGGTGGTGGCGTAATCGACAGACACTGGGAAATCGCCGTCATCACGCCGCAGGACCCGAACGGTGATCGTCCCGGCATCTTCGTTGACGGAATAGCTGGGCAACTCCAACTGGAGCCCGGTGTCGTTATCCGTGATGGTCATGTATGCGGTCGAGTAAGTCCCCAGCACCGCTCCGTAGGAAGGGCTGCTTAGGTTGACCCGGAAGGTTTCGGGGCCCTCACTCAGGCCGTCATTAAGGATCGTGACCGCAATCATTTGGTTGGTCACGCCTGCGGGGAAGAAAAGCGTGCCATTAGTCGCGACGTAATCCAGGCCGGCCAGGGCAGTGGTACTGGTGGTGGCATAGTCTACACTTACCACGCGATTGGTGTCGCCCGTGCGCAGGACAGCGAGCGTAATCGAGCCGACGTTTTCTGCCACTTTATAGACAGGGGGCATAGGGAACTGGAGCCTGGCGGGCACGATCACTGTTAGACGGGCCACATCGCTCGCCACGGCGCCATCGACATTGGTGATCACGACTCTGTAGTCACCCGCCTGGCTTGTCTGCAGACTGGCCAAGACCAGGTTAGTGCCCGTGTAGCCGGCAAGGTCTGTCCAGACCCCGCTGAACTTCTGCCATTGGTAGGCTAGTGGCTCGGTGCCTGTTGCCACGACCCAGAAGGTCGTGGTGGAGCCAACGATGTTGGTCTGTGACTGTGGCTGCGTCGTAATGCTGGGCTGGGCAGAGCCTATGCCTACTGCTACAAGGGACAATGCGGCAATTAGAAAGATGGTTTTCATTGGAAGACTTCCTCCTAAAGCTGAAGGTGCATGTGAAATTTGGGAGCCGGGATCCCAGCCAACAGCCGGTGCGATGAACGGCATCTTACTAATGAAAGCCCCAACGTCCATAAAGCCCTGCTCCCGAAATTGCCCTTCTCTCGCTCCTTGGAATGCCCCTAGCGTCTGGACCTCAACGAACCGGACAAAACCTCATGCCGGCTTTCCCTTCATCCGAAGTGAAACCAGACACAGGTTCGTTCTGTGGAGCGTTGACTTGACTGCGAGGCGGGGCGTTGGCTGAACAGAAGGTCAGCGTCTCGTGTCCGCAGTACTTCAAAATCTAGCACACCGCGCAACTCGGGGCGAGGGCGGGCAGGAGGTGTTTTACGGCAAGGAGTTCTTGGAACGAGAGCTGGCGCCGACGAGGCGAATTGAGCAGCCCCCCGCGTAGCCACCACTGGCCGGACCTATCCGGCGCCGCAACAATGCTTTAGCCGCGGCTCACGGCCAGCGCAGGCGGTAAAAGCGACTTGGATAATTCGTCCACTGGGCATCGCTGAAATAGGAGGAGCCGCTGGTCAGGACATCGGTTTGCAGCGGATACCAGTAAGCGGTGGCCAGGTTGGTGCACGCTTCCACGACGATGGTCAAGCCGCTGGCCCAGGGGACATCGAAGCCAAATGTATCTCCTTGCACACCCAGGTTGACACTGCTGGTCAGCACTTGCGGGTTCCACAGCGCAGTCGGAAGATCGCCAAAGGTCAAGCCTGTGACGACGCACCTGCCGCGGCAGGCAGAAACATCGACTTGCGCTGCGGACCACATTGTCTGCCGGACTGGCACAGACCTACATATCAATCTGGAGCATAGCTATTGCGCCGCAGCGAGCCGGACCCGTCCGCTTTGGGTGGCGCCCAGAAAGTAACCGCAGCCTATCTTCTGCTTTTGCAGCACCGCACCACCAAAGGAAATCTGGTTTCCTGTGGCAGCAACGGTCATGCGGCCACTGAAAAGGCCCGATTTGGGGGTAAAAGTCAGGCTGAACTCTTTACTTTTTAGGTTGGTCACCTTCCCTTTGGTATCGAGCGTGAGCCTTTGTGTGACGGACTCGGACAAGTTGCCGGCGCTAAACACGGCTTGAAGCTCGGTCAGAGCCAGCGGATTGTTCCCCTGGCCTGGGGCGTCATAGCGGCTACCCGATATCGCCATATTCATCGAGAATCCGGCGCCGTAGTACTTGGCTCCAGCCGCGCTTGGTTTTATCCAGACTCCCTGCCCCGCAAGGTCCTCGGTCGCAGTGCTGGCGAAAGTGACCCAGCTCAGAACAAATCCCCTGCCTTTGTCCACCGGAACGTAAAGTGGCCATTCCCCACTTTTGGATACAGCGGCTGCTTGGGTGATTTTTGTCCCGTCGGCCAAGGACCCGGCAAAGCGGATTTTCCCCGCTTTGTCCACGGTTACGGTGCCAAAGCTGTCTCCGGCGGGTTTCGCTGCAGAACTGCTGCTGCCGGGAATTACCAGCGTGTATGTCCCTGCGGTCGTAGCGATGGTTGACTTGCCATCGAAAACGGCTCGGTCTCCTTCAACCTGGGCAGTCCAGGTTCCATCGGTGAGAGTTCCGGTAATGCGATCCGTACCTGAGGCCAGGTCCAGCTGCAAGTGAATCGTCAACGGTTGCGAACTTCCGCCCTTGGGGGAGAGGGTGGCTTTGCCGGAACTATCAAACTGACCGCTAACGGAGTACCGTGTCCCGGCAACCTGCAGAGAGCCACTGAGGGTGCCCTTGTCCGTAACAGTCACTGTGAAAATCCCGGAACTGCGCTGGGAGGCGCCGCCGGACTCAGCTACCAAACCGGTGTAGGTTCCTTTAACCGGCGTGAACGGGTTGGGCACGAAATTGGCCTGCAACGTCATGTCGGAATGGGGCACGAACGAAATGGCAGGCAAATTGGTTGTGATAGTCCCGGTCCAGCCGGCAAAAACGTAACCCGGTTTCGGCTTTGCGGTCATCTTGTAAGTCGTAGCGGGCTTTAGGAGCTGACCGTTCAAGTTGGGCGAAACGTCACCTTGCCCATTAACCTGAACTACCATCTGGTACGCCGTAGTCGGGGGCGGATCGTCCGGCAGGCTTGTCCCGATACTCAGACCGTCCATGGTGGCCTCGCCAATGGAGGTGATCGAGAAAACGATCATGCTGATGGAGCCTCCCGAGAAATGAGGCACGTTCTGGAAGTCGCTATACAAGTCCCTGCGGTAGGTTCCTCCTGAGGAATCGTAAGTGTCGATGAAGATTTCGTGATACCCAACTTCGCCAGCCTGCCCGCTCGGAAGCTCGACATCGAGCAGGGTCGTGTGCGGCACATATTCAGGCGATCGCTGGAACAAATATACCAGCATATTGCCCCGGTCATCCTGCAGCATGAGGTGAACGTTGTCGCCGGGAGGCGGACAACAAGTCGGGAACGATCTCCAGGAACCCCACTCCGGATCCACGAGCCTACCGGTGACATGGACCGACAGCAGTGTCCCCGGGGTGACCGGGATGCTCGGCTTCCAGGTGGTCGCAACCCACATGTTTTCAGCGCCGTGGCCGCTGTCAGCCGTCACCAATCTGAGAGCTTTGCCGCTACCAGACGTGACGATCTCCGCTCGATTGGAAGTGACGCCAAAATTCGAGGCAGTATCGCCAAGATACCATTTGCCCTTATCGCCCGTAATAAATGGCCCTGACCCACCTTGCGGTATATAGGTCTTGATCGCCGCCTTTTCCCAACCCTCAGTCCAAGTACCCGCTTGGCTGGATTGTGTCACCGCGGTTAGCAGCGCTGAGATGATTAGAACTATGGCTAGCGCCGGCGAGAGAAGGAACGAGGTGAAAACCGCCATAACCAGGTTCACCAGAGCAGCGTGGATCACGCGGAACCGGGACCTGCAGATCAGAATATGAGTTTGGGCAGTAAGTTCAAAACTCGTGCGGGAGATTTCGTTAGTTATCGCGATCATTGCTTAGCCCTTTCATGGAGATGTTTACTGTGAACGGATACGGTAGAATCGGCTTGGATAATTCACCCACGCCGGGTCGCTGAAATATGACCACCCGTTCGTGAGCGTATTTGTGCTGACGGAAGACCAGCCGGAGTTGGCGAGTGTCATGGAAGCTTCCACCACGACAGGAACATTGGTCGCCCAAGAAATTCTGAAACCGAAAGCGTTGGTTTGAATGCCGAAAAAAGGACTGATTGTTAGGATTTCTGGGTATGGCAGCATCCATGGGGCCGTTGGACGACCACCAAACGTGGAGCCCCAGCCAATGGTTCCGGGCTTGTAATAGACGGTAGCGTGGGTGGCGTTGTTGAATACATTTTGACCACCAAGACCCGGCGCGTTACCTCGGAAATAGACGCCGATCAGATTCGTGCACCGATAGAACGCATAGTTCCCGATCCTGGTGACGGCGGCGGGGATCATCACATTGGTGAGACTGTCACATTTGAAGAACAGCCCGGTCTCGATCTTGGAGATGCTGTCGGGAATCGCAAGCGAGGTCAGCATCTGGCAGGAACTAAATGCATACATACCGATGTTCGCCACACGGTAAGGTATGGAGATGTTAGTTAGGTTGGCGCAGTAACTGAACGCCCAGCCCCCAATCGAGGAGACGCTGGTGGGAATGGTTACGCCGGTGAGCCCGATGCAGTTTAGGAATGCCGCGTCCCCGATGGTGGTGACGCTATTTGTGATCTCGTAAGCAATTCCGGCTTTACTCGCCGGGTATTGGATGAGCGTGGTTACGTCCTTGTCGAACAAAACATCATCCAGACTCCGATAGAAGGGATTCAGCCCATCGACTGTTATGACTTCCAGGCTGAAACAGTAACTGAACACACGGTTTCCGAAGTTGGTGACGCTACTGGGGATCGTGATGCTGGTCAATTTGGTGCACCAAGAGAACGCCCAATCGCTGATGTTCGTGACACCGTCGGGGATCAGGACGCTAGTCAGGTTGCTACTGGAGGAGAAGGCAGAGCCGCCGATCGTCCTCACGCTATTAGTCCAACAGGAAACCCTC
>DBMR01000094.1:0-13279 GCA_002298785.1 Verrucomicrobia subdivision 3 bacterium UBA693
ACATTTTTTCACAGCTTCTCACCGGCGGCGCGCCTGCCAGCCTCGTCTGGCAAGGCAACGACCCCACCAATCCGACTTGGTGGAACACCGCCACCACCGCCAACTGGCTCAACGGCGCTTTCAGCGACGTGTTCATGGCGGGCGATGTTGTCCAGTTCGACGACAACGCCATCGGCACCACGGCCAGCCTGATCGGGCTCGTGCAGCCTTCCTTCATCCGCCTGGCCAATGCCACCAAGCCCATCACCATCGGCGGCGCGGGCAGCCTTTCGACTCCGAGCCTGAGCAATGAGGGCGGGAGCACCACCACCATCGCAAATAACGCGGGCAACACCTTCTTGAACGGCGTCACCAATGTCAGCGGCACACTGAAGCTGGCCAACACCGGCCTCAACAACTTTGGCGTCGGCGTGCAGGTCAAAGGCGGCGCGCTAAACGTGGCGAACACGGGCGATAACGCCATCGGCCCCGTGACCATTACCGGCGGCGCGATGACCATTGCCAACACCGGCGTGAACACCCTGGGTGCCATCGCGCTGACCAGCGGCACGCTCACCCTCAACCAAGCCGCTCCCACGACCGTCGGCAGCGTGTTGACGGGCGCTGGCACGCTGGTGAAGGAAAACAGCAACATCCTGACTCTGAGTGGTGCCAGTCCGAGCTTCGCGGGTCCGATTCAGGTCAACAACGGCACTTTGAGAGTCGGAGCCGCCACCTCGCTGGGCTATAATGCCCCCAACGGCGGCACCACCATCGCCAGCGGAGCCACACTGGACGTCAACGGCATTGCCATCTCCAATGAGGTGGTCACCGTCCGGGGCGCGGGGGTCGGCGGCTTGGGTGCAATCGTCAATAGCGGCGGGGGCCAGAACAACGCCCTCAAGGACGTCCTGCTCGCGGGCGACACCGTCTTCGGCGGGCCGAACCGCTGGGATATCCGCGTGAACTCGCTCGGCAACGGCTCGCTCTGCACCGGTGGCAGTCCGTACAACCTCACCAAGGTCGGCGGGAACCAGGTTTCCTTCGTGAGCGCGAACGTGGACCCGGCCCTGGCCGACGTTCACATCACGTCCGGCCTGTTCGGCTACGAGGGTAACACGACTGGATTGGGTGATCCCGTCAGGACGCTCACGATCCGCTCCAACGCTACGGTGCAGTTCTGGGCCGCAACGGTCGCGCTAAACAAACGCATCACCATGGATGGCGGCAGCATGCTCCGCGCCGGCAGCGGCACAGCCAACCTGGCCACCGGCCCCGTAACCCTGACGAGCGGCATGGCCAAGCTCGAGGCGGACGCCAGCATCAACCTCTTTGTGAATGGCGCCATCACGGGCCCTGGTGGCATCACCAAAGGCGCCGCGGGAACGGTCTCGCTGGGCGGTTCGAACGACTTCCTCGGCCCGATCACCAACAACACAGGCACCCTGATCCTCTCGAACAATGTCGCCACCGGCACGAACAAGGTCCTCTGGGTGAACAGCACCACCGGCGGCTCCGGCATCAGTGGCACTCGCGTCACGCTCGCCGGTGGCATCAAGACACCTGCCGACGTCTGGGGTTCCTTCGACAGCCACACCACCGGCGACATTCGCTCGTCAATGTACGGGCAGGCTGGCACCAACGAGTGGTCCGGCCCGCTTGACCTCCGGGGGCCCAGCGGCATCGTCAACTTCGCCGCCGACGCCCCGAACGCGCTCATCGTCAGCGGTCCCGTCACCAACGGTACCTTTGCAGGCACCGTGTTCGTACGCGGCACCGGCGCGGGCACGGTCGCCGGTCAGGTGTACCTCCCCAATGGCACCCTCGCCAAGACCGACGCCTCCACCTGGACTGTCGCCTCCACGGGCAATGTTTGGACCAACTGCCAGATCGCCGTCGGGACCATCAAGCTCGGCGCCAATGACGCCCTCTGCACCACGGCCCCTTTGCTCATGGGACAATCCGATGCCAACGCGGCAGCGCTTGACCTCAACGGTTTCAACCAGACGTTGCAAGAGCTCACACCCATTGTGGGCACCGGCACCCGACGCATCGGCAACAACAGCACCACCGCGGACTCGCTCTTCACCTACGCCGGGGGCGTGAATCCCAGCGTCTTCGCCGGAACCTTCGTGGACAGCCTCGGCGCGGGCACCCGCCAGGTCGCGCTGATGGTGACCTCGGGCACGCTACAGTTGGCCGGGATGAACACTTACAGCGGCAACACCACCATCGCGGGGGGCACGCTGGTCCTCATCTCAGCAGGCACCATCGCTCCCACACCGGTGATAGAGGTTCAGGCCGGGGCCACCTTCGATGTGACCGGCAAGGGCACCTCTTACACCCTCGCCGCCGGCCAGACGCTCAAGGGCAACGGCACGGTCAGCGGCATGGTGACGGTTGACTCTGGAGCGACCGTCTCCGCCGGCGCCTCGATCGGCACGCTCGAGTTCACCGACTCGCTGGTCTTCAGCGCTGGCAGCACGAACGTCGCCGAGATTGACAAGAGCGCCACTCCGACGTGCGACCGCGTCAACGCCGCGACCATCACTTTTGGCGGCACGCTCGTGGTCAAACATTTCGGCCCGGCCATCGCGCTGGGCGACAGTTGGAAGCTGTTCAACGCCACCAGCTACAGCGGCAGCTTCGCCGCCATCGTGCCGCCCACTCCCGGCCCCGGCCTCGCCTGGGACACCAGCACACTCGCGACCGACGGGACGCTGCGCGTTTGGGTGCCGACGCTCACCGGCGTCGTCAAGCTGTCGGACGGCAACTTCGCCCTCACCATCGGCGGCGTCATCGGCCGACCCTACTCCGTGCTCGCCAGCAGCGACGTGGCCCTGCCGCTGGCCTCCTGGACCGTCCTGACCAACGGCACGATCACCGCCGCGCCGTTTGTGTTCGAGGACCTCACGGCCACGAACTCCCTGAACCGATTCTACCGCACCTCGACTCCGTAACTGTCCGGCAAGTCTCATCTCAGGGGCCGGGGCGTTCGCGCTCGGGCCCTTTATCTTTGGGTAAAGAAGTACGGATAGTTCAGGCAAAGCCGGCGGACCTGACTCACCCGAGTAGCACTCAGCACGAGCGGGGGCGCGAAAAGCGAATTCTTATCAGTCTGGTGCGAAGTTCTTCGACCGTGGCATCGAGATCGGCGGCTCGGATGCCGTCCAGATTGTTGTGCAGCCCGCCCGCGGTGTGGGTGCGCTCGAGCAGCCGCTACGCTTCGACGATGAGGGTTGCCAGCCGAGGCCGAGGCCGGGGTCGGGGTCAGACCGTAGAAATGCTTCTCGCCACGCACGAGTCAAGGCGATCCTTGGTGAGGCAATGAGCTGGTGAAAAATAATTGGCACTCTACAGGGCGACATCTCAACCTTTACCAACGAAGTTTTTGAAGAACTGAGCAGCTTGGCGACACGCTTCTTCCTTGTTATTGGTTCCGAGACCCACCTTTCCTCGTCTACCTTCGTGCTGAACCTGCAGATACCATTCTTGCGCCTCGCGTTGGCGCTTGGCCCTGCCGTAGACGGGCCGAAAGAGTTTTGTCCGCCAATAATCAACAGTGAATCTCGAAGCCCCGATGAATTTTGGGGGCGCAATTGGGAAGTGAGAAAGCGAGCCTTGCTTTCTCACTTTGTGAGCGGACCCTGAGGTGCTTGTACTAAGGGTGATTCTCCAATGGCTTCCCGCAAGACAAACAGTGCCGTCAGCGGCAACCAGCGTTACTACCGCGTCTTCTATCAGCCGTAGTTGTTACGGGTTTTTCAAGGATCCGTGAAGTGCCGTCCAGGTGAAGCCGTCTGCCGGCTTGCGCCTCTTCTGATGATGCTCGGCTCACAGGAGAAGCACTGGGCTAACGGAAACAGGCATCGGGTGGACCGACGTGCGGCTGGCGTGTAATTGGCTCTTCAGCGCGGTGAGAGATTAGTGGCGGCCTCACCAACCAGAAGTGGTCATTCACTCCTGAAAATCCTGACAAACCAATTCTGAGTTAATGAAAATACGCAGCCGTTAGAAAAAGTCTTTCCACCAGGAATACCTTAGCCCGTAAGCAAAGTGATCTGGATTTCATCCCCGTAAACACGAGGCGAAATGCGTGTCGGCATAATAACGCACAGAAAATGGCGTGAAAGATGCCTCGACATAAATCGGGCTTCGGATCAGAAGGATGTAGTTTCAAGTCCTGCCGGATGCGCCAGTTTGATAATCAACGGCGTACGCAAAATGGGTCTCCATGGAGCGCCCTCTTTCTCTCGCTAAAATCATGACCAATCGGGGCAACTTGCACCGGTCGGTTATTCGCGACCGGCTAAAGGACCCTTGGGCTGGTGGCGAACCCACTTGTTGGCACAGGCAGGTGAATAGCCACTGCGGCCCGTCTTTTGACTTTCAAACCGGGCTGGGTAGACATCCTCCCTTCCCTGAAACAGAGACCGAAACGGAGCGATCTTGGATTCCGCTGGGGAGGTGTTTGTGACCAACTTAATCATCCCTTCTCAGCCAGCGCCTCCTGGATAGTCGCCACCGGCAGGAAGAGTTGGATCTCATTCGAAGGCAGCGGGACAAAACCAAAATGCTCGTAAAAAGCTTTTGCGTCGCGGTTTTTCGCATCGACGAACAGACCAATACCGCCTGCCATGCTAAAGATCTCGAGGAACTTCTTCATCGCCGCGACCAGCAGAATTTTTCCCAGACCGTGTCCTTGCCGGTGTTTGGAGACTGCCAAACGTCCCAGGCGCACCCCGGCGACGCTACGTGGCAATTTTCTCGCCTCAACCGGCGGCAGTGCTTCCGATTGGATTTGGCAGAGGTTCAGGGCAAAAAAGCCAAGAATCGGTTTCGGCTCCGAAGCTGCTTCCTCCACAAGAACGAACGTGCGTGAGATCCCCCGGGTTGCGTGCTGGCGTGCCGTTTGCTTGAGAAACAAATTCAGCGGTTCACTCCCGTAATCGAAACCGTCCCGGTCGTGGACCTTTGCCAGAAGCTCAATCCTATGCACGCACAGAGCCCTTGAAGTCTTTTACGGCAGCCTTTAGGGCCTTATTGGCCTTTGGAGGTGAGTCGAGCAGCGCGAGGACCTTGCGAGCGTCTGTTTGAGACAGCCGAATCACGGACTCACGTTCAAGAATCCTTTGCGCTTCCTGATAAGCCGTCTGCACTACAAATTGGTTCACGGTGGCACCCAACAGTTCTGCCGCCTGTTCCAACGTTGCGCGGACATTTTCCGAAACCCGCGCTGTAATCCGTTTGCGAGGCTCGTCCAATGCATGTTCCATATCATAATGGTGCCATTTTGGCACCAGCATGTCAACTCATCTGAAGTATGTTACGGAGGAGCCGAATCAGGATCGAAATCATCAGTACCTATTTTCATGCCAAGGATCCTATGCCGACCTATACCGATACCAGCCGGCGTTTCTAAAAGGCCCTGCAAAAATGCTGTTTCCCTGGGGATTTTTCATACTTTCTTACCTTCGGATCAGAAGGTTACAGGTTCAAGTCCTGTCGGACGCGTCACATTGCTAATCAACCACTTACACCGATATGGATATCCGAGTTCTTTACGCGATATAGCTCGCGACTGTTTTCGTCGGGATATGAACTATGCGAACAAGGAAAGGTTGCTTCACGGAGTAAGTTTGTCGCCGAGTGGGCGACTTTCACGTCCAATCTCACGGGTGGCCTGGCTTGGCTTCCGCGCCTCAGCGCTTACAAAACGCTCCGCGCGGATGTCGTTGAACTCACTTGCGAGCTGTTGCCGAAACCAGGCAAAGGCGGGGCGTCGCTTGCAGAAAAACAGGTGGCTTGAGCGACTGCGGTGGTAATCCGAAGAGCCGAAACGGGGGATCGGAATGCGAAACCGGTGAGCTTTCTCCAGGAGGTCAGCCCAGCGGTGTTCGAGTTTTCGGTCTGCCGTTGTGTACCAGATTTCCACCGGCTGAGCTACTTGCAGCAGGTAATCGATATGCCAATGCGGATCGGCAGTGGACTCGAGATGGTGGCCGAGGCGAGCACACAGCCCGCCGGAACCGAAGGCACTTCCAACGTAAGCGTAATAGCCGGGGATGATGTCAAATTCACCAAGCCGGCCAACGCCAATATGCTTCATCTGGCGCACCGACGCAATCAGGACGTAGGTGCCTTTCTCTTCCGGGAGGTCCATTCCGATCAACCAAAGGTGCTTCCGTTCCAACCCCAATTGCCGGCTTCCACGTCGGTGAAGTTCAGGTAAATGCGGTCGGGTGCGATCCCGAGGAAATCCTTCAAGACTTTGCAGATTTGCTCGGAAAGCTTGCGATTCGTTTCACCATTCAGTCCGCCGATGCCTCGGATGTCCACAAATGCTGCGTCACCGGGTTTCCCGGACATCAACATGGCCGACTGTCCGACGGTGACCATCACATATTGTTCCGGCTTTCCCGTGGCGCCTGCCACGACCTTTGAGAGTGCGGCCAACAGTGGCTTCTGGTTTTCCTCCGTCAGAGGAACCGTGGTTTCGAGTTTGAGTAGTGGCATGCCGAATGTTTACACCCATAGCGCGTCGCCCTCAAGCGGTGAAAACGACGAGACATATCGGTCGGCTTATGCGTTATTGATCCAGATGATTCCCATTCACGAACTGCTCAACCGCATCCGATGGGACGCTGAGTTCGCCAAAGGGGAATTCCAGTTGGGCTACTACGATAGAGCGGAAGATCGCATTATCCTGGTGCCGCTAAAGGAAGTCACCTTTCCCACGGACAGCCCGCAAACATTCCAACTCACGGACCTGGAAGGACAGGTGCATCGAATCCCGTTTCACCGGGTGCGCGAGGTTTACAAAGACTCCCAACGCATTTGGCATCGCGGCGAGGCGTCGGCATACTCCTGATATGGCCGTGTCTTTGTGTTGCCGGTCGAGGTTGTCTTGCGCTTGAAACCGGCGAGCGCGGCGTGGCGACCATTGGTCTGCGGCCGCCCATGACCTGACCGTTGGCAGCGCCTCGTCCGCAACTGCAAGCTTGCTCTGCTCTGCGACTACCCGTATGTTGCATAAGCTAGCAGCATGCTTATAGTAAGTGCCACCAAACCACATGCGACTGCGGGCGTCGCTGGCGCGAAGTGCTATCCTCCGACTCCGGAGGAAGAATTTGCCAGTGCGAACTCCTCGCGGCAGCGGTAAGAGATGTCGATCACCCATAGCGTTACCTTTGAACGGTTGGCGAAAATGCCTTTGGTGAGGGATTATGAGGAGGCTTTTCGTAAGGCAACCGGGATTGCTCTGACACTGGTGCGGAGCGGAGTGCCCACCGCCCGGCTGGCCTTGGGAGAGCACGAGAATCCGTTCTGTGCATTGGTGTCGAGCCATCCCGCTTTGAGAGAGAATTGCCGGAGGGTCGAAGCACAAATCCAACTTGAGGCTGGGAGAGCTTTGACACCGCGAACGTGTCACTGCATGGCAGGATTGCACCTGGTTGCGGCACCGGTGGCGGTGGGTGGTCGCCATGTCGCCACCTGGATCGGCGGGCAGGTGTTTCAAAAGCAACCGACAGAGGAAGATTTTCATGGTGTCTTAGAGCACCTTACCCGACTGGGAGTGACTGAAGAGCTGTCACAGCTCAAGTCCGCCTTCTTTCGTGGTCGCCTGGTCGCCGCGGAACAGTTCCAGGCCAGCACGCAGCTTCTGAAGCTGTTTGCCCAGCACCTTGGGCAGAATGCCGAGCAACTCCTGCTTTTTCCGCAAACGAATGAGCCCCAGTTCGTGGCTCGAGCCAAGGAGTTCATCCAGTCACACCTCGCCGAACCGCTGAGCTTGAAGCAGTTGGCAGCCGCCGTCCACATTAGTCCGTTTCATTTTTGTCGAGTTTTCCGGGCGGCGACCGGGTTTACGCCTACAGAATACGTCTCTCGCTCGCGGGTGGAGAAGGCCAAGACTTTGTTGTCGGATGGCTCCATGCGCATCAGCGAAGTGGCTTTTGCCGTGGGCTTTGGCTCGCTGTCCCAGTTCAACAGCGTGTTTCGCCGGTGCCTTGGGATGTCGCCGACGCTGTATCGCGCTCGGAAGCGCCGGTCCCGGAATTGATGGAGCTTAGCGCTTTGCGTAGCGCGGTCTCGCAATGGTGGTGCCCATGTCTGGGACAACTGTTCCACCAGATGACGTCGGACGAGTCATTTCACCACCGCGTGGATAGGCTTCATGCAACACCGCAAGAAGCCATCAGCAAACAGCAATTCATCGATAGCCCCCGGTGACACCTCCATCAGAAGCAGAATTCATTAAGCCTTAGAGCTGAGGCAATTTCACCGGCCGGGCTGCCGAAGGCGCGACTCGATCCTAAGGTTGGTTATCGCAGTCATAAGTAAGCCTCCAAGGCATCCGCCGGGCCTGCCTGTGGTCTTTGCCCAGCCAACCGGGCCCGCTTGGTCCTGTTACTGCTACGATTGCGCTTGCGAATGAGCGCAATAAGCCAGACCTATCCAAAGACCGGTCGCTATACCGGAGGCGCTCGGGGTCCGGTTAAACCTGGCAGGCAGGTTTCAAACGTGATCGGGATCCTGCCGGGATTAGGCTGGGTGAAGTATCCAAAAAGCCAACCTTCGCATCCAGCCTTCCGCGTGGATGGGCATACTCTCCTTGGGAATAACTTATCGGAATTGTTTCCTGCCGAAAAGCTGATGAAGCCCGCGATCCAGGCGACCGGGATGAAGAGCGGATCGGAGCATCTCCGGAGCGCCGGTGCCGCTCAAATTCCGATCGGCAAGCGGAAACCCAGCAACGGCTGGATAGCGTCCGCCCAGCAACCAGGGCCAAACCAGCGGATTGCTGATGGTCCGCGAACAGCAGATTTCTCGTGTCGGCCGGTTGTTTTGCCGCGGGTGAAACACGACACCAGAACAAACAGAAACAGCGACAACACCAAATGAGAATCGAATGAATGCCAGCAAATCACCAATCATCGTTGCACTAGTCCTGCTTGCGGTGGCAGCGGGATCCGCGAGTGGAGCCACCATCACCGGAACGCCTCACGACTTGTCGACCAAGGGCTGGGGCACGACCGAGCTTTGTAAATTCTGCCACACGCCGCACTTGGCCCAAGCGGTGCAGGGAGCGCCTCTGTGGAACCACCAAACCACGGCAGCGAGCTACACGATGTACAGCAGCGCCACCTTCCAGGGCGCGGTCACGCAGACGCAGCCCGGACCCACGTCAAAACTCTGCCTGAGTTGTCACGATGGAACCGTGGCGGTGGACTCCTTCGCTAATTCCGGAACCTTGCGGGCGGGCAGCGTGTTCATGACCAGCACCAATCGAGTCGGTTCAGGCAATTCCCTGACGAGTGACCACCCCATTGCGTTCACATATAATGCGGCCTTGGTGGCGGCGGATACGCACCTGGTTTCGCCGGCTTCAACCAACTGGGTAGACGCGGCCAGTTCGATTCCGCTGTACGGCGGCAAGATGGAGTGTGCGTCATGCCATGCCACGCACGACAACACCTACGCCAAGTTCTTGCGCATTTCCAACGCGGGCAGCGCGCTGTGTTTGAAATGCCACCTCAAGTAACTCAATCCGCTGCACTTGGCCTCCCTTGCTGGATCACCAACGGTTTCCAGCAAGTAACACCGGTGCTTCAATCCTAATATATGAAAGCCGATTATCGCCAAACTGCTCGTGCCCGACATTACGTTGGCCTGGTGTTGGGCACAGCGTGGCTTGCTTTGCTGGCCGGGTGTGCCACCGGGCCGGGCAAAAGTGCTGGGGACAAACACATCTTCTATCCGTCGCCACCAGCGGCACCGCGACTGCAGTTTCTGGCCAGCTTTTCTGACGAGATTGATCTGGGTCTGGAAGTGAGTCCGCTAGCCGCCTTCATTACCGGAGCGACACCACGTTCGCAGCCCATAGTCAAGCCCTATGGAGTGCTAATGATCAGCAACCGGATCTTCGTCTGCGATACAGGCACACGATCCGTGAACATTCTGGATCTGAACACCAAAACCATGAACCGGTTTTCACCCGCTGACATGGGCAAGTTCGGTACGCCAGTCAACCTCGCCGTGGACAGCGATGGGACGCGATATGTAGCCGACACGGGCCGCAACCGAGTGTTAATCTACGGTCCCGACGAATCATTTCTCGGCGAGATCGGTGAGGACGACTCCTTGCGCCCCGCTGGCGTCGCTTTGGGAACAGACCGGATCTACATTGCCGATCTCAAAGGGCATTGCATCCGCGTTTACAATAAGGTGGGACGAAAGGAGCAGTTCACGATTCCCCGCAACCCAAACGCAGAGGAGGACAAAGAACCAGGGAAGCTGTTTATGCCGGTGAATTTGGCTCTGGGTCCGCGTGGCCAGCTATACGTCTCCGACACGGCAGCATCCCGGGTACAGGTTTACGATGCGGAGGGCAAGCACTTGCGATCACTTGGGAGCCGAGGCGATTTACCTGGCCAGTTCGCGCGCCCCAAGGGTCTGGCCGTGGATCGCGAAGATCGGTTATATGTGGTCGATGCCGCCACTCAGGTCTGCCAAATCTTCAACCCCGAAGGAAAACTACTGCTTTTCTTTGGCGAACCGGAGGGGAGTCGAGCGCCGCTAAATCTGCCGGCGGGCGTTGCTGTGAGTTACGAGAATCTTGAGTTCTTCCAAAAATACGCGGCGCCGAATTTCGTGCTGGAGCACCTGGTGCTCATCACTAACCAATATGGCCCTAAGAAAGTCAGCGTCTACGGGCTGGGCCATAAAAGGTAACGTGCAAGAATCCTATGGGATTGCGCTTGAAATGGCCCGGATTGGCAGTGGTGACGGCGCGTCGCCTGCTGTTTCGGGTGTCCGCCGGTTCGCGGGCTAAGCCAGGCTTGTCGGGCGTGACTTGCACCTCCGCGGGCCGCTCCAGAATACGGGCCCTCCGCCGCAAATTGCCGCAGATTCCGGAGCAACATCAGCAGATACGCAAAGTCCGGCCCCGCTGTCCCGGATGTTTCAAAATCGACAGGCTGGAAGGCGGAACTAATCACACCAGGATAGAGCCCGGTGATTTACATGGGCAGCCGCGGCTCGTGAGTGGGCGTTGCTGACACCACAGCCATGAATCAACGCTCTCAGACTTTACACTGGTTCTTGCTGGTGTTGCTGGGAGCGGCATCGCGAAGCACCCAGGCACAGCGTATGGTCGAGGCCGAGCAGCAACCGCGGCTATTTGGAATTCAGCTCACCGACAAATACCTGCAAACCGACATGGAGTATGAACAGGAATTCCAGCGGCTTGGCACCGCGGACAGTGCCGTGACGCGCCAGCGTTTTTTGTTCCAACCCGTCGTTGGTCTTGGACTAGTCGGCTCGGTTTATCATCCCAATCTGCTCGAATACCACCTCAACACCGAACTGGGCGCGGATTTTCAGAGCTCGAGCGTAGATCCCGGCACGGCGGGGTCCAACACCAAATTTCTGCAGCGATACAACGCTTCGATGGACTTCCTGCAGCAGAAGCCTTACGCCACCACACTCTTTGCCGAAAAGGACGAGACCTATCGTGATTATGATTTCTTCACACGTGTGCGCGCAAACAGCGATCGCTACGGAGGCCGCACCGGCTACTCTGCGGGGCCGGTGCCGATCTCCGTCTCGGCCCAGCATTATGAGGAGTACATCGAAGATCCGACGCGGCCGACACGGCTTATCGAAAACACGCTCAACTTCAACGCACAGAGCTTGCGTCGGTCCGATCAAGCTAGAACCCACCTGAACTATAGCCTGGATCAGTTCTCGCGGGCAGACGATGGCTACGGCACGCAGCGCGGGTTGAACCAAAATTTGAATCTATTCGACAATGAGACTTTCGGCGACCAGGGCTGGGTGAACATTAACTCGCTGCTCAACTTCAATATCATCACCGAAACCCAACTGCCAACCGACAGATTACTGCTACAGGAAAATCTCCGGCTCCAACACACGCCCAAGCTGCGGAGCTTTTACGAGTATGCGTTTGATACCGCCTCGCTTGGCGACTCCGATTCAAACACCCACCAGGGACGTGTTGGCCTCGCCTACCAACCTATCGAGAGCCTCGCGTCCACTCTTGACCTGCATGGGATAGCCACAACCTCCACCAGTCCTGGCGCTTATGCCGAAACACGTCGCTACGGCTTCACCCTCGACGAGCAA
Source organism: Verrucomicrobia subdivision 3 bacterium UBA693 (assembly GCA_002298785.1). Lineage (GTDB taxonomy): Bacteria > Verrucomicrobiota > Verrucomicrobiia > Limisphaerales > UBA8199 > UBA693. Next base: position 12,127 of record DBMR01000094.1, read on the forward strand.
TTCAACAAGCCGCTTGGCACTTGGGGTTCACTCATGCTCGGCTATAACGGTCGCCTCGACCGGGAGGAGCGAAACACCAGCGGCCAAACGGTCAACGTCATCGGTGAAACGCACACTCTCTCCGACAGCACCACCACCTTCCTCAATCAGCCGCTGGCGGATGTGGTTACAATCCGCGTCACCGACCAAAATCGCACCACCACCTACGTGGAAGGGCTCGACTACCGTCTTATCCCGCAGGGCGCGTTAGTCGAGATTGAACGCATCACTAACGGCAGAATTCCCAACCCCGGGACCGTCGTAATCGACTATTCCGCGGTTCTCCAACCGTCGGCTGGATACTACTCTCTGGACAATACCTTTGTTTTCCGTGTCGATCTCTGGCATAGCCTCCTCGGCATTTATGGACGCTGGAGCATTCTGGATTATTCTGGCGCCGGTCAACTGCTCTTGCGCTGGCTCAATGTTAAAACCATTGGCGTCGACAGCACGTGGCGCTGGCTGCGCACCGGCGCAGAGTACGAGGTGGCCGAGTCCAACATGGCTCCTTATGATCGCGTGCGCCTTTTTCAGTCGGTGCAGTTTCAGGCCAGCGAAACCACCACTTTCGGTGCCGACCTGGACCAGAATTGGACGCACTTCCGGGACACCGGCCTCGGCCAAAACACCTACGGCTTGATTGTCCGCTACCAGCAGCGTCTGAATGACAATCTGAGTTGGAACGCAGAAGGCGGAATGCGCATCGATCGTGGCTTCAGTTTCGACCGCAATGTTGCGGTGGCCAGGCTGGGATTGGAGTGGACTTTTGGGAAATTGACGGCCAGACTCGGCTACGAATACGGCAATGAGAGTCAGCCCAGCAGCGAGGCTTCACGACAATTTGCCCATCTACGGGTTAGGAGGACCTTCTGATGATTACGATTCGTCATCTCACCGTTTTTGGGGTATCCTTGCTGGCTGCCGCCACCGCCGGTGCCGCGAATGTTACACAGTCCAAGCACAACCTCTCCGTCAGCGGCATGGGCACTCTCACCGCCAGCAAAAGCGCCGCCGGTAGCAGCACGGAAATCTGCATCTTTTGCCACACGCCCCATACGGCTAACAAAGAGGTTGCGTTATGGAACCGATTCGATTCAACCGCGACCTACACCCG
>DBMR01000094.1:13284-39161 GCA_002298785.1 Verrucomicrobia subdivision 3 bacterium UBA693
GCTTCCAAGCTCTGCCTGAGCTGCCACGACGGAACAGTCGCGCTGGGCATGGTTCGGAGCCAATCGACCCCAATCCCCATGAAGAGCGCGTCGGCGCGAATCCCCGCCGGGCAGGCCAATCTGGGCACCGATTTATCTGACGATCATCCGATTTCATTTAAGTATGACGCGGCGCTAGTGTCGGCTGACGGCCAGCTACGCCCACCGCCTGCCTCGGGGAGCGTCCGTCTCGATGGCAACAACGAACTGCAATGCACATCCTGCCATGAGCCGCACGATAGCCAGAATCCCAGTTTCCTGGTCGTGAACAACACCGCCTCGGCGCTTTGCGTTACCTGCCACGATTTGAAGAACTGGGGCCGGAGCAGCCATAGCCTTTCGACCAAGACCTGGAACGGCACTTCGCCCAATCCCTGGCCACACACTAAGGAGAAATCGGTCGCCGCAAACGCCTGTGAAAACTGCCATAATCCGCATGGTGCGGGCGGCAAACAGCGGCTGCTTAATTACGCCGCCGAGGAGCAAAACTGCTACACCTGCCATAACGGAAATGTCGCCGCAAAGAACATCATGGCCGAGTTCAACAAGCCCAGCGTCCACCCGGTCATCAACAATACCGGAGTGCATGACCCAATGGAAACCACCTTGGTGCCTGCGGGAGCGAACCGGCATGTGGAGTGCGCTGATTGCCACAACCCACATGCCAGCAATCCCGGAACACGGGGGGTGGTCGGCGGTGTTTCCGGCGCCCTTGCGGGTGTGCGCGGTATTAACCTCGGTGGCGCGAGTGTTTCGCAGGTAACCTACGAGTATGAGCTCTGTTTCCGATGCCACGCCGATACTGCCAAAGGACCGTCCGTGGTCAGCCGCCAGTTTCCCCAGCTCAACACCCGCCTGGAATTCCAGCCTGCCAGCGGAACCAATTCGTTTCATCCGGTCGTTTCCATCGGGTTCAACCCCAACGTGCCCAGTCTAAAGTCGCCATGGACCACCGCCAGCAAGATTGGCTGCGGCGACTGTCACAACAGCGATGGGAGCCCCGGCACGACCCCCAATGGCCCACATGGCTCAGCATACAAACCGTTGCTGGAACGGATGTTGAGCTTTGCAGACACTGGCGCAAATCCCGGCAACTCAGCCCTCTGTTTCAAATGCCACAATTTCGTCAACACCGCCTGGTCGCGGCACGTCGAACATATCGGCATGACCTCTTGCATGACCTGCCACGATCCGCACGGCTCGCCTAACCCGCGCCTCATCAATTTCAACCCAAACGTTGTCACGGGCGCCAGAAGTTATCAGGCGGTCGGTGTCTCGCATGGAACCTGTGTCCTCTCCTGCCACGGCAAAGAACATAATTCTACCGCCTACTAATTATGCGACCGATACCCATCTTCCTATCTTGGAACCCGGCTTTGGCTAACGTGCTGGTGGCAGGCCTCGCACCAAAGTTCCTTGAGGTTGCTCCGACGCTCGACTGCAGACTCGCAGAAAGAGCAGCCCGTCAACCAGCGGAGATACAGCCATGATCTCGCCCAGGATTAGGGAGTGCGTTTGCCGTCTTCGTCGTGAATATTCGCCGGGCGCGGTCCGCGGAAACCGGCGGGGGCCCTTTTTGAGGCGGACCATCAAGTCGCTCGCCATCGCGGTTTCAACTCTGTTCACGCTTGAAGCCATCGCCATAGACCCGCCTCATGTCACCACTAACCGTTGCAGTTCCTGCCACATCCCTCACTCCGCGCCCGGGGCAGATATTACTGCCATCGCCGGCAATGCCAATCTGTGCCTAAGCTGTCACCAGCCAGGCGGCTCAGCTTCGACTACGCCGTTTGTGCTCAATGACCAAGCCCTACCATGGCCGGGTTTGCCGGCGGGCGTAGCCGCGGTGGGCACGTCTCACCGCTGGGACGCGAATGCTGCCGGCCACCTCGTATTCCTCGGAGGGGCGGCAAGCCCTTCCACCGGCAGCATCATGCCTGGAGGCACTTTCACAGGTGCTTACGCCAAGACTTACACCATAACTATATCCAGCGCAGGACCAGTCGGAACTGCAATGTTCAATTGGACTGCAACCACCCCAGGTGGGGGCGCCGGAGCCAATGTGATCACGGGCCCTGCCGTGCCTCTGGACCAAGGCGTCTCAGTTTCATTCCGGGACGGAACAGCTCCGTCATTCCAATTGGGTGACCGATGGAATCTCTACGTGCTTGCGGGTCTCCGTCAGCCGACAAATGCGATCATGCTGCCACACCTGACCAACGGCGTGGCAACTTGCTCAGCCTGCCACGACGAGCACAGCCAGGAATTGACTCCCTTTGATCCAACTGCGCCGGCCTACTCGGGGTCCGGAACAGGGGCCGGTCGGCATTTCATGCGGGTCAGTAACGACCATCACCAGATGTGCCTTGATTGCCATGCCAGCCATAATGTCACCAATTCTGCCGCCGGCTCCCACCCCGTGGAAATCCGTCTCCCCACCGATGCTGCTCATAAGAACCCCACGCTGTTACCGCTCGAGGCAACCACCGCCAATCTTGGGTGCTTGACATGTCATGATGTTCACCGCAGCCCCGTTAGTGACGCCAGACTGTTGCGTTTAACCAACAGCGTGGCGGTATGTGTCGATTGCCACGTGCAGTCTGACACGCTCACGCCGGCAGCGCACCTCGACGCCACCAACAGCGCCACGCTCTGGCCGGGAGGCAGATACGGCTCGTTGATGCCCGCACGCACTAGTCCCGCGGATCGAGGCACGTGCCTGAACTGTCACCCCGTGCATGGCTGGCCTGATACTGCCAGCCCAACGAATCACTACCCAAGACTATTGGCGGATTTCGAAGAGAACCTCTGCTTCACGTGCCATGGCACCAACGGTCCAGCGACAAAACAGGTCCAGACCGATTTTGCCAAAACCCGCCATCATCCCGTCCGCGACTCTCAGCAGGCACTTGGCCGGAGCGTAGAATGCACTGACTGCCACAATTCTCATATCGCCCGGACTGGTGGCCTGGTTTACACGAACACCGCCACCGCTTCGCGCAACCACGTCGTCGGACCAATCCTTGGAGTCTCCGGTGTGGCCGTCAACTACAGTTCGTTGGCCAATTTCCAGAGCGTCACCACGAACCTCTACACACTGATTCCTGCGTCGCCCGGCGCCACCAATGAATACCAGATCTGCCTCAAGTGCCATTCAACTTATGCCTGGGGAACGGGCGCTCCACCCAACGGCCTTTCCCCAAATGGGAGTGTTGCCACACCGGTTTCGACGGACAACGCTCAGGAATTCAGCCCCAACAACAAATCTGGTCACCCGATCGTCACCGGCCTGGACAACTATCCAAACTCAACTGCTGTGGGCGGTAAGAAGGGGTTGCTGGCTGCGGCGATGAAGGCGCCGTGGAACGTCAACCTTGGACAGCAGACGATGATGTGCACTGACTGCCATAACACCGACGCCGCTGAACCGGCGGCTCAGGGCCCACACGGCTCGGCGGCACAGTTCATCCTGCGTGGGCCGAATGCCAATAATTGGCCCAACATCACCTTGGCGAACTACACCACTAGTTGGTGTGCGAATTGCCATAACAAATCCACCCATGCGGGACATAGCCAAGGCGATCACAGTGGTGCGCAATGTTACGTATGCCACATCGTCATTCCTCACGGCGGGAAAGTGTCCCGACTGATTGCGATTAGTGGCGGGGGGATGCCCTCCCGTTACGCTTACAACAACAACCTGTCCACCGTGGGCATGCAGCAGTTCACGAAGGCCGCTACCGGGTCTTATTCGGAGAACAACAACTGCAAAACCTCGTGCGGCCATCACGCCACCGGTACTGGCACGGAGACCTGGTGAAGAGCATTCCCCACAAATTTGTTCCCGCCCAAGCCGCCCAACCCGCGGCAATGGAGCATTGGCATGAAGGGCTGCGTCGCAAGCTGTCTACGGTCAGAAGAATCCTGCGATCACCGGCCATGATCGTTGGTGAGATCGCCACCATCGCTCTCGCCGGTGCGGTCGGCGCCACTCTGCCACAAGCGAATACTGCTTCTGTCGAGAGCTTGTCGTCGTTATATGAAAGCGGATCCCTGCTGGCCGCTCTGACGAGCTTTCTTTCCCTCGACCACGTCTTTCACAGCCCTTGGTTTCTCACCCTCACACTCGTGACTGCGACCTCGCTGTGGATTGTCGTTGCCGAGCAGGTCCGACGGCTGCGCGCGGCGTGGGCGCAGCGCCCAACTTTGGCGCACTTCCAATCAGCGCCTTTCCGGATCGAGTTTGAGCGGCCAGCGAGGCTCCGAGTAGAAGAACCGCACCTCAAAATCTGGACCGAGAAGCGCATTGGGCTCACAGGGTCGGTGATGCTGCATTTGGGTCTCCTGCTCGTGATTATCGCGGGTGCGTTGCGAGCTCTTTTTGGAAGTGAGGCGCTGGTGGACCTGGTCGAAGGGGAGACCCTCCCCCCAATTACCACCGGTTGGGGAGCGCAGTTCCCTGGTCTGCTGGGCAAACCGTTCCGCCTCGAGGATCCCGTAGTCCTGACCAACGTGAAGGTCAGGCACTACGCCGACGGTGATTTACGAGACCTGAGGGTTGAGTTGGCGGTGCAACGCAAGCATGGGGTCGAGCTGGCCGAGCTAGCGGTCAACCACGACCTCAAGGCTGGTGGCGGTCGTGTCTTTCTCGGCGCGGATTTCGGCCCCGCCGCGCTGCTGGAATGGCAAAGCCCCAACGCGGAGTCCCGGCGCGAAGCGATTCTGCTAACCGACCAAGGTAAACGAGGCTACGAGGCCACGTCCTCGGGACCGAATGGCCTGCGAGCCCATTTGCGCACTCACATCCAAACCAACGGTGACCATCCAAAACGGATGGAAATCCGGGTGATGAAGGCCGGCGCACTCCTGTTCACAGGCGAGAACTGGGTGGGTCAGGCGATGGTCTTGCCGGGCGGTGAGCAGTTGGTGCTCCACGGCCTGCCATTCTGGGCGCGCTTGCGGGGCAGCCATGACTCCGCGCTCTGGCTGGCATATGCCGGGTTCGCCCTCGTTCTGGCCGGATCGGTGATCATCTTTACATTGGTGAAGGTGGACGGTTGCGTAGCTGTTACTCCGGTTGGCGAAAAGGAAAAAGTGTTCCTCGCCCTTAAACCACACCGATTTGCACCATTGTTCACAGAGCGGTTCCAGCAATTGGTGCGCCAACAGAACGGATCGCCGATCAGCGGGGAAAGTCATCCCGTCGAAGCGATGCCAATGGGGATCGCCAACTTCCGCCCGGCGTCAATGAACCCTGAACCTGCCTGCCCGCTGGCCACGCCGCCACCATGCGCGGCTAAGCTCCGCGGCGCTTCAATCTGCGGCTGGCTGTTGGTTAGCCTCCTGTTGAGTGCCGGGTGCCACCGTTCTGCGCCTGATCAGGCTCGCGAGCTTGTCGAACGCTACAATCAGGTAGTTGCGGAGGCCTATCGTCGCGGTGATCCCAAGCTCATCAATTCGGTCGTCGGTCCCAAAGAGGGCAGGAAAATTACTGGCCTCATTGGTGTGCGGCTGGACCTTGGGCTCACCCTCGATTCCCAACTGATCTCGCTAGAAGTCACCGGCGCCAAAATGGTGAAGGACGAAATGCACGTTCAGACCAGGGAATGCTGGCACTATCGCGACAGGAAGATCGGCACTGGCGCGCAAGTTGGCGAGGACTCCCTCGATGTCTATGGCATGCTCTACGTATTCAAGAAAACGGAGGGAGCCTGGCTGGTTGAGGAGATTCGTTTCACGTCGGAACCGCAAATTAGTCGCAAGAGAACAACGTGGATAGCTGAACGCGTCGCGCCCGATGACGTCGCCAGTCCCACGAAAGCACCGGAAATCCAAAAACCATGAGTCCTTTTGCATCGGAAGCAATATTGCACTGGAGTGCGGTGACCCTCTATATCGCTGGGACGGTTGGGTTCGCTTACACTCTGATCTTCAGCAGGCAGGAGAAGGTGAGAGTGGCAACATGGGTCACTGCCACTGGTCTGATACCGCACACAGCAGGTTTGGCGCTGCGTTACATCCATGTTGGCCACGGTCCCTATATGCTCAAATACGAAGTGCTCTCCTCGAATGCCTGGATCGCCATCGTGATGCTGTTGCTATTCATCGGGCGCAAACCCAACTGGGCGCCCATCACCCTCGTGGCACTGCCCGCAGCCATTCTGATGATGGGTTTTGGATTGTTCACCAATCCCGAGGCCCGCAGCCTGCCGCCGACCTTGCGTTCGATGTGGCTGGTTTTCCACGTCTTGTTCAACAAGCTGGCCGTCGGGGCCTTCATCCTCGCACTCGCCGCTGCGATTGCGTTGCTGCGTAAATTGAATGGCGCGAGTGGTCGTTGGTTGAATCGGCTGCCCGGCGCCGAGGTGATCGAGGCTTACACCGTTCGCTTCATCGGCTTCGGCTTCGTCTTTTGGACCACGACCATCGGCGCGGGAGCGATCTGGGCTAACCAGTCCTGGGGCCGCTACTGGGGTTGGGATCCGATCGAGTCGTGGTCGTTGGTTACCTGGCTGGCCTACGCCATCCTGCTGCACGCCCGCATGTTTTTCAGATTGGGAGCTCGCGCTACGGCGTGGGGAACCATCGGCTGTTTCGTGCTCTCGGTCCTGACGGTGTTGATCTTCCCATTCGTCTTTCCCTCGATGCACTCTGCCTATTTTCAATGAAATCGCACCGCCCTGAAATTCTTCTGGTCACGCCGCCGTATCATTCCGGGGTCGTGGAATCGGCCGGTTCCTGGATTCCGCTCGGCCTGCTCTATATCGGCGGCGCGCTGCAAAGGGCGGGCTATGGGGTCGCCCTCTACGACGCCATGACCCGCTTCCACACTTTAGACCAGGTGCGCGCAACGCTGCGCCGGGAACGGCCTGATGCGGTATTTGTCACATGCATCACCGCGACGGTGGTAGACGGCATGGAGGTTTGCCGGGTGGCGAAGGAAGAAATACCTGGCGTGCTTACCGTGCTCGGAAATACGCACCCCACGTTCATGCACGGCGAAATTCTTCGCGAGCATCCGGAAGTGGACGTGGTGGTCTGCGCCGAGGGCGAGGAGACGGCAGTGGAATTGATGGCGGCCTGGCACGCGGAGTCAGACTTGGGCAAGGTGCGCGGCATCGCTTTCCGCCAAGGAGACAGGATTGTCGCCACACCCCCTCGCGCGTTCATTCAAGATCTTGACGCGCTGGAACCAGCTTGGAACCTGGTGCCGTGGAAAGAATACAGCTATCGCGTCAAACCTGAATCCACGCTGGCGATCGTGTCCTCTTCCCGGGGTTGCAAGCAACATTGTTCGTTCTGCTCGCAACGACTTTTCTGGAAACACTCGTGGCGCGCGGTGTCGGCTGACCGGTTCGTCGACCAACTTCAGATGCTGCGCGACCGCTACGGTGTCAACGTCGCCATGATCGCCGACGAGATTCCCTCCCTGGACTCCACGCGCTGGACCAGGATTCTCGATCTGCTCATCGAACGCGATCTGGGTGTCAGTTTGCTGCTGGAAACTCGAGTGGACGATATTGTCCGCGACGCAGCACTAATGCCTCGCTATCGGCGTGCCGGCATCGAACACATTTACGTCGGCGTCGAGTCCGCCAATCAAGAGACCCTCGACCTGTTCAAGAAGGACGCCAAGGTCGAGCAGGGCAAACGCGCCATCGAACTCATCAACACCCACGAAATGATATCCGAAACATCTTTCGTGATGGGCATGCCCAATGAAACACCCGCAGAGATGGCGCGCACCATCGAGTTGGCCAAGTTCTACGATCCGGACATGGCGTTCTTCCTCGCCATTACACCCTGGCCTTATGCCGACCTGTATAAGGAGGTGAAGGATCACATCGCGACACGGGACTTCCGCAAATACAATTTGGTTGAGCCGGTTATCAAGCCGGTGGCCATGACGCTCGATCAAGTGCGCACCGAACTTTTTCGCGGGTTCCGCGAGTTTTATATCGCCAAGATGAAGCGCCTGTCCTCCATGCCCGCGTGGAAGCAGGATTTCATGAAGTCCCTTATGAAGCTGCTCATGGAACATTCCTATCTGAAGGACCAAATGGCAGGACTGGCACTTCCTCCGGGCATGCTGGACTCAGCGGATCTCTCTGTCGCTGAAAGCCGCTGCCCGGTCCAGCGCTTCAAGAACCTTTTCAAACGAAAACCTCAACCGGTCCCTAACAAGGTGCTGACATGAAAGGAATCTGCATTGCCCTGCTCTTCGGGATGGCCGTTTTCAACGCGCCGGGCCAGAACGTGCCTCCCCTAGCGACTTCGCTCGGAAACTACACGGAGTCCTTGCAGGCCCCCGCCCGTGTCGCTACGGATTCAGAGGGAAGGCTCTATGTAACTGAGCCAAAAGCTGGGCAAGTGGTGGTATTCGACGCCTTTGGCCGACACGTTGCGACACGTGGTGGTTTCGCGCGACCGCTGGGTATTGCCATCGATCCGCAGGGGAATATCTATCTAGCCGAGGAAGCTTCCGGCAGTGTAAGTGTGTTCAACCCGCAGTGGAGCTTCCTCTACAAACTCGGGATTGGCGACGGGGAGTTTCAATTGCCCAATCATATCGCTGTTGGCCCTGTCTCAAGCGGTCAGCGGATCTACGTCTCCGACAGCAAGGCCAATGCGATCAAAGTTTACGCGGGTGCGGCGCTGACGAGTCAGTTTGGCAGCGCAGGGCAGGGCGACGGGCAGTTCGATTTCCCGACAGGCATTTGCGTCAGTACCAATGGCGAGGCCTTCGTGGTGGACCAAAATAATGATCGTTGCCAAGTCTTCAACTCTGGAGGCACTTTTCTACGCGCCTTCAACCTGGGGGCCAGCAATCCTTCGGGAAGATCTCAGGCCGCGTTTCTCGACAAAACCGGAAGGCTTTATGTGGCGGACACCTTCCAGGGAATGGTGAAGGTCTTCGACGCAGAGACCGGTGGGATTCTGTCTACGGTGGGGGCCTTCGGTGCTTTTCCCGGTCAACTGGCTTCGCCTGCCGGACTAGTCCTGGATCCATTCAACCGGCTCTTCATTACTTCAGCCAACAGTCGCCGCGTCGAATTGTACGGGCTGGATGCGTTCCTGCACCTAACAACGCAGCCGGCCGAAGGCCTCATCGCCGCTGGAACCAACCTGATTTTAACCACGACTTCGGGCGGCACCGGGCCTTTCACTTACCAATGGCTTAAGGATGGCAACGCGGTCAGCAGCGCAACCAATGCGACTTTCACTATCGCTAGTGCCGAAGCCAACAATTCCGGGGCCTATTCCGTCGTCCTGGCTGGCCCGTCTGGAACTGTTACCAGCGGTGTCACCCACGTCGTGGTGATGGTCCCACCCCGAATCATCAGCCAGCCACAAACACAGACCGTTCTGCGGGGCGCGACCTTGACGCTGGAGGTTCTCGCGGATGGTTCCGCGCTCAGCTACCAATGGCGGTTGAACGGGTTGAATATCGAGGGCGCCAACGCCAGCACCCTCTCCCTGCAGGATCTGCAAACATTTCAGGCCGGAGTCTATTCCGTATTGGTCAGCAATGCGGTCGGCACCGTCCTCAGCGCGCCCGCCAGCCTTACCGTAATGGTTCCTCCCTCGGTAATGGAAATCGTGTCTTCCACTATGGCGACCAACCAGTTGTTTCATCTGACCCTGAATACCGATCCCGGATTCGGCTACTCGCTCGACGTTTCTAGTGACCTGGTCCAATGGCAACCGCTAGCTAATTTAGGTCCGGACGGTGGTCTGTTCGAGTTCATCGATTTCAACTCAACCAATTTCTGGAATCGTTTCTATCGCCTCCGTTGGATGCCATAAGCGCCCAGTGATATAGGTTCACTTTCAATGTCGATCCAAGGCACGAAAGCATGAAGTATCGCGAGCTCTTCCACTTTGAGGCCCTTGAGCAGGTCGTTCAACTTCGCGATGCGGACACCAGGGACGGAGCCACTCGGCTGGTTTCTACGTACGTACTGTCGGCAGAGGTGGCCGAGTGCCTGACAGGCGTGGTATTCCCCAGCCTGCAAATCGATCGACCGGCAGACAACAAAGGCCTATTGGTGGTGGGGAATCATGGAACCGGCAAAAGTCATTTGCTGGCATTCATCTCTAGTCTCGCTGAATACGCGGACCTGGCGGAAACCATTGCTAATCCAGAGTTGCTCAGGCCTAACGAAGCGGCTGAAACCAAAGGACACGTTAGAGTGGATGCCTTCGCCGGGTGTTTCAAAGTCATCCGAGTTGAGATCGAAAAGACCTCAAAGCCGCTGCGGGAAATGCTCTTGGGTCGAATTGAAGAGTATCTGGCATCGCAAAGCGTTTCATATTCGTTTGCGTCAGACGCTTCAGCTTCCGGTAAGGAGTCGGCCCTCGACCAGATGATGGCCGCCTTCCACGAGAAGTTTCCTCAGCATGGTCTGCTCGTGGTCGTGGATGAATTGCTTGATTACCTGCGGACAAGGACGGATCAGGAACTGATTCCGGATCTGGATTTCCTCAGCGAGATGGGCGCCGTTTGCCAGCGCTCGAGATTTCGGTTTGTGGCTGGCGTCGAGGAGCCCATTCTGGACACTCCCCGGGTTGGCTTGGCCACCGACAGTCTAAATCGTGTAAAGAGCCGTTTCGCACAGGTGGTGATCCCCGCCAATGCGCTGCGCGCTGTTATTTCGGAACGCCTGGCCCGGAAGACACCAACTCAGAAAGCGCAGGTGCAGCAATACCTGTCCGGTTTCTCCAAGTTCTACGGGAGGATGAATGAGCGAATGGGCGAATTCGTAGCCCTGTTCCCGATCCACCCTGATTACATCGAGGTCTGCGACAAACTTACCTTCACCGAAGAGCGGGAACTTCTCCGCACCCTTTCTGACGAAACCAAGAAGTTGCTTGATGAGCCGGTTCCTCAGGATCGCCCGGGTTTGATTGCTTATGACAGCTACTGGGACAAGCTCCGCGGCACCCCGGCTTTCCAGGAGGTGCATGACGTCGAAGCTGTTATTGAATCCACGCTGGCGTTGCAGAATCGGATTGAGAATTCAGCGATTGATACCAGGCACAAGGCCCTGGCGGTGCGCCTCCTTCACGCCTTAGCCGTTCACCGCCTCACCACCGGCGATATTTACAGCAAACTCGGCCCAACCCCAGCCGAATTGCGGGACAAGCTCTGCCTGTACCACCCCGCGGTCGAGGAGATGGGCAGCGAACCAGCCGATGATTTGCTCTTGCTGGTAATCGCGATCCTGGAAATGGTCAAAAAGATCGGCGGCGACAAATTCGTCTCTTTCGATCCGGGCAGCGACCACTACTACCTTCACTTCACAAGGTTCAGACGCTTCCTCAAACCTGAAATACTGCTCCACTGGGTTAACGCGGTTCCGTTCATCATGCTGATGATTACGGGTGGAGTCATGCTAGCCTCCAGGTTTTGGCATATTGATCACCACGCGTTCGCCCGGGTGGTCCTGACTCATAAGGTCTTTGCAAGCCTTTGGGCGGTTGGTCTCCCCCTGGTTCTCTGCCTTCGGCCCAGAGTGCATTGGATGCACATTCGTCTGATGTTGAGGTGGGGACACGATGATCTGTTGTGGTTAATACAGTCTGTTCGCAGCTCCTTCGATAAGCAGGCGGTCGTCCCTCCGGCAGGACGTTTTAATACCGGCCAGAAGATCAACGCCTGTCTCGTCTTGGTGTATTTTGTTGGCTTCGCCACCACGGGCATTCTCATCCACTTCAAAGGCACCATGCTGTTCCCATGGTATGTGCACACCGCGTTATTTTGTGCTTCCATGAATACCGTCGGGGGACATCTGTTTCTTGCGCTGTTCAACGCGAGCACGCGCATTTCTTTGCCCGGGATCTTCCATGGGTGGTCGCCCATGGAGTATATTGAACATCATCACCCGTTGAGCCTGCCACGGTCTCGACAGTCCCATGTCCAACCCGTCGACGCCAGGAAGGTCGTGGGCGAGATCTTCGGCACCCGGGTGCAGGTCATCATGCTGGTGGTGTCGTTAGCGATGGCTGCGGTTGGGGCCATGGCTTTCCACAAAGGGATGATGACATCCGCACAAGTGCATTTTGAAAAAAAATTCTCGGCGTTGATTAGTCCCAGACAGCTCTCGACCAAACACCGCATGGGCGCCAGCTCTGAGCGCTGCACAAAATGTCACTCCTATACCGGCCGCATTCCTGATCGTAATTGCGAGCAGTGCCACCTTGTCGTCAAGGAGCACCGGGCGAAGGGGCTGGGTTACCACGGGACGCTCAAAGGAGACTGTATCGCGTGTCACAAAGAACATCCCGCTGGTACCAACTCACTCATTCCGTTGATCCGGGAGACATTCAGGCACAGCTTGGCGGGTTTCGAACTGGAAGGCAAACACACCAAGTTGGATTGCGATGAATGTCACATAAAGAAACGCCCCGCGGATGCGCCGGGTATTTATTATCTCGGGTTGAAGCATGACTCCTGCGCTGACTGCCACCAGGGACCGCATGGCCATCAGTTCACTACCTCCTGTGAGAAGTGCCATTCCGCCAAAGGGTGGGCCGGGAGCGAATTGAAGTTCAGCCACGCTGTGGATTCGGCGTTCAAACTGGCAGATAAACACAGTGCCGTTGATTGTCGTAAATGTCACAAGCCGGCGACTCAAGAGGCTTCTCTGGGTAGTGCGGTGTTCAAAGGTTTACCCCAGGATTGCAAGGCTTGTCACCAGGACCCGCACGGCCAGCAATTCACCGCAGCTTGCACCTCCTGCCATTCTCCCGCGGGTTGGAAGAAGGACGAGCTTCACTTTGATCACAACAAAGATGCCAAATTTGCCCTGGTGGCAAAGCATGCGGACGTCGCCTGTGAGAAGTGCCACCCACCCCGAGCGGCGGGGGGACCTCTGGCATCGGCCCAGTTTCATGGACTAAAATCTGAATGCGCTGACTGCCACAAAGATCCCCACCGCCAACAATTCGCCGCAGCCTGCACGGCCTGCCATTCACCTGCGGGTTGGAAGCGGGACAAGCTCCGTTTTGATCACAACAAAGATGCTAAGTTTACACTGGTGGCAAAACACGCCGATGCCTTGTGCGAGAAATGTCACCTGCTCACCGCACCGGGTCAACCACTTGCCTCGGCACAGCTTCACGGCCTTCCGGCTGAATGCGCGGATTGCCACAAAGACCCCCACAACGGACAATTCGAACGGGCCTGCACGAAGTGCCACGTCGTGCCCGTGGCTTGGAGCGTGAAGACACTTCAGTTTGAGCATGGCAAAGACACGAAGTTTCCGCTCTTGGGCAGGCACGCTGCGGTCGACTGCAATAAATGCCACAAACCCCGGCCTGCCGGAGGCCCGCTTGCTTCAGCCGCATTCAAGGGACTAGCCACAGATTGTGAAACGTGCCATAAGGTTAAACACCCGCAAGAATATGGTTCCAGGTGTGTGTCCTGCCACAATAACGACCGGTGGCCGAAGCAACACCCCGGCGTGGAACATATATGGAAATACGAGACGAACGGTGAGCACCTCGCAGGCAAACACCTGACGGCCAAGTGCAACGAGTGTCATCAGGTCTTGAGAATAGCAGTGCTAAAGGCAGGTGGCAGACCAAGGATTGAATGCACCGATTGTCACAAGTTGGACGATCCTCACAAAGGCGGCTTGGGGAGCAACTGCATCAAATGCCACGGCATGGAGGGCTGGAAAGGGGAACACTTGCGGTTCACCCACGACTCCATGACACGTTTTGGCCTCGACGCCGACCACCGGCGCACCGCTTGCTCAAAGTGCCATGATAGTGTGAACTGGAAAACGAAGGGGACCACCTGTGCCGACTGTCATCCGAAATTCTACGCCCCACGCAAATAATAACCTCCGAAAGCCGCATCCAAGGCCTCCCGCCGAGGCCTGCACGAGTTGCTCCTTTCCGAACCGCTCGCGCATGTGCAGCCGCGCCTCACCGCGTGCGCGAGGTCTACAAAGACTCTCAACGAATTTGGCATCGACGGCCGGAAACATCAACAGGAGGAAACAGAGGAAACGGAGAAATCTTGGACGATTTCGATTAGGTAGGTCTCGGCTTTCGTTTTGTTGAATTACCCCGTGGTTGTGCTAAAAACTCCTCTTGTGCATCCACTGTATGCAAAAGCCGCAGGCTTAACCGAGAACATTATCGCCGGCGCGATCGAGGTCCACCGCAACAAGGGGCCGGGTTTGATCGAGTCGCTTTACGAATGGTGTTTGTTCAAGGAACTCGGACTGCGAAGCCTCGCGTGCATGAGTCAGAAAGTGGTTTGGATCGAATACAAGGGATTTAGGCGCGAGGAGCCGTTGCGGTTCGATCTCCTGGTCGAGGGCTGCGTTTTGGTTGAGGCCAAAGCAGTCGAGAAGTTGATGCCCATCCACAAAGCTCAACTACTGAGCTATAGGAAACTCCTCGATGTCCCGCTTGATTACTGATCAATTTTCACGAGATGAAAGTGACCGACGGGATACACCGTCTGATTCTGCCGGGAGCGAACATATGACCGCCTTAGTTTTTTCTGTTCCCTCCTTTTAATACTCTTATGGCCGTATCCGAGAGTTATCGCGAATTCGTGCTGGAACAATTGGGGCGAGTGACCCCGGTGACCGGCAAGTCGATGTTCGGCGGCGTAGGAATCTATGCCCAGGGACTATTCTTTGCCTTGATTGCTGAGGATCGGCTGTATTTCAAGGTGGACGATACGACGCGACCTGACTTCGAACAGCTTGGGATGGAACCGTTCCGACCCTTCGGTGAGGACAGCGCGATGGGCTACTACGAGGTTCCGGGCGATGTGGTGGAAGATCCGGTGCGGTTGACCGCGTGGATGAAGAAGGCCATTGATGTGGCGGCGAAGGCCAGGATCAAAAAGAAAAAGGCGGTGAAGCAGTGACCGCCTTCATGGCGAAACATCCTGAGCTGATCCAAAGGCCTATCGTTGTGCGTGGCGATAGGACCGTGCTGGGCCGACCACCCGATAATGTCGAAAAGCTGCTCTAGTCATGGCGGCCTGACGAACCGTCAGGTATCATACTTACTTTATGAGACCCCTTCGGTACGCCATAAACGTCACATTGGACGGCTGCTGCGATCATCGTGCAGGTTCGACGGATGAAGAGTTGCATCGTTATTGGGCCGAAAAGCTGGCGCAGGCCGATGCCCTGCTCTTTGGCCGGGTGACCTACGAAATGATGGAGGCAGCGTGGCGGCTGTCGGCGACGGGCGCGAGGCCTGATTGGATGGCCGATTGGATGGAACCCTTCGCCCGGACAATCGACGCGGCGAAGAAATACGTCGTGTCGAGCACCCTGAAAGGGGTCGATTGGAATGCGGAGCTCGTGCGCGGGGATTTAGGGGAAGCGGTTCAGCGGCTAAAACGGGAGCCGGGCAAGGGACTGTTTGTGGGAGGCGTGAAGCTCCCGCTGGCGTTGGCGGAGTTGGGATTGATTGATGAGTATGAGTTGGTGGTGCAGCCTAGGATAGCGGGCCACGGGCCGACGTTGTTCGCGGGGCTTTCGAAGCATATCGACTTGAAGCTCGTGAGCCGGCTGGAGTTCGGCTCCGGGGCGGTGGCGCTGAAGTATGAGCCGAGGAGGTAGCAGGAACGCCTCGTAAAGGGAACTAAACCCTCAGGCAACGTGCTGTAGTCAGCGGGTTCTTCAAATCCGGGCTCCGATCATTCTTTGCAGGCCAGCAGAGTCAGCATCGGCCACCACCAAATGATTTTGCCTTCCTCATTTCCAAGCCGGAGGGCGCCCCTTACATGGTCCGAAGCCTTGGCCACCGCTTCGAGGACCTTCTGGCGGTTCTCCTCGGGAGTTGCAGCCGTCTCGAAGTACCAACCCAAGTCCGGTTGCTTGCGCGGATGCAACTCGGATCGAATTACTTTCAGGCCGGCCTCTTTGGCCAGGTCCTGCCAAGCCTTTCGTGACAGGAATCGACCGTGGCTGGGGTCGCGCCACTTTTCCACGCAGTGGAGCCACTCCTCGGTTTCCAGGTCATCGTCCGGCACGGTGCCATCAATGAGCAGGAAATGCCCGCCCGGTTTGAGAACGCGCGCGGTTTCCTGAACGAATGTCTGCGGTGAACTGAAGTGATGCGGTGCCACGCGGACCGTGACCAGGTCGAAAGAGCCGTCGGCGAAGGGCATCTCTTCCGCCGGGAACAGCCGGGTCTCGATCCCAAAGCCCTCTTCGGCGCATAGTTTCTGGGCGTTTTCCAGCATGCGAGGAGCGATGTCGCCGGCGGTCACTTTCCATCCGTGCCGGGCGAGCCAGAGCGCGGTGTGACCTCCGCCTGTCGCCACGTCCAGGGCGGTGCTGCCAGGGGACACTGAAACCCCACGCAAACCGTGTTCAACATCCTGCGTGTCGGCCAGGATGTGCGACTTGCCATATCGATCGCTCTGCCGGTTGAACTGCGCAGCCGATGCGGACTGCTTCGAGTCCAGTGACTTTTCGCCTTCATGCATTGTTTCCATGAGATTACATTTCCACGACTAACCCGGGGTTAAAGCCCGTTCGCGATTCCGTCGGATAACCGCGCGGGTTGGCCAACACACGGGTTTTGCCCAGTGTGTAATCGCAGCAAGTGTGAATATGGCCATGGACCCATAGTCGGGCTTCGCTTTCGACGATGAAGCGGCCCAAATCCGACGCGAACGCAGGATTGCAGGGATCTCCCTCGAACGCAGGCGGAACGGATTCTCGGCTCGGTGCGTGGTGGGTGATGACCACAACCTTCTGGCCTTTGCTGGCAAGGGCCTGGTCTTCCAGCCACCGCCGCGACTCCATGTGAAATCGGCGGGTATCAGAGGGCTTCAATCGACTGTATCGCGGCAGCGTCCGGATCCGCCGGTAATCATTCATGCTGGTCTGGGCCACCACTTCCGAGATGAGCGGGTCTCCGTTCAAGGCAAAATCTGTCCACAGCGTCGCGCCCAGGAAAAGCACGTCGCCGATGGTACAGCTTTGGTTCTCCAGCAGTTGAACGTTCGTGCCTTGAGCCATCTCCTGGAGTTCCTTAATGAGCTTCTGGACCTTCTGGCCATAAAACTCGTGATTGCCGAGAACGTAAATGACTGGGAGTTCAGGAAAGCTCTTCAAGGCCCACTTCAAGCCGTTGCGTCCGGTGCTGATGTCACCAGCCAGGATCACAACATCCGCCTCAACCGCAGGAGGCGTAAACGGTTCAAACTCCAAGTGCAGATCGCTAAGAATGTGGAGGCGCATGGCTACGGTGCTCCAATTTCTCCGACTGTCACTCGCCAGGCCGGTTCGCTCTCCTGCTGAACCTCGATAGGCACGGACAGAAACCGCTGGATGACTTCGGCGTTCGTGGTCGTGTGCAATGAGGGCTTGGTGGTCCGGAACGAGCCACCGCCCGCGAGGACCAGCGGAATGAGGAGTTGGTCGGCGAGGTGCTCGTCAACAGGGACCTCCGCCTCGAGCCAGGTTTTTGCGGCTTCGACTGCAGACCTGGCGACTTCCTCCGCGGGCCGTCCACGCTCTCCGAAACCGGTAAAGACCCCGGTCACATGCTCGCTTTCAATTGCCAGAACCACCGCGTTCCCTGGTCCCACCGGATACAGAACGGCTTCGATGCTGCATTCGTCCTCGCGCCACTTGAGTTCTTCGCGAACAACGGCCAGTTCCCTCTGCCCTACGTGCTCGGGAAGTTTGGACACGAGAATTCGCGCCAGCCTGCCTCGTATGGAACCGCGCTCGAGCAAATCCAGCCGCGACAGCTTTCTCACAGGTTCGATCCGGGCATGGAATCTTCCACCACCGGCGGGGAAAAAACCATGACGCCGCAATTCCAATTCCACCGACGGCCCCATGCGATGGATCAGAGGCATGAAGCATCTGGTCAGGAAATCGAATGGCGGGGCCATTGGGTTGTGCGTTCCGCCTTCCAGAGTCAACGTGCTGTGGTCGTTGGCGGTCAGCAGAGCCGGAAGGACCGTTTGCAGTACGAGCGTGGCGCTCCCGGCTGTCCCGACAGCGAATCGGTAATTACCCGGCGTCACGGGCCCAGGCCGAAACTCGAGCGTTTGCGAGCTCAAGGCCGCGCCATCCACTTCAGCGCAACCCACGGTCTTTGCGGCCTCAACCGCAGTGAGATGTTGCTTCAACAAGCCAGGCTTCTGGCGCCTGGCCCGAATCCGCTCCATTCGGAAAGCTCGGCCGGTGACCAGGGACAGCGCCAATGATGTGCGCAGAATCTGGCCACCACCTTCGCCTTGCGAGCCGTCTATCGTGATCACTGGGTCCGAAGCTCCTTCTGACCGGATGCGACCGATTCGGTCTTCTCGATCACAGGTACCGGCCCACGCCCATGCCACAGCAAGGCCACCTTGCGCGATTGCGGATCGAAGGCGCAAACCTGATCCTTCCCCAATTGAAAGAGGACCTTGTCGGTTGGCAGGTGCACAGCATTTCGAACAGTCCAGGCACCGAACGGTGTTTCATAGGAGAAATGGACTTTTGTGCCCGTTGCTTTGTTTTCCGCCAACAAACCCGCTATCGGCCAAAATCCTGCCTGGAACTCCCACTGGCTGTTGGTAGCACTTCCTAATGGACTTGCCGCGCCGAAGTTAAACCAAGTGCCTTCGAACTGAGACGTGTATGTGCGCGGGTTGATGCTACTCAATCGCCGTTCACCCTGTTCCAACTTCACAAGGCCGGAATTGAACGGGGTCTGGTCACGACTTGTTTAATCCATCCACCATGGCGCTCCGTTGCCTGGGCTGGAGCCAACACGGGGGAGGAAGTTAAGGTTTCTGAGCGACGACTTTGCCGTCCTTCCAGAAGTAAAGCGGGGTCCCGTACATTTTGGCTGTCTTGCGTGCTACCTTGGCGGCCCGTTTCAAGGCGGGTTCAACACGCGCCGCGAAACCTCTGGCAACTGGCCGTTTTGAGCTCGTATTCATTATGATTGTTCGACCAAGACTGGGAATGTCCCGGAGTTCTCATACACAGCCCAACTGTCGGCGAGGGGACGATAAGACGCAACAAAGTTCGTCCATCCGCGCCCGAAGCGACGGACGACATCTTTGGCGGGAACGTCGTGGCCTCCTTGCCGGACGCGAGCCGCGATACGGCGGAGCGCTACCTGGGCAGAGGATAAACTCAGGAAGAGGATTTCAATGCGGTAGCCCGCGGTTTTCCAACGCTTTAGACGACTGAGATAAGTCCGCCCACTTAGGGTAGTCTCGAACGCAAAACTCCGTCTGGACTTAGCCAGACGATCCAACTCCGCAAGGACCAGACGCCCCGCGGTCAATGCTGCCAATTCAGGACGCAACGGCGACAATCCTCCTGCGATGAGGTCAGCATTCACGAAATGGATGATGCCCTCGTCCTTCGGCAGGAATTCACGGGCAAATGTCGTCTTCCCGGCCCCATTCGGGCCGGCAATTACAATGCAACGCGGTTGTCTCGCTCTTTGTTTCACCGTTTTGTCTTCCGTCAAAATACTAACCAGCCTTCATTCTGGCGTAAATGGCTCTCTCACTGTCAACGCCCCCAATTTCTTGGTCAGTTTGCACTCTGCATTTCTTCTAGTCCTCCGCCCGTTCCCCGTGCGGAGCCATCTTCACCAGCTTGGGATCGAACTGGCCCAGGATGGTCACGAGGTCCTTTTGCGCCGCCATGACTTCGTGAATGTTTTTATAGACCATCGGCACTTCGTCGAGACCCGCCGAGATCAGGGTCACGCCCTTCTCACGCAGGAAGGCATTCACCTTCTTCCACTCGAAGGTCTTGCTTGCCTGGGTGCGGCTCATCACGCGACCCGCGCCGTGGGAAGCCGAGTTCAACGACTCAGCGTTGCCTTTGCCGCTCACGACAAATCCTGGCGAAGCCATCGAGCCCGGAATAATTCCCAGTACACCCTCACCGGCCGGAGTAGCTCCCTTGCGGTGAACAATGACTTCCTTCTCCACGCCGTTGATGACGTGCTTCTCTTTCCAGGCAAAATTGTGGTGGTTCTCCAGGTCGAGCAGGACTTCGGCTCCGAGATTTGCCGCCACGTGCTTGTGAATGAGCGCGTGATTAGCCGCGGCGTAGCGCCCCATCAATTCCATCGCCGCCCAATATTCCTGGCCTTCCTCCGAATCCAGAGACAACCAGGCCAGACGCTTCAATTCGCTTGGGAGATCCGGGAACTGGCTGAATGCCAGCTTACTGTAGTGGTCGCAGACGGCGGCACCGGTTCCGCGGCTTCCACTATGCGAAAGCAGCGCGAGGTATGTTCCCGCTTCCAAACCATGGATTTGTCCATGCGAAGTGAAGAAGCCGAACTCCACGAAATGGTTCCCGCTGCCGCTGGTGCCCAGTTGCGACCAGGCGCGGTCCTTGTTCTGTTTGGTCACCGGGCTTACCTCCCAATCCGCATCCATCACCTCGTGATGGCGGCGGTTCTGGAATTTGGCGCCAATGCCGAACCGGGTTTCGGCCTCAATCGCCCGAGTGAGGCGTTCGGGATGCCGTTCCAGTTCGCGGACCGGGACATCCAGCACCGTCATCTTCATGCGGCAGGCGATATCCACGCCCACTGCATATGGAATAACGGTGTTCTCGGTCGCCAGCACGCCGCCAATCGGCAGGCCATAGCCGACGTGTGCGTCGGGCATGAGGGCGCCGGCCACTGCCACGGGCAGCAGACAGGCTTTCTCCATCTGCATCACGGCCTCGTATTCGAGTCCTTCGCCCCACTGGCGGTATTTGACCGGTTCAGCGCGCGGCGGAGGCGGAGCGTTCACTATCGCTTTGGCCAATTCCTTGCGCACCGGGTCTTCGGCAAATAGCTCCGGATTGGTGATAATGGCTTTCAATTCCTCCTCGAGCTTGGTTTTGTCCCCACCGCTGAGGATGAACTGCGAAACAAAATCGGTCGCCCGGCGGGTGGCCTCACCCAGAGGGATTCCGAGACGAATAAAATCTTTAGTGTTCATGACCAATTTGATCCTGATCTATGCTGTCCGCTGTCGCTGATAAGCTATTCCAACTGTCCGACGTCGGCGACCATTGTTGTCGGGGGATACAGCCTCCAGTTTTAATGGTTGTTGTTGAAGGCCGGTGGCGTGGTGTTTACGCCACCGGCTTGAATTGTCAGGTCAGGAACAGCTTCCAGTCCTCGACCTCGCTCGTATTCCGAATGAGCGCCGAAACCGGCAACTCCTTCGGAGCCCGCGGAACCGAGAGCAGCTTCAGGCCGGCCTCGTGCGGCAGGCGGTCTGCTTTTTTCTGGTTCACTTCCTTGGCCGACCAGACCAGGTTCTCCCAGGCGTCCTTGCCTCCGCGCGAGCGGGGCACGACGTGGTCCAGGCTACCCTCATCCGGGCGCAGCAAGCGGCCCGTGTACTGGCAGCGGTTGCCGTCGCGCTCGCGAATGGCCCGGGCGCACAGCTTTGGGCGCTTCTTCGGCACCTTGGCGTAATTCACCGCCACGATGACGGTAGGCACGCGAATCTCGCCGCGCACAGTGTGGACGGACTCGTCCTGGTCACGGATCGGCAGAGTGATCCACTCATCCCAGGTCCGGGGAGTGAAGAGTGGAGAATGCAGAGTGCAGAATGAGCCGTCGGCCGACTCCGTCAGAGCCGGGTATTCGATCTCCAGGCCAGTAGCCACGTTGGTGGCCATCATGCAGAACGCCTCCTGGGGCGTGCGCACGTTGATCGCCTGCCAGTTCCGGTTCAGGACCAGCACGGTTGCTTTGGTCAATATGTTGCTCATACCAAATCGTTCATTCTGCACTCTGCATTCTTCATTCTGCGTTTAAGAGGGGTGTTTGTTCTGTGTTGAAATGGGGGATTGGCTGCCGCTGCTGGTAATGCTCCAGCTCTCCCTGTTTCAGAGACAGGTGTGCAGACTTCCACACTCAGCGGCAAAATTGGTAGCCCGTGCTGGTAACTCTCCAGCGTCTTCAGTTTGTAAGACTGCCGCTCTCATTTTGAGCTAACGGGCTGATGCCTAATGGCTGCCTCGCCTGGATTCGCACCAGGGCCGTCGGGGTCAAAGTCCGGTATGCTACTGTTACACCACGAGGCAACGAAATGGTGGAGCCGGAGGTAGTTGCAACCTCACCAAACCGGATTAAAAGTCCGGTGCCGGTCTACTGTGGCTTCAGCTCCGTGAAGATGGCTCGCCGAGCCGAAGCTTAGCGAGCGAAGGCTGGTGCCCGCGGCAGGATTTGCACCTGCACTGGCGACGCTCTCAACGTTGTGTCTCTTCTATTGGACTACGCGAGCTTCTGGTACTGGGCCACCAGAAATTGGAACCTCCAGCCGGTGTTGCTCCGGCAGGATCGATTTACAGGAGCGAACCGCAGGCTGCTGCGTGGAGGCGGGAATGGCAAGTCGGGGCGATGTCGCGTCCGCCTTTGCAGCGCGGCACAACGTGGTGCCCCCGCGTGGGCACCTTTCGGTTACAAAATGCACAGACGCTCATAAACGCAGAACGAAGAATGTGGCATGTAGAACCCGAAGGCAAAGCCGATGGCGGTCATTTTTCATTCTGCCTTTTTCATTCTACATTTAAATGAACCCCTGGCTGGTCTCTTCCACCAACTCACCCCCGCAGGAGAAGTGCAGAGGTATAAATGCAAAGTGCAGAGTGGATCATGGATTCTGCATTCTGCACTCTCAACTCTTCACTTAGTTGCGGGGCGCTCGATCTACTTCGCGTTCAGGGGTTCAAAAGTGGCATTTGAAGCTCCGGTTTCGTCGGAGTTGACAAAATCCAGCCTGTAAAACATAGTATTACGTATGGTTAAGACCATCAGCAAAGTCGGAAACTCGCACGGCATCGTGTTCGATGCTGCACTTATGGACTTGGCTCATCTCAAGGCCGGCGACCAACTAAACGTCGAGGTCCATGAGGGCGGAACGATCACGCTTACGCCCCTGCGACCTCGTCCCTCCGCGGCTGAAGTCTCCAAAATCATCAAGTCCACTATGAAGGACTATGCCCGCACGATGAAGAAGCTGGCGTGAGCGCTTCTCCCGACAACTGCTTCCACTTGACGGTGGAAATCGTGCGAGAAATCCACATGGAAGCCATCGCGAGGTTCGGCGGCTCAGACGGTGTCCGTGATAGTGCCTTGTTGGAGTCCGCAGTCGCGGCCCCCCAGGCGAGTTTCGGAGGCAGGTCGCCCTATCGAGACCTGACCGCAGTCGCGGCAGCTTACTTATATTTTCTCTGCCGGAATCATCCCTTTATTGATGGAAACAAACTGGCGGCTCTCGGCAGCTGTATTGTTTTTTTTCGCCTGAACGGGATTGAGCCTAAACCCGACGGACCGGAATGGGAGGAACTCGTTCTGGCTATTGCTTCAGGCAACCTCGATCGAGAGCAGGCAACAACCAGGCTTCGCGAATTGCTGCCCATCGGCAAATAATCGCAGGTAAACTCGGTACGCGCGTCCGGCCTGCCCGCCGAAGCTTCAGAGCGAAGCCGCGTAACGCTTCCGCCATCCACGATTGCATTGTGTGGAACCTCTGCTGGTCGGCCGAATGCCCCTATCCCACCGGGGCCATAAATGGAACCGCTAATCTGCGCTAATGAACGCTATTCCGCCGAAGTGGAAGCCACCATTACTGGGGAGCCGTGATGAGTTTTGAAAGGATGAATCGCTTCCATTCGAGCGTATCCTTGTGGCCGAAATTGACTAAATAGCCCACGGGTTGGCGAGCGATACGCATATAGTTCAGGAGTTGAGCCTCGTGTTCCGGCGCAAGCTCGGTCACCGCCTTCATCTCCACCACCAGACACCCCAGCACGAACAGGTCTGGAATATACCTCTTCTTCAACTCCCGCCCCTTGTAGAAACACTTGAGCTCGGCCTTCGGGAGAAACGATATGCCCCGCAACTCCAGCTCAATTTCCAGGCACTCCTGGTAGATCTCCTCTGCAAGTCCATAGCCGCGGTCATTATAGACTTCAAAAGCAGCACCCATGAACTGGTAGCCCTCGTCCTTGTAAATCTCCGGTTTCATACGCGATTTTAGGATCAGATTAGCAGTGAATTTGCGCAGAATGCCGGTTGAGAGTAAAGCATCGGAGCCCAAGAACCTGACCGTTGATAACCACTGCTCTGACGCTATATCGGAATTGGTCCGTGACCCCTAAGATTAGCGTGTATCAGTGAAGATTAGCGGTTCCGAACTTTGGCGGTCGGCTTTTCCTCTTTGAGTTCCGGTCCAGGCTTCTCAGCTTCATTGCCGGTCTCACGCTTCGCGAAGGCAGCCGCCAGGAAGTGGTCCACCTTCTCGTTGTCGATCAGCCCAAATTGCCGCAGGACTTCGAGGTCAACTGGCCGACCGGCCAGTTCCTTCACGGGCAGAAAATGGTCTATGTATTGCAGCACCTGTGCGTAGTCGACTTCCTCCAAATCCGCTTCTGCATCTTCGGACTTCTCGTCCTTCCAATCCTCATTGTCTTCGTCGTCATCCTCCTTGCTGGATTTACGAAAATACAGTTTGGCGTCTTCCCGGATCAGGCGCGTGCCGCCCATCAACCAAACCAGCACCGCCCCACCTTGAAGGCTGGAGCGCGCGTTGGTGATCAGATGTGTTTTTGGTGACCGGCCAACGAGAACTGACCGCATCAAAAGCGCCGTATCGGGCGATAGTTCGCCTGACCCCATGATGTCGAGCTGTAGTTTCTCCGGCTTTCGAGCCAAAGCCTTTTCCAGTTGGCCAATCTGTTCTGCGTAGTCGCAGAAGAATCTGATTTTGAATAGAAGCCGGCGCGGGCTTCGAGTGGAACGTGTTTTCATGAATGGAGCCCCGATTAAGTGAAGAGTTAAGAGTGCAGAGTGCAAAGTGGAGCACCTGCAAGCAACCGATCGAACTAAGAGTGCAGAATGCAGAGTGAGTGAGAACCAGAGCCTGCGCCCGAATGGTTTTCATTCTTCACTCTGCACTCTCCACTTTGCATTTACTTACGCCGCCCGCACGAAGTCCGAGATGACAGCCGGAACGCTGGTGTCGAAACCGACTACGTCCAGCATGCCGCGGTCGTTCGGGTCAGCCAGGGTGAAGCCGTTGGAGGTCATGCCCACAACGACGGCCTTGGCATTGCCGACGAACTCATCCCGATACTGCCGCAGCGCCTGTGCCGGGTGGATCTTGCCCGCCCAGGTCTCGCTGTCGGTGTAGGTGATGAAGCCCGACAGGGCCAACTTGTTGCGACGAGCCCAGACCATCGGCAGCGCGCAGTCCGTGCCACCCATCGGGATGGCCCGAACCTTCTCGATGACCGAATCCAGCCGCATGCGAGGCGACAGAGCGACCCGGGTAAT
Source organism: Verrucomicrobia subdivision 3 bacterium UBA693 (assembly GCA_002298785.1). Taxonomy (GTDB): domain Bacteria; phylum Verrucomicrobiota; class Verrucomicrobiia; order Limisphaerales; family UBA8199; genus UBA693. Next base: position 38,635 of record DBMR01000094.1, read on the forward strand.
ACCCGATTCACCACCACCGTGCATGCCGCCGTAACCACCGCTACCGGCGCTGAAAGCGATGATCTCGCAATCAGGTTCAGTTGCGGCGGTGACAAGCGCCATGGCCGCGCTTGCCTCACGTGCCGACAGGCAAGAACCGGCAATCATCGAGCCGTCCATCGAACCGCTGACGTCCAGGGCCAGGAGCATTGGCTTGCGGCACGGCTCAACGTTCTGGAAGGTGGCGTAGAACGCCGCATCCAGGGCATCGACAATCTTCGAGACCGGCTGCCAAGTCAGACTGCCCTTCTCACCGCGGCCTTGTGCATACACCTTCTGGGCGATTAATACCGCCAGTGGGTGGATGCGGGCACGCTTGAGCAGAGCTTCGTCCTTCAGCTTGCGCACCACCAGGTCGGCTGCCTGGCTGAACGGCTTAACCAGGCCGATTGCCGACATCTTGCCCAGGTTGCGCACCAGGGCAGTCAGCGGCAGCCTGGTAGGGACGACTTCCACGTCGTCCCCATCTGGTCTTTCCTCACAATTTC
>DBMR01000105.1 GCA_002298785.1 Verrucomicrobia subdivision 3 bacterium UBA693
CTCGGCCGGAGGTCGCTGACTTGACTGGTTCAACATACTGACCCTGCTTCGATATGACGACGACTCACCAAGAGGGCGCATCGGGCGAGATTTCCGCAGACGACAAGCTTTGGAAGCTTGCGTCCAACCCGTTTTCTGTCCTTGGAGAGGCGCGGGTGACCGGCAGTGAGGTTGTCTTAAGCTGGCTCGGGGACATTTCGCCGGAGTCAAAACTTGGCCTGGCACCCGGAACTTTTCCCGCGACGATCGAGGCCTCTATTGCCATGATGCACCCGCAGGATGTTCCGAGGTATCGCGAAAGCGTGCAGCAATCGCTCCGGACGGGTGAGGCCTTCGACGCGACCTATCGGTTGGCCGACGGACATGGCGGGTGGAGATGGATCGAGGGGCGAGCTGTTCCAACGCTGGTTCGAGATGGGAAACCGTTGGAGTGGGTGTTTGTCAGCCGCGATTTCACCGCGCAGCGAGAAACCGAAGAAACGCTGCGCCGTTCATTAAGGGAGCTGGAATCTTCACGGCAGGTACTGAGGACAGAACAAGAAAAGTTGTGGAGGCTCGCAGCCAACGCATTCTCCGTGCTTGGCGAGGCTTATTTGACGCCAACAGGCATTGAAATGCGGTTCTTTGGGGATACACCTGCAGAAGACAAAATCGGCATGGCGCCGGGTACCGCGCCTACGACCGTTGAGCAGTTGGTAGCGATGATGCATCCAGACGATGTCAAACCCTACCAGGAGAAGCTGCGGCTTTCCGTTAACTCAACCGCATCGTTTGCCGTGCTCTATCGCCTGGTCGACGGACACGGGGGGTGGCGCTGGCTTCAGGCGCGCGCGTTCTGTGTGGAAGAACGCGATGGCAAACCCGTTCGCTGGCTGCACGACACGCGGGATGTGACCGAGCAAAAAGAGCTGGAAGAAGCGCTGCGTAAGTCGGTGATGGAGTTACAGCAGTTGAAGACCAGGTTGCAGGCGGAGAATCTCTTTCTGCGGGAAGAAGCGGGCTTGGAATCCGCCACTGCGGAAATTATCGGGAAAAGTCCCGCCTTGAGCCGGGTATTGGAACAAGTATCCCTCGTGGCCGCCACGTCGTCGACGGTGCTGATCAGCGGCGAGACCGGTACGGGTAAGGAACTGGTGGCGCGCGCCATTCACCAGGGAAGCGACCGGCGCCAGGCGCTTTTTGTAGCGGTGAATTGCGCCGCCTTGCCCACCACCTTGGTGGAAAGCGAGTTGTTCGGGCATGAAAAAGGAGCTTTCACCGGAGCAATCGCTCGGAGGGTTGGGCGATTCGAACAAGCAGACGGCGGGACACTTTTTCTGGATGAGGTGGGTGAGCTGCCTTTGGAAACTCAGGCCAAGATGCTGCGGGTGCTGCAATCGGGCGAGTTTGAGCGAGTCGGGAGTGCGCAGCCATTAAAAACCAACGTCCGCGTGATCGCTGCGAGTAATCGCGACTTGGAACAGGCGGTGCAGGAAGGACGGTTTAGGAGCGATCTTTACCATCGGCTGGCAATCTTCCCGATTCACCTGCCGCCCTTGAGGCAGCGTCGGGAGGACATCCCTCTGCTGGTAGCATACCTGGTGATGCGCAAAGCCAGTCGCATGGGGCGGAAGATCGAGCAAATCCCAAACAAGATTCCAGAGAGGTTGGCACAATATGATTGGCCTGGGAATGTGCGTGAATTGGAGAATGTGCTGGAGCGCGCGATTATTCTTTCGCCCGGCTCAACACTTCGGCCGGAAGGAATCCAATTGGGATCGGCCACCCCGGGCAAATCCGAACGGCGTGAAGCGTCTGGCGGCGCGGGGCATGCCGCCGAAAACGACACCTTGGACGCGAACGAGCGGGCCCACATCTTGCGCGTTTGCGAGACGACCTGCTGGAAAATTAAGGGGCCAGATGGTGCTGCGGCGAGGCTGGGCCTGAAGCCAAGCACTTTGTATTGGCGCCTGAGGAAGCACAAAATCCGGCGGCCGGCGGAGACTTGATGATCCCCCTCATCCACTGGACCAACTTGGCCCTGCCGCTTGAGTTCGCGGACAAAGCCGCGATTACTTCTGAAGATCCCGGTCGAGGGCCGCGCCATCAAAAGGCACCACAATAATTTTACTGCCGTGGGTGTCGTTGCCCTTTTCCTGATCCTTCGGAACATCGAGGACGGCAAAGGTGAAATGCGTCACATGGCCATTCTGCAACAGAACGCCGGGACGCTCGATCTTGTTCCAGTGATTCACCGTGCCGTCGGTGTAGCGCAAAAAGTCTCTGGTCGGATCATAAGCCAGTCCACGGAAGCGCCAATTGTTGATGCCGTCAGGCGACGTGATGTGGTAGGCCTTGCGAGGGTCCCAGTCGTTGACCACGACATGATACAGCCCCCCGCTATGCCACACCACCGGATCCTCCAGGGTGCGCATCGAACGCATTTCCGGAATCGTTGAATAGACGCTAGGTCCCTGCACTGTGTACGGCCCGAGGATTCCCGTCTTGCTGATCCAAATTGCTCCGGAGCGAGCCACGATCATGAAATCGCCGTCGGGACGGAGCAGGACACTGACGTTGGACATTTGCCCCAGCTTGCTGAATTCATTGGTGATCACTTTAATGGAACCGAGATGTTCCCAAGGGCCATCCAGCGACTTGGACACGAAAACATCGCCGGGGCGCGTCTCACTGACCACCACGGCATAGCGACCGTCGGGTAGCACCAGCGCGGTCACGTTATGGCCTTTGCCGCCTTGGTTGTCCGGCCAGCAGAGACCTTTGTCGCGGTATGGCCCAACCACGTTCTCACTGACAGCGTGAATCGCGAGAGAACCCCACCAGCCTCCGTGGCCTTTGGCCTGGTCCCAGCGACTGGCAAACAGATGGAATTTCCCGTCCGTTCCTTTGATGATTTGCCCGTCCCAATAGCACCACGCTTTCATGGTCGTGTCCTCGAGACCGTTTTGCGGGTCGCGGGGGAAGACATCCGGTGCGCCCCAGACGTTCGATACCAGCGATCCCTGGATTGGCATCGGGAGGAAGTAGTCAATCAGGGTTTTGTCGGCAGCGTGGAGTGATGTGCCGAGCACCATTGCCGTCATCGATACCCAATCGAGGAGCATTTTCATAATCTCTGCGGGTCAAGCATACGAACGATCATTGGCGTTTGAAAGAGTCTGGTATCCGCGAGCTGTTTTCTCGGTTTATCTTCACAGGCTATTGGTGAGTCGCCTTTGGCAGAATTAATCGAATTCCTCTGTCCTCGGCTTCATTCGAGTCCAAAAAGGCGTTCGTAGACTGCAGCTCCGCCCTGGCCGTATCGAAATTATCCCAAGGGATGGAGGCAGTGTACTTTTGCGCAAATTCGAGGACTTGAGCGATTGGGGCACTCTTGCCGGTCTGAGAGAGCGCTTTTAACGCACTGATGTAGTTGTTCCTAAAGACGGTTGGGATGACAATTCTTTGCTCACCCTGCGCCACCAGTTCCGAATTCATCATGATACGCGCCAGGCGCCCATTGCCGTCTGAGAACGGGTGAACCTCGCTTACGAGGAACATGATGAAAATGGCTCGATGAAGCCCCAGTTCGAGCCCGCAATAAATCTCAAATCCCTTTTCCAGGGTCCCCAGTACCAGGTCGGGTGCAACGAAGAACGTACTGCCGGCGCGGTTTTCCTTGGACTTAAACTGTCCCGGCATTTTATCCGGGCGCATCTCCATGCAGGCCGCGTGGCGCGCTTTCAACAATGAAATCAGGCCTTCAAAATCACGCGGCGTGCGAGCCATCTGCGATTTATCGGAAACGATTCGAAAAGTCCCCAGAATATCATGGGCATCTTCTGGACGCTCTCTCGGAATGACACCGTTGAAAACGATGTCTACAGCTTCCTCAATGGCGAATTCCGTGCCCTCGATATAGTTGGAAAAATACGCTTCAAAGAAGGCAAGATTCGTCCTCGCCGAATCTCCGATATTTCCGGTGGGGCGTGTGAGAGGCGCTCGTCCTCGCAATTCTTCAAAAAGCTGCTGGAAGAGCGCCACCCGATCGGGGTCATACGGCGTGCCCTTTTTGCGGGCTTGTGCTACAGAAGTTTCGAGCTTGCTTTCGCGAGTGCCGAGGAATGTGCCGATCAGGTCATCAAGCCTATGAAACTCGTCCGCCAGCCCAAGTTCAGCGCTGACTGCTCGCGCATCATCACGCAAGCGATTGAGCACAGTTTCTCCACCTTGGCGCAAGAGGCTCTCGAGGCGTTGCTCCAACTCCGGTCTGGTTAGTGTTCGAGGCACCTCTGCTCCGCGCCTGCGCGAAGGACGCATGTTCTCCAGCCAGGCCCGTGGTGCGGAACAAAGACGGATTCCCCCCAGGAATGGAGGGTCGCTCGGCAGTGGCGGATGTCCTTTGCGGGGACGAAACGTAATTCCGGGCAAACTCAAAGGCCGTTGCGCTGACGAAATGACGAAGACCGATCCGTCAACGGCTGGTCGGTTCTCCAGCGCCGTGCGGTCCGAAACCAAGGCATCAGGGAGGTAGTCCTTCAGGAGAGCGTGCCAGTTTCTTTTGACGATCTGAGACGGCGGTTCAGTCAGGTTCCTGGTGTAGAGCCGTGAACCGAGTTTACGCAGCCGCCCGGCTCGAACCGCTTTCGACACAGCAGAACTCATGTTCTTGCTGGAAACAAATACCTCCGGCAGGTCCTCCAGGCGAAAACGCGACTTTTTGACATCTAAAGCCATGGCAAAGGTGAGTATACTCCAGTTGATGAAGTTTAACAATGGAGCAATTCCACTATTTGATGTTTAAAATGGTCGTCGTGGTCGATCGTCTAAATATCAAAAAGTTGATTGCATTCCTCATTATCTATCGATAATTGGTTGAACCTTTGTGTTGGTTTCCACTTCATTGAAGAAGGTTTTAGGGTGTTAGCTCCATCACTCAAGCGTGACTGTTAGAGCTTGGAGACGCTAGTGAGAGTCCTGCCTGGAGTACCATTTCGCCTTTATCTGCTATTCCGGCACAACCAACAATCGGTGTCCGAAGGTACCAACCACACGTGTGCCCGCGATTACGGTTTCGACGTTTTGATGTTGATGTCCATGCAGCATGAGCTTCGGCTTGGCGCGTTGAATGTAGCCGTTGAAGGCCGCAAAGCCCGTGTGCACTTCGTCGTCGCGATCTTGAATCAAACGGGGAGAATTGTGTGTCACAAAAACATCTACGGCCGGGAAGCTCGCTAGCAGTTGCTCCACCTCAAAATCCTCGAAAAGGTAGTTGCCACGCGGCTTGTATTTCCAAGAGCCGCAGAACCCGCCGAATCGTAGCCCGTGGAACTCAAACACTTTCAGGTGCAGGTCCTTAATCGGAGCGGGGAAAGGTGCGCTTGAGTCGTGGTTGCCCTTTACCGCTAGGATTTCCCGGCAGTTAGATCTTCTTGCAGCTTCGGAGATCAAGCCATCTGGGAGATCACCGCAAGACACCAGGATATCGACTGAGCAATCCGGCAAGTGCGGCGCAAGCGACTCATCGTCGGCTATGACGAGCAAGTTCAACCTGGGCAATAGTATTGAGCGCCCCCAGGTCTTGCCGAGCAGTTTCGAACAATGAGCTATTGGGTCAGTTTCACCACGTTGGTCCGACGCAAAAAGGCGATCTGCTCAGGACGGAACCGGTTGTAGAAAGCACTCCTTGCGCCGACGTCGATGCGATCCTGTCCAAAGAGGGCAGCTCAGAGGTAATGAAACAGCGGCGGAAAGAGGATCACGACGATGGCCGCCCACGCGGCATAAACCGGCACGTAATCCGTCTGCCACTTCTCAAGGCTTGAGAAGGATCCGCGACCACGCAGAAACCGGATGTAGAGCACCGCGGACCACGCTAGATTGACAAGGAGAATTATGTTCTCACCCAGAGCAGCCACGCGGTTCGGGCTGAAGCCGAATTCGGTAATCCGCGCGGCGATCGCCCATAGCGCCACCCCGTCGGCTAGGAGCGCACTGATCACCAGAACGACCTGGACTAGATCGAAGGTGTTGCGCGGCGACTGCGGGTCCCGCGCCGATACGGAGTAGAGCAGCAGGCCGATGACCACCACAAGCAGCAGGTCGAACCCGATGAGCACCTCCCGTGTGACGTCAACACCGCGCCCTGTCCAGAGAAGGGTCGCCAGGAAGATGATCAGCATGGCGGCGAACATGGGCGTAAACAGCCGCGTCAACATCGGCGCCATGTTTTCCATTACGCTTTGCTTCGCTTCCACCAACCACGATGCGATCAGGAGAGCGCCGGCCGCTCCACAGGGAAGCAGCCACGCGCCGATGAACGGCCCGACATTGATCCCGATGGCCTTGAAGATCATCCCCAGGAACACCGTGAAGACGCCACCCCCAAGGGCGATGAGGACGTAGTAGATGAACAGCTCACCCGAGAATCGAATGAAATCCATGCGGCCATCGAACTGGTTCCAGCGTCCGCCGGCGTACGCGATGCCCACGATCAGCCAGAGCGCGATTGGCAGGTGCAGTCCCGTAAGTACTTCAGTGGAACTGGTCCGGGAGAATGGATAGACATTGGCGAATATACCCGCGGCCACGAACGCGACGGCCAGCCACCGAAGAGTGCGGGTCTCAAGCCGCTGTTTCCAAGCAAAGTAGAGGGCCAAAAGCGGCAATAGTAAAAGACTTGCGTTACGGAGATAGAAGCGGGTGCCTTCAATGTTATGCTCGTCCAACTGCAGCCCGAACAACGCCGGAACCTTGATAGCGACCGCCGCCGCTACCGCAAGACAGAAGGCGACCATGACCTCGGTTTGAACCGGCGCTAGCGACTCTCCTGCATCTGACGGCGCGGACTGGATTTGTTTCCAGAGACGGTTTGAGTTCGCGCGCGCGAACTCCCGAGTGAGGGCGTCGTGGCTGCCCATGCGCTTCACCGCCACCAGGAAGGCTTCATCGGCCGCGAGCCCCGCATTGACCAGGCTCGCCATCTGCTCTCGCAGTTGCTTCTCGAGCCCGGTGACATCGACAGAGTGAATCGTCTGGCGACGACGAAGGTAGCTCCGCCACTGGTCGATCTGTTCCTCCAGCGATACTGGGTTTCGTGGGGTGGTCATCGTCATCCCTTTCGTGGCAGTCGCGCGACTAAGGCCGCCAGATGCCCGGCAGGTTTGCCTTCACTCTCTGCATTTCTATGGGCCATTTTCGCGTTTGGGACTCGCTCGAACACCTTCACTTTGTATTACAAAGCTAATGATGTCAAGCGCGTGTTTGCCGTGCCAGGACGGTTGGTTCCAAAGATTCTCTGTGCGAGCCAAGTGCGACGAGTGAGATGCTCCCTTTGCATTGGCGGGGTTCGACTTTCGAGATGGCGTCAACCAAGCCGGTGGAATCAATGCCGTCATGATTAGTCCCATTCGATACTGCCTTCACAAGCTTTGCAGCGCGAAGTGGCATTAAAGAGGTTCTCTTTTTGGTCGAGTACCGCTTACGGTAAGGCCCGGCAACGCAACGCGACACCTCTCGGAACGCGAAGGAATTGCCTCCTCTTTGGCTGTGCAACACGGCATGATTCGAACGGGAAGATGGAGAACAATTCTCCAGTCAATGTTGATGGCATCCTGCAATCGATAATCGGTCGGGGAGCCGAACGATTCGGCCTGGCCGCGGTGGTGCTGCGGGGGGAGCGCATCATCGCCCAAGGTGTCGCCGGGGTTCGAAAGCGAGGTGACGCGGAACGCATCACCCTCGATGATTTGTTTCTCCTTAATTCCTGCACCAAACCCATGACCGCGACCCTCGTCGCGATGCTCATCGATGTAGGCAAGCTCAATTGGACCACCACCCTGGGCGAAGTTTTTGCCGACACGGTGAAGCCCATGCATCCGGCGTGGGAGAAAGTGACTTTGGCGCAGGTCCTCGCACACCGCGCGGGATTGCCCCTTGACCCGGATGGTCTGGCTCGGGTGTTTGACCTGCTTCGCGCACCATACGCCAGCTTGCGCAGTGGCTCCGAGCTGATGCGGCCTGCTCGAGCGCGTCTGGGAACCTTGCCGCAGCAACGCCTGGAAATCACGAGGCAGGCCCTTTCGCGCCCGCCCGGAATCCTTCCGAACACCAAATACTGGTATTCCAATGTCGGTTACATTCTCGCGGGCGCCGAGCTGGAGCATCTCACCGGTAATGCGTGGGAAGATCTGATGCACGAACGATTGTTTCAGCCACTGGGCATCCGCACGGGCGGATTCGGCTCGCCGGGCACCGCTGGTAAAACCGATCAACCCTGGGGCCACTCCTCGTTCGTTGGCAGACCGATCGACCCCGGCACTCCCGCCGCGCAATTCCCACAGTACTACGGTCCCGCCGGTACGGCACACATGACCATGACAGATTGGGCAAAATTTGTCGGGCTCCATTTGCGCGGTGATCCGGCCAATCCGCATTGCCGGGCGGCGTTGCTTCAGCAGGATACCTTTGCGGAATTGCACGCGGTCGCACCAAGCGCAACTTATTCCCCGGGGTGGGTGATGCGTGGGTTGACCTTTGTGACCACTGGTGATGCCGCACCCGCGGTGGCCTACCGTGGTGGAGCGTTTATCAGCACCACCAGTTGGGCAAAAGGCACCCGGCAGGGAGACACCGGCCGCCGGCTTTGGCACGGCGGAAGCAACGGAATGTCGCATTCTGTCGCCTGCATCGCACCGGAAATTGAACTGGCCGTGTTAGTCCAACAGGAAACCCT
>DBMR01000086.1 GCA_002298785.1 Verrucomicrobia subdivision 3 bacterium UBA693
CCTCAGGACTGACGAACTTGGGCTAACTTGGATCAGTGATTTGTCTGTATATTGAACCGCTTTCGTTTAGCGGGGAAGTGGATAATTCCACGCCATCTGCCGGCTGAATCCTCAGTTCGGCATCCAGACAGCTTCTTCCGCTTGATCCGAAGCGATGGCCTCGGCATAGAATTCAATCGCCCGCTTGAACTTCTCCATGAACTCGGGGCCGAACGAGTCGTCGGGCTGGGGCTTGTTCTGAGGACTGGAATCGGGTTTCATGTTTGAACCGGAGACGCGACCGTCGTATTCGCTGGTGCACGAGGTAAGCCGGTTTCTGGTGTCAGCGTTCATCAAGTTTCCAAGCTCCGTTTTCTTTCACGACGGCGATGGCAAATTGCGCTTTGCCCTTGAATATGACCTCGAGTTTACCTTTCGAAGCATCCCCGGCGAAGGAAAACGTAAAATCTGTGATCTGATAATCTCCAAATTTCTCCTTCATGGTTGTCTGAGCCTCCCGCAGAATCTCCGCCCTATCCTTCTTTTGATCCTCTCGGCGTATCCTCGCGGAGTATGCCTCTCCAAACATTGTCGCGTCCGCACTCTTTGCCGCGGTAAGAATCGCGACCATTGGAGCAGAGGCTTCGGGCCGGAGGCTTTCTGACCGTGAACAAGAGATTGCGGTCAGCGAGAGCAGGCATGCCATGGCAAAGAAGGTCAGGTGTGATGTATTCATGATTTGTGCGCGGGTTCAGTGCTCGGCTAACGCAAAGTTACGAGTCGCCTTCATGGATGATTCGTTCTCCAAATATAGGCATGTGTGGCAATCGAACAAGACGACAAATCATCAACGCGCGCGATAGTGTATACGCCTCCAGTGCAGTAGCATCGCCGCCGCGATCTTTCTGGAACATCAGCGGCGTCAGCGCGCGCCAAAGCGTATTGTCTTCGAACCATTCATCTTTCCGTGAGGCATTCATCTTTGGGGTCCGCGAGGGGTATATCGATCTATCTCACGGCCACCGGATGCGGTAGAATCGCTGGGGAAAATTCGTCCAGCCCGGATCGCTAAAGTAAGACGTGTCGCCGGTGAGAGCGTTGGTTTGCAGCGGAGACCAGAGCGGATTCAACAGGTTAGTGCAAGCTTCCACCACGACCGCCATGCCGCTGTCCCAGATTATGTTGAATCCGAATTGATTTGTCCGCACGCCGAAACTGCCGTCGCGGGTTTGCACTTCTGGCAGCCAAAGCGCCGTTGGTTGATCTCCAACTGTCGGAGGCCAACCTATCGTCCCGGGCAGGTAGTACAGGGTGGTCGCCTGTGAACCCATGAACACATCGTAGGTTTCGTTACCAAAGCCGGGCGGGTTGCCCCGGAAATAGACCCCCGTCAAGTTCGTGCAGGCAGCGAAGGAATAGCTCAACAGGTAGCTGACGCCGCTGGGAATCGTGATTCGTCTCAGACCAGCGCAGCCGTGAAACGCATACGCCGAGATGCTGCCGGCAACACTGTCTGGGATGAAAATGTTGGTCAAGCCGGCGCAATTAAGAAACGCTCCCCAGCCAAGGCCGGTGACACCGTTGGGCATCGCATAGCTGCCGGCTCTGACCTGTGGGCATCGCAGGAGTATGCTCTGCGACTTATTGAATAAGACCCCATCCACGCTGCTGAACGAAGCGTTGAGTGCAGCCACCGAGAACGCAGTCAGGCGGGGGCAAGAGATCAACGCATCCCACATGATGCTGGTGAGATTCGTTCCGATCCGCAGTTCTGTCAGGTTAACGCAGCCAGCGAACGCTTCCCGGCCGATGTTGGTCACACTGTCGGGAATCGCGTAAGTGCCGGGTTTGCCTTCCGGATACTGGATGAGCACGGTCTGATCCTTGTTGAACAAAACGCCCTCCAGACTGCTCAAGAAGGGATTGAGCGCATCCACCGTGATTTCAGTCAGGTTAGGGCAGCCCCCGAAAGCTCCCCACGAAAAGCCAACAACGCTCTTGGGTATCGCAACCGTGTTCAAGTTCGTGTTCCCGCAGAACGTTTCGAAACCAATCCCAACTACCGGCAGGCCATTGATGATCTCCGGTACGGCGACCACGCCTCCGGGGCCGGTGTATCTCGTGATGAGGATCGTGTTGCCATTGGTGTAATATTCGAATTGAGCTTGTGCGCCAGCGGGCAGCGCCAGGAGTAAGAACAACACGCTGGCCAGGCCGGCAGTGATCAGTAGCCTGTCGCCGATCCTTCGAGCGCGCACCAGGGCCCTGAGTTGAACCGCCTGCAACATGCGGCTCAGAAAATTGGCCAGCGTGCCCGGCTCGACCGCCGGCAGATTCGGATCATTTGTTTTCATAGGTTTGTTCCTGGCGTAGCTGCGAGCGTCAATCTCCACGAAGAGACAGTGCGCAGCCGCAGTCCCGCGCCTCCTTCTGGACGCAGGCGGCGGATCTTCCGTTCCCTATCCATGCGCCATTGGCCAGCATTTACCCTCAAGGGATTTCAAAATCGTCACTCCACCAGGGAGGCGTGCCCGTGTTCCAGGGGGATCTTGAAACGAGCGGTGATTCTCCTGTCTCATGGTGAGGCGCTTCAAAAGTTCACGCCGGTTGGCGGCGCGCCACCGGGGGCGGCCACCCGCAAAGTGAACGCCCAATCGCCACGTTCGTTACATACTTTCACCAGCAGTTGGTTGGCGCCCTGGCGCAATTCGACCGGCACGATATTCTGGTCCCTCACCAGCGGACGTCCCTCAGGATTCCCGAACACCAGAGTCCCATTCAGCCAAAGTTTCGCCTGATCGTCGCTGCCGAGCCGAAGTTGCACCTGCTGAACCCGGTCGGATTCAATCGTGAGCGCGAGATAGACCACGGCCCAGTCCAACCCGGGGTACAGCGCATGTAAATAAACCACACCACCGCTCACTTCATCGGCAAGATTCTTCCATCGCAACGGACCGACGCTCGTGGGATACGCAGCCTCCAAATCCACTTGAGCTTGGCCCTCGGGAATGAACTCGTGCGCGAAACCAGCGCCGCCTTCATTCGCAAACGGTCCCAGGAATCGCCATGCACTTTCCTTTGGATAGCCCGAGGCACGGCGGCAAGCATCCGCTTTGGCGGTTTCTCCACGCTGAGCGTGGAAACGCGAGCGCACCAGGTTAAGGCGCGCGAGGTCCGCTGACTCACCGCGAAGGGTTCCTTCCAACTGATTCATGGATGGGGTCCAAACCGTTTCTGGCAGACTGGTTTGAGCGAGCTCGAACAACGCATTCCAAGCGCTCTCTTTTGCAATCGCTTTTACCGGGCGAAGGGTGAGAGCGGAGACGAAACGTCGCAATGCCTCGGGGAACTCGCCGTTTCGCATCAGCGCCCACGCCAGCGTGTCACCAATATTGATGTCGTTCGGTGCGAGTGCCAAAGCTTTGCGAGCCAGGTCGAGCGCCTCTGCCGGCAGAACACGATTCTGGAGGTAGGCCCAGGCGAGGTAGTTGTATGCGCCCGCATCCGCCTGCCCCGACTTGAGCCTTTCCAGCCATGCGGCGTGTTGCGCCTGGAACGCCGCGACAGCTTCATTGGTCATCCCCTTAAGCTGGTATAGCCGGCACAGATCGGATTGGCGACTGGGATATTGAGAGCGCTGCGCGGTCGGCTGGCGGCAAAGCTCAATCGCTTCGTCGAGCTTGCCCAACAGGCGATACTCCTGGACCACGAACGGCCGATCGTACGAGCTTTCGCCTCGGGAGTCCATGAGGAGCTTGCGCATGTGTTCGGCGGCCTGCTCGTGCTGGCCAAGAAGTCTCTCGACGAAGGCGAGCGAGCGCAGGGAGTCAGCTGGCTGATTCGCCGATGATTTCGCCAAGCTCTTCTTGAGCAGCACCAAGAGGTCCTGCAGGAGATTCGTGTTGCTCAGCGCCGGGTAGGGTTGGGCGAGCAGGGTCCATCCGGGAGGCTGGAGCTTCACGTCGCGCCGAAACGCGTCCGTCAGCAGTTCCAGAGTCTTCGAGTACTGTCCGGCGTCGTAGCACGTTTTGGCCAGCAGATAGTGAATTTCACGGTCCTCGGGTGCCGAGTTGTGCGCGCGCTCAGCGTAGTCCATTGCGCGCTTCAAATCCTTCGAGGCGGCGTGGAGTCTCGCTAATAAGCTCATAGACTGCGCGTCGTTGGGTTTCTGCTTCAGCACTTCCTCGAACAAGGGCACGAGGCGTTCCTGCTGGTTGCCAAACGCGTCCACCAGACCGTCCCGAGCTTGCCGTTTCTGGGCCTCCTCCAAGTCGAGCGCCAGAATCCGCCGGGCCGTGGCCAGCGCCGCATCCGTCCGTCCTGATTCCACTTCGGACTGAATCTGTTGCTGCAAACTCAGCAGCCGGACCGCCGGATCGCTGGTCTCCAACCGGGCCAGTTCGTTGGTTCTGCCGGCCTGGCGATACAGCTCAGCCAGACGCTGTTGGTCAGAAGTTCGATCCCCGCCTTGCGACTCCAAGGCCTTGCGCTGGGCCACGATCGCACCGTCCAAATCGCCGACCATTCCCAACAAGCCCGCGAGGGCGGAATATCGCCAACCGGCATCGGCATTACCGCCGACACGCAGCTCGCCGGCTTGACGATCGGCGACGGCGCTCGCCGTGCGGAAGGCCTCGACGACCTTCTGCGCTTCGTTGGTCCGGCCGCTCGCCACATAGATCTGCACCAGCGGGGCGCAGAGTGGTTGTTCACCGGGATGTTGATCTACCAAACCGCGAAGGATGGCTTCATACCGATCGAACAGTTTCAGTTGCCGACAGACTTGTTCGAGTTCCTTCAGCGCGTCGTAGTTCCAAGGGTGCTGAGCCATTTCCTGTTCAAGCAAAGCAAGCGCCTCGTCCTTGCGATCCTGTGCAAGCCGCAACTGGGCCCGGCCCAGCCACGCGAACGGGCTGGTGGGATAACGCTTGAGGGCGCCGTTCAGGAATTCATCCAATGCATCGTACTTGCGGAGCGAAACCAGCAGCCGCGTGACTTCTCTAATGACTTGGTCATGCTCGCCCCAACCGCGTCCCGCCCGGCTACCGCCATACGCGGGCAGGTAACCGTCCAGGGCCCGGTTCGCCACCTGAACCAGGCGCGTGACATCCTGCTCCCGGGCCAGCGCCTGCAAACGTGATTGCACCTCGAAGTAGTCGGGGCGCGGCGCCGGCTCCAACGCGGCTTCTTTGAATCGATCCGCCGTCTGCAGCGCCTTGTCCGAATTTGGACGAAGCGTCTCGGCCAGATTCGGTGCGAGGCGGACGGCTTTCTGAAAAGCACCGACAGCCTCGTTCGGCTGATCGAAGGCGAGGTGCAGTTCGCCAAGCACGCGCAGCCAGTTGGCGCGGGCGTTGTCGTTGTCGGCGTTGTTGATGCGCTCCTGGGTGTCCAGCAGGATTCGCTCCCGCGCGGACTGGTCTTCGAGCTGGCTCGGCAGTTTGCCGAAATTATATTGGCAGTAGAGACGTTCGGGCTCGCGAACCGTCATCATCCGTTTGAGCATCGGCGGGGCGAGTTGAGCGAGGTTCGCTTCCGGGATCACATACAAACGCTCGCTCAAGACCCGAAACGCCGTCTCCTGAACCACCTGGCTGGCGTCATCGAGCGCTTTGACGAGCGGCTCCAAATCGAGCTGGGCGCTTCGGTCAGCGTTCTGATCGGGAAGAATATTCGCCCCGAAAGCCTGCAATGCGGCGATGCGGACCGATTCATCCGGATGGCCCACCAGCTCAACGGCGAGTTGACGCGCGGCCACGCGGAACTGCTCGCTGGAGCTTTTCGTCGGGTCCGCCAGTTCCAGCATCGCGGAACGCCGCTGGGCGGGATCGGTGGAATGCGCCCGAGCGACGAGGCCGGCTGACGGCGCATCGCCGGCAGGGTTGATTCGGCCGAGCAATTTCCCGGCGACTTGGGACAGGATGGCATTGGTGCAATTCACCAATTTCAGCAGCGGATCCCGAAGCGGCTCAAGTTCCCCGGCAGCGTTCCGCAGGTTCGATGTGGAATTGTACAGGTTGTCGAGCATTGAACGAGCAACATCATCCTGCACGGACAGAGCTTCGAGCAAACGCGCAAGCGTACGAACCGCGGATTGGCGAATGGCTGGATTGGGTGTGCGCAGTGCCACGAACTGCAGCACGTCAATACCGGACGGCAGCTCCAGTTGAGACAAGGCCGGGGAGCCGGGGGTGGAAGAGCCGCTCAGAAAAGAGCGGACGCGCTCCGGGTAGGCGAAAAGACCCTGCCACGACGCCAGGGCTTTCTCGACACGCGCCAGGTCGGATTGACGAGCGGCCAGCGAGGCGAGTGCGGAAGCCATATTCTGGCGCACATTCATCTCCGGGTCCACCAACCGCGATTCCAAGCCTGACACCGCCGCGGCAATCAACTCCGCGTCCGAAGCAATGCGATCCGTGATCGGATACCGGCGGAATGGCGTCTCCAGGAAAGGGACCGCGGCGGAAATTGCGATAGCTGGCTCGCGGTCACTCAGCGCCTCCACGAGCACTATCCTGCTCTCTCTCGCCATGGCTTTATAGGTGGTGCCGCCCGCCTCCAACGCGCCTTGCAGAGTCGGCAACACTTGGATGACGGGAATCCGCACCGCCGCATCCGGGTTATGCGCCTGGCGGAGGGCCACAGGTGCGAGCGTGAGAAGGGTATTGGTCTTCGGCGACTGAGCCGACCGGCGCAGCAGATCAGACATCAAGCCCCAGAGACCGACCTGCGAAGCAGAGTTGTCTCCGGTCAGTGTCCGCACCGCAAAATCCAGCACCTGATCGTAAAGCGGGCTTGACTGCGTGTAAGGGATCAGTGAAACAAGCACACGGTTGACTGTCCCCAGTTCGTAAGGCGCAGCATTCGTGTAGGTTTCCAGCAACACTTGGACGGCCTCGGCTGCCACATCGCCTTTTTGTCTTGCCTGATAATTGCCCGCCAGATTCGCGGCGGCCTTCCGCCGTTTGGCCGGGTCCGCATCTCTCAATAACCTCAACAGCGTGTCATAATCCTCCGCAGCCACGGGTGAATCCGTGGGACGCCGAGTTCGCCACGAAACCGCGCGCGCGACTTCCTGGTCAGGATCAAGATAGAGGACGGACGGCAAGGCAAAGCCCAGATAGTTCAGAGCCACGGCCGCGTTCCGGCGCACAATCGGCTCCGACGCTCTGGCGAGTATCTGGAGAACCTGCTCCTTTTCGGGCGCGCTGCCGAAGCCTGCAATTTGCTGCGGCAGCCACTGCGGAAACAGAAAGTAGCGGCCCAATCGAAGCTTCAAGCAAGCGTTGGTGCCAGCGGCCATCTGCTGTAGGTAGTTTCGCGCCCCAAGCGTGACCGGTGTCTGATTGGCGGCGGCAGCGACGTGATACAAAATGGCCAGTCCGACCGTGGACACCTGCGGAAACGGATCCCCCACCAAGCGCATTACGCCGGCGGGCAGCGCGCTCCACGGAGCATTTGTGTCGCGGCCCTGTTCCTGAGCGAGAATGGCGAGATATTCACCGGCGTCCATCCGCATGCTTGGGTCCGGGTCTTCGCAACGGGAACTCCACTCTTTCAAGTCGCCGCGGAATCTGCGTTGGTTTGGAATACCGGCGTAATACAACGCGGAACGGCGGACGAGACTATTCGTGTGCGTGAGCGCCGCACGAATAAGCGCGCCGATCTCTGGCGGCGGATCCTTCAAGCCACTGGACAGCCAGAGCGCCGGTTGTTGAAGGTGGGGATTCCCCGAAGCCAGCCCTGCCATTACGATTTGCCACAATCGGGCTTGGGCTGATTCTCGCAATTCCGACAACCCTGAAACGGTCGAAGCCGCTTTCAGCCGAACCTGCAGGTCCGGATCGTCGAGGGCCTTGATAAGCGCCGGAAGGACCAGCGGATCGGCAGAGCTATTTTCGATTTGAATCTGCACGCCGCCATCAGATCGCAACTTCTCGGTGCGCTTCTGAGTCACCCACCATGGGATGGCCGACATGGGTGTGACAGCCGCGAGCCGCACCTGCGGATTGGGATGCTCAAGAGCACGGGCCAGTACCACGAGCGTGCCTGGTTCTGGGGCGGGTCGCGGCGACCTGTAATAGTCCGATTGGTTGGCAAGAAACGCCATCGTGACGGCCACCTCCGGATCCGAATCCGAGAGGCCGGCGGCGATGGCTTCCTGCAATGGGAGCGTGATAGGCCGGCCACTGTTCAAGAGCAGCGAAGAAGCCTTGCGCCGGTCCGTGACATCGGCCGAGCGCAGCAAATTTCCGATCGCCTCTTCAGCGTCCACGCGTGCGGCGGAAAGCGTGCTTTGCTGACAGGCGAGATGCCACAGCAGCACGACCGCATCCAGTCGAACGCCTTGGTTCGTGGCATTGACGAGCGTGCGCAACCGCGTCAGCAAAACGCTATTGAGTGCGCCATCCCGGGCGGATTCCTCCACGAGCGCATTACCGGCTTGGAGCCGCAGCGCGGTTTCGGAATGCTCCAAGAGTGAAAGTAGAGTGTTGATAGCGACCTTCTGGCGACGATCAAAGCGCAGCAGCGTGACCGCCGCGGCACAGCGCGTAAGCGGCGCGGCATCGTCAAGCGAGCGCAGGGCGGTCTTACTGATCACCGCGTGACTCCAGGAAGGCAAAAAAGTGCCTTCCGAAAAAGACGACAAGGCCCGGGAGGCCAGACTCTGGACATTGGTGTCTGGGTTTGCCGCCGCTCGCAACAAGGCTAAGAAGGCGGTTTCCTGGGAAGAGGGGTCCCAAGATTCCAGCGCCAGCATTCCCAACGCCCGCACGGCACCGTCGCGATCGGAAGCAGAGCCGCGTGCCAGCAGATTGGTGAACTGTTGAGCGAGGCCCAAAGGGGGGCCTTCGCTCGCAAGATCGAATTTCTCCGCACGCCGGCAAGCCTGTGCCAGAACCGCCAAACACAAGGCGCAAAGCAAACTGCTTGGAATACATTTCATACCTCTAGAGTTAGTCTTCGATCATGAGCCGGGCCTCGCGGAGCAGGGCCTGAGTCTGCAGCCACTCCACCCAGTCGAGACCCAACAAGCCATCCTCCACCTTGGGAAGCTTCGATCCGATGATCTTAATCGCCCGGGCCAGGTTTGTTTTCGCGGCCGGAATTTGCTTGAGCTGGTATTGACTCATGCCGAGCAGCAATCGCATCTGGGCTTCGCGCCCGGCTGGATGAGTGTCCAAACTCATACTTTCGAACTGCTCGGTGGCCACAGCGAAGCGACCGATGCGAAACCCGACCAAGCCTTTGGCCAGGCCGAAATAACCACTGGCCCAGTGGTTTGACGTATTGGTCAGGACACTGTCCGCCAGCGCAGCCAACCGGACGACATTCGTGCCGGTATCGGGCAGGAGCAGGCAATCCCGGATCAACGCCTGCGCAAGCACCGGATCTGTGGTCCTGCCGAATCTTTCCAGTAACAACGCACAATGGCGACGATAAGCGGGTTCGTCGCTCGTATGCACGAGCAAGGCCGCCAGCGCGTGACCGGCGTCCGCATCGCCGGGGCTGATCTCCACCAAGCGGGCATATTCGCCCGCCGCGATTCGCCACTGCCCAAGGCGGGCGGCGGCCAACCCGCGTTCCGTCAGCAACTCCAGGATTTGACTGCGGGTGCGGCTCTGCGGCAGGGCACGATTCAAAAGTGCTTCAAGGTCTCCATACAACCCCTGTGACAACTGCTGGTTCAGCACTTTCAAATCGGATTCCCCTGAGCGTCTGAGTTTCAAGGCGTCCGCGTAGAGCTGAGTGGCTTCGTCCAGCCGGCCCCGATCTCGAACGATAGCGGCGAGGTTTTCCAAAGCGGTGGCAACCTGGGGATGCTGGTTGCCCAGTTCCCGACGCCAGAGTGCCAGGGCCTCGCGCTGCAAAGACCCAGCTTCGTCCAACCGGCCCTCGCTCCAGCAGAGCAGTGCGCGGGCGCTCAGTTCGCTGGTCTGCGCCTTCTGGCGCAAATCACGTTCGACCTGCTCCGCTGCCACCGCCCGCCGGCGCGCCTCACGTTCCTTGAAAAACAGCCAGGTAGAAACCCCCAGGCCAAGCAGCAGTGCCAGGGCCACGCCCGCGCCGGCGGCGAAGGCGAGTTTGTTCCTGCGCACCAGCTTCTGGAAGCGGTAGAGCGCGCCCGGCGGACGGGCCGCAATCGGTTGATTGTCCAGGAAGCTCCGCAAGTCGGACCGAAGCGCGTCTGCCGTATCATACCGCCGGGTACGATCCTTCTCCAGGCACCGCATCACCACCCAATCCAAGTCGCCTCGCACCAGGCGGTGCAGTGCCCTTGGCTCCGTCTGCCTTCGCAGGGCCACCTCCGTTACTGCTTCGCCCAGGCTCTGCAGGCGCGTCGATGGTTTCGGCGGTTCGGTCTCCCGAATCATGCGCCGGATCTCGTCCAGCGCCGACTTGCGTAACATCTCCAGATCGAACGGCGTGTGCCCCGTCAGCAGTTCGTAGAGCAGCACCCCCAGCGAATACACGTCGCTGCGCGTGTCCACGTCCAGGCTGGCGAGGCCTGCCTGCTCCGGGCTCATGTAAGCCGGCGTGCCGATCCATTGCTGGAAACGGGTAAACAGCGTCTTCTCCGTCAACCGCGCCTGCGTCGCCTTCGCCACCCCGAAATCAATCACCTTGGGCACCGGTTGATCGTCCTTCACGGTGACCAGCACGTTCGACGGCTTGAGATCGCGGTGGATGATACCCTTTTGGTGCGCGTGCTGAACGGCCAGGCACACCTGCATGAACAACTCCAACCGTTCGCGCGTGGTGAGGTTGCGCTCATCGCAGAACTGAGTGATCGGAATGCCCCTGACCAGTTCCATCACGAAATAAGGCCGGCCCGTCTCGGTAGCTCCACCATCGAAAACGCTGGCGATGTTGGGATGATCCATCATCGCCAGGGCCTGCCGCTCCGCTTCGAACCGCGCCACCACCTCCTTGGTGTCCATCCCCAGTTTGATGATCTTCAAGGCCACCCGGCGCCGCACTGGTGCCTCCTGCTCTGCCATCCACACCACGCCGAAGCCGCCCTCGCCAATCTGCTCCAGCAGTTTGTAGCGACCGATCAGCATGCCGGATTGTTCCCCGCTCGCATCTGATTTGGGGAGTTGGACGCTCTGGCCCAGAAACGTCCCGGCCTGGGCGTAAGCCAGCAGGAGCGACTCCACCTCCCGGCGCAGTCCAGGATCGCCTCGGCAGGCATCACCCAGAAGCGCCTCCCGGGCGCCCGGGGTTCCCGCTTCCCGCGCCCTCGAGAAAAGCTCTTTTATGAGTTCTTCGCGCGTCATGACATCAACTTCAGCCCAGCCCCGCCGGCCCCACCGACAGTAGGGCTCTCGTTCTTATGCGGCATTCCCAGCAAAATCCCTTCAGTCATTCTGCGGTTATTTTTGCCCGAGTTGAGCTTTGCGTTCACGATGTTGCTCAACATGGAGCTTGCCCGCTGCTACAGGAGGTTTCGTAAGCCTTAATCTGGTGCATTTTGGCTTTCGCTGTCCATGGAAAAGGCGAAAAAGGAACTCCCAACCGCCTGTCGGCTGCCAAATTGGCTTCCCTCGGACACGCCCGACAGGTAAAAGCGGAGGGTGGATATCACTCGTATCCTGGAAGCGATGCGGCGGGGGGAACCTCAGGCACCGGAGCAGCTCTTGGCCGAGGTTTACCAGGAGTTGCGAAAGTTGGCCGCTCACAAGATGGCCGGCGAAGCCCCCGGCCACACCCTCCAAGCCACTGCCCTGGTTCATGAAGCCTGGTTGCGTTTGGGCGGAGAAAATATCGAGCACTTGCAGAACCGTGCCCATTTCTTTGCGGCGGTCGGAGAGGCGATGCGGCGCATCCTGGTGGAAAACGCTCGGCGGAAGAAGCGGCTCAAACGAGGTGGGGATCAGCAGCGGGTGGACTTGGAGGCAATCCAGCTTCCCGCACCCATGCCGGATGAACAACTGCTAGCCCTCGATGAAGCCCTGAGCCGCCTGGGCGAAACCGACGCGCGCGCCACTGAGATGGTTAAGCTCCATTATTTCGTTGGGCTGACTCAGGAGCAGGTGGCCACAGAACTGGACGTATCTATCAGTACGGTCGAGCGGAACCTGGCTTACGGGAAGGCCTGGTTGTTCCGGGAAATGCGGAAAGATCACATGCCGCCAGCGTAGTCTCCAGGAAGATACATTAAGGAACCGATACCTTCGCCTGGTGCTGTAACCCCAGTCCTCACACCTTGGCCCCCGCTGCATGTTCCGACGGCGGTCTTAAGGGTGGAACTGATGACTTCGGCCGCGATTTCTTCCTGAGCGAGGCGAATCAGCCGCGCACACTCCATGGGACATTCCAGGTTAGGCGCGTGTTTGCAGTCCGGCATTACGGTGAGCTGGGCGTTGGGCAGTTGTTTCTCAAGCATATAGCCCATCATGACCGGCAAAGTCTGATCGCACTTGCCCCACAGGATGCGAACGGGCAGGTCTACGTTTTTGTATTCGCGTTCCAAACGGATCATCTCGTCAAACCTGGGCTGGTGCGTTCGGGTATCGAACGGGAGCGCCTCCAGCAGCATGGCCTGGAAGGCCCGGCGAGTGCTTGGATTAGTGAGTATTTCCACAGCGTGGTCCACCTCTTCTCGTGAAAGGCAGTGGGAGGAGTAGAAGCCGCCCGCGAGGAATTGCGCGACTTTCTCCCGGACCACCCCCAAGCCCTGCCCGATGTCGATCTTCAGCCCGGAAATTTCCGCACGGCCGATGAGTTCCGGACTCACCTGGCTCATGAACACGTTGCACGGGGCCAGCAAGACCAATCCGTCAATTCGCTCCAGCACTTCGCGGTAGCGGAGTCGCAGATCCTCGCCCGCAAACGCTCTCAGCACAACCAAACCTCCCATCGAATGAGCTAGAACTTGGAAGTGAGCCGGAGTCTTCGACTTATCCAGAAGAGCGGCAATCGCCTGTAGTTCGCGGTCCGCCATTGCCTCAGGGCTGTAACCACCTTTGCCAATCATTTTGGGGTCAGGCGCGTCGCTTTCACCACAACCCGGGGGATCGATTAGCCAAAAATCGTAATCCGCCCCGAGCACGCCGACGACAAAGCGATATTCCCGGTGGTCTGCCATCACACCGGGAACACAAATCAGCACGTTTTCGTGACTGCCGGTACCGATGAGATGTACCGCGAGCTTGACCTGTTTGCCGTTGTGGGTCGTGGTAACCCTCTCGGTGCGCTTGGGCAGTTGGTCATACGCACGGATCAGCGGGGCCAGACAGGGAACCTCCGCTTGCGGCAAGAGGGTCGGATACAGGAAGCAGTCTTCTTTGCGGGCCATTAATCTCGCCGCGCCCCGCGTCTGCTCCTGCCGGTCGGCTGTTCTGCTCTTCCCAGCCGTTTCGCTGACCTCACGATATCTGCGGATCAGGAGTTTTGGATCTGTATTGGTTTTCAGGACCGGATCTGGGCAGCCAAGCGCGAGCTGGGCTGCAAACAGAACCCCTGCTCCAATGATCAGCATTTTTCTCATTTCCCTTCCCTTTCGAGGTCGCGGTTGGTTTTGCGGCCACGGCCGCATTGGATCGATTGCAGGTGCCGCGTCGAACTTGCAGTTCTGCATCAGTATCACTGTCCGCCGACCATACCTGCGTCATCCGGGATGAATTCCCTTCGCAGGATCTGAACATTTATCCGGGGCGCTTGGCATGGATCCGTGCACGTCGATGCGCGAGCTTGGTATTACCTGCGCACGATCATCAACTAGCCCGAGAAACCGACATGACAGATCTCCGAAGTCCAATCTGGATTGATGGGAGCAACAGTGGCGCTCCGCGAAGGCGCTGAGATTACCTGCTGATAAACAGATCTAGCCACTGGGTACTCAAACCCCCTTTACGACCGATACTGTCTTGCCATTTGCATCGTATTAAGCATGATGCTGTCAGCACTCCATCGGACCCAGAATCTGTTGGGGTTTTCAGACAGCACAAGCAGCACCGTGAAGGCTGGGAAGAAAGCAAACCTCGCTTCCGTTCCAATCGGCATCAATGTTACGATCCGGTTTAGCGAAGTCCTCGCTATCTCGGTGACGAAGCTCTAGCCTATCGATTATGGCACAAAAGCTGGATCCAATTCCCAAACCAGAGGAGACACACGATTCTGGCGCACCGCGCCCCCGGTTCCGCCTGTTTCGAACTCTCGCGGCGGTTCTACTCGTTTATCTGGTCACCGCCTATATCGTGCTTCCCTTGGCCTGGAGGCGGGATGTCGCCCGCCATGCCGCCCTCTTCAAGGCTCCCCGAATCACGCACACCGTCAATGGCATCCCTGGCGACCCAGTCAACCTCGCCCTCCTGGGGTCGGAAACCAACGTGGTACGCAGCATGATTGCGGCCGGCTGGTACCCTGCCGACCCCATTACGTTGCGCAGCAGCCTCCGAATTGCCGTGGATTCCGTCTTTCGTCGGCCGGACACCAATGCGCCGGTCAGCACGCTCGAACTCTTTGGCCGGAAGCAGGACCTTGCCTTCGAGCAACCGGTTGGCAACAACCCTCGTCAACGACATCACGTGCGCTTTTGGCGCTGGGATCAACTCGACCAAGGCCGCGAAGTCTGGTTTGGTGCCGCAACCTACGACGAAAGTGTCGGTCTCAGCCACACTACTGGCCAAATTACCCACCATGTTGCGCCGGAGGTGGACGCCGAACGTGATCGAATTCTTTCCCAGCTCCAAGCAGCCGATCAGATCTCCAAGGTGTCCTGGATCCCGAATTTTCATACCGAATTGGAGGGAAAGAATGGCGGCGGCGACCCTTGGCGTACCGACGGCCGCCTCGGCGTGGGAGAGTTGATCTTGCAGACCAACCCGCGAGCTGCGACGGCAGCTCCCGGCAAATAGCGCCGCCCGCCAACGCGCGTTTGATTGTAATGGCCAAGCGCCGGCAAAAAAGGGATAGTCGGGCCAGGTCGCGGAATTGTCAGCGACCTCCGGCCGAGC
>DBMR01000096.1 GCA_002298785.1 Verrucomicrobia subdivision 3 bacterium UBA693
TACTCAAAATTTTTTGGAATTCATGCTTGAAAGTCGAGCTGGGGTATGGCCTACTGTTCGGATTGGGTCTGTCGGGTCAAGTATTCGAGGCAAAGCCGCAGCGCATTTGATTTTTAGGTGAT
Source organism: Verrucomicrobia subdivision 3 bacterium UBA693 (assembly GCA_002298785.1). Lineage (GTDB taxonomy): Bacteria > Verrucomicrobiota > Verrucomicrobiia > Limisphaerales > UBA8199 > UBA693. The sequence goes on from DBMR01000096.1 coordinate 123, forward strand.
TTGAGCATATTTTCTGTGTGCGACTGGCTTCCAGCGACTTGCGGCGGGTGATCCCGCGTTCACGAAGATGTCAAAGTACTGATTCGCTCGGCTGAGCGATTGATGGCTGGTGACATACATTTTTACTGAACCAAAACGGACTCTGAGCGTCTGACTATTTATGCTGAAAAGGAAACCGAGCAAATCGGCACATGGAACGGGAAAAGAGACCCGCGCGACTGAGCGTGGGGCGGCCCCGAAAGGGCGCCCGGTTCGGCGCCGGTTTATCATCTCGAGCAAGGCTCGAGCTCAAGCCGTTGCCCATCCCGAACCCCCTGCGAAAGCGACCGGTAAACCGGCCGCCAAAGCGGCACCGGCCACTGCGGGGTCGGCGCCCGCCGGCGCGGCAACCCCCGGCTCCACCCTCCCTTCGGCAATTGACCTGGCGGAGGTCATCAAGACTTTGCTGCACCTGGCCCACGAAAACGGCCACGTAACCTACGACGACATCAACGACGTGCTGCCCGACGGGTTGTCTCCGGATGATCTGGATGAGTTGTACACCAAGCTCCGCAACCTGGACATCGAGATCGTGGATGCGGCGGAGGTGGAACGGGCCAAGCCTGCCGAACAGGAAGAGGAAGAAGATACGCGCCTCGAGGTGCTGGACGACCCGGTGCGCATGTACATGAACCAGATGGGCAAAGTGCCCCTCCTCACGCGCGAACAGGAAGTCGAGATCTGTAAAAAGATCGAAGAGGCCGAATCCGAGATGAAGAAGCTGGTTTATGGCCTCGGCTTCACCGCCAAGGAACACATTGCCATCGCGGAAAAACTACTCTCCGAACCGCCAAAGGAACGGTTTGATCGGGTGGTGGTGGATAAGAAGGTGGCGAACCGGGAACGGCACTTGAAGGATCTCCGTAATCTCATAAAGAAAGTCCGCGTCCTCGACAACGATGTCGACGAGCAGTACGACGAACTGCAAAAGGCCCCCCAAGCCAAACGGGAAAAGCTGTTTAAGGATTTCCAGAAGCACGACAAGAAAGTGCAGGAGACCTTCCCCAAGTTTTATTATAAACAACGGGTGCTCGAGGACATGATCGTCGTGGCCGGCAACGTCCACGAGAAATTCCAATCCAGCCTGCGGCGGTTGCATGACCTCGAAGCCCAGCGCAAGAGCGGCGAACAACAGGCGGCAATTGCGGGGGAAAAGACCAAGATCAAGGCCTTGGAGCAATTCGTCCGGATGCAGCGTGAGGAGTTTTATACGGTCTTCAGCCAGCTTAAGCGCGCCGCCGACCGCGCCCACCAGGCCAAAACCCACATGGCCGAAGCCAACCTGCGCCTCGTGGTGTCCGTCGCTAAAAAATACACCAACCGCGGGCAGTCGTTCCTGGACCTGATTCAGGAAGGCAATATCGGGTTGATGAAAGGCGTCGAGAAATTCGAATACCGCCGCGGTTACAAGTTTTCCACGTACGCAATCTGGTGGATTCGCCAGGCGATTACGCGATCGATCGCGGATCAGGCCCGCACGATCCGCATTCCCGTCCACATGATTGAAATCATGAACAAACTGTGGCGGGCGCAAAAGCAGCTCACCCAGGAATTGGGCCGGGAACCAACCCCGGAGGAAATTGCCGACGAGATGCACATGCCGGTCGCGCGCATTAACTCGCTCCTGAAAATGGCCCAGCAACCCATCTCACTGCACGCTCCCGTGGGTGATGACGGGGATGTCAGCGTGGGCGATTTCATCGAGGACAAGAGTGCCGAAAATCCCTCGGACGTCACCAGCTACAGCCTGCTGAAGGAGAAACTGGGCGACGTGCTGACCAGCCTCACGGAACGCGAACGGAAGATCCTGGAAATGCGTTTCGGACTCGTCGACGGCTACGAACGCACCCTCGAAGAGATCGGGAAGATGTATAACGTCACCCGCGAGCGCATTCGCCAGATCGAAGCCAAGGCGCTGCGCAAATTGCGGCATCCTACCCGGGTTCGCCATTTGCAGGGCTTCCTCGATAGCGAGGAAGAGGCCGCCGCCTGATGTTGGTACCCGTTTCACCCGGATCATCCGGCCACGGGCGCCCTCGTTGAATTACCCCGGCTGTTCAGATAATATTCACCCGATGAAGCTAACGCTCGGCCATTCCCCGGACCCGGACGACGCCTTCATGTTTTATGGGCTGGCCAAAGGGCTGGTGCCGGCACACGGCTTTGAATTCGAGCATATCCTGCAGGATATCCAAACCCTCAACGAGCGGGCCACTCGCGGGGAATTGGATATCTCGGCCGTCAGCATCCACGCTTACGCTTACGTGAGCGATAAATACGCGCTGCTCCCGAGTGGCGCGAGCATGGGTGACGGCTACGGCCCCATGCTGGTGGCACCAAAGAAACTTCCCCGGGCGGAGATCGCCAGGAAACGCATCGCGGTCCCCGGCACCATGACCAGCGCCTTCCTGGCCTTGCAGCTTTGGCTCGGCCTGCCCGCCAGCCAACTGAATTATATCGTGGTGCCGTTCGACACGATTTTCCAAACCGTGCGCGCCGGCAGGGCGGATGTGGGACTCATTATCCACGAAGGCCAGCTCACCTACCGCGACCAGGGCCTCGAGTTGTGCGAGGATCTCGGCATTTGGTGGGGAAGCCAAAATGAAGGGTTGCCCTTGCCGCTGGGCGGCAATGTCATCCACAAACGGCATGACCCGCGCACCCGCAAGATCGTCTCGGATATTCTCACCGCCAGCATCCGCTTCAGCCTCGATCACCGCCCGGAGGCCGTCCAGCACGCGCTGCAATACGCCCGCGATATGGGACGCGACCTCGCCGACAAATTCGTCGGGATGTACGTGAATCACTGGACCCTGGATTACGGCGAGAAAGGCCGCGAGTCCATTCGCCGATTTCTGGGACAGGCGTTTGAACGCCAGTTGCTGCCGCACCGCCAGGAACTCGATTTCGTCGTGTGAGTCAGGAACTGGCGCTGGTGTAGTGCTTGAGCGACGTCCGCCAGCCCCACTCGGATACGCCCACGCAGACAGCGCTCATCACGAGGACCAGCAACACCAACCACGGCTCCTCCAGCTTCCCCGTCACCACCCGCACCGGCACGTTGGACACCAGCAGCATCGGAATGGCAAAAGTAAAAACGATCCGAAACGCTCCGGTGAATGCCTCGTCCGGCATGCGCGCAATCTGGAACAGGTTGTAATACCCCCAGACAATTCCCTGGGCGCGCACGGTCCAAAAGCTGATGGTGGCCAGCAGGAACATGAGCGAGTAATGCACCAAGGCACCGGCCAGGCAGAGCACGCTGAACCCCAGCAGTTGCAGCAGACTGGGCTCCATCCCCAGGCGGCTGCCCGCGTAAACCATCACCGCCACCGCCCACGCCGCATTTACAAACGCGCCCAGATCCACTTGCCGCAGCGAAACCACAAATCGCGAGTTCACCGGCAGCATCAGCAGGAAATCCAGTTTGCCGTTGCGCACCAACTCGGAAAGATTCGTGCAGTTGACGAGGAAGAATGCCTGGAAAATCTGCTGAATGAAGTGGCTGGCGCCAATCAGGAACACCACCTGCCATTTGGTCCAGGTGCCAATGGCGTCTGTGTGTAAATAGAGCACGCCCACAAAACTGAGCTGCAGCGCAAACCACAACACCTCGACGAGGATCCACATCAGGAAATTGGTCTTGAAACCCATCTCCCGCGTCACGGAATTTTTCCACAGCGCCGTGTAAATGCGCCAGTAGCGGCCCAGACCCGATCGCTGCGGCCGATTCTGAAGATTGGTTGGCGTATCCATGTTCATCCTCCCACCGCCGAGTATTTGCGGATGCCCCTTCGCCAGGCCAACTGCGCGGCACCCCAGGCCACCAGCACCCAGCCAAACTGTATGACCAGGCCGCGCGCCAGTTCGCTGCCGCTGATTTTCCCAAGGTAAACGCTGACGGGAAAATACAGTTGGTAAGGGAAAGGGGTGAAGGACAGGACGCGCTGCAGGCTCGCAGGTAGAATATCCAGGGGGAACATGTGGCCGCTCGCGATGTATTCAAACGCAAAGAGGATGAAGATGAAGGTCGAGACCTCCAATACCCAGAAGGCGAGCATCGCCATGGTGTAGGAGATGAAAAACTGCAGCAGCGCCGTCAGCGCGGCGGCAACCAGGAAGCATCCCAGCGTGAGCCAGTCCGGCGGCAGCACGAAGTATTTGCGGAAGGCCAACACAAACAGCGCCACGGGTATCGCCGCCACCGCCAGGTAACTTAATCGACCGGCGATGAATAAAAACAGCCGATACGGCAAATACGCGATCGGTTTGATCAAAAACTGGCTGATGTTGCCGTCCTTGATATCGCTCGCAATCTGCCAGTCATCCTCATTCACCGCGGTGAGCGCATCCACCACCGTCACCAGCAGGTAGTAGGAGATCATCTCCGCCAGAGAATAGGGACCGACAGTTGCTCCCGCCTTCCCGGCGTAAATGGCGCGCCACACATACAGCATCGCCAAAAGCGGAATGAACCCGAACAGCGTCCGGGCCAGAAAGTTAAAGCGGTAAGTCAGGTTGTTTTGGATCCCAATCCCCAAAACATGCCAGTATTTCTTCATTCCACGTGACCCGGAACCTACCTCGCCTCGGGTGTTTTGAAAACCGCCATTTTCCATCCGGGTATTTTTATTTGCGGGGCGGCGCGGCTCGCACTAGGGTGAGCCGTGAAAGTTGGGACCGAAACCGGATTCAGAACCGCAAAATATGACGAGCAAACCGTTGAGCAGCGAAGAGATTACAGAATTGACGCTTGGGTTGAACAAGCTGGCCCGCAACCTGTGGTGGACATGGGACCAGGGCGCCCAGGAGATCTTCCATGAGCTTTCGCCGCGGGGTTGGCAGAATCTATATCACAACGCGGTAGCCATTTTGCACGAGGTTTCGGATTACGAACTCCGGGTGCGGCTGCAGGACCCGGAATTTGGCGCCCGCGTGCGCTCGGTGCTGAAAGGGTTCGAATCTTACATGCAGGCCAAGGACACCTGGGCGGCCCAAAACCACCCCCAGGCCAAAGGTCGTCCGATCGCTTATTTCTCGGCCGAGTTCGGCTTCCACGAGACGCTGCCCATCGCGGCGGGCGGCCTCGGCATGCTCGCCGGTGACCACACCAAGTCCGCCAGCGACCTTGGCCTCGGCTTCCTGGGCATCAGCCTGTTTTACCGCGAAGGCTATTTCCAACAGGCCATCGATTCCAATAACTGGCAAACGGAATACTACACGCTCCTGAATCCGAAAAACCTGCCGATGGAGCCGGTCCTGAATGCCCGGGGGGAACCACTGGTTTGTTCGGTTGATATCGGCGTCAGCCAGGTGAATTTCCAGGCGTGGCGGGTGAACGTAGGCCGGGTCCCCGTTTACCTGCTGGATACCAACCTGCCGGAAAACGAACAACATTTCCGGGACCTGACCTTGCGCGTCTATGGCGGTGACAGCACCACCCGCATCATGCAGGAGATTCTCCTGGGCATTGGCGGTGTGCGCCTGATCCGGCAGCTCGGTCTGCAACCTTCGGTCTTCCACATGAACGAAGGCCACGCCGCCTTCCTTACCCTGGAACTGATCCGCGAGAAAATGGCCGCCGGAAGCTCCTACCCGGACGCGCAAAAAGCCACGCGCGGAGAGTGCATCTTCACCACCCACACCCCGGTGGAAGCCGGCCACGACCGATTTAGCGTCGACCTGATGGATTACGCCATGCACCGGTTCCGCGCTCAGATCCCGGTGCCCTTCACCGAGCTGGTCAAACTCGGACGCGTCAACCCGGCCAACGCCCAGGAACCTTTCTGCATGACCGTGCTGGCGCTCAAACTTTCCCGCGCCGCCAACGCCGTCAGCGAACTCCACGGCCGCGTCAGCCGGCACATGTGGCATTGCCTGTACCCGGACAAACACGTGGAGCAGGTTCCGATCGGTCACATCACCAACGGCGTCCATTTGCTCGGCTGGATGAAAGGAACCGTCCGCCGGTTCTGGCGCGCCCGACTGACCGGCCCCGATGCCCCCGCCCTGTCCCCTTCGCTCGGCACCGAATGGGAAAAGATCATGAACAGTCCGGAATTCTGGGCCCACGTCGCCGACCCCGAATTCGTCTCGGACGAAGAGCTCTGGTCGTTGCGCTACCGGTTGCGCCGTGAGCTCATTGAATTTGCCCGGCGCCGCCTCCTCATCCAGCGCCAGCGCCTGACCCAGGGCGATTTCATCGCCTTTGACGCCTTGCTGAACCCGGATGCGCTCACGATCGGTTTCGCCCGCCGCTTCGCCACCTATAAACGCGCGCCGCTGATCTTCCAGCAGCTCGAAAATATCGTCCGCCTGACCCGCGACAAATCCCGGCCGGTGCAGTTCATCTTCGCCGGCAAAGCGCATCCGCGCGACGACGATGGCAAGCGCTACATCCAGCATATCATTCACCTCAGCAAATACAGCGACCTGCAAGGGCACCTCGTCTTTTTGGAGAATTACGATGTGCATGTCGCCCGGCAGATGGTTTCCGGCTGTGACGTCTGGCTCAACACGCCGCGACGCCCGCTTGAAGCCTCCGGCACCAGCGGCATGAAGGCCGGCTGCCACGGCTGCCTCAATTTCAGCATCCTCGATGGCTGGTGGCGCGAGGGATATGACGGCACCAACGGTTTTGCGATCGGCGAAGATTCCCACGCGGAATCGGTCGAGGAACAGGATCGGACCGACAGCGCCAACCTGTTCAAGACCCTGACCGAACAGGTCGTGCCCCTCTTCTATCTGCGCGATGCCAACGGCATTCCCCGTCAATGGATCCAGCGCATTCGCCGGGCCATGAGCACCCTTGCCCCGCAATTCACCACCGACCGCATGGTCCGGGAATACACCGAGAAGTATTACACCACCAAGTCCTAGTTGATCCTGGGACACCCGATGAGAGCCACGGCTGTCTTCAGTCGTGGCTCTGCACCAACGAGTTGTTTGACCGGTGGCATCCGCAGGCCGTCACCTAAAATTATCCGCTTTATTTCCACCCCACACCCGTGCATACTCCGACCCATGCGCTGGCGTCCATATTTTATGGTAGGGCTTTGTCTGGCCCTGGGCGCTTGCTCTGTACCTAATCCCAAACACGCCTCCCACGAATGGCGCCAGGTAGGCGTCGCCCGGGTCGATATCACGCCGGATTACCCCGTGCGACTGGCCGGTTACGCCGCCCGCACCAATGAATCCCAGGGAGTCACCCAACGGATTTGGGCCAAAGCCCTGGTGATCGGTAGCGATCAAGAAAAGCCCGCCGTTTTGCTCACGGCCGATATCTGCGGAGTCCCGGGACGACTGCGGGACGCACTGGCGGCTCGCCTGCAAAAACGCGGGATCGAACCCTCCCGACTCGCACTTTGCTGCACGCACACCCACTCCGCTCCGCTCGTCGCGGGCTATCTTTCCAATTTATTCGGCGCTCCTCTCAAACCCGAAGAACAGGCCCACGTGGACCGTTATACCCGCGAGTTTGCCGAGGCGCTCGAAAAGGCCGTGGTGCTGGCTTTGGCGAATCGGGCACCAGCGCGATTGAGTTGGGCCCAGGGCAGCGCCCAGTTCGCCGCCAACCGGCGCAACAAGGGCGGACCGGTTGATCATGATTTGCCGGCGTTGTTCGTTACCGGGAAAGACGGCAAACTCCGAGCCGTGCTCGCGGGTTACGCCTGCCATTGCACCACGCTCACCGGCGAATCGAACCAGGTCTGCGGCGACTGGGCGGGTTACGCCCAGGAAACACTCGAGGCAGCATTCCCGGGAGCCGTGGCCATGATCAGTATCGGGTGCGGCGGCGATGCCAACCCGTCTCCCCGTCCCGGATTGGATCTTGCCCGGGCTCACGGACGGGAAATCGCCACGAACGTCGTCGCCCTGCAGCAGGGACCTACCCGCCCGATTTTGGGAGCCCTGGAATGCCGGGCGCAGCGAGTGGAACTGCCTTTAGACAAACTCCCCAGCAGGGCGGAGTGGGAGGAAAAGGCCAAACTGCCGGCGCACGCCGGCTACCAGGCCCGAATGAACCTGGCGCGGTTGGATCGGGGCGAGCGCCTGCCTGACTCCCTGCCCTACCAGATCCAAGCCTGGTCGTTTGACCGGGATCTCACCTTGGTTTTTCTTGCGGGTGAAGTGGTGGTTGATTATTCCACACGGCTGAAGCACGAAATGACCGGCACGCCAGTCTGGATAACGGCCTATGCCAACGACGTGCCCTGCTATATTCCGTCCGAACGCGTTCTGCGCGAAGGCGGCTACGAAGGGGGCGCGGCCATGGTTTATTACGATTTACCGGCGCGGTTTGCGCCGGGTTTGGAGAACATAATTGTAAATGGAGTGTCGAGCCTGCTGCGCGAGTTGCCAGCCGGCAAGCCGTCCGAGGCTTTGGCGCACTCCCGGTGATTACGGGAATAGAAATGAACATGAATGGTACTTGGATGGAACGGTTGGCGGTGTGCAGTTGGTCGCTGCAACCCGCAAGTCCGCAGGAACTGATCGCACGACTGGAAGCCACGGGGGTCAAACGCGTGCAACTGGCCCTTGATCCGCTGCGGGAGAATCCCGCCGTCTGGAGCAAGACCCCGGAGCTCTTCGCTGCGGCGGGAATTCGCATTTTGTCCGGAATGTTCGGATGTGTCGGAGAGGACTACTCCACGCTCGAGTCCATCCGGGCCACCGGTGGTATCGCCCCGGATGCGACCTGGAATCAAAATTGGAGTAACATCCAGGCCACCGCCGCCCTGGCCCGAGACCTCGGCATCAGCTTTGTGAGCTTTCACGCCGGTTTCCTCCCGCACGACCCGGCCGCTCCGGATTATCGCAAGTTGTCGGACCGCCTGGCCCAGGTGGCGGAGGTCTTTAACCAGCGGGGCCTGAGTGTCGGTCTCGAAACCGGGCAAGAAACTGCCGCCGATCTCCTCGGCCTTCTACAAGGGCTCAAATGCTCGAACCTGGGAGTAAATTTCGACCCGGCGAACATGATTCTCTATGGAAAAGGCGACCCCATTGCGGCGCTGCGCACGCTGGGTCCGTGGGTGCGTCAGGTGCACATTAAAGACGCCAACGCGACGCGAGTGCCCGGCACCTGGGGCGAAGAAGTGCCTGCCGGAACCGGTGAAGTTCCCTGGACTGAGTTCTTTGCGGGCTTGAACACCATTGGTTTCAAAGGTAATTGGGTGATCGAACGCGAAGCCGGCCAGCAACGCGTCGAAGATATTCGCACCGCCCGGCAATTGGTCGAAAAATGTGTCGCCTCCAGGAATTGAATTGATATGAACAACAACACCGGTTCCAAGAAGACTGTCAACGTGGCCGTGGTCGGCCTGGGTTTCATGGGAGTCACCCATCTGCGCGCTTACCTCCAGACACCCCTGGCCCGCGTCGCCGCCGTTTGTGACGCCGTCCGACTCCCCGTCAACGGCATCCTCGCCGGCGTGGCGGGGAATATTAAGAAGTCGGACGACATCGACCTGGGCAAAGACGTCAGCGTTTACCGCAAGCTGGAAGAGGTGCTGGCCGATCCGAACATCGACCTAGTGGATCTCTGCACCCCTACTCCGTTGCATGCGGACCAGGCGATCGCCTGCCTGCAAGCGGGCAAAAATGTCTTCTGCGAGAAACCGCTGGCGCGCACCTCGGCGGACGCGCGCAGAATCCTGGCCGTGGCCGAGAAGGCGCCGGGTTTCTTGATGCCCGCCATGTGCCTGCGGTTTTGGCCCGGATGGAGCTGGCTCAAACAAGTCGTCGAGCAACGGACCTATGGCAAGATCATCGCCGCGCGGTTTCGCCGCGTCTCTGAAATGCCGGGTTGGAGCAAACAAGGCACCTACACCGCGGGCTCGGATTTGGGCGGCGCGCTCTTCGACCTGCACATTCACGACACCGACTTCGTCCAGTTCCTCTTTGGCCGGCCGAAATCGGTTTTCGCCAGCGGGACCGTTCATGCCAATGCCCCCATTGATCATGTCGTCGCGCATTACCTTTACGCGGACGGCCCGGTGGTTCATGCCGAAGGAAACTGGCTGTTGAAGAAAGGCTTCAACATGGCTTACACCGTGTATTGCGAAAACGCCACGCTGGATTTTGACCTCGCCCGCGGCGCGGACGCCATGCACGTCACCGAGGCCGGCCAGGAACCGCGCGTAATTCGCTACGAGACGGATGGGTACCTCGAGGAAGTTCGCTACGTCGTGGAATGCGCCGCGACCGGACAACGCCCACAAATCGTAACTGCGGCGGATGGTTGCCAGGCCCTGGAAATTTGCGAGGCCGAGGAGAAATCCATCCGCACCGCCGCTGTCGTTGCGCTCTAAGGCGACTGGTCCCCGGCGGCTTTGGCGGCGGCGATAAACCGCCGCACTTTATCGTGGTCCTTTCGGCCCGGGGACCGCTCGACTCCGCTCGAAACGTCCACTCCAAAAGGCCGTACCTGCTGGATGGCGGCACCGACATTTTCCGGCGCTAAACCGCCCGCCAGAAAGATGGGGCGCCCGAATTTCTTCGCCTCCAGTGCCAATTGCCAGTCACAAGCCTCGCCGGTACCGCCACGCAATCCCGGGTTGTAGGCATCCAGCAGAATGGCGTTGGTGCCGTAGTCCGCAATCGCCTCCAGTGAGGACGCGTCTTTCAACCGGAAGGCTTTCATGCTCATGATCCCGAATTGCACGCAAAACTCGGGACTCTCCTCGCCATGCCACTGCAGGATATTCAAGCCACAGGCGCTCAGCGCGTGCTGAACCAATCCCTCGTCTGGATTTACAAAAACTCCCACGCGCGCCACATACGGCGGCAGCTCACGGCAAATCGCGGCCGCTTGTTCCACGTTCACCGACCTCGGGCTCGGAGCGTAAAAGACGAACCCCAGGGCATTGGCCCCGGCCTCAACCGCCACCAACGCGTCCTCGGGATTGGTTATCCCGCAAATCTTGACCGTTACAGACATCGATACAAAGTGGCACGCAAATGCTCCAGCGACAATGCCCAAGCGGTTTTACCGGAATTGCCCCATTACCAGGCAGCGAAGGTGGGATGGAAGGAGGAATCTAAACCTTTAGCTCACCGATGGCGACCCCGCCATCGAACCCCGAATTTCCATGCAGCTCCGCCGGGCCGCCATTCGTTGGAGCGGCATTTAGACCCCCGGTCATATTCCAACTCCATACTTCACCAGAATCGGCTCTAACCGCTGACGCGACGTTGCAGCGTCATGGGTCGGCAAGTAACCCTTCAGGTGGTCCTTGAACTCAGGAAACAAATCCTTGAGTGCTACCTCAGCAGCGGTGCGCGTCAACACTGAATCAGAAACCAACCCAGCGACCAGGCGCGGTGTGAACCGAGAAATGTCCTCTCCTCGGCAGCGAAGTTCCTCAAGTGCTGTCTGCCAGTAGCGCCACTCGCCGCTCTCAACCATAGCGACCAACTCCGCTGTCGGCTTCGTCTGCCACATCCTCGTGTCGGAGCGAAAAGCCCAAACGGCCATCGCCACAATGGCCACGAGCAACGGAAGCGCAAGGTGTGAGAAGAACGACCAAATCACCAGTGCCACGACAATGATGAAAAAAAGGAACTTCTTCATGCGTGCGAGCGCGGTCAACGTGAGAGTAAGCCACCGTAGCCAGCCCCCGCCGGCGTCCGATTTGTCTCTGAGCCAGCCGGCCGGTTCCGATTGGTTGTACCGCCGGGTTCGGAATATTGATTCCGCTGAAAAACCTC
>DBMR01000063.1 GCA_002298785.1 Verrucomicrobia subdivision 3 bacterium UBA693
TTTTAATTTGAGTCAACTCGCTCCCTGACGCCCGTTTCAATTGCCGCTTGCGGAGTGCCGGACCCTACCCTAATTTGTCCTCGGTGAAACAAGAACCGTCACCTACAAACTATGTCTTGCTGGAGGGGCAATGCGCCGGCTCCGACGTCTGCCCGTTAAGCAGCGTCCAGGCGGGCAGCACAGTCTGTATTAAACAACTGGCCGCCTCCCCCGAAATGATTGATCGGCTGCGGGAAATGGGCTTTTGCGAGGAGCAAAAAATCAAGCTGCTCTCCCGCCAATCGAGTCTAATTTGCCAGGTCTGCAACGCCCGACTGGGGATCAGCGAACGACTGGCGGACGCCATCATGGTGGAACCCGTTTCACCCAAGCCATCCCGAGCCGGATCCTGATCGCGGCCTCGCCGCTTCCGATTTATGCCCGGAGACCCTGCGCCACCCCAACCATTGACCGCCCTGGCCCTTGGCAGCGCGGCTACCGTAGTCGAGATTAAATTACCCCCCGCCAACCGCCCGCGCCTGATGGAGATGGGACTGCTGGTGGGCACACCGGTGGAACTCGTGCGCTTCGCCCCCATGGGTGATCCCGTGGAAATCAAAGTGCGCGGCTACAACCTCACTTTGCGCAAAAGCGAAGCGGAACAGATTTTTGTGCGTCCCAAGGCTTAGGTGCGACGGATCGCATTGTCCTTGAACCAATGACATCCGGCCCGTCGAACCCAACCGACCCCGTCTCCGGAAGCCAGCCGGAGGCGTCTCCTGTTGCGGCTCCGGCTGCCACGAACAAGTCCGGCGGGCGGCCCAACCTTGACCCCGCGCCTTACCTCGTTCTGACCGGCAATCCAAATTGCGGGAAGACCACTTTATTCAACGCGCTCACCGGCCTGCGCGCCCGGGTGGGCAACTACGCGGGAGTGACGGTGGAACGTAAAGAGGGAAAACTCCTGAACGCGCCCGCGGGCTGCCAGCCACGGGTGCTGGATCTGCCGGGTACCTATAGTCTCAGCCCACAGTCTCTGGACGAGCAGATTTCACGCGATGTCCTACTCGGGCGTCTGACGGAATTGCCCGCCCCCGCCCTGGTGATTGTGGTGGTGGATGCCTCCAACCTGCAGCGCAATCTGTATTACGCGACGCAGGTGCTGGAACTGGGTTATCCCACTCTGGTGGCTTTGAACATGATCGACGTGGCCGCCGCGAACGGGCACTCGATAGACAGCGATCAGTTGGCACGCGAACTGGGAACGCGGGTAATCCCGATCGTCGCCTCCTCTGGAGAGGGACTGCCCGAGCTGCGCCGCGCTATCTTTGATTCGCTCGAACGGCCCGCGCCGCCGTCCGACCAGATTTTCTGCGAACTTCCCGCGGAAATGAAGGAGGAGGCTCGCCAAATTGCCGCCCTGCTGGCCGCGGCATTTCATGAACGGCGCACCCAGGCCTCCGCCGAGGCCCTGCTGATTCTGAGCAACGAAAAAGCCCTCGCTTCCAGCAGCACTCATTATCCTGCGGAAATCCAGACGGCAGTGGAGCAGGCGCGCGCGCGACTGGACGCGGCCGGCGTGGATTGGCGCGGGACCACGATCGAAGGCCGCTACGCTCGCATAGCTACCATACAGGAGGCGGCTACCGTGGAACTCGCGCCGCCGGGGGAAACCTTCAGCGACCGCTTGGATCGAGTTCTCACGCATAAGGTGTGGGGCACGCTGATTTTCGTCGGCATCATGACGTTGATGTTCCAGAGCATCTTCGTCTTCGCGCATTTCCCTATGAATGCGCTGCAAGCTGGAGTGGACTGGCTGGGAAATATGGTGGGCCGCCTGGTGCCGGCCGGTGATCTGAACAGCCTGTTGGTGAATGGCGTGGTAGCTGGCGTCGGGGCGGTAGTGGTTTTTCTCCCTCAGATTTTACTGCTGTTTCTGTTCATCGGGTTCCTCGAGGATACCGGTTACATGGCGCGCGCGGCTTTCCTCATGGACCGCCTCATGAGCAAGGTGGGGTTACACGGGAAAAGCTTCATCCCCATGCTGAGCTCCTTCGCTTGCGCCATTCCTGGGATCATGGCCACGCGCACCATCGAGAGTCCCAAGGATCGCCTGGTCACCATCCTGGTGTCGCCCCTGATGAGTTGCTCAGCTCGCTTGCCGGTCTATACCATTCTCATCGCCGCCTGCATCCCGGACGTAACGCTGTTTGGCTTCCTGCGCTTGAGTGGTCTAATGATGCTGAGCATGTATTTGCTGGGTATTATTGTGGCCCTGTTCATGGCCTGGGTGTTCAAAAAGACCCTGCTTAAAGGTGAACCGCCCTTGTTGATCATGGAATTGCCGCCCTACAAGCGACCGCTGCTGCGCGTCGTGGCCCGCCACATGTGGGATCGGTCCAAAGTCTTTTTGCGCCGCGCCGGCACCGTGATTTTGGGCATCAACATTCTGCTGTGGTTCCTGGCTACCTATCCACACCAGAGGGGCGTAGACAACGCGTTCGCCTCACGACGCGCTGAAATGGAAGCCCAGGTCACGAAGGCTACCAGCCCCGATGCCGTGGCAAAAGCCCAGGCCGAGCTGGCCGGGCTCGACTCGGAAATCGCCGGAGCCAAGTTACGCGGAAGCTTCGCGGGTTACGCGGGGCGGCTGATCGAGCCGCTGATTGCGCCCCTCGGCTTCGACTGGAAGATGGGCATCGGGTTGGTAAGTTCGTTTGCGGCCCGGGAAGTTTTCGTCAGCACCATGGCCACGGTGTACAACGTGGCCGACGGGGCTGAAGGTTCCTCCAACCAAAGCATGGTCGCCGCGTTGCGCGCACAGAAACGTCCCGACGGCACCGCGGTCTATACCGCGCTTACCGCAGTCACGCTCATGGTCTTTTACGTGTTTGCGCTGCAATGCGTCTCGACGGTCGCGGTGGTGCGCCGTGAGACCAACTCGTGGAAATGGCCGCTGTTCCAATGGTTTTACATGGGCACCTTGGCCTGGGGTTTCGCTTTTGCGACTTATCGCCTGGGGCTGTGGCTGGGATGGCAATGAGCTCCCCGCGCTACTTCCCGCCGGGCAGGTAGTAAAATAACACGGCCAAAATCAAATACAGCGCCAGCAATTGCGCGCCCTCGAGCCAGTTGGTTTCGCCATCGTTGCTGATCTGCGCGACCACTTGCACCGCAACGAACACCGCCACTGTCTCCGGGATGGAAAACTCCAAATCCATGGGATGCCCCAGAAAACCCGAGACCAGCACCAGGAGCGGCGCCACAAAAAGCGCGATCTGCAGACTGGACCCCACCGCGATCCCGAGACTCAAATCCATCTTGTTTTTCATCGCCATCCAAACCGCGGTGGAATGTTCGGCGGCATTGCCAATCACCGCCACAATGATGATGCCAATGAAGACCTCCGAAACACCCAATCGCTGACGGGCGGCTTCCACCGAACCGACCAAGAAATCCGAAAGCACCGCCACCACCGCCGTGGCGACCAGCAAGACGATGAACGCTTTGGTTCGCGACCAACCTGGCCCGGTTTTCTCATGCTCCGTCTCACCCGCGGGGCCGGTGAAATGCTGTCGGTGCGTCAGCAGGGAAAAAAGGAGCGTGCAGCAGTAAGTGCCAAGCAATACTACGGCGATGGCCAGTGACAAGTCCCGCTCCAAACCGGGACTCCAGCGGCCTGGTGTCAAGTTCGCCGAAAAATGAAATATTGTGGGAATGAGCAGCCCGATCGCCGCCAGAAAGAGGGAGGCGGTCGAAGTCCGCGC
Organism: Verrucomicrobia subdivision 3 bacterium UBA693; assembly: GCA_002298785.1. GTDB lineage: Bacteria > Verrucomicrobiota > Verrucomicrobiia > Limisphaerales > UBA8199 > UBA693. The sequence goes on from DBMR01000063.1 coordinate 3,747, forward strand.
CGCCACGCGGTTAAACGTCATCTCCGAATGACGGGCCCCGCCGGCCAGCAGCGACACCCCCAGCACCAACAGCAGGTTGCCAATGATCGAACCCGTGATGGAAGCTTTCACCACTTCGATAAAGCCCTTCTGCAAGCCGACCAGCGCAATGATCAACTCCGCGGCGTTTCCGAACGTCGCGTTGAGCAGTCCACCTACCCCCTGCCCCATCTTTTCCGCCAGGTGCTCCGTCGCCCGCCCCATCAAGCCTGCCAGTGGAATGATCGCCAGTCCGGAGATAATGAACAGCGCCGCCTCGTTGTGCAGCGGTGCCACGTACCGCACGGCGACCGCCACCGGCACGAAGACCAGCAACCAATCCAACGAGGGTTTTAGACTTTTGATTTTCCCCATGACGCAATGGTAAGCACCTCAACCACGGCAGAACAAGCCGCGCCGCCGTGGTGCCACAGACAATTCCCAATTACTTCGAGACCGCGGCGTTGGTACCGCCCCCAGGCCCCGGCGCCTCGGGCGGTGGAGACCCGGGCCCCATGAACTGCAACACGCCGAACACCAGGGTTCCCAAAGCCAGCCCCATGATCAGCCAGAGCACCAGTTTGTGGGTGAACTTCATAACCTCACCGGTAGCGCAAACTGGCGAGATAACCCCAGGCACAGCCCAGTCCCAGGCCCGCGGCGTGCGCCATATTGGCCACGGCCCCCAATAAACCGGTGAAACAGGCCACGAACCAGATTAACATCATGATCACGGTGCTCTGGTGCAGAAACAGCCCGGAGCCAGGGTCGAATTTCCCACGAATCCAAATGTAACCGAGCAACCCATAAACCACGCCCGACATGCCACCAAAGACCGGCCCGGCAAAAAGATACTGAGCCACATTGGAGACGGCGGCCAGCGCCAGCACCAGCACCGCCAACATGCCGCTGCTCTGCCGCGCCTCGATCATGCTCCCCAGATCCCGCAACCAAAGCATGTTGAAGAATATATGCAACACCCCAAAATGAATGAACATCGGCGTGAATAATCGCCACACTTGCCCATGACGCACTTCGCTCAGAATTCCTTCCCCGCCCAGGATTTCTGAAATGAAAAGCCACCGAATTGGCTGGGCATCATTGCCCCCCTTGGAGAGCAGGAAAACCACGACGCTGATAACGATCAAACCGAAACTCAACGGGCCAAAACCGTATCCTGTGAGTGGACGAAACAACTGCCGCCGCGACAGCATCTTCTTGCGGTAAACTTTTTGTTCGTGCTCCAACTCGGCCCGCAAGGCTGCCGCCCCCTGTCCTTCCTGCTGGTAGCGAGGGTCGGCCGGGTTCTGGCGAAATTCCGCCAACAACTTCGTTGCCTCATCCAGTTTATCCTCATCCCGCACCCAAACACCCCAATCCCCGCCGTGCTCGTGTTCAATTTGGTTTTCGATTCCCTTCACGAACAGGTAATCACCAAACACACGAGCGGACGTCTCTGCCGGCAGGTGCCCGATCATTCGCATATCCGGTCAAGATTAGCGTCAAATCCGAATCCGTAAACTGCAAACACCAGACTCGGTTTATGGACGCTCCCGGCAGATGCTCAAGCGCGCCACGCTAACTCCAGGACCCGCCCGTGCTCACGATGGTTGGGATCCAGGCTGCGCAACTCCAGCCTCATTCCGCCCGAGTGCAATTTTGCCAGCACCCAGCCGCTGGGATCACCATCGCGAAACACATAAGCCACTGGCGGCAAATTCACCAAGTGCAAACCACTCTCATCTTTTTGCACCTTCCAGTTATGCGTGTGTCCGAAGATATAAGCCTTCACGCGGCGGCGCGGCCGCAGCACCTCCATGAACGCCACCGTGTCTTTCAATCCCATGTTGCCGCCTTCGAGCCCGGGATTGTGGTGCACCAGCACAATCGCCGGTTTGGACGGGTGCTCATCCAAGGACCGCGCCAGCCAGGCCAGTTGTTCCTGGCCCAGTAACCCAGGAGTGGATAACGTGGTCTCGAGTGAATCGAGAATGAACCAATCCGCCAACGGCGTGCGCACAATGCTGGTTTGATGGTCCCGCACCGGCCTCCGTGCCGCTTTCAATTCCTGAAAGGCCTGCCAAAAACGGTCGCGATGATCGTGGTTTCCCAGGGCCAAATGCACGGGCAAACCGGCCTCACGCACCGGAGTCAACAGCTTCGCCACCGTCCCGTAATCCGCCGCTTGACCACTGTTATGCGCCAGATCTCCAGTGACAAACAGCCGGGCCGGCTTTTGCGGCAGGCTCACCAACTCCTCGGCGGCGCGCTCAAAATTGCGGGCCATGTTCACGCCCCTGGTAACCTGGCCGGTGTTCCCATCCAGGTGAGTATCAGAGAACAGCGCAAACGCGTTGGCATCGTGCCGCCCGGCCCCGGAATGACCGGCGCAACCCGCCAGCAATCCTGCTCCGGCCATCAGGCTCCGGCCGAGGAATTGCCGCCGGGTTAGCTTGGGAAGATAAATTGGCATATACGGACCAACTAATCCGCTCGGAAGCGCGACGACAAGAAAATTCGCAATTTCGGATTTGAACTTGAAAGCTCCGCTCCCAGATGTTACCAAGGTAATGCCTACACCGTATCCAATGAAAACTTCGAACTGCACTCGCCGTGAATTTCTTCGCAACTCAATTACCGCCACCAGCGCGCTCGTGCTCGGCGCCAGCCCGCTCTTAAGCGCCCGGGCGGTTGTCTCGAAACGCACCGCCGTGGACCAGGTGCCGCTGGGCCAGACGGGGATCAAGATCAGCCGGCTGGGAATGGGCACCGGCAGCAGCAGCGGTCAGGTGCAATTTGACCTGGGCCGCGAAGGTTTCAATAGCCTGGTTAAATACGCTTACGACCAGGGCATTACCTATTTCGACTGCTCCCAGACTTACCGGACGTTCGAGTGGATTGGCGGCGCGATCAAAGGTCTGCCGCGCGAAAAACTGTTCATTCAATCCAAGATCCCCGGTCAGCCGGAGAAAGTGCTCGAGGCCATCGACCATCACCGCAAGGTGTTCGACACGGACTACGTCGACACCATGTTGATCCATTGCATGATTAAGGACGGCTGGACCGAGCAATGGAAACGCATCATGGACGGCTTTGACGAAGCCAAGTCCAAAGGCTGGATCCGCAGTAAAGGTGTTTCATGTCATAGTTTGCCCGCCTTGAAAGGCGCGACCGCCACCCCCTGGGCGCAGGTCCACTTGGTCCGGGTCAACCCTCAAGGACGCCGTATCGACGGCCCGGAGGAATCCGTCTGGAACGACAAGGTTCACGATGTCGCTCCGGTCGTCGCCGAACTGAAGGCCATGAAGGCCAAAGGACGCGGTATTATCGGCATGAAAATCATTGGCAATGGCGAGTTCGTCAACGCGGAAGACCGCGAGAAATCCATTCGCTTCGCCATGTCGATGCCGGAATTGGACTCCGTGGTCATTGGTTTCAAGAACCGCGACGAGATCGACGAAGCGATCAAGCGTATGAATGCGGCACTGGCGTAGCGCACAACGCTGGAGCCATTGTCTTTAACTCAGCGCCCCTGCGAAAGCCGACAAAGGCCGTTGCGACAGTTTCGCCGACGGGCAAACGCGCGGTAACTGCGATCCATCGCGGTTTTCATCCCAGGTACACGCGACAGCAAATACAACGGCCACGCCCACCAGATTTGCCGCGCGATGTCCAATAGCGCCGCCGCTCCGCCCTTAAGCTCGCCCGTCGGATAAAGGAGACGCATTTCGGAGAGCAGTTCCTCCTCGCCCAGCTTCAATTCATCTCGCACCCACGGGGATTGCAGCGGCGCGACCTCGTAATGATGCCGCCGGAGCAGCGAACCGAAGCGTCGGACCAGGGAGATGCAAAAGCGGCAATCTCCATCGAACAACACCCAGCCTCTCACCGCTCCAACCTCTCCAGCCTCTTGAATTCGAGTCTGCATATCCACGCCCAGTAGAACATTTCCCACGGGTATAGGCGGGATTCAAGCCGAGCAGCCGCTTTTTCACCATCGGCCTGGCAGGTTCGCAGACCTTATCCATTACGGCACGGGTCGCCGGCTGAATTCAGGTTTCGGGAAAACCGGCCTGCAGCGTTTAGAGCCGACCAGAGACGGCGAGTTGTCAGGTGCCAGTTACGGATTCTGCGAGACCGTAAAGGGGCCACTGTCTGGCAGGGCCAACGTGAGCGCCATCGCCGCCCAACTGGTCGCGGCCGCGGACATCCACTGATCGTAACCATGCGGAAAGCCATTATCGAAAAATGGCTGGAAAGCCAGCGCCCGGGTCTTCGTGTGCCACGAACCGTCTTCCTGCTGACTATCGAGCAGGAACTTCACCCCGCGCTGATACGCCGGATCGGTCACCGGCAGCCCCCCGATCTGGAGTGAGACCAGGCTTCTGCCCGTGGCGTAAGGGGTGCTCTGCATGGACGGCAAATCAGCCCATCCACCGTCCGGCCGCTGTGCCGCCAATAACTCCTGCCTAGCTTTGGCAATCGCCCGCTGATCCAGACCCGCCCATGCCAGCCCCGTAAGGCGCCAACCCCGATCCTCGTTATTGAAGGATTGCGCTTTGGCGAGCCAGGACGCGGCGAGGCGCACGGATTTCTCGCAGGCGGCCTTGCTGGTCGTCGGCGCGTATACTTGCAGCGCCCGCATGGCGAGGGCCGTCTGTGCAATGTAATCCAGGCAGATCGGCGGCCGCGTGTCCGCGTGCGGATAAGGCCATTCACCGTTCGCCTTTTGACGTGACTGAATCAACAGGGCGGCAGCATCCGTGTTGAGGTCGGCCGGATGATTCTGGGCATGCAACCCCAGTCAGCGACCTCCGGCCGAG